>CAKOPC010000006.1 GCA_934098705.1 uncultured Bacilli bacterium | reverse complement strand
GGAAAAGTAACAGAAGGCTTTAAAGCATATGCACATCAAGATTTAGATATTTATAAATTAGCAGATGGAGAACCAAGCCTTGTTGAAGGAACATTTACTTTAGAAGAACAAAAAGTAATATTCTATTATGAATTAAAAGAAGCTGCCAATGTAACAGTACATCACTATATAAAAGGCACAACAACAAAAGTAGCAGAAGATGATATTTTAACAGGAAAAGTAACAGAAGGCTTTAAAGCATATGCACATCAAGATTTAGATATTTATAAATTAGCAGATGGAGAACCAAGTTTTGTTGAAGGAACATTTGCTTTAGAAGAACAAAAAGTAATATTCTATTATGAACCAGTAATGGGTAAATTAACTGTTAAATATGTTGATGAAAATGGTAAAAATCTTACAGATGAAATAGTAAGTGAAGACCAAATCAAAAAAGCATATAAAACAAGTGCTAAATCATTTGAAAATTATGAATTAGTAAAAGTTATTGGAAATGAAGAAGGATACTATGATGTAAATGATACTGAAGTAGTTTATGTTTATCGTTTTATTGATAAAGATATTCCAAATACAGGTATTACAAATAATTATGCATTAGATGTAATCTTTACAGTTTCACTTATAAGTTTATTAGGATATGCTATTTTAAAAGTAAAAGAAAATAACTAATAAATAATAAGAGGCCATTAATTTTGCCTCTTTTTTGTATTTAAAAAATATAAAAAAAATATAGATTATATATAAAAAAAATGATACACTAGTATTAGTTGTGGTGGTGATACATTTGGAAGCAATAGATTTATTTAACGAACTATTAAAAACAAACACCTTAAATGAGGTTGCAGAAAAATTAAACTTACATATTGGAACAGTAAGAAGATGGAAAACAACAGATAAAGTCCCAAAAAACTATTTTAATGATTTAAACGCCTTACTAAATTATAAATATGAAGTAAAAGAAGAATATAGAGATAAAGATCAATTTTATACAACTAAAGAAACAGCTAAATATTGTTATAATGAAACCTTAAAAGTATTAAAATCATTAGATATAAAAGAAGAAGAATATATATTTATTGAACCAAGTGCAGGATGTTGTAACTTTTATTCACTATTGCCAAAAGAAAGAAGAATAGGAATAGATATAGATCCAAAAGGTGCTTTAAAAAATGAATTAATAAAACAAGATTATTTAACCTTTATACCAGATTGTAAAAATAAATATATAGTGGTAGGAAATCCTCCCTTTGGTTTAAGAGGAAATCTAGCATTAAGATTTATTAACCATTCTTTTGCCTTTGCGGATGTTGTTGCTTTTATTTTACCACCATTATTTAATTCAACAGGTAAAGGCGTACCAATGAAAAGAGTAAAAGGCTATAAGTTAGCATATACAAAAAAACTTCCAAGAAACTCATATGAATATCCAGATGGAACACTTGTTGATGTTGCAACAATATTTCAAGTTTGGGTAAAGATAAATAAAGATAAAATAAAAGAAGAAGAAATAAAAACTTGTAATTCCTATGCCAAAGTTTATAGCCTGTCAAATGGAGGTACACCATCAAGTACTAGAAATAAAAATATGTTAGATAAATGTGATGCCTATTTACCATCAACTTGTTTTAAAGGTATGAAGTGTTATAGTAATTTTGAAGCCTTGCCTAATAAAAGAGGTTATGGGGTTGTCTTTAAAAAAGAGAAAGAAAACTTAAAAAAACTATTTTTTAAAGAAATAAACTGGGAAAATGTTGCTTTTACATCAACTAATGGAGCAATAAATTTAAGAACTGATATTATAATGGAACAAATTATTAAGGGAGGTTATTACGATGAATAATTTAGAAGAAATGTTAATAGATTTACTTGATGAAATGGTTATCGAAGACATGCCAGAAATTTGGAAAAACTCTAAATTCTTAAATCAAAGAAAAATCCAAATAGATAAAAGAGGAAGTATTGGAGAAAGATTTTATATGCTTGCTCTTTCAAGACTATATCCAAGAAGGATAGAATATAAAGATGGAGATCAAGGAGATTGGGACTTAAAAATAGGTAAAATGAAATTTGAAATAAAAACAGCATCATTAGATAAAAATGGTAAATTTCAAAATGAAGGTCTTAAGAAAAATGGTGATTATAACGGCGTCTTATTTTTAGGGATAGCACCAAATGATATTTATATGTATTGTATTAAAACCAAAAATATTGACTTTGAAAATAAAGAAATAAATCATAATGGCGTACATGTTAAATTACATGACAGGGGAAAAGATGAACAAACAAAAAAGGCAACTGGAGTTGGATACAAATGTGATTTAAAACCACAACAGATGAAGAAAATAACAACTTTAAAAGAATTAAAAGAGGAATTTGAAAAAGAATTTAAAGATGAAATATAGCAAAAAAGTAATTAAAAGTTACTTTTTTATTTGTTATAAAATTAATATTTTTTTCATATTTTAAATTGGGTGATTAAATTTTGAAAAAACTTATATATTTTTTGCTTTTATTTTTTTGTTTTATTCCTTTTAATACTTTAGCAAGTGAAAGTGTTGTAGCTATGTTAAATGGTAAATATTATGATCTACTTGAAGATGCTATAAATGATGCAAATGATAATGATACTATAACAATTTTAAGTGATATGACCTTAGATAACAGAATACTTATAGACAAAATAATAACTTTGAACTTAAATAATCATACTATAAGTGCAAATAATATAGTTTTTAGGGTAGAAGGTGGTACTTTAAATTTAATAGGTAAAGGAACATTAAAAGAAATAAATCCAGAGTATTCTCCCTTATTATTAAAAGGCTCACAAAATAAAGATGATACAAATTATACAAATGTATCTGTATCAAAAGATATAAATCTTTATGGCTGGAGTGGCATATTTATAGATCAAAATAATGGTTATGGCTATGGTATTACTGTTAATTTTAGTGGTAATATACAATCAGTTTTAGACATAACATCATCAAAAGGTTTTGGTATATATATAAATGGTAAAATAAAAGATACTTATAACTATCCTGTAATAAATATATTAGATGACGCTAGTATAGATTCATTAGGGGTAGGTTTATATATGGCAGGATACTCAAAAGTAAATATAAAAGGAGAAAATATAAAGATAACTGGACTTGATTCAGCTATTGCTATAAAATCTGGTATTCTAACAATAGATGATGGAACCTTTATAGTAAATGGTAAAAAAGTAAAACCTGTAACAGGTAATAATAGTGGTATAAATGAAAGTGGTTCAACTATTCAAATAGAATCAAATAAAAATTATAAAGGAAACATTGAACTATATATAAATAATGGAACTTTTGAAAGTAAAAATAGTAATAATATATATGAATATGTGTATAATTCATCAAATACTAATATAAAAAATATAAAAATAACAAATGGTAATTTTATAACTTATAATAACAATAATGTTTTTGACTTTTCATCAAATTTTAATGATAAAAACCTAAAATTTATAACAGGAGGAGTATATAAAACAGACCCAAGTAGATACGTTGTAAGTGGCTATAAAGTAAAAGATACAAATGATTTTGTAGTTGAAACCTTTAAAGAAGTAGAAGAAAAGGAAAAAGTAAAATCTAAAAAGATAATAATTATAGGAATAACATTTTTGCTTGTTTTAGTTATTGTAGGATATTTAATAAAAGGTAGAATTATTATATAAAAACTACTTGTAATAAGGTAGTTTTTTTGCTACAATAAAAATGTAAAAATAAGGAAAGAAGGATGCTTTATGAAACAAATGTTTAGACTTGGGGGGGGGGGTATCACAAACTAAAAGGTATATAATACCAGTAATATTTGTAATACTTCTTTTAATAATAACGGTTGGACTTTCATATGCTATGTATACATTTACTGGCAGTGGAACAAAAGAAAATGTAATACAAACAGGACATATAGTAATTACATTTAATGATGTGAATAATATTAGTATTCAAAATAGGTATCCTGAAACAGATAACGCGGGACTTAATAATACTGATACAAATTCACAAATGACATTTACTGTAACAAGTGATATAACAGGAAGCACTAAAGTAAATTATGCTTTAGGTATAACAGATATACAAGAAGGTGCTACATTAACACAAGACTATATAAAAATATATTTAAAAAAAGGAAATAGTGTAGTGGCAGGTTTCACAGAAAATAAAGGGGAACTAATATCAAGTTTCAAGCCACTTTATATAGAAAATGTAATGACAAGTCATGTCTTATTAACAGATGTAATAAGTGGAAGTGAAGTACATACCTATACCTTAAAGGCATGGATAGATGAAAATTATAAGCTTCCAATAATTGCAAGAAGTGAAAAGTATGAAGTAGTAAGTGTTTCAGCATGTGCTACATTTTTTGCAAATGCTGCATCAGTTAGTACTGATGTTGCAACATCATTTTGTAATGGTACTGGTTCTATAGAAGGACAAACACTTGAGTATTTAGATACAGTTGAAGATAGTAATGAGATGCTTCAGTATATGCTTACAAATAATATAATAAAGAAAAGAACGAATATAGAACATACAACTAGTACAGATAGTGAAACATTTACATTTAAAATAAAGGGTTATGGCACAACAGAAAGTATAGAAGTAAAAAGACCAACTATAAAACAATTTATATTAGGTGAAAATAACAGTAATGTAATTTTATCATCTCCAATACTTACATCAACATATGATGATGCTAAAGATGCATCAGGAGTATATATGTCAACCCAGACAAATGATAATACGCCAACATATTATTATAGAGGAATGGTAGAAGATAATTATGTAGTTTTTGCTAACTTTTTATGGCGAGTAGTAAGAATAAATGAAGATGGTACAATTAGAATCATACTACAAGATGGTATAAATAATAATACAAATTATTCGTTTAATTCAACAACTGGAAATTACAAATATATGTATTTTAGTGAAAGTAGTTCACTAATTGATACTTTAAATGAGTGGTATAATAATAATCTAAAACAATATGAAAAAAATATAGTAACAACGACATTTTGTGAAAGTTATAAAGTAACTAGTACGAATCCTGGATTTTTTTCAGTAGGAAAAGAAAAACTAACAACATTTGATAAATATACAACAAACTTTAAATGTAATACAGATGCCAATGGCAAAGGAGTAATATCAGCAAAAATAGGACTTTTAAGTTATGATGAAGCGGTACATGCTGGTATGTACCCTAGTAAAAGTAGTAGTCCGTACATAAATATTAGTGGTTCATATTGGTTAATGGCTCCTTTAGCATATAGTGGTTCTGGATATGGAAATTATGCTTTAGTTTGGTATATTAATAATGGAAATTTATCATCAAGTGCAACAATGGGAGAGGCTTTAATAAGACCTGTCATATCACTTGCTTCAAATATTGATTTTACAGGTTCTGGCACCGAAACCGACCCTTATATTATAAAATAATGAAAATAATTAAAATATGATATAGTAAAGGACACTATATCTTTTTTAATATTCATTTAATAATTATTTGATAAATAATAAATTTAGATAAAATGCAAAAAAAGTGTCATTTTTTTAAAACTATGTTATAATGTATTAATTGTGAGGAGGATTATATATGTTTAATTTATTTAAAAAGTTAAATAAAAAGCAGTCGCTAATTATATTAGTAAGTATTGTATTTATAGCATTTCAAGTATATCTTGATTTAAAATTACCTGACTATATGCAAGAGATAACTAGTCTTTTACAAAGTAGTAGTACTAAAATAAAAGATATTTTAATACCTGGTGGTAAGATGCTATCTTGTGCTTTCTTAAGTTTACTAGGTGCTTTTATAACAGGTTATTTAACATCTTTACTTTCATCATCATTTTCTAAAAATTTAAGAAGTGATATATTTAGAAAGGTAAATGATCTTGAAGAAGCTAAAATAAAAGGCTTTACAACAAGTAGTCTAATTACTAGAACAACAAATGATGTAACCCAAATTCAAATGTTTTTATCAATGGGATTACAACTTATGATAAAGGCTCCAATTATGGCAGTATGGGCTATTATAAAAATAGTAAATAAAAACTTAACCTGGAGTATGGTAACAGGAGGGGCTGTTTTAGTATTACTTATAATGATAATAGTGCTTGTTATATTTGCTCTTCCAAAATTTAAAATTATCCAAACTCTTACTGATAATTTAAATAGAGTAACAAGAGAAAATCTAATAGGTATAAGAGTTATAAGAGCTTTTAATGCCGAAGATTATCAAAATGAAAAATTTAATAATGCTAATGATGATTTAATGAATACCTCAATATTTACAGGTAAATTAATGTCAATTATTTCACCAGGTATGACATTTATATCATCAGTTTTAACTATAACAATATATTTTATAGGAGCATATCTAATAAATGATGCAAATCTTTATGAAAAAGCAGAATTATTTTCTAACATGATAGTATTTTCAAGTTATGCTATGCAAGTTGTAATATCATTTATGATGTTATCTATGATATTTATAATTTATCCAAGAGCTAGTATATCTGCAAAAAGAATAATGGAAGTATTAGATAGTGATATTTCAATAGTAGATGGTTGTGGTGATAAAAAAGAAACAAGTGAAGGAGAAGTTGTCTTTAATCATGTATCATTTAAATACCCAGATGCTGAAGAATATATGTTAGAAGATATTAGTTTTACTGCTAAAAAAGGAGAAGTTGTTGCCTTTATTGGTTCAACAGGTTCAGGGAAGTCAACTCTTATAAATTTAATACCAAGATTTTATGATGCAACAAAAGGAGAAGTTTTGGTAGATGGTGTAAATGTTAAAGATTATAAACTAAATAAATTATATGATAAAATAGGTTACATTTCTCAAAAAGCTGTAATTTTATCTGGAACTGTTAAATCAAATATAACTTTAGGATATAAAAATGGTAAAAAAGTAAGCGATGAAGACGTAGAAAAAGCTCTTGAAATATCTATGTCAAATGAATTTGTACCTAATATGGAAAAAGGTATTAATTCCCATATTGCTCGTGGCGGTACTAATGTATCAGGAGGACAAAAACAAAGATTATCAGTTGCAAGAGGTGTTGCAAGAAATCCAGAAATATTTATATTTGATGATACATTCTCAGCTCTTGATTACAAAACAGATTTAAATTTAAGAAAACAATTAAAAACAAAAATGAAAGATAAAACATGTCTTATAGTGGCACAAAGGATAGGTACTATATTTGATGCAGATAAAATAATTGTTTTAGATAAAGGAAAATGTGTTGGTATGGGGCGTCATGAAGAACTTTTAAAAACATGTAAAGTATATAAAGAAATAGCAGAAAGTCAGCTTGGAAAGGAGGAATTATAATGCATCATAATAAAAATAATAAACAAATGGAAAAGTTTAATATTAATGATTTAAAACAAACTATAAAGAACCTTTTAAAATGTTCTAAGCCATTTATAATACCTCTTGTTATTGCTATTATTTTATCAATTCTAGCAAGTATTTGTTCTATAATAGGACCAAATAAGGTTCAAGATTTAACTAATATTATAGTTAAGGGTATACTAACAGGTATAAATATGGAAAAAGTAAAAAATATATTTATAACTTTAGTTATTATATATACTTTAAGTTTGGTATTTAACTATCTTCAAAGTGTTATATCAACTATAGTAACTAATAAAATATCAAATAGATTACGTAATGATATATCAAGAAAGATAAATAATTTACCACTTAAATATTTTGATAATACAGAGTATGGAGATATTTTATCAATAGTTGTAAATGATGTAAGTACTCTAAGTAACAGTTTAAGTGATTGTGTATCAGTATTCTTTTCATCTATTGTTTTATTTATAGGTTCTATAATTATGATGTTTGTAACCAATTATATTATGGCTATAACTGCTATTGTATCAACTCTTATAGGATTTGTTATAATGGCAATAATTATATTTAAGTCCCAAAAATACTTTTTAAAACAACAAAAACATCTTGGAGAATTAAATGGTTGTATTGAAGAAACATATTCAAGTCATAACATTATAAATGTCTATAATGCTAAAGAAGAAGTAAATAAAAAGTTTGATGATATAAATGAAAAACTAACAGATAATGCAAGAAAAAGTTCGTTCTTGTCAGGACTTATGCCTCAAGTTATGAATTTTATTGGTAACTTTTCCTATGTTTGTATATGCGTTGTAGGAGCAAGTTTAGTTATTAATAAAACAATAGATATAGGGGTAATTGTTGCCTTTATGATTTATACAAGATTATTTACATCACCTTTAGTTAATATGGCACAAGTAGCATCAGAGCTTCAAAGTGCAACTGCTGCAGGATTAAGAGTATTTAAATTCTTAGATGAAGAAGAAATGGAAGAAGAACAAGGTAAAAAATTACTATTACCAAGTAAAGTAAAAGGCAATATAAACTTTGAACATGTTTCATTTGCTTATGATGAAAAACCTATAATAAAAGATTTTAATGCCAGCATTAAAAAAGGACAAAAAGTTGCTATTGTAGGACCAACAGGAGCAGGTAAAACAACTATTGTAAACTTACTTATGAAGTTCTATAAAATAAATAAAGGTAAAATAACAATAGATGGTATTGATATAAATGATTTAACAAGAGAAAACGTTCATGACTTATTTGTTATGGTTTTACAAGATACATGGTCTTTTAATGGAACAATATATGAAAACATTGTATATAATAATAAAAATGTATCAAATGAAGAAGTAGAAAGAGTATGTAATATTGTAGGGCTAGATCATTATATAAAAACATTATCAAATGGTTATAATACAATGTTAAAAGATAGTGATACCTTATCGCAAGGAGAAAAACAGCTACTTACAATAGCAAGAGGTATGCTTAAAGATTCACCATTTTTAATACTTGATGAAGCAACAAGTAACGTTGATACAAGAACAGAAGAATTAGTACAAAAAGCAATGGATAAGTTAACAAAAGGAAAAACATCCTTTATAATAGCACATAGATTATCTACGATAAAAAATGCTGATTTAATATTAGTTCTAAAAAACGGTAATATAATAGAACAAGGTACACATGAAGAACTATTAAAGAAAAAAGGATTTTATGAAGAACTTTATAATTCTCAATTTGAAGAAGTATAAAAAAGGAAGGAAGCTATTTTAAAAAATGCAAAAAAATTCCTTTTTTTCTTTTCTAAAATTATTATTTTTGATACAATAATATATGTTAATTATGGAAGTGGTAGGTTATGAATAGATTAGAAATTGACAAAAGTAAGTTATCTCCAATGATGATACAATATTTAGATATAAAGAAAAATTATGAAGACGCTATTTTATTTTTTAGAATAGGGGATTTTTATGAAATGTTTTTTGAAGATGCTAATCTTGCATCAAGAGAATTAGAGCTTACATTAACAGGTAAAAACTGTGGCTTAGATGAAAGAGTACCAATGTGTGGTATACCTCATCATGCTTATTTACCATATCTTGAGAAATTAGTAAATAAAGGATATAAAGTTGCTATATGCGAACAACTTACAGATCCAAATTTAAAAGGTATGGTTGAAAGAGGAGTTATTCAGGTTGTAACAAAAGGAACTTTAATGGAAGGTTCATCACTTGATGAAAAAAGCAATAACTATATAGGAAGTATATATGATTTTAATCACTGCTTTGCTATAAGCTATGCTGATATATCAACAGGAGAGATAAGTACAGAACTTATAAACTATAATATAGATGAAGTAATAAATGAAATAATAAGACTTGATATAAAAGAATTAATTGTAAATACAGTAATAGATAGAAAAATAATAAATACTTTAAGAGAAAATTATAGCATTTTAATAACAATAGAAGATAATTTATACGATTTAGAAGACTATTCTTATATATATGATGGTATAACAGATTTAAGAGTTGTAAATTCCTTAAAACATTTACTAAATTACTTAACAGAAACTAAAAAAGGTAATTTACATCATCTTAAAAAAGTAAATATTATAGATAAAAATAAATATTTAGAGTTAGATGTTCATACTAAAAGAAACTTAGAGCTTGTTGAAACTATAAGATTAAAAGAAAGAACATACTCTCTTTTATGGCTTTTAGATAAAACAAAAACAGCAATGGGTTCAAGACTTCTTAAAAGATGGATAGAAAGTCCTTTAATTGATAGAGCACAAATAGAAAGAAGATATGACTTTATATCAAAACTTTTAACAGAATTTATTTTAAAAGAAGAATTAAGAGAACTTTTAAATAATGTTTATGACCTTGAAAGATTATCAGGAAGAATTGCTTATGGAAATGTTAATGCTAGAGATTTATTACAATTAAAAAACAGTTTAAAACAACTTCCTCATATAAAAAGGATATTAGAAGAATTAAAATATGATAGAACTATAGAAACTTTAGATGAAGTATGTGATTTACTTGAAAAATCAATAAATGAAGATGCCCCAATAACTATCAAAGAAGGACAAATAATAAAAGAAGGTTACTCTAAAGAACTTGATGAGTTAAAAAGTTTATCAAGCGGAGGTAAAGACTTTATTTTAAAGTTAGAACAAGAAGAAAGAGAAAGAACAGGAATAAAAAATTTAAAGGTAGGATTTAATAAGGTATTTGGATATTATATTGAAGTATCAAATGGGCAGAAAAATTTAATAAAAGATGAATACAACTACACAAGAAAACAAACTCTTTCTAATTGTGAAAGATATATAACACCAAAATTAAAAGAAAAAGAAGATTTAATACTAAATAGTGATGAAAAAAGTACAGAACTTGAATACCAATTATTTATAGAGATAAGAGATAAAATAAGAAATTATATTCCAAGAATACAAAATATATCTAGTATTATAAGTGAAGTTGATGCTTTATTATCACTTGCAATAGTAGCAGAAAATAATAATTACGTAAGACCAAATCTTACAAGTGAAAGAGCTATTTTAATAAAAGAAGCAAGACATCCTGTTGTTGAAGTTGTAGCAAACTTTACCTTTGTGCCAAATGATATTATGATGGATACTAAAACTAATATATTACTTATAACAGGACCAAATATGAGCGGTAAATCAACATTTATGAGAACACTTGCCCTTACAATTATTATGGCTCAAATGGGTTCTTTTGTACCATGTAAATTATGCAGTATACCAATATTTGATAAAATTTACACAAGAATTGGAGCAAGTGATGATTTGGTATCTGGTGAGTCAACCTTTATGGTAGAGATGAAAGAAGCTAATAATGCTGTTACAAATGCGACAGAAAATAGTCTTATTTTATTTGATGAATTAGGAAGAGGCACAGCAACTTATGATGGTATGAGTCTTGCAAGAGCAATACTTGAATACGTACATAATAACGTAAAATGTAAAACACTATTTTCAACTCATTATCACGAATTAACGGTGCTTGAAAAAGAACTAAGATACTTAAAAAATGTTCATGTAAGTGCTTTAGAGGAAAATGGCAAAATAACATTTTTACATAAGGTGAAACCAGGACCAGTTGATAAAAGTTATGGTATTCATGTTGCCTCTTTAGTAGGACTTCCAAAAGAAATAATAGAAAGAGCAGAAGAAATACTTGATATATATGAAAATCCTAAAAACAAAAAACAAGTATATACTCAAACATTTTTATCTTTTGATACAACATCTATTGAAGAAAGTGTAATTGATAAAAAATTAAAAGAAATTGATATATTAAAAATAACACCACTTGAAGCTTTAAATATTTTAGATGAATTAAAAAAAGAAGCAAGTAATAAAAAGGATGTGTAAATTATGGGAACTTTATATGTTGTAGGAACCCCAATAGGCAATTTAGATGATATGTCAAAAAGACAAATAGACACATTAAAAGATGCTGATATAATACTTTGCGAAGATACAAGACACAGTATGATTTTATTAAATAACTTTAATATAAAAAATAAATTATCTTCTTATCATAAGTTTAATGAAACTGAAAAAACAAGTAAAGTTATAGATATATTAAAAAATGACAAAAATGTTGCCTTAATAACAGATGCTGGTATGCCATGTGTATCTGATCCTGGTTATATTTTAGTTAAAGCCTGCCATGAAAATAATATAAATGTTGTCGGGGTAGGAGGAATAAGTGCTTCATTAACAGCACTATCAATAAGTGGGATAGATAGTAAAACATTTTCTTTTTTAGGATTTTTTCCAAGAGAAAAAAAAGAAAAAGAAATTTTAATAAATAATATAGAAAATAGTTTTATAAATACTTTTATATTTTATGAATCACCAAAAAGAATAATAGATACTTTAACATTTTTATATAATGCCTTAGGTAATATAAATATATGTGTATGTAAAGAACTAACTAAAATACATGAAAAAACAATAGCAAATAATATTAAAACAGTAATAGAAATATTAGAAAATGATGAAGATAAAGAAAAAGGAGAATACACTGTAATAATTGAAACAGAAAGTAAAAGTATTAAAGAAGAAAAAATGTCTATCGAAGCACAACTTATTGATATTATAATAAAAAATAATGTAACTATAAAAGAAGCAATAAATATCTTAAATGAAAGTGATAATACTTTGTCTAAAAAAGATATTTATAATGCTTCTCTAAAATTAAAAGATATATTAAATAAAAACAAATAATCAAGCTACTTATTTGTTTTTTAATAATATTGTAATTAAGTCTTTTGTTTTAATACCAATATCATTGCATAATTTTAAATACATACTTATACTTGTAAAGCCTGGCATAGTATTTACTTCATTAAAATATAAAATATTTAAATCTTTATCATATAAAAAATCTACTCTTGCTAAATCTTTAAGTTCTAGAATATCAAATATTTTATAAGTTAACTCTTGAACCTTATTTTTAAGTTCTAAACTTATTGGTGCAGGAATAACAGTTTTACTATCAAGAATATATTTTGCATCATAATCATACCAGGATTTACACGAAATTATCATACCAACATTTGTTACTATAATTTTTCTATTATTATCTATTACAGCACACTCAAGTTCTAAAGCATTACCTATAAATTTTTCTATTATAACTTTATTATCATACTTAAAAGCCTCTTTTATATATTTGTTTAATTCTTTAATATTATGTGCTACATTAATACCAATAGAAGAACCACACCTGCAAGGTTTTACAATAACAGGAAAGTCAAAATCAAGTTTTTTTATTTTTTTCTTATCCTTTATTATAGTATAAGGAACCTGTTTTATATTATAACTATCACATATTTTTTTAGTGAAATCTTTATCATAAGAAATTACACTACCAGCATTTGATGAACCAATGTAAGGTATGTTAAACATTTTAAATAAGCCTGGTAACATTCCATCTTCCATCATATTACCATGAATAACTGGAAAAACCTTATCAAATATTTTTAAATATTCTAAAATATTAGTAATTTTATCCATAACCTTAAACTTATCATCTACCATGAACCAATTATTAAAATGGTCTATGTAACATAAGCTTACATCAAATTTATCCTTATCAATATTTTCATATATAGTTTTACAAGACTTTAACGATACATCATGTTCAAAAGATGCTCCACCATAAATAATTAATATTTTCATAAAAACCCCCATTAAATTATATTTAATAATTTATTTTTTTATTAATAATATCAATAATTATGTATAAGAAATACGATAAAATGCCTAGTATAAAAATAGCTGTAATAACTAAATTCAAATTAAATGTTTGTGATCCAAAATTAATTAAATAACCAAGTCCTTTTTTTGATACTAAAAGCTCACCCATAATAACCCCTATAAGTGATAAAGATATATTTATTTTTAAAATATTTATAAGTGTAGGTATATTACCTCTAAACACAAGTTTAGTGAATATTTTAAATTTTGATGCTTTAAATGTTTTAAAAAGCATTATTTTATAATAATCTGTTTTAATAAAAGCATTATACATACTTATAATTGTTGTAAATACTGATATAAGAATAGCCATTAAAATAATTGCTTTTGTGTTTGCTCCAATAAATATTATAATAAGAGGTCCAAGAGATACTTTAGGTAATGAATTTAAAACAGTAAGATAAGGGTCAAATATCTTGACAAGTGTAGGGCAAAGAAAAAATAAACTAGCTATAATAAGTCCAATTATTGATGCAAGTGAAAAGCTTAAAATAGTTTCATGAGCAGTAGTTAAAATATGTGATATTAAATTTTGTTCTTTAAATAGGGTAATAGTTGTTTTAATAATATTTGAAGGACTTGATGTTAGAAATGTATTAATTAAATTATATTTTGCTAAAACCTCCCAGATAACTAATACAAAAATAATTATAAAAACTTTGAAAAAATTAATAATTATTTTTTTTCTTTTTGCATGTTTTAAATAAATTTCATGTTCTTTACTCATAGTCCTTTAACTCCTTCCAAATAGATTCATAAATTTTTTTAAACTTTTCATCATTTCTATTTTTAGTTGGGACATCTTTTTTATTAAATACAATATTATGAATATTTTTAATATAAGCAGGTCTTTTTGTTAAGACAATAACTCTGTCGGAAAGTGAAATTGCTTCTTCTATATCATGTGTAACCATAATAGCAGTTTTACCTTCATTTTTAATTATTTTATATATTTCATCAGCAAGATTAAGTCTTGTTTGATAATCAAGTGCTGAAAAAGGTTCATCTAAAAGAAGTATATCAGGGCAAATAGCAAGTGTTCTTATAAGGGCAACTCTTTGAATGTAGTGAAGACACTTTTTTCTTCTTTTTATATTAATTTAAAATTTTTCTTTAGTTTAACTTTATTTTTAACAGAGTTATTTGTTTTCTATTTGTTTATTTTCATCTATATATTGGTAGTTAAGTGCATTACCACTACTAATTACTGATTTACCTAAATTTTTTTCAATATCATCTCTAGCAACTTTAGCAGCATGTCCACCCATTTTAGCAATTTTTTTATTTTGTTCTAATCCATAAGGCTTGTGTTCTTTAGCGAGTTCACGAGTAGCAATTTCTCCTAAATCGGTAAGAGCAACTTCTATGTCAGACATATTATCTCTTAAAGATTCTTTTCTAATTCCTTTATATGCTTTATACTCATTTGCTTTCATACCAGACCATTCTTTATATATTTCATTAGTAAGTATTCCATATTCATAATTTTCAGTAATACCTCCTTCTTTCCATATATCAGTAAGTTTGTTTCTATCTAGTATTCCTTTTAATCTAGCTTCAATCCATTTATCAGAATATCCTCTTTTGCGATAATAATTAATTGCTCTTTTAATTGCTATTTCAGGGTCAAATACTTCATCAATTCTTTCACTACCTAAATTTGCTAACCACATTTTAAATGGCTCTGCTTTAGGACTAGGAATTGACTCAATAAGTCTTAAAATGTCATTTGTTTTCATGGCATCTCTTAATCTCATTTTTCCATCAGGTGCTAACATTTTCAACTGACTACAATTTGTAGTCACTTCACTACCTTCTTTTTTTAGTCTTGATTTCAATACTGACCAGTATTTTCTAGCATCTTTTGGGTTTGCTAAAGCATTTACAACATCAACGACACTGAAGTAATAATCTTCTTTTTCACTATCCCAAACACTTCTAATTTCTTTACCTTCAAATAATCCTACAATTGTTTCTAGTTTTTCTTGATTCATTGCTTATCACATCCTTTCATTCAATATTTGGTTATGTAAGTAGAGATTATTCAAAATTCCATTTGATTTGAATATCTCTACTATTTGTTTCTTCATTTAACTTTCCAATATAGATTTTATCTATAAACTCATCTACAATAACTCTGTTTAGTTCTTTAAGTTCTTGGTATTTACTAAATATCTTTTCATTATTCTTTGAAGTTTCTTCTTTCATTTGATAATATGCTATCTCATTATTTATTTCATTTAATTGATTACTATACATATCTTCATTCTTATTATAGTCTGCAATTAAATCTTTAAATTGTTCTGTTGTGATAACACCATTAACCTTATCTTCGTAAAGACTCTTCAAATAGTTTCTAGTTTTAGATATTTGTTTTTCAATATCTGCTCTTTGCTTTTCTAGTGAATTGATTTTACCACTAAATCTACTTGTTTTCTTTTTAGAATCTAATTCATTTAATTTCTCTTTATCATAAAATTTTTTAATCTTCTTATTAATTGCCTCTAACACTAAATCAGCAAGCAAATCATATCTAATAGACGCTTTATTTATACAATCATCATAACCATCACGATTATTAGAGCATACTAGATATTCGTGTTTAGCAGAGTTCTTTTTTCTCATATAATGATCACATTCAAGACAAAATACTTTACCAGAGAAAAGGTGAACAATACCTGTTGCTTTCACAGGTTTAGTTCTTTCTTTCATAGCAACTTGTACTTTATTAAAAGTTTCTTCATCTATGATTGCCTCGTGGGTATTTAGGGTTTTAATCCATTCACTTTTATCTTTGTGTTTAATTTTATGATTTTTATAACTAACAGTAGTTCTTTTTCCCTGAATGAGATGTCCTAAATATAATTCATTCGTTAAAATTGTTTTAATGGCATTTGTAGTCCATTTTATTTCTTCCCTAGGTCTATTACTAATTACATTTAATTTAATCCCTTTTCGGTACTTATATAGTGAAGGGCAGGGTATATTTTTACTATTTAGATATTTTGCTATACCTGTAAATCCTAACCCTGTTAGATATAAGTCAAATATATCTTTTACAATTTCAGCTGCTACTGGATCGACAACTAACTTATTATTATCTTCCTTTGACACTTCATAGCCAAATGAGGCAAAGGGAGAAATAAATTCTCCTTGCTTCATTTTAGCATTGAAAGCACTTCTTATATTGTTAGATACATCTTCCAAAAACCATTCATTAACAAGTCCATTTATTTGTCTTGATTTCTTATTACCTTTATTTGCAGTATCGGCATTATCAGCAAGACTTATAAATCTAACACCCCATTCAATAAACTTATTATGAAGATATTTTTCAATAATTTCCATATCTCTGGAAAATCTTGACTGACTTTTACATAAAACAACATCTATTTTGCCATTTTCACAATCTCTAATAAGTCTTTCAAATTCAGGTCTATAAGTTCCTGCACCAGATAAATCTTCATCACAATATTCGTCTACTAATACAAAATTAGGTCTTTTTTCAATTTCTGTCATAAGAAGGTGTCTTTGATTCTTAATAGATTCACTATCATCTTCTTTATTAGTTTTGTCTTTATCTTCATCAGATAATCTTTCGTAAATACCAACTCTTAATAATTTCTTACCATAGGCACTCTCCGTTTCATTCATAAATATTACCTCCAATACAAAGGCAATAATTAAGTTTTAAGTTAAACTTATAACCGACATTATTATAACATTTATTTTGCAATATTAGCATTAAACTCCATCAATTCAATTATTTTATAAAGTTTTTTGTTAATTATATCTTTTAATTTAGTATCGGTTAATTCATCATCTACAATATCAATTATATTGTATTGCATTTATTTACCCCTTTCACATATTAAGTTTGAGAGATAAAAAGACTTTTGTAATCAATTATTTGTTTATTTTTTCTCATATTATCAATCCTCCAATCACTACTTAATTTAAAACAATATTTTTGGTACATTTTATTATAAAAAAGGTTATTATAATTATTAGGTTAGGTTTTATTATTTTTATAAATTTAGTTTGTTTTTGGTTACAAAGTCTTTTTATTAGAAATATTAAGAGCTAGGTACTACTACATACTTATTTCCATATCATCTGATTTATCTTTTTCAGGTCGTTCATATTTACGATTAACACCATTTGCGTAGTATTCCATTTCATCATAATTAATCTCACTATTTTTAGAAAAGTGAATGCCTATCTTATGACCTAATGCTCGGCAAATTTTATCACAGAAGTTAAACATTTTTTCTTTGAAATTATTAAATGTTTCTTGTATTTCATTAACCTTTGATTCTAATTTTTCAATGATATTATTTTTTTCTTTAATTATTGATTTTTGTTTAGATATAGTTTGTTGTTGTTCATAGATTTTTGTATCTCTTTCTTTAATTGCACGACCATCTTTTAATTTTGAATTTTCAGTTTGAATATTTTCTATCTTTTGAGTTAATTCTTCAATAAGAACATTTTTCTGTCTAATCACATTTTTACTATTTGAATTTTGTTTTTGTATTTGTTTAGAATAATTGATTAAGTTATTAACATCATTGTCCTTATAACCACCAATTTTTCTTTTAGTAGGATTTAATATTTCATTAGAATCAATTTCTGACATTTCTTTAGTAGTTTGCAGTTCAATTTCATTTAATCGTTTATTCTTTTCAAATTCAATTTTCATTTCACTGATTTGTTCGTTTAAGTCTTCAATTTCTTTTTCGGCTTTGGTTTTGTGATGTTTATTATCGCCAATGTTTCCACGATAGAGATTATAACCTTTTTCAATAATGAACTTATTATAATCATCTTGAATTTTTGCATAAGAAGTTTTACCACCTAGAGTTTTCCAAAATTGATCACAATTTAAAAATTTTCCTTCCTCTGTTTTAAAAATATTTTTTCCGTTCTCATCTTTCTTTTGAACTGGGTACATTTTTTTATTTCCTTTTTTATCTATTCCTTCACGATAGATTAAATTACCATTTTTATCAGTTTCAAAAACTTTTCTTTTAACAACACTTACAATAGGCATAAAATAAAAGTGTAAATGTGGTGTGTCTTCATCAAAATGAATTTCTGCATAAACTACATTATCTTTACCAACAAGTTGTTCTAAAAAATTATAACTTTCATTAAAAAATCCCATAACTTTTTCTGGTATATCTTCTTTAGATTTTATGTCAGGTACTAGAATAGGTTCTCCCTTATCTTTTCCGACTTGATGTGTTCTACCACTATCTTTGAATTTCATTCCCAAACTTTGAAAAAATTCTTTTCCACTTGTAACGATAGCACCATTTAATAAATTGGTATTCTTGCCATCATTATAATATATTTTATTTTCCTTTAATTTAGAATAGACTTGTTCTTGTAGAGTAGGTTTAGATAAAGGTACATAACTATAATTAAATATTGTTCTATCTTTGTCATAATTTCCTGTTCCTTTTCGCATCACGAGTTCTACACCAAGTCCACCTAAATCACTAGCTTTATATTTGCTTTCAAATCTTAATACTTGATTTCCGTCATACATTAAATTCCTCCTTTGATTGTGCTTCTTTAGTATAGAGGTCATTTATTGACCTATCTCACTAGGGCATAGCCCACGTGAGATTAGGGAGTTCCCTAATAACCCCTTGCTTGTTTAATCGCAAAACACCTAAGCTACCCGCAAAGGTGTGATGCTTATAAACAAGATTAAATAATAACTATCTACAAGATACTTATTATTTAATTAATTATTAAAATTGATTTAAAAATCATTTTAATAATTGTAAAAATATTCACTATCGCCACTTTCATTTTTCTTACGAAAAACAAAACGTGCCTCGTTCATTTTTTACTAACTTTTTAGAAAAAAGTTAGTAAAAACTTTGATGATTACTCATCATAATCATCAATCGGTTCTTCATATTTTGCTACATAAATTCTTTCAGCACCTGTTCTTTTTGCTTCAATATGAAGACCTTCTTTTTCTAAATTATCTAAATTATTTCTTAATAATTTTCCAAATACTGATGGTACAATTTGCAAATTTAACTTGCTAGTTATATCAGATATTGTGAAAGAAAATTCTTTTTGTTTAATTGCATAATTTAGAAAAATTAATAGATTAGGATTTAAGTCATTACTATCAGTTTCTGACTTTTCAAAGGTTAGATTTTCATTTCTTTTTAGAACAAATTCTATACTTTCATAATCTCTACTTTCATAAGAAAATAGAATTTTATTTTTAAGATTTTGGTCTAGCTTTAGAGTAATAATTCCATCAACAGATCCATCTATTGCAGTTGAGCCTAGTGATTTATTATTCTTATTAAGATGATGAATTAGTAGTATTGTGAAGTTATATTTTTTGCATAACTCTCTAAATTTAGGAATAACATATTGTCCCATATCCTGATAATTATTTAAGTCATAACCGTTATTCATATCAATTCCACTAAACATATCTATGATTACAAATCTGCCTTTTAGGTCATTTGAAAATTCTTGAAACTCTAATTGTAAATCCATCAAATTTAATTTTCTTTCATTAATTTCCTGTTCTTTTAATCTAAAATTGTCATCAGTAAATTGTAAATTCATCTTGTCAATTCTATCTAAAATTTGTGAAAAATTCATTTCTGTGCTAATATATAAAACAGGAGATGGACTTGTTCTAAATCCTAAAAAGTTTGTTCCTGTTGCTATGGAGTTAGCAAGTTGTAATGCGAGTAATGACTTACCAACTTTTGGTCTAGCAACAAGACAATATAATCCATTAGATTTCATTAGATTATCAACTATGAAATCTTTTTTTGTGGAATTTCTTCTCATTTCACTTATCGTTTTCATTTGATTTCTCCTCTCTAGTTGATATTACTTTTAAATAATCAATATCAATTTTTAAATAATCAACAACAACATTCATAGGCAAATCTCTAGTGTGAATCTCATAATTTAGTTTTTCTTTTATTTTGTTTCTAATCTTTAACACTGAACTTCTACTTAATCCTGTTAGTTTCATTAAATCATTAATATTACACCAAGTTTTTGACACTAATTTTAGTGTTTCTTTTGCGTTCATTGATCTACCTCTCTTTCTTTTTTGATGGTTTTAGTGTTACCAACAACTCCCTTTAAGGATGTATATATAGTTACTAGCCATATATGTAACGAGAATTTTAGATAATTCACAACTCCGTGCCAATAGGATACTTGCCTTGCATTTGTTTAACGAGTTGGCATATATCGGCGATTTCCAACTCTATTTCATTTTCAAAGAACTATATTCAGGTTGCAAAATAAATTAAATTGCAACCATTGAGTTGAGTATACTATATTCAAAAATACTTGTCAACTATAAAGTTGCAAAAATATATAAAATAAATTAAAAAAGTTGCAAAAAGAATAAAAATATGTTATATTTATATCACGAAAGGAGTTTTATTCGTATGATTAATAATGAAGAAACTGTTGGACAAATGATTGCTAGAGCAAGAGAAGAAAAAGGATTATCTAAAAGAGAATTATCTAGACTTGCTAAAATAAGTGATACAGAACTTGCTCGTATTGAATCAGGAGAAAGAGAAATACCCAACCCTAAAACTTTAAGAAAAATAAGTCAACATATAGGAATTAATTATAATGACTTAATGTATGCAGCTGGACTTGGTTTTCAAGTTACACCCTTAAATCCATTTTTAATTAACTATTATTCAGGTTTAAAAGGAGATCAAATTGTTGATGCTATACTTAATACTTCATCAGTAATTAAAAACTGGGAAGAAATGATAGAACAGTTTAAAAAAGATTTGAAGGAGAAGGATTATACTGAAACACAAAGAGAACAAATAGAACAGACTATTGAAGATACAGAATATCAAGTTAGAACAGCTAAAGAAATAGTTAATGTTTTAAATAGTGCTAGAAGAAAGGAGAATATTGAAAATGCAAAGAAAAACTAAAAAGATATTTGATGTAATTAAAATTATTATAAATTTAATTATGCTTATACTTATGATTTTAGGCTTAACAACTAATAATGATAATTATTATGCCTGGTATTGGATTGTCGTTTCAGTAATGCTTGTACTTGAAACATACTACTTGTTTAAATGGACTAAAGTTGGCGAATGGAATATCGATAAAAAAGATTCTAAATCTATTAGATATTCATTTGATGGAATAACAACGGGAACACTATGTACATCTGGACTTCTATATTTACTTGTTATGGGATTAGAATTAGTTAATAAGAGTATTAAAACTAATGTATATGTAATAATTATTGTTTCTATTTTACTAACGCTATCAGTAGTATTTAATTTATTAGCAGTAAATACAGCAAATAGAGAAAGTAGAGAACTAGCTGAAAAAATGTTTAATTATAAAAAATAATGACAGCAATGACAGAAAAAAATGGGAGATACCCACCCAAAATTTGCCGTCATGCCGTCATCTGACATAATAAAAATAGTATGTTTCAAATTAATGATTCATACTATTTTTTTGTTATTAGTTCTACCAACTAACCAATCCATAGAAACATTGTATGTTTTACATATTGAATAAGCAGGCATTATTTTTATTAAACTATAACCATTTTCATAATGATTATATGTTGATTGGTATAAATCACATTTGTCTGATAATTCTTGTTGAGTTAGATTTAATTTTTCTCTTAATAACTTTAAATTTTTGCCTATTAACTTTTTATCTAATTTAATTGTTTTATTATATTTAATATTCTTTCTAGTAAAACCAACTAGAAAATCTAATGAGTAGTCATATAAATTAGCAAATCTCACTAACTTATTCAATGGAATCGGTGTATAACCTGTCTCCCAATTTGAAATAGTTTGTTTACTAGCACCTAATATTATACCTAATTCTTCTTGTGTCATTTCTAATTCCTCACGACACCATTTTAAATTATTATCTATCATACTCATCACCTATAATAATTTTCCCATTGAATAGATGATTATTCATAAAAGTACGACATTATGAATAATTTGTGATATAATTAATTATGGTAAGTTTAGGTTTTATAGAAAAGGAGCTATAGTGTATGAAAAACGAAAACAATGATTATGCAAATAAAATTACAAGAAAAATGGTATCTAGTTTAAGTCAAATTGTAGAAATACAAGAATATAATTTAGATGATTTAACTATATTAATTAGAGATTTAAAAGAAAGTGAAAAAGAAAAAATAATTGAGGAAATAATAAATAATCAACTAATAGAATTAAAAGAAAAAACAGAGAAAAAAGTTAAAAATGTTTTTAAACAAGTTGATGAAATAACAGATTACTTTATTAAAGTATATGATGATTCCGATATTATTAATGAATCTGATGATATTGCAAATGATTTATTGTTTAAAGTACTAGGAAAAAATGGAAGGAAATTAGAATTTCCTATAAATATTTCTTATATAAAAAATTATTGTTTATCTTCTAATATTAGTGATAATCAATTATATGATTCATTAGTTTGGATTGCTCTAAGACTAGTAGCAATTAATTATTGTATTAAATATCATGATGGTCTAGAAGAAGATAAAAACGAGTAATAAAATAGCAGTACTCCTTAAACTTACTTATTTTTTAATATACAATGTATACAATAATATCGTTTAGAAGGATTTATTAATAATTTCTTTTTTTTATTAGTTTTAATGAATATAATGATTAAGAAAAAAATAAATGTTATAATATTAAATAGATAAATAGTAATTTGCCGATAATCATTTTTTGAACAAAAGTTGTAACTTTTTTAAAATATGTTACTATGTAGTTGAT
>CAKOPC010000005.1 GCA_934098705.1 uncultured Bacilli bacterium | reverse complement strand
AGTATTTGTAAGACTAATACCCTTACCTTCTTTAAATGATATATCTATCTTACAGTTATTTATTTTATTTTCATTTAGTCCAATATATTTTATACCAGTTATACCTGCATAACTTACTCCAATTATTATACTTATTATACCTATTACTAATAGCACTCTTGATACCTTTATTAATCTTTGCTTCATAACACTTCTCCTATTTTAAACTATATATTATTATACTATTTTACTTTTTTATAAGTCAATACAAGATATTTTTTAATATTAAAAAAAAATTGACAATTTTATAAATTTATTATAATATATGGTTGATTTTACAAAGGGGAAATTATTATGAAAAAATTAAAAACAAAAGATTTACTTATTATTACTATTTTATTACTTATTGTTTTAGTAACAGGCTTTATGCTTTTAAAAAAGAACTTAAAAATAAAAGAAGAATTAAAAGAAGTAAAGGAAACAAACTTAATAGATGTTTATAAAGATATAAATGATATATCTATAAATAGTCTTAAAGAAAAATATAATAATGATGATATAGTAGCTCTTCTTGAAATTAAATCTCTTGATATTTTAATGCCTATTGTTAAAACAAATAATAATGATTATTACTTAAATCATAGTTTATATAAAAATGAAAGTTTTATATCATCAGTACCATTTATTGATTATCGACAAGATGAAACATCAAAACAGATAAATATCTATGGTCATAATTCTAGTATATATGATCTTCCTTTTAAAAAACTCGAAAAATATTTAGATCATGCTTTTTATGAAAATAATAAAGATATTTATTTTAAATATAACGATACTTTAGAACACTATGAAATATTTTCAGTTGCTATAGTTAATAAATCAAGTAAAGAAGAACATATGAAGTTTACATATGAAAGTGATGAAGAATATAAAGAACATTTTAAAAGATTAAAAGAAATGTCAATATATGAAGATGGTGTTATTATTAATAATAATGAAAAAGTATTAGTTTTGCAAACTTGTTTATTTGGAAAATATTATAATAAATTACTTATAATATCAGCAAAAAAAATTGCATTATAAAAAGGCTCTAGTTATGAGCCTTTTTTAGATTATTATCTAATCCTTTGTTTTTTTTACGATATAAAATAATTTAAAATTTATTTTTAAAATTAGGCGTTAGGGAGTTTAAATACGTCTTTATTTTTTGTTTTAAAAAGTTTGGATAGAGATTTGTTTTTATATTTTTTAATTACGCTTTGTATGTGTTAATCATATACCACTTCCTTTCTACATATTAAATATATAGTTTGAAAATTAAAAGAACATTAAATAGATTTATTTTTTGGTAAAATTATTGTAAAAGTTGTAAAGCAATTTTTTGATGATGCTTTAATACTACCATTATGATTTAAAACAATTCTTTTTGCAATAGCAAGTCCAAGTCCATATCTACTTTTATTTCTATTTCTTGATTTATCACTTCTGTAAAATCTTTCAAATATTTTATCTTCTTCTTCTTTCTTTATAGGCTCTCCAGCATTTGTAATTTTTAATGTTACATTATCTTTTAAACTATTTAAAGAAACTGTAATTTTATTATTTTTATAACTATGTGATATAGCATTATCAATTATTATTTCTATTAAAGATTGTATATCTTCGCTATTACAATAAATATTTATATTATCTTGTACTAAGTCTTCAAAAGTAATATTTTTTTCAAAAGCAAGTGGTTCAAATGTTAAAATTTGTTTTGTTACAAGCTTTGATAAATTAATATTTGTAAAAGTTTTTTTAACATCATCATCTTCTAATTTTGATAAATCTAATAAATCACATACTAATTTATTCATTTTTAAAGTTTCATCTTTTATAGTGTCTAAATACTTTTTATCTTTAAAAGTTTCATAAGCTTCACAACTTGCTAAAATAACGGAAAGTGGTGTTTTAAGTTCATGAGATGCATCCTCGATAAACTCTTTTTGCTTGTTATAGCTTTCATATGCTGGTTCTATTATATAATCTGTTATTAGTTTTGATAAATATAAAACAATAACTTCAAAGAATAAAAATAATAATATTGATACTTCTAAACTTAATATTAATTTCTGTTGATGTTTATAATTATCTATAATTGTTATGTATGATCCATCTTTAAAGTAATATAAATATCTATCAAAATATAAATTATTAGCCTTTTTTATATCTTTAGTACGAATAATCATTTTAGCTATCTTTACAATACTATTATCTACTTTAGTATTATAATTATGACTAATTATACCAAGTATTTCATTATTATCTGTTAATAATACTGTATACACATTATAGTCTAAAAAAATATTATTTTCATTTTGATAAGTGTCATCATCTATACTTGATAACATTTTTATATTATTATCTAAAGTATCTTTTTCTTTTTTATATATTGAAACATTAAAGAAAAGACAAAATACTATTTGAAATATTGTAAGTATAAATAGAATTGTTACATATACTTTATTCCTTAACTTTTTCATCTTCGTACTCCATTTTATATCCTAAACCTCTTGTACTTTTTATATTAACATTTGTACCAATAAGTTTTAATTTTTTTCTTATAAAAGAAAGGTATGCTTCTAAATTGTTTGATTCTATTTCATTATCTATTCCCCATACTTTATCATAAATTTGTTCTTTAGATATTATTTGATTTGGATTATTCATAAAATATTCAAGTAACTGAAATTCTTTACATACTATATTTATTGATTCATTAGTTTTAGTACAAGTAATACTTGAATCTTTTAAGTTCAATCTAAGATCATGATACTCTATATAGTCTTTAAGTTTAGAATTTTTCCTTAATAAATTATTTATTCTTGCAACAACTTCTTCGATATGAAATGGTTTTGTAATATAATCATCTGCACCATTATTTAAACCATTTAATTTATCTTCAATCATACTTTTAGCAGTTAACATTACAAATTTTGCTGTAATATTATTCTTTTTTGCTTTAGAAAGTATTGTAAAACCATCTACATAAGGTAACATAACATCAAGTATTACTAAATCATAAGCATTAGTCATTACGTTATATAACCCATCTTCTCCATCTGTTGCTATATCAACCATGTATTTTTCTTTTTCAAGTCTTGCTTTAATAACTAGTGCTAGTGATTTTTCATCTTCAACAACTAAAATACGCATAACTAATCACTCCTTCAACGTTTTATTATACTACTATATATTAAATAAATATTAAACTAACAATATATAATATCATCAAGTGGAACATCAAATTTATCATTAAAATCTTCATCTATTATACATTCTTTATATGTAATACCTAGTTTATAAACATGATGTGTTTGATAAAATTTATCATAAAATCCTTTCCCATAACCTACTCTATAACCTTTTTTATTAAAACATATACCTGGTGTTATAGATACTGTTTTATTAAAAGAAGTAACTAAATTATCAGGTACAGGTTCATATATACCTTTATAACCTTTCTTTAAATCTTTTAATGATTTTATATAATAAAAATCCATTTTATCTAAAGACACTTTTGGTACTGCTATAGGAATGCCTTTTCTTATAAAATACTTTATCAAAGGAATTGTATTAACTTCATCATTACATGATACATATATAAGTATTAAAGAAGCTTCTTTTACCTCTTTTTTAGTAATTATTTTATAATATATTATTTTATCTTTTAAAAACTTATTTTTTATCTTTTTTCTAATCTTTTTATATTTATATCTTAAATCTTTTTTCATACATTTTATTATACAATAAATATGTAATTATTACTAGATTTATGGCTCTTTTAGTGCTATAATTTACTTAAGACGTCCTTGTAACTCAGTTGGATAGAGTAACGACCTCCTAAGTCGTAAGTCGGTGGTTCAAATCCACTCAGGGACGCCATTTTTTATAAAGGTTTGTGATAAAATGAATCAAATCACTTTAATTACTATATGTTTAGTTCCTAGTATTTTTTTTATGTGGTTTTTATATAAACAAGATAAAGTTGAAAAAGAACCTATAAATCTTTTATTAACTTTATTTATTGGAGGTATATCGTCATGCATTATTTCTTCTTTAATAATTATGACACTAAAAACATATATTCCATTTTTAAATGATAATATATATAGTTTAAACTTAATGCAAATCATAATAAGACTTTTATTTGTAATATCTATGGTAGAAGAATTAGCAAAATTTATAATTGGTTATATGATAGTTTGGAAAGACAAAAATTTTAATTATCTGTATGATGGCATATTATACTTTTCCTATGTAGCACTTGGCTTTTCAACTTTTGAAAATATTATTTATCAAATTCAGTTTAATAGTTATGGCTTATTACCAATTTTTACAAGGAGTATTACATCAATTCCAGCACACATATGTTTTGGCATATTTAGTGGTTATCTTATATCTATTGCTAAACTTGAAAGTTATAAAAAAAATGGAAAAACCAAAAAATATATTATATTAAGTATAATAATCCCTATAATATTACATTTTCTATATAACTTTATATTGCTTAATAGTAATAAAATATTTAATATAATTATATTTATAACATATTTAGTTTTATTAATATTACTATCATATAAAATTATATTATTAGTTCGTAAAAACAAAAAAGAATTCAAATAAAACATTTTTGAATTCTTATTTTTTATATTCTTTAACAAGTAATTTTATAAGTTTTGGAGTTCTAAGTCTTTCTCTATCAATTCTTGTTGGATAAATAACTATTCCATTATCCTCAAGTTTAGAAAATAATGATATGAAAGCATACGAATCTAAAAGACCACTATCTATCAAATCAAAATCATCATTAAACACATTTTCATCTTCACATATTTCATACAATATTTTATTTATATCTATCATAAATTATCTAATGCCCCCTTATCAACTTTACCATTTTTATTCATTGGTATTTTATTTATTATTTTTATAACTTTTGGAATCATATAACTTGGGATTTTAGTTTTAAGAATACTTTTTATATCAATTAAAGAATTATTATCCTCTAAAATAACAAATGCTTTTATTAACTTCACTGTATTATTATCATATTTTGGAATAACAAAACAATCTTTTACACCTTTAATACTTTTAATATTATTTTCTATATCCAAAATTTCTATTCTATATCCTTTATATTTTATTTGGCTATCAATTCTGCCCTTACAATATAACATATTATTCTGTATATATCCAGTATCTCCAGTTTTATAACAATTAATACCATTTTCCTTATAATGATTTAAAGAATCAAAGTTTAAATATCCATCAAAAACACTTTTTCCCTTTAAAATTATTTCATCATTTACTATATCAATAGTGGTAGCAGATGTATTAATATCCCCAACAGGTAATATATCAAGTGATAACATATCTTTTGTTATCAAAACAGCACTTACAGCACTTGTTGCTTCAGTAGGACCATAAGCATTTATTATTTTTATATCAGTAAATCTTGCAAAAATAGTACTCACAAGTTCTTTATCAAGTTTTTCACCACAAAAATATAAACATTTAAGATGTGGATAATTTAAACTATTAAATTCTTTATTTAATAATAACAATTTCATAAATGTAGGCGTTTGTACTATTAAATTTATATTATTACTTTTTATAACATCAAATATTTTATTATAATCATCTATCTCATCTTTAGTTAAAGCAACGAGAGTATGATTGTTAGTTACCGAATAAAATATATCACAAACACTAAGATCAAAACTAAACATAGCAGTATTTAACACATTTATATTTTTATATTTAGATAATGGATAAATATTATTTATAAACTTACAAAAATTATTTAAATTTTCATAAGAAATCGATACACATTTAGGTATTCCTGTTGTACCACTTGTTGAAATCATATATACATATTTTTTTCTTATTTTATGTTTTTTAAAACTAGAATATTTAATTAAATCTTTTAAAGAACATATATTTATATTATAAAATGAATCCACCTTATTTTCACTTAGTATAAGTTTTGCTCCAGTTATATTAATTATCTCTTTTAATCTTTGAGTAGGTATATTATCATCTACTGGTATATAACATCTGTGAGCTTTAATACACGAAAATATTGAAACAAAATTATCAATACTTTTATTACCAATTATTATAACTGGTGATGTGCCTTCTCTTTTTAATAGATTTCCATAATAATTTGATAATTTTATTAATTCTTTGTATGTTATAGCATTATTTAAAACTTTATACGCCACTTTTTTTGTATTATGCAAATTTATAAAATTAAGTTTCATTAATCTTCTATTTCATCCTTTGGAATTAAATTATAATCGTACATTACTTCACTATGATTATCTAAAATCAATTCTTTTTTTATTTCTTTATTGGTTTCTCTATCTATAACAATTCTATATACCTTTGATATTCTATAAAAAACTCCATTTTCCATTTTAAAGTGATGTCCTTCTTCTACTAATTTATATCTATAAGGAAAAGGTCTTTCACTTCTTAATTCACCACAAAGTTCTCCATTTTCTACCCAAACTAGTATTTGAACATCTTGATCTTGATTATTTAAAAATCTATAATCAACATTATTATAATAAACTGATGTGCCTGTTCCAAATGGTACCCTTCTTCTATCATCTGGAAATAAAGCATCAGTATGATGATGAAGTTCTATAACTTTTAAAGGACTATGCAAAACAAGCATATGTATCATATTTGCCATTTGACAAAGGCCTCCCCCATAGCCCTTATCAAATCCATCTCTGCCAATTACAAGTCCTTCCTTAAAACCATTTTTTTTAGAAGGACTACCAACTAATTTCCAGTAAGAAAAAACTTCATTAGGTTTAATAATTATTCCATTTATTTTACTGCACGCAATAGTAATATTTGTAACTTTGTTTTCCTGAAGTTTCATATCAACTCCATGAAGTTTCCTAAGTAAAATAGAACTATGTGCTTTTACTATATTAGGTAATTGTTTACCATCTCTATAAACAGCTATTTTTTTATTACTAAAAAAATCCTTTACATTCCTTCTTGCGATTTCCTTTTTTACCGAAATTTTATAACAAGTAGGTCCCAAATCACAAAATAACATTCTTGACATATCTACTAACTCCCACTCTATAAAAAAAAGTCAAAAATGACTTTTTTAGTTTTTATTTTTATCATCTTTCTTTTTTACAACTAAAATTAACACAACAACAGATATTATAATAACAGTGCAAAGTACAATAATTAAAATATTAACACTTGTTGATTTTTGGAATGTAACAGTATCATCATCTTCATCTGCAAGTAAATTATCATCTAACTTTTCATTTACTAAAACATATTTAGAATTATGAGCTATATCAAATTCATAATAACCAGATGAAAGTTTTACATTACTATTAATTAAAGTAAAATCATCACAATCTTCATTATACAAATATAATAAAACATTATTTTTTAAACCTGTAAAATCTCCTGTTGCTTTAATATAAACATGAGCATCTCCTGGTAAATTACCATTATTTGCAAAATCAACTACGACACCATCTTTTATTAATTTAGAAATACTACTATTTTCACTTACTCTATATGTTTCTATTTTAGCATCTATCATTTTTGGAGATTCTATAGAACTACCAACAAATTCAATTTTATTATCATTATTATTAATAATAAGTTTCTTATTAGTTCCTTTTATACAATTAAATAATTCCTTATTAATAAATGTCTGTTTATCAGCATTAATTGTAATAGTTGCATCTTTTGAAGCATTATATAATTCAGTTATTCTATCACTATTTATATCTTCATTATTATAAACATAATCTTTCTTTACAGTTTTATCATCTGTCTTACTTGTTTCATTTACTGTTAAAACAACATCAAACTTATCTTTCATAGAAGCTGTTGCATTTTTTGTCATTGCTTCTACTTTAACTAATTTGTATGTTCCAGAACTTGCATTTGATGGAACAACAAAATAAGGATTATTTCCTAAACTATTTACATATATAAATAACTTTTCAGCACCATTTTCAAATTGTAATTGTAACTGTGTAAGTTCTAAATTAGCTTTATATGAAACATAGACTTTTTCTAAAGGATTTACCTTGTTATTTTTTAATGTAAGAGATGTTATATTTAATTCCTCTTGCTTAACATCTTTTTTTATTTCTATTCTAGCTAACAATTCAAAATAATTTTCCCCAGCTTTTGGATTAAGACTATAATATTTTGTAAATGTTGTACCATCACTATTTGAACCTGTTAAAAGTACTCCAGAAATATAATATGTACCATCATCAATATTGTTTGGTACGCTAAATGAATTATTATCATTTAATGAAGCCTTTACTGTAAATGTCTTTCCTTTATCATTAATAAAGGCAACTGATAGTCCTACTAAATCTGCACCAGTTGTTGTCAATTCAACATAATTCTTTTGAGATGTTGTCATAGAACTATTTTTAAAATGAAATGATGTAAGATAAATAATATTATCTGTAGCTTGTGCATTACCATCTGTTGCATTACCATCTGTTGCGTTTGGATCAGTTGCATCAGCATCTGTTGCATTACAATCTGTCGCATTTGGATCAGTTGCATCAGCATCTGTTGCATTACAGTCCGTTGCATTTGGATCAGTTGCACTACCATCCTCCGCATCAGTTGCTGAATTAAATAAAAAGCCCTGAATATTGGAAATAGCGTTATATTTTAAATTATAACCAATTAAAATTCCAAATGAAAACACTAAAACGGCACTAATAACTAGTATTAATGTACTTTTTTTAAAACTAAAACCACTTAACTTCATATTTTTTTACCTCTCTAACCTCTCTATTTTCATTTTTTATTATACTATAAGACCCCCCCCCCCAAGTCAATATTTTTTTACCAATTTTTTATTTTTTTTGATTTTAAAAAATCATTTAATGAAATATAATGTACTCCCATAAGCAAATAAAATATTGGAGTTGTTATAACAAGTGATATATTAAAGAAATCTTGTGTTAAATAACATATAATTGTTAGCAAAAGGATACTTGAATATTTATTTATATTCTTGATTCCAAAAATTACTTGAAATAATACAAATAACAAATATGAAACAAGTCCAAATACCCCAATATTTATAAGCATTGTTAAATAAACATTTGCTGCAGTATCATTAATTGTAACAGGACCTATTAAAGCTACATCATCTCTAAATTTTGACATAAATCTAAGTGCAAATGTATCTGGACCACTTCCAAAATAAGGATATTCTCCAAATATTTTAAAAGTTCTTTTCCACAAGAATATTCTATAAGTTCCAAATTCATCTTTAAAATTACCATGTAAAATTTCATGTATTTCATAAAGCATTCCACTATCAAACTTATAAAAATAAAGCAATAAAATACCAAATAACCCCATAACTAATATAAATAAATAAAAACCTTTAATAATTTTTTTATTATCTCTAAAATCATAATTAATATTTTTTAAAACCTTCGATAAATATATTAAAATACCAATTACAATAATAAAAAGTAATGTAATATAATTAAACTGAAAATCAAGAACAAGTTTATTAATACTATATTTATATACAGGATTTATTATAATATTTATACAATATGCTCCTAAAACAGCTGTTAACATAAGTAAAAAATTAGATAATCTTTTGTTATTAGAAACTATAAATGGTAAACTAATAACAAATATAAATAAAAAGGCAACTTTACCACTTAATACATCAATAACACTAAATATTAATGTTCCCATAATAATAGATAAATAATAAACAATCTTATTCTTAAAGCCATCATCTAAAAAGATAAAACAATAAAAAGACAATGGTAAAAATATACAATACATAGATGATAAAAAATCTACATTACCAATGGTTGACATAAAACTAACATTATGAGTTCCAATTCCATTTTGATACATATTAAAAGGATTAAAACCAATATACTGTAAAATAGCAACTAAACTTATAAGAATGCTTGAAACTGCAAAATAAAGAAAATATCTTTTACTAAATTTACCAAAAAATGTTATACACAAAAAAGTAAGTCCATATAAAAGCATCATTATAACGCCTTCTCCTCTTCCAACCCCAATAAATAAATTATACCTTGAAAAATAAGGAGAAATAAAACAAGAAACTATATTTATAATCATAAAAATTATAATCATTATTTGTATAATATGGAGCTTCTTACCTTTAAAATAATTTATCTTTTTAAATATTAAAAAATATAAATAAACTATAAATACTATTATCAAATATGTAAGTGCAATACAAAGATAAGAATACCATTTACACTCAAATATATGAAAAAAGCCAGTTTTATCCACCATAAGTGGAAAACAAAGTACCATAACAAATATATATATTTCTGTTAATAAATTCAAAATATAACCCTCTTTTTCTCTTAAACTATCCATATAAACACCTCATATATTTTATATAAGTATATCATGAATATAGTAAAATTAACATAAAATATATAAATGTTTTTGAAGTTTTATGTAAAAAATGATATATTATAAATATAAATATTTTAAAGGAGGTTCTTTTATGAATTTAAAAAAGCACTTAAATATAGGAATATTTACTGATGTTTACTACCCTTCTATAAGTGGTGTTGTTGTAGCAGTTGATACCTTACGTAAAACACTTGAAAAAGAAGGACATAAAGTATATATAATAACCATGAATAATGATCCAAAAAGTCATAAATATATTAAAAAAGGTAATGTTTTAATGATACCAGGTATCCCTATTGGTATATATGATTACTCATTAAATTTTTTATATCCTTTTAAGGCTGTAAATTACATAAAAAAACTAAATCTTGATATAATTCATGCTCATACTGAGTTTGGTATGGGACTTCTTGCTAAAATAATGTCTAAAAAACTTAACATACCTTTAGTTCATACATATCATACAATTTATGAAGAATCAGTTGATTATGTAACTAAAGGATGGTTTCCAAATACCAGCAAGAAAATACTTAAAACATACATGAAATCATATTTTAGTAAAACTGTAAAAGAAGTTATAACTCCCACTAAAAAATCAAAAGATTTTTTAAAAAGTACTTATCATTTAAAACAAAATATTAATATAATTCCTAATGGAATTGATACAGAAAAGTTTAACATAAAAAATTTAAAGTCCTCTAAACTTGAAAAATTAAGAAAAACTTATAATCTAAATAAAGATGATTTTGTCATAACTTGGGTTGGTAGACTTGGTTATGAAAAAAGAATAGATGTATTAATTGAAGGCTTTAAAATTATAAATCAAAAATATAAAAACACTAAACTTTTAATTGTAGGGGGAGGTCCAGAAGAAGAAAAGTTAAAGAAACTATCTAGAAATTTAAATATTAGTGATAATGTCATCTTTACTGGTAAAACAGATTATAATGATGTTCCATATTACTACAATTTATCAAATATTTTAGCATCAGCATCTCATTATGAAACTCAAGGTCTTACACTTATGGAAGCTTTTTCAGCTAAAATACCAGTTGTTGTAGTTAATGATAAAAGTTTTACACCTATTGTTAAAAACGGTATTAATGGTATGATATTTAAAAATAAAAAAGATTATGCAAATGCTATCATTTATTTAATAGAAAATAAAAATGTTTATAATGCTATGAAAGAAAATGCCTATAAATTATCATATAACTACTCTCTTCCATGTTTCGCAGCTAAAATACTATATGTCTATAATAAAGCTATTAGTGATTATAAATAAAAAAATAAAGTTTAAAAAAAAACTTTATTTTTTTATAACTAAATGGTTATAATACTAATAATTGTAAGTATTAAACCTATCATAAAATATATAATAATTCTTTTATAATTTTTATAGGAAACAGCTTCTTTTAAAAGTTCAAATATTGCAACAAACATCATAATACCTGCGATAAGGGAAAATAAAACACCAAGTACAATATTATTTATAAAAGGATGAAGAATAAAGTAAGCAATTAATCCCCCGATAAGTTCACAAAATCCAGATATTAAAGTAAACATAAACGTTTTAAACTTTTTATTTGTTTCATAATATATAGGAAGAGCTATTGATATACCTTCTGGTATATTATGAAGAGCAATACTAATAGTTAAAAGAATACCCAAAGATAAATCATTATAAGATGATATAAAAGTTGCCATACCTTCTGGTATATTATGTAAAATAATTGCTATCATACTTGTTATACCAATTTTATAAAGTTTACTTTTATTATTAACTTTGCAAGCTGTAATATTAGATATAAATGATGAAATATTAAAACCAATTACAACAAAAAGAATTATAAAAAGAACTGTAAAAACATTATTAAATGAAGAACTAATTAACTTATAAGCTGTTGGTAAAAGATCAAATAAAGATACAAAAAGCATAACAGATGCTGAAAAAGATAAAGCATTAATTATTGTGTTTTGTTTATCTTTATTTGGTAAAAATATTATAAAGAATCCAAGACATGTTGATAAAGAAGCAAGTAAACAAAGAATAAAAGATATATAAAAGTTCATAAATATCACTAATAAATTTTACTTTTATATATCTTAAAATATTACTTATAACTACCTATTTTTCTTATTAATTTTAAATTACTATCATGAAAATCTTTAAATAAATCATCATTTGCAAGGCATATATCAAAAGCCCTATCAAGTAAAGCTTCTTCGTTTTTCATAGATATTTGAGAATGTTTTAACATTTCTTTTATTTTGGCACTATCTTTAAAATCATGAAACAAATTAAATACTAAAGCATCTTTTATTGGTAATTTTCTATCCAAATAATGCAAAGTATTATCATCATCTATTCTATAAGTATAAAGATTAGTTGCATCTAAAAAATAACTTTTATCATTAAATAAAGCAAGGGTTATAACATGATTTCCAAACAATTTATGTATTAAATTATTTTTATATTCTTTATAAACTTTAACATAAAAACCTTCTTCATCCATCAAACAAGCATTATCCATTAGATCGTTTTTTTTATAGGAATCTATTGCTAAATTATCAATATAATCTAAAATAGTATCTATATCCATTTCCTGTTTTTCTACCTTTTTAAGTTTTACCTTGTAATCTTCATAATAAACAGCAAGAGGATAACTTTGTATACCATATTTATTAAGAATATCACAAAGCATAGCGGTAATATGACGACAAACTCCTTCCCCTTTTATAATAGATGCACCATATAATCCTTTTTTATCATATGAATTTTTATCAGTAAAATTAAAGTCATTATTAATAGATAAATAGCCATTACTATATAAATAATGATAAACATAATATATAACTATGGGATTATCTATTCCTAAACCTTTATTAAAAAGTACATAATTTTCTATAAATTTATCATATAACTTTTTTAAATCACTATAGTCTTTTTTCATAAATATTACCTCTTTTTTAAACGCACAAAAAGCTTCAAGTGAAGCCTTTTTACTTTAGCTTTTTTATTATTTACAACCTCTGCAACCGTTGTTATTATTGTTATTACAACAGCCACAATTATTTGATCCATTGCCCCAGAAAAATACGAAAAATATAATAATTACAATAATCCAAATCCACCAAGAAGAACCATATCCATTATCATATCCATATCCATAATTTGGATAGCCATACATATATATCCTTTCTCCTTTCATTATATTATATTAAATATAATAAAGAGCTAATATAATATACACCTAATTAAAAGCAATTTCAACATCAATATCTGTATCATTATATATAATATAAAGAAATATAATACCACTTATAAATACAAGTAAAGACCCAATAAAAGATAACTTATTTAATTTGCTAACTTTATTATTTAAATAACTTGTCTTTTTTACATCTCTTAACGAATCCTTTAAAATTCTAAAATACACTATAACAAGTATAGAAAATATTAAAAGCATAAGATTTCTATAATCATCTTTACTTTTATTATCATTATATTTTATATAATTAGTTTCATAATTATTAGCAATAAAACTTAAAACTATTATACCAATATATATAACCCAAATAATATTTTCTGTTTTTATAGCATTTAATCTATCTAACTTTTCCTTCATATTATATATTATTTTATAATTTGAAAAATATAATTAAACAGTCATAACTTTAGCTCTTACAAAAGGTTTATCCCCAACTTCAAATGATTTTATATATTGTCTTAAAAAGTATACCTTATCTAAATTATTATTAAATATAAGGTCACAAAGTTCTAATGCTTGCCTTAAATATATCTCATTATACATAGAGTATAAGTTATAATTATCTTTATTTATATTATATCTTCTGTCAAGTTTATCATAATCAAAGTCTAAACTTTTAGCATATGTAAAAAGTTTAGTAAAAAAGTTTACATTGTTTTGCCAGATAACAGAATTAAGGGTTGCATTAGGACATCTTACTTCTAAAGTATTACCATAATCAAAGTCCTCTTGTTTTACATTGTTAAAGTTTAAAGCCTGATATTTAGTATTAGCTTGTAAAACTTTTATAAGTTCTAAAAAAGATATATCACTTTCTTTATATTTTTCATAAACTTTTATAAATTCTTCATGCATCACTTTAGCATAATGATCTATACTTCTTCTTCCTGTTAAGTACTCTCCATATGAAAATCTAAATATAATATTTTCATAAACAGCCCATAATTTTAACAATTTAAGTAACACTTTGGAATCTTTATTTATAATTTGACTACCTATATGAATATGTCCTCCTGCATTATTAAAACTTTTTGCTTGTTTTTTTATTATAGAACAAACAGCATCTAATTCTTCATAGGTTTCTTTTTTATCATATAATATACTTGATGTAACTTCTCCACCTCTTTTTAAGGATACATCATCATGTAAATACCAAGATGTAAGATGATTTACTTCAAGCCATTTTTCTATTTCAACATTATTACTTTCTTCAAATTCTATTTCTAGTCCAAATGTTATATCATTAGAAAGTCCTAAATTTTCTCTAAGTTCCATATAAACATCATCTATAAGCACAAATAAATCTTCTAATTCTTCCCCTTTAAATGATGAAAAAAAAGTATTATCACTCTTTGAAATATATTTAAATATATCATTATTCATCACAATCACCTTTAAAAGTATTATATAAATCTTCTTTCAGTTTTAACTTTCTTTGTAAATCACTAATCTTTTCATTTAACTCTTCATCATTTGTTGAATCTCTTACTATTTTATCTACCTCTTGCTTTATAGTACGATATTCTCTTTTAGGAGCGTAATACAAATCACATAATCCTAAAGCACAAAACAAAAGTGCAATATAAAGAATAGTTGTCAAGTGTTCTCTTTCTACTTGCTCTTCCTCTATAATATAGTCCTTTTTATCTTTACCAGATATTATTCCTTTTATATATTCTCCACTTTTTAATTCTTCAGGACTTACACTACTACTTGTTTCAATCTTTGTCTTAGAAATCTTATCAAATATTTTTTCATAATCTCCATTTGGATACTTATTAACAAGTTCTTCTATGTCATAAGATGTAAGCTTACCTGTATCATACTCTTTTATAGTTCTTTTATATGTATTATCATCTTGCTTTTCCCATTTGCTAAACCATAAAATTTTGTTCTCCATTTTTTCATAATCACTATATAAACTTTCTACTTTTATATTACCTAAGCTATCAATTTCCTTAGTATAATATAAATATTTTTTTATATTATCTATATGAAATGGTGTTGCTTTTAATAAAGAAAAAGCACCAAATGTTACAAAGGTAGTAATTATATATGGCATTATAACCTTTGCTATCTTTAAAGATATAAGTTTTCTTTTTCTATCCATACTCTTCTTTATTTCTTCTATCTTTTCTTTATAATTTGTAACATCTTGTAATAAGTTGTTTTCTATTTCTTCTTTTCTTTTTATTTGTTTTTCATTCAAAATCATAAAAAAAACACCCACTTTTTAGTGCTTATTATAACATATTTTTACAATCTTTACAAAAATATAAAGTTATTTTATTAAAATATATTTTTTATAAAACAAAAAAACTAACATTTTTGTTAGCAATATTATAATTTATTGTTAATTATTTACCACTTTTCATTAGGATTAAATTCCTAAGTTTTATCCCAAGTTTGCCTTTTTTATATTGTTAATATCATTATACTATGATAATAAAAAAATAATGGGATACCCCAGGCGAGATGAATGCTCACATATAAAATATGCTTACTGGCATTGCCAACACATCGTTAATCCATCACAAGTATCCCATCTACAAATATATTATACCATATTAATATAAATTATTCATCATATTTTTATATTTATTTTTTATTTTCTTCGATATAAACTTGACTTATATATTCGATTGCTAAATCACTGTACTTCTTAATATTATTTTTAGAGTATGGAAATTGATAACAATAATCCTGATTATTTTTAATATTTTTTCTCTTACATATATCATGAAATTTATTAGATGTAAATCCATGATTTGGCCCTAATGTTATTTCTATAGTTTCACATATTTTCTTGATAACTTCTTGTGTTGTATAAGGATGTGTTACTTCTATATCTTTTGGTACATTTATAAATTTTGCGTTTTCTCCACCATCTTTGACAACTGTATATTTAATATCAGCATCAGATTCCTTCTTTGTCGATACTAATCTTAAAGTTTGTACTAAACTTTCATCATTATCTAGTTCATTTTTTAATTTGTCAAATAATATTAGATTAGCTGGGTTAAGTATTAATGATGATACATCTTGATTATCTCCAGGATTTACAAGTGCTATATATGGTGTCACTTTTTCGTTTAAATTATAATCTGGAAATTGTTTTTTAAAAAACTTATTATAATTTGTTAAACATCGCTGAAAAGCTGGAGCTAATACAAAGTCAAATTCAGGTAAAATTAAATGTGTAGATTTATTTCTAATATTTCTTATAAATGATATATTAGTTTTTGTTTTATCTGTTGTACTTGTAAATATTTTATCAACACACTCATCTAATCCTATAGTTCTATTTGAATCATCTTTAAAATTAATTACATTTATATCATTTGCTTTATTAATTAAATAAGCTTTTAATAAAAGTTCCCAAGCATTACAAATAAAGAAACAAAATCCTTCAGTTCTATAATTAATAGTAGGCTTATTAATAATTTCAATCGACATCAAGTATGCTTCTTCTGATTTGTTTAATAAAGAATTAACATATTTTTGTTGGATTTAACATTCACATCGTCTCCTTTTAACTATTTATTATATCACTAATATCAATAAATAATAAATAATTTTTCATTTATCTTTCTTTTATTGCTTCTTTTATGCCGCGAAAGTTATTGCAATTTTAATGGACTTTTTTATTAAAATATGATATATTATTAAAAGAAAAGAAAGGAAAAATTAATTTCCCTTCTTAATGATTAAATACGGATATTTTCCATATTTAAAATCTAAAGCATATCCATTTTGGAATAAGTCATAGCATTTTTCAATGGATATGTTTTTTAATGGTATTAAATAACTTATCATTTTTTCACTTCCTTTCTGTTCTTTTAAAGAACGATTTAAAATTAAAATAAAAAAGGAAATGAATTGCAATAAAACGTGGAATAAAAATTGTTTTTTTCTATTATTTCTTTATATTTATAATCTTTATCGTAAATACCAACCTTTCTTATGATTTTTTTCTAAATACGAAAAAAACCAATCATTTCGATTGATTTCTATATATCAAAGTTCGAATAGTTCGAACAGATTCGTCAATGGTGCCTGTGATGGGACTCGAACCCATACAATATTGCTATTACTGGATTTTGAGTCCAGCACGTCTACCAATTCCGCCACACAGGCATAAAAAGTTTTATAAAACTTCTTCTTTATCCTCCTTATATTTAGAATTATATAAATCAACATCTTCATCTTTTTCTAATGTGTCAAATTTAGGAAGTTCCTCCTTTGATGACAAACCAAAGTAATCCAGAAACTCTTTTGTTATTCCATATAATATAGGGCGTCCTAAAGTATCACTTCTACCAACTTCTTTAACAAAATCCTTAGCAATTAAAGACCTTATCATAAAAGATGATGAAACTCCTCTTAAATTATCAACTTCAAGACGTGTTATAGGTTCATTATAAGCTATTATTGCCAAAGTTTCAAGAGCAGATTGTGATAATTTTCTGCAATCTTTAACTTCTGTTAATTTTTCATAATACTTTTTGTTAACCTCTTTAGTTGTAAGTTTATACTTTTCTCCCAAAAACTTTATTTCAATTCCTCTTTCTAAAGAATTATAATCATTACTTAATTCATCAAGTAAATTTTTTGCATCACCCTTACTTATTTGTAATACATCTTTTATCTCATCAAGTGTTATACCATCATTTCCAACGATGAATAAAAGTCCTTCAAGTGCTGATTTCATATCCTACCCACCTCACAATATATTTTATCAAAATTATTTTCCTGTGTAATTACAAGTTCTCCATTTTTTGCCATATCAAGTATTGATAAAAAAGTTACAACAACATATGGTTTTGAAAAATCATCAAAAAGTTCAAAAAATTCTAACCTACCATGTTTTTTTAATAATCCTCTAATTTCGCCACATCTTTGACTTACTGACATCTCTTTATTAGTAACTTTAGTACTTAATGGTTCAAGATACTTCCTTCTATCTAAATACTTTTTAAAAGCATCAAGTAAATCATTTAAAGAAACATCTCCCCCAACCATCACCTGATTTTGTGAAGCATACTCACTTAAGTTTGAAGGCACCTTAGTAAATACCTCTCCCCTTTTTTCCTCTAAAGATTTAAAAACACTAGTCATTTCCTTATAATTTTTATACTCAATTAATCTATTTACTAAATTTTCTTTAGCAAGCACATACTCTTCATCATCCTCTTCATCTTTATCCTGAGGAAGTAAATATCTAGACTTTAAATAAATAAGTTCGGAAGCTAACGTTAAATATTCGGAAGCTATAGTTATATCATTATCTTCCATAGAATTTATAAAATTTAAATACTGATTTGTTAGTGAAACAACATCAATATCCATAATATCCATCTTTGACTCTTTTATCAAATGAAGTAACACATCAAGTGGTCCTTCAAAATCGTTTATTTTAAAACTATACATATAAAACACCTTCAACAACATATATTATAACAAATATAATTAACCCCTTGCAAGGTGTAAATCATTATTATCAAGTGAATAAACTTTAACATTACCATTATCATCTGTTATTTTAATATCAGGACTTTTCTTATAAGAAAAAACATGATCTATATAATTTTTATCTCCAACATTTATAAATTTTATATACTTTTGCCAACCTAAATCAGTATAATTATTTAAAACATCATCATAAGATATATTACATTCTTTAGCATATTTAGAAACTATATAGGAAACATTACCATATCCCATATTGTAACATAAAGTAGCAAGTATAGGATTATTATTCATATATTTCATACAAGATTTATATATCATACAAGCACCCTTTATATTAGTATCTAAGTCATTTATATTATTTTTATCAAAAGTAATACTATCAATATTTGCTGTTTCATAATTAAAAGCTGTTATTGTATTACCTATCCAAACACTTTTTTCAAGTTGCATAAGTCCTGCTGCAGACAAATTATCAGTTTGCGTATTATAACCATTTTCCTGGGTTGCTAAAGCAAGCATTATCTCTTCATCAACACCATACATTTTAGAATATTTAGCTATTAAATCACCAAAATTAGAACTACAATATTTATACTTATCAGTATCTATCCTATCTCCATATGAAATATTAAAATACCCTTCATATTTTATATTATTTAAAGCTTCATTAGTACAAGTATCTTTATCTATTAAAGATTCATTTTTCTCTTCCTTTATATTTTCTATATCATTTTCGATACTGTTTTCTATATTGTTATCAAATATAAAAATATCATCACCATCAAAAATACTACTTATACTAAGTTTATCAGTTTTATCATATATACCCTTTATATTATTTTGTTTAGTATTTTTCATTAAAAACATAGAAGAAGCAATCGCAGACATTGATAAAACAACAGAAAAAGATGTAACCTTTAATCTATCTAACTTCTTCTTTTTAAGCATTTCAGTTCTATATGATCTATTAACCCTAACATTTAAAGTATTAAATAATGGATAATTTTTTAAAACATTATAATTTTCAATTAAAACATCTATATCATCTGCTCTAAAAGTAATATTATTACCATCTTGTTTTACATTTTTTATAGAGGAAATACCTAAAGAATCTATAATATTTACTAAATTTACATTTTTATATTTCATTTCTCTTCCATTTTGTAAAAACTTATAATCTAAAACTCTGCCATTATTATATACAACTAACCTTTTCATATCTTACTCCCCATTATTTATAAATTCCTCTACCTTTTTTAAAACAAGTTCTTGAGAAACATCTTTATCTAAAAACCTTATATTACCATTATCTATTTCATAATAATTAGCATAGTAATTAGAAGAATCATCTGTATATATTACAACATTTAAATCATTATCTTTAAACGTATGTAAAATAAAAAATTCTTTTTCTGTTTTATCATTTAATAATACTTTAAACTTTAAATCATCCATTTTTTATTCTTTAACCCTTTCTATTATACATTTTTAGTATATCATATTTTTATCTTTATTTGCTAAAAAATTAAAGATATGTTATAATACTAAGTCAAAAGAAAGGAATATTTTTATGGCAAATAGATGTGGTGATTGTGATTTTTTAAATTATAGAGATACTAAATGGAATGGAGATAGAGTTTGGTGTAACAGAAAAGGCTATTATGTTGATCCATTAAGTATAGCGTGTAATGATTATACTTATAAAGGACATAATTACGGAAGATATCTTACAACCTTTGTTTGTAATACTTTAAAACTTGATGATAAAAAGAAAAAATATTTATATAAATGTTTTGATGAAATAAAATATGATAAAACACCAGAAGCAGATTATTTATATGAAATGTTTTCACAATATGATATTATAGGACCAATGATTGCGGATAAATTATATAAAGATAATTTTAAAGAAGTTATTGCAACTAATATGCTTTATGATTACATATATCCTTGTGTTGATATGGCTCTTGATAAAAATTATTTAAAAGCTATTTTAAAATATGAAGAAATGTGTAATACATTATATAATTTTTATTTTAATGAAGATAATATAACAAGAAAAAAAAGTTTGGAAAAATAAATCCAAACTTTTTTTAATCACGAGGTTTAAAAATTAAAGCAAATACAAAACTTATAAATATAGCACTTGTAATACCAGCTGCTGTAAGGTCAAAAACACCCATAGCAATTCCCATAAAACCAGACTCTACTGTTCTTGCAATAGCACCATGCATAAGTAAATGTCCAAATGATGTAATTGGAACAAGTGCTCCCCCACCAACATAAATAATTATTTTATCATAAATGCTGTATACATCTAAAAATGCCCCTATAACAACAAATAAACTTGTTATATGTCCTGGAGTAAGTTTTGTATTATCAAGTATTATTTGTGCTATTAAACATAAAAATCCACAGAATAAAAATGAATATAAATAAGTCATGATACCACCTCTAAACATACTGCATGAGCTATTCCTATAATACTTCTTTTTTGAAATAAAAAGGTTGAATTATATAAAGCACCAGTTGTAACAAGTAAAACCTTACGTAACTTTTGCTTTTTCATTAAATCATAAATATAAGAATAATTAACAAGACAACTACAAACAGGTCCAGACCCTCCTGCTGTTATTTCTTTTTGATGCTTAAAATCATAAAGCATTGTACCGCAATCATCATAATTTTTACCTAAAGATATTTTATAAACTATTTTCATGTAATCTTTCATAATAGCCTTACCATATATACCAAGATCTCCAGTTAAAATAAGATCATAACTATTTATATCCTCTTTCATATTAGTTATATGTTTATATATTGTATCAGCAGCAGCATAAGACATGGCAGCTCCAACATTATTACAATCTTTATAATTTAAATCCTGCATAGTTCCAATAGTTGATGATGTAACTTTTATATCAGTTTTTTCATTTTGTAACATAATACAAGCTCCACCAGTTGATGTAAATGTCGCTGTAAGTGGTTTGGGAGCACCATACTCAACAGGATTTCTAAACTGCTTTTCACTTACTAAATTATGAGATGATGTAAAACAAATACAATTATTTATTTTACCACTATCTATAAGAGATGATGCTATAATAACTTGTTCCATCGAAGTTGCACAAGCATTATAAACTCCAAAATAAGGAATTTTAAAAGGAACAGCACTATAAGATGATACCGCTATTTGGTTTGATAAATCTCCCCCAATTAAAAGGTTAATAGAAGAAGGATCCATCTTTGTTTTATTAAGTAAAATATTTATAGCTTCATTTGACACCTTAACCTCTGCATCCTCAGTACATGACATGCCAAAGTAATAATCATCATACGTTTTATCAAAATATTTACTTATTGGTCCTTTCCTTTCAAGAGGTCCCGCAATAGTTACAGTATCCTTTACATAAACATTATTATATTTATATGTCATAGACACCTCCTAATATAAGTCTTATAATGCCAAATATGTAAGAGGATACAACACCATAAAGAATAACTGATCCAGCAAGACGGAACATATTACTACCAAAACCATATATTAAACCTTCTTTTTTATAGTCTAAAATAGCACTTTGCATAGAATGAGCAAATCCTGTAATTGGAATTATAACACCCATCCTTCCATAATTTACAAAATTATCAAAAAATCCAAGAGCCGTAAATAAACAAGCAAGAAAAATCAAAGTTGTTATCATAAGTACAGAAGCATCATTTGAGGCAATATGAAATACCATTTGATAAAAATTAATTAAAAAATTACCAAAAGCTCCAATTAAACCTCCAATAACAAAAGCCCTTATAGCGTTACGCACCTTATGCTCATTTGGATTATGTTTTTTAACAAGTTCCTGAAATTCACTCTCTTTCATAATAATCACCATTTTTATTATGAATAAAATTAAAAAAAGTATACAAAAAAAAGATATAAGATTATCTAAGTCTAACACGTAATCTTGTAAGTATCTCTTTTTCTTTTCTTGATACCATACTTTGTGTCATACACATCTGTTTTGACACTTCACTTTGACTTAAATCATTTATATATCTTTCATTAATTATTTTTCTATCAATATCACTTAATTTTTCCATTTGAATTTTTAAATCAAGTATATCTTCATCATAATATTTTTCATCAACTCTTATTGTATTATAAAGATTAGAATCACTATCAAAATCAAATTCTTTATCCAAACTTTGAGCATTTAAATTTAGTGATAAAATTTGCAAAACAACATCTTCTTTAATTTCCAAAAAACAAGCTATTTCTTTAACAGTAGGTTCCCTTTGAAACTTTTGGCAAAGATAAGATGAAGTTTTATCAATTAAGCATTTTAACTTTATAGTATCTTTATTAACCTTTATTACTGATTGTTCCCTTAAATATTTTTTTATTTCCCCAATTATATAAAAGTAAGCAAAAGATGAAAACTTAGTATTCATATCATCTTTATACTTTTTATAAGCTTTAATTAATCCCTCAACTGCTACTTGGTATAAATCTTCTAAATCAAAATAATTTCTATATTTATTAATAATAGAATAAATTAATTTTTCATTTTCATATACAAGTTCACTTGGCATAATATTATCTCCTTTGTAAGATAAATTATAACCCTTATATTTATCATAATTTGGAGAATTTTAGAAAAAATGATTATTTTTTTTAATTTGTTGTTACAACAAGGAAGGTTGAATTGTCAGCAAAACCATAGCCGTAGTATGGTGATGATAAAATGGTATAACTCATACTTCCGTCATTTCCCCCTCTTTCTCCCCAAGGCCATATTTTTTTATTACTACAACCACTACTTTCAAAGAAGCCATCAGTACAAAAACCATTACATGCAGTAAGTATACTTTCAGTGTTATAAATATCAATATATTTATTATATTCATTTATCTTATTAAATTCATTTAATACATTATCTATAAATCTTGACCCTCCCGATGAAAAAGTATTATTTTCAATTAAAAATATTGACATTACTTTTGTTATAGTACCTCCTACCATATCATATATACCATATACACTATTTGTTGTTGAGGCTCCAAAACCCTTTCCATCTTCTTTTACATT
>CAKOPC010000004.1 GCA_934098705.1 uncultured Bacilli bacterium | reverse complement strand
AGTAACAAAATAACAATAACTTTTGATACTAAAGGTGGAAGTAAGATAGAAAGTATTACTATAAGTAAAGATACTGAACTTACACTTCCAAAAGAACCAACAAGAGATGGTTATATTTTCAAAGGTTGGGTTGATAAAAACGAAACCCCAATTTATGATAAAGTATTACTTGCAGAAGATACAACTCTTTATGCAGTTTGGGAAAAGTAAAAAAAATTAAGGTGCTATGAAAAATTGTATTATAGTATGAAGTATATTAAGACAAATAGAAAATTTGCAAATAAAGTTTAATAAGCAGTACACCCCACTGCTTATTTTTTATGGGACTAGAAATAGTCTTTTTTTATTAAATATTTTAAGGAGGAAAGTTTATAGAAGAAAATTATAAGCAAAGAAATATTAAAGTTGCAAATGAAATAATTAAGAAAATTAGTTATGAATTTAGTGGTAGTGAATTAGATTTGATTCAAGATACTATTATTGAAGAATTAAATAAAGATTGTAAAAAAAGATATTTAGATATGGTAGATAACTTTTCTACTCATATTGTTAATAACATAGTTTCTTTTCATAAAGATAAAGTTAATTTTGATTATGTTTTTAATAAAATATATACTATCTTTAATGATCCTTTACTATGTGAAATGGTATTTAATAGTGTTTCAGATAAACTAGAAAAAGAACATAATATATTAATTGAAAAATTAGAGGTTAAGATATGATTCAAGATAGGAAAATAATTGAGTTTAATCAAGGAAGAGCTATCCTTGAGGTTGATTGTTATGTTAAAACAGGTAGACTTAGTATTGATGCCTATTTAATTGATTCTGATGAAGATTTTGGCTCTATAACTATTGATTTGCCATACTTATTTATAAAAGATTATGATGAGGGTTTTATAGATAATATAGCAAATTCTGATTTATTTGATTTGATTCCTAAAATGAAAGAATTAGGTATTATAGAAAAGTCATATGGTATTAAAAAATATAATTATGGTACTTACGAATATGTTAAGTTTAATATAGAAAAATTAAAAGAATATGATAAAGAAGGTGTTGATAACTACCTTTCTCTATCAAATAAAATTGAACATAATATAAGTATATAAGGAGGAACGATTTATAGGAAAAAAAGTTAAATTTAATAATAAGTTATTTAATATAAAAGTTTTATCTTATTATGATGGTAGGATGAGACTTAAGTATTATAACAAGAGTGAAAGCCACGATTTGACTATGGATTTAAAAGATTCTTATATTGAAGATGATAAAGTCTTTTTAGATCCATTTGTTGTTAAAAGTGGTTTTATTAATGTACTTAAAAAAACACGAATTATAAGGTGTATAACAGGTATAAGTTATTACAATTATGTTGAAGTTCCTGTTGCTAAAATAAATATGGGAATACTTCGTAAATATGATAAAAATGGTGTTAAAAATTATTTAGATAACAAAGGAGGAATAAGTTATAAGTAAAAGACTTAAATTATATGACACTACTGTTAAATTATATATTAATCATAAAGATAAGGAACAATTAAGAAAACTTGCATATTCTAAAAAAATGACTTTATCAGAGTATGTAAGGTACTTAATTTATTTGGATTTAAAATCAAAAGAAATGATAAAACTTGCTAGTAAGCAAAAAATATCAGTAAAAGAAGTTGATAAAATTGCTACTCATTTAGGAGGGGTGATAAATAACTAGCAAGACTAAATTATCAAAAACAATGCTAGATTTTATTCCATTTCAAGATGTATGGGATAATTGTGTTTACCTAGATAATAATCGTATAGTTGGAGGCATTAAAGTTGGCTCTATTAACTTATGTTTATTATTTGATGAGGAACAAAAAATTAAAGTTTTAGAATTAAAAAAGATTCTTAATTCTATTGACTATCCAATAAAAATATTGAGTGTTGATAGACCAATTCAATTAGATGAAAACATCAATATTTTAAATACTAAACTAAGACAAGAAACTAATAAATCTAAAATTAAAATCTTAAATGAAGATCTAGATTATATAAATACTTTAAATGCTGATAAGGAAATTGTTAATCGAGAGTTCTATTTATTAGTTGAAGAAAGTTCTGATAATGAGAAATTATTAAAACAAAAATTAAATGATATTTTAATAGAATTAAATTCAATGGGACTTACTAGTTCTATTATATCTAGTGAGGAGTGGCGAGATATTTTATATCTTATACTTAACCCCATTACTTCGCTTGACATCTTTAAAAAAGATGCCACAGGTATAACTCGCTCATTTAAAGAGAAAATCGCTCCTAGAGGGCTTAAATTGGCTGAAAAAGACCTAATACTTGGTGATGCTTATATGAGTATAGTAACTCTTATTACATACCCATCTTATGTAGGACATGGATGGCTTGGAGCTGTTGCTAATGTTAATCACACAAGAATGTGTATGACTATAACTCCTATGGATACAAGTGAGATATCAAAGATACTTAAAAAAAGTATTTCTGATACTAAATCAAAGATGATTAATGTAACTGATTATAATGATCAGATACTTCTTAATAATCAAATGGAAGATTATGTAGAACTTGTTAATCGCATTGATAGAGAGCACGAAAGATTTAATAAACTTACTGTATGTTTTCTTTGTTATGGTGAATCAAAAGAAGCTCTAAATAAAACTAAAAAAGAACTTAAAAATACTCTTTCTGCTTATGGATTGGGTAGTGCTGATTTAATGTTCGAACAAGAAAGAAGTTTAAAGATGTGTCTACCTACAATGTATGTTGATTTAGAAAAACAATTTGGTTTAGAAGTACCAATAATGGCTACTGCATCATCTTTTCCTTTTATCTACCAAAACTTACAAGATGATGGTGATTCTATCATACTTGGTTCTGATGGTTTAGGTAGTAAAGTGTTCTTTGATTTATGGAAAAGAACTAATAAAAGAAATAATTCTAATGCAGTAATAATTGGTAAAAGTGGATCAGGAAAGTCTACTCTTGTTAAAAAATTAATTCGTGGTAATTATGCTCGTGGCTCAAAAATAATCGCTATTGATCCTGAACGAGAATTAAAAGATATGTGTGACTCTATTGGTGGTACTTGGATTGATTGTGGTACAGGTATTTCAGGTATAATTAATCCACTTGAAGTTAGAAAAAGCACTGATGAAAATGATGATGAAAGAAAACTTTCTACTAATGATTTATCAAGACATTTTCAAACTTTTAGAACTTTCATAAAGTATTATCTGCAAGAATTAAGTGCTTATGAACTTACTAAAGTTGAAGATGCTTTAACTGAAGTTTATAGAGATAAAGGAATTACTTTTGATACTGATTTATCTAAACTTAAAAGTGAGGACTATCCTATAATGGAGGATTTATACAATAAATTACTTCTTAATTTAAATAAAGCTAAACTAAAAAATGAGCCCCAAAATGTTATTGAATCACTGGAAAAAATATGTTCTCTAATGAAGAAAGCAACTACTACTGATGCTAAAATATTTAATGGTCATTCAAGTGTTAAAGTTGATGAAAAATCTGACTTCATAGTTTTAGATATCAACAGTCTTGTTGATTCAGATGATAGTATCTTAAAAAGTCAGTTTTTTAATATCTTAACTTGGTGTTGGAACGAGATTTGCAAGAACAAAGATGAACAGGTAATTCTAGTATGTGATGAGGCTCATTTAATCATAGATCCTAACAATCGTGATGGCATAGATTTCTTAAAGAAAGCTAGTAAAAGAATTAGAAAACAAAACGGAAGTTTAATTCTAATATCACAAAATTTAATTGATTTTTGCTCTCCTGAAATTGAACGATATGGACAGGTTATCATTGATAATAGTTCTTATCTTTTAGTTATGTCGCAGGGGCAAAAAGAAATTGAGGCAGTCGCTAAAATGTTAAGTTTAAGTGAATCAGAAAAACAATTTTTAACTACTGCATCACAGGGATGTGGTCTTTTTGTTATAGGACAAGATACAAGACTACCTATCCAAGTTGAACTTCGTGTAGAAGAAAAAGAACTATTTGGAAATGCAGGTGGGAAATAATTAAAAAATCACTTATTTTAATATTTTGTAGTATTCTAATTTTTCCATTTTTTATAATATTAATTTGTTGTTCTAGCTCTGCTGGTAGTAGTGAGAGTATAGCATATCTTACTCTCACTCTCCCTTTTCCTGACGGTACTAACTTTGTTAAAACTTCTGATTTTGGTTATCGCATTGACCCTATTGATAAATCAAATATAAGTTTCCATAGTGGTCTTGATTTATCTGCTCCAGCTGGTACTGATATAGTTGCTAGTGCTGATGGCGAAGTTGTTGGAACAGGTTTTCAAGAAAATGGTCTTGGTAATTATGTTTATATAAAACATGATTTAGGTGGTATGGTTTTATTTACAATGTATGGTCATATGTTAGATGATTCTATAGTTGTAAATGTTGGTGATAAAGTAATAAAAAAACAAAAAATCGGTACTATAGGTTCCACTGGTAGAAGCACAGGTATTCACTGTCATTTTATGATATCAGTGGATAAATTAAGTTTTAAACAAGAGGATTTATTAGATCCAATTATTGTTGTGGAGGGATTAAAATAAAAAGAAAAAATATGAGTGATGATGAGTTTGATATATTCATCACTAGTGAAAAAGTTGCTCGTAGTGTATATAAAAAACTTGTAGTATTTAATACAAAAAACGAAGGTGTTGATTATATATTTGAGTTTAATGGAATCAATTTATATTATAGTGATTTCAAAATGCCTGTCTATTATAAGGTCTATGAACTATTAAAAGAACAATACGATATTGATATGTTAGAACTTAAGTTTAATGATGAAAAAGAAAAACAAAAAGTTATTAACCATATCAATTACATAACTGCTGATAAAGGTATAGATAATTCCATAAATATATAAATAATCGTGTACCTTAATTTTAAAAAATATTTATAATTTAAGGTACATTTTTAATGATTTTGTTAATCCAAAAGTATGACTTTTGTCTAGCCATTTGTACTACTTTTAAAGATATTTCTTAAAATTACTTCAAAATATGTAATAACAAAAGTATGACATATAATTTAATGTATGACAATCTAAACTATCACAAACCCTTGAATATTGGGCTAAACTACCCACTGGGTAGTTGATTGTCAGCCATACTTATCCTGCTAAAAATAAGCACACAAGATAGTAATAAAATTCGTTTAAAAATATTAAAAATGATGTCCACAATTTGTGGCACAATATGGAGGTGAAAATAATATAAATAATAACGAAATAAGTTTTATTAAAGCTAAAATTGATTCAAACTTAAGTATCGTGTTAAAGAAGATTTTAGATAAATTAGGTATGACACAACAAGAACTAATTGATAAAAAAGTTAAGGAGTTTGTCATTGAAAATGTTCACTTAATTGTATCTGACAATGATAAAAAAAGTAATAACTAATGAAAACTGATCGTTTGTCAATTCGTGTTACTGAAGAAGAAAAAAAAGAGATATCACTTGAGGCAGATAAATACTCTATGTCTACATCAGAGTATGTAGTATCGGCTGTAAAAGAAAAAATGCAAGTAGATAAAATCAATGATAGTCAAAGTAAGTTTTTAAAACTATTTGATGTTGCTTTTCAAAAAGCATTCGATCCATATTTTAAAAGAATTATGGTCATCAATAATAGAATTGAGTTTAATACAAGATGGCAGTTAAAACAACAAGATATCTTTATGCAACACCTAAAAGTTCCACAAACAAAAGAAGATTTAAATATCTCTATTATTCCACATCCTATAACAGAAGTTGCAGAACAACAGGTACTTAAAGATATTCGAACTATGGCTTCAAAGAAACGAGAACTAGACGATGAGTAGCAGTAATGTTATAGTTCGTACTAGATATAAAAATTCTTATGGTACAAGTAAACATATTTCAAAATGGCTTGACTATGTTTCTAAAAAAGAAAAAGCAGATGCCACTAGTTTAGATGAGCAAAATATTATGAACGAATATTTTGCTATGGCTGATAAAGATTCTTTTCTATTTGAAAAATGTGAGTCTTTCGTTTGGGGTATGGATGGTGATGTTAATCCTAAAAGAGATATTAAAAATAAAATTAACATTGATGAAGATGGGTTTGTATGGAACTTAGTTATCTCTTTTCCATTCGACTTTGCAGTAAAAAATGGTTTAATAACTAAATCTGATTTTTTTGATTTAACAAAAAATATTATGCCATCATTAATTACTGATATGGGATTAAAATTAGATAACACTGTTTGGTATTCTTCTCTACACCGTAATACCAAAAATCCACATATGCATATCTTAATTTATGAAAAAAAGAAAACTGCTACTAATGGTTTTATAAATCAATCTGCTATAAAAAATATTAAAAGTAATATTGCTAATTATTTAATTGATAATACCAAGTTTTATGAACTTCGTGATAAAGAGTTCTCTAATATTACAGGAGCTATTAATCTAAAAGATTTGGCTAAAGTTAAGAGTCAAAAACTTTATAGTGATTCATATAGAAAAGGACTTAATAATCGTTTATTAAGTCTTTATTCTAAACTACCATCAAAGGGCAGACTTCAATATAATTCTAAAAATATGATTCCATATAAGGAAGAATTAAATAGTATTATTAAATATATTTTAATGCATGATTCTGTTAAATATAATTATGCTAATTACTTAAAACTTTTAGAGACTCATCAAAAAGAACTTACCGATATGTATGGTCTAACTGAAAGTAATAAAAATAGAAAATATTATAATGATCAGTTAAGCAGACTCTACTCTAAAATAGGTAATGAAATATTATCTAGTTTTAAAAATTATCAATCAATGGAACTAATTAACAAAGAAAAAGAGTTCTTAAAAAGACATATAAAAGAAATGAATTTTAAAAGTCGTTCTGATTATGTCAAAGAAGATACTAAAATAAATATAGCAAAAGATTTGTATAAATTATGTTCTCTTGCTGGACTTAATTATAATGAAACTAGAAAGGTATTTAATAATTGGATAACAAAATCAAAATATAATTATGATGTAGATTCTTTAATATCACTTGCTAGTAGTTTTAAAACTGATATGACTTCTAGTGAGTATTATAATGCATTAAAAAAACTCGGATATGATTATGAAAAGTATAGTAAGTTTAGAAGTAAGTTTTTTTACAAAGATGTTAATTATAAAGCTTTCATAAATAAAGCTGTTAACCATCTTATGTATGAATTAGAACAAGAAGAAAAACAAATAATAAGTGAACTCGAGTACGAATTGGAGGTATCTAAATAATGTATGTTGTTGATATAACAAGAGTTAATAAAAATAAATATGAGAGTGATATGCTAGTTGGTAAAATGACCACTGACACTAAAACAAAAACAATGAATTATATTATAGATTATGCTCTTGCTAATCTACAAATTGCAATTGATCCTGAATTGTTAGATAAAGAATTAAATATGGATTTATTTTTCTTAAAGCCATTTATAAAAGATAATTATAATCTTGATATTAAGGATGATTTAATAATACAAAGTATAAATACTAATAAGGATAATTGTGTATTTGTTAAACAATTTGATTATGGTAAAGATCCATATCCATATATTTATCAGTTTGATAAAAATAAAATAAATTTTGCTAATTCATATATGGCATATTTAATAAATGATTCTTTAATCAGTTCATTAAATGATGAGGGAAAACTATATGAGTATGATGAGAAAAAAGTTGATTTAAATAATTTTGATAAAATGTCTTATGTTTATAATAATAGTAATTTTGAAATAACTTCTTTATATAATGGTGGAACATTTATTGAGGAACTTCTTAATAACTCTCTTTCATATAATCAATTAAAAAATTCTAATTTTGATATTCAGATATAATTGCATAATATAAAGTTAGTTTGAAATATAACTAATTTTTTAATGTCATAAAGGAGGAATATGTTTTGATTTAATATCTAAATTACATATAAAAAATAAATTATTTTAAAGAAAGGAAAGGTAAAAAAATGAAATTAAATAATTATAATGATGCTGAACTTAACAGTAAAAAAAATAAGAAAGATAATAGAAAAAAATTATTAGTAGTAGGAACTATAAGTTTGTTTACTATTTTAGGAGGTACACTTGCTTACTTCACTACTAGTAGCAATATTAAAAATATATTTAATACTGCTAAATATGAAACACAAATTGTTGAGGATTTTGTAAGTCCTAAAGATTGGACACCAGGGACTACCACATCAAAGACTATAAAGGTAACAAATAAAGGGACTATTGATATGGCTCTTCGAGCAACCTTTACTGAAAAATGGGTAAATGCTAATGGGAAAGAATTACCACTTGTAGATAGTAATAATAATACAATTGCTATAATTAATTTTGATAACAGTTGGACTAAAAATGAAGATGGATATTATTACTATGGTACTAAAGATAATCTTACTAAATTATTACCAACTCAAACTTCTTCATCATTCATTTCAGGTGTAACTTTTAATAAAGATACAGTTGCAGATTTAAAAACTGCTGTATCAGATGATGGTAAAACTATAACATTTACTTCTACAGGAAATGGTTATGATAATGCCACATATACTTTAGTAGTTAAGATAGATACAATACAATACGATCAAGCACATAATGTTTGGTAGAAAGGAATTATAATAAACTAGCTTATTAGTTTATATAGGTGAAATATGTTATTAAAAATTAAGAATATAATTATTAGTTTTGTCTATGTGCTAGTATTAATATATTTATTAATTTTTATACCAAGTTTTTGGGGACATAAACCACTCGTTGTTATTTCAGGTAGTATGGAGCCGACCTTAAAAGTTGGCTCTTTACTATATTATCACGAGCATGATTTGGATAAATTTAATAAAGATGATATACTAGTGTATTATACAAAACATCATACAATATCACATAGATTAGTTGAACGAGTTGATGGTGGCTTTATTACCAAAGGTGATGCTAATAAAAGTAATGATTCTATAATTGTTAATGATAATCAAGTTCTAGGTAAAGGCACTAATTGGTGTATACCATTTTTGGGCTTGTATGCTGATTTTATTTATACACATAAATATATTTTATTCATAACAGTTATAATTCTAATAATTGATTTATATTTTGATTATCGCAGAAAAAAACAGGAGGTAACAAAATATGAAGAAAAAAATTAGTTTAATTATATTAAGTTTGATAGTTCTTCTTTTAACTATTAAATCTACATTAGCATTTTATAACACTTCAAGTAATCACATAAATACTTTTAAAATTGAAGATTATGTAATTACTATTGATGGTACAGGTGGTACTTTTAAAAATGAAAATATAAAGTTAGTTGGTAGTTCTACCACACTTCCAACTCCATATAAAAAAGGTTATACTTTTTTAGGTTATAGTTCTACTTCAAATGGTAATGTAGAATATAACAATGCAATAAAAAATATTAATGATATCAATAATAAAAAAATATATGCTATTTGGCATACGAATACATATTCCATAGATTATAACTTAAATGGTGGTACTATCTCTAATGCTCCACAAAATTATAATGTAACACAAGAGTTTACACTTCCTACCCCTAGTAAAAGAGGATACACTTTTACAGGTTGGTCAGGTACTGACATAAATGGTTTATCAAAAAATGTTGTTATTTCAAAAGGCAGTATTGGTGATAGAAGTTATACAGCTAATTGGCATTTAGATACTTATTCTATATCTTATGATTTAGATGGTGGAAGTATATCTAATCAGCCAAATAGTTATAATGTTAATGATACTATCACACTTCCACAGCCTACTAAAAAAGGTCATACTTTTACAGGATGGTCAGGTACTGACATAAATGGTATTTTAAAAGATATTACTATTTCTAATAATGTTGGTAATAAGAAATATAAAGCTAATTGGAGTAAAAATAGTTATGTTGTAAGTTACTATGTTAATGGTAATTTATGGACTCAAAGAACAGTTGCTTATGGTGATAATATCGAGAACTTAAATGCACAGAGTTTATTAGATATTTATCATACTTTTCACGGTTGGAATAATTGGGTTGATACCATGCCTGATTATAATATTTCTTTAACAGCAAATATTACTGAATCATATTGTATGTTGATGACAGGGCATGGACCTTATGGTAATGCTACTGCATTACTTAAAGTATTCCAAGATGCAGGTTGGTCAGGTCGTGTTGAAATTGCTCCATCAGCTCCAAATTATTATTGGGTAGTTACTGATTACACATTAACTAGAGCTCAAGCTGAAGTACAAAAAGATTACATAGCAAGACATACAAATTATAAAAATTATAACTTCCCATACTTATATTGGGTTGCTGTTAGTTGTACTAATGGTTATTCAGAGGCTTGGACTAGATCATCAGGACAACTTAATTTCAATTAGGAGGATTAGTAAATTAAAAAGTTAATTAATTATATAATTATATATATTTGCGATTTTATAATATCTGCTAATATTTGTTATAATTTAACTCACATAATTAGAAATAATATTAAGTTAGAGTGGAACTTAAATGTGTTTCACTCTCTCATTCAATTAAAAGATATGGAACTTTTATTTGGAACAATTCTTTTATCAACAATAATAATTTTATTTATATTAAAATATGATAAAGAATTAAAACTTAAATTACAAAAATTAAAAAAGATGCCAAAAGAAGATGGCTCTTATGAGTATGGTAGTTCTAGGTGGGCTACTAAAAAAGAAATCAAAAAAGAGTTTAAAGTTTGGAATGTTGGGAGCAAACTTTCAAGTGGTGGTATACCTGTAACTTATATGGATGGTAAGTATTATTATTCTGATTCTTTTGACCATACTTTAATTATTGGCTCTACTGGATCAGGTAAAACAATTTGTAATATTCTACCGATGGTTTTTAATTTAGGCTATGCTGGGGAGTCAATGGTTATAAATGATACTAAAGGCGAAATTTATTCTAATACAGCTAACTTTTTAAAAAAGCAGGGTTATTCTATTAAGGTCATTAATTTAAGAGATGCCTTTGCTAGTGATGGCTGGAATCCACTTCATCTTCCATATAAGTATTATAAAAGTGGTAACATAGATTTGGCTGGTGACTTAATTGAAAACTTCGCCAAGTCATTAACAAAAAACTTATCTAGTAAAGATATGTATTGGGAAAAATCAGCAACATCAGTTTTAACTGCATTGTGTTATGCAATAATTGAAGATGCCCCCTGTGAAGAACAAGTTCACTTATATTCAATATATACAATGCTTGTTGAACATGGAGCTAAAATGATTGATAAATTTAATTCATTAGATTTATATTTTCAACAAAAACCATTTGGTAATCTTGCAAAAAACTCTTATGCTACAGGTAGTTTTGCCAAAGGTGAAACTCGTGCTACTTTGTTTTCAGTTCTTGCTACTGTTATAAAAATGTTTAGTGATACAGGTATTGCTAACCTTACTAGTAGAACTGATTTTGAACTTGAAGATATTGGTAAAAAGAAAACTGCTGTCTATTTAATTATTCCTGATGAAAAGGAATCAAGACACGATCTTGCATCGTTATTTATAGACCAATGTTATCAAGCACTTGTTAATTATGCACAGTCACTTTCAACAAGTAAATTGCCAATTAGAGTTAACTTTATACTTGATGAGTTTTCAAATATGCCTCAAATCCCATCCATAAGTAATAAAATTACTGTATCACGTTCGAGAAACATTCGCTTTTATCTAGTATTGCAAGATTTCGACCAACTAAAAGAAACCTATAAAGAACAAGCTGGTACTATTAAGTCTAACTGTACCAATTGGGTTTATCTTTTAACAGCAGACAATGAAACTGCAAAAGAAATATCTACTCGTTTAGGTAAGTACACCATTTCATCTTCTCGTGTATCTACTTCTTCGAGATTAGAACAATTAGATTATAACATTTCTAATGATAAATCTTTAATTGGTCGTGAGTTAATGATGCCTGATGAACTTATGAGATTCAAGTTTGGTGAGTCCATCTTTATGAGAACTAGGATGCATCCAATTAAAGCTCATATTGTACCTATTAGCGACTACCCAATTAAGATAAAAAAATGCAATGTTCCTAATAAATCTAAAAAGTATGATATAGTATGTTTTAACTTGGATGAGTTTAGAAAAGAACAAACTTTAAATAAAAACACACAAATTGAGCTTGAATAGTTAGGTTTAGTTGAAAAACTATCGACAAAGTTCGACATATATGTTATACTTGATTTGTCAAGTGAATAATACTTGATATTAAACCATTTAACTCGACCGATCAGTATCACACCTCCTTTCTGAATAAATGGTGGATATAAGATCAAAGAGAGTTGTCGCTAGTATAGGACAATGTAGATTAGTTTGTAATATAACTAATCTTTTTTAATGAATAATTTTAAGGAGGATAAAATATTGGAAATTTGGAAATGGATAATATTTATAGTATTCATAGTGGTAGAACTAACTCTATCACTTTTTTTATATAGTGCAATTAAAATCTCTAGTGAGTGTTCTAGAGAAGAAGAAAATTATAAGAAGGAGGATTTAAAATGATAAGTAAAGAAAAATTAGATTTTATAAAAAATAAATACCCAATAGGAACAAGAGTTAAACTTGATTATATGGATGATCCTTATGCTGTTCCTAGTGGAACTCTTGGTACTATTGACTACATAGATGATGAAGGTCAAATCGGAGTTTCTTGGGATAATGGTAGAACTTTATCTTTAATCTATGGTGTTGATAAGTTTGAAATTGTTGACATAAATAAAGATATTGAAGAAAAAACTAGTATAAGTATATAGGAGGATAAAATATTGTTTGAAAAAAACGACAGTTTTGAGTTAAGTAAAAAATTTTTTGAAGTTTTAGAAAGTAAATTAACAAAATTAAATCCATCATTCAATGGATATTACAATGTTTTTAATAATTGTAGAGAGCAAGGACTACAGCTAATTATGTATGCAGACAATAAAGTTGAGGATGATTTATGTATTTGGTCTTGTATGTGTAGAAATTCAGATCAAATAATGGTTGTCATTGCTGATAGAAGTTGTTCTGATAATAATAATTTGTTTGATGAAAAAGCATATCGCTCTGCTAAATATTTTGATTCTGATGATTATGATAAAGCTACTAATTATGCTTTAAATGTTATTAAAAAGAATTTTCCTAGATATTTAGATGCAAATTATAATTGTAAATTTAATTGTAATAGAAATCTTGCTGATTTAGAAAAAATAGTTGTTAGTGCAGAAGATTTAGATTATGAGGACTATTATGATTTAGCAACTTTTGAAGATGGAGATTTCTTTTGTGATTTAATTATATTAGAAGGTAAAGTTGGACTTCGTTATTCTAAATTTTTAGATAACGATCATACCGAGTTTGAAAATATACACTTTGAAGAGTTTACTCCTGATTTAAAAAGCGATGTAACTTTAATGTTGGGTATGAAACAAAAATTAAAAGATTTTGTCGATGCTGAAATAGATTATAACATAAGCATCGGTGATGGTAATATGAAAATATAAGGAGGAATAATTATAAATACAAAATCAAAAATAAAAGACCAAGAAATAGAAAAACCACTTGCACCAATCGTGGGGGCTGATGGTAATGTGTTTAATTTAATTGGTATATGTAGTCGTGCATTAAAAACTGCTGGATACCCTGAAAAAGCATTAGAAATGGCTAATAGAGTTACAAGTTCAGGAAGTTATGAGGAAGCTCTAGCCATTATGTGTGAATACATAGAGCCTGTCGATCAAAATTATCAAAAATTAGAAGATATCGAAGAGTTTGACATTAATATATAGGAGGTTTCAATGAACATAAATATTGGTAATTTAGAGTATGCTCCATTTTATGAAATGAATAAAGATGAATTATTAGATTATTTAAAAAATGATTTAGATTTTAATGATAATACATATCCATATTTAAATCACAAAGAGGTTTTAAATATGAACGAAGAAGATTTAAGAGAATTAATTATAGAGATTGTTGATGAAAACGATCATTCTATTGTAATTAATGAGAATAATTTTGATTAAGGAGGAATGATAATATAATACAAGATAAAGTTAAAGAAATTGCAGAACTTAGTTTTAAAGCAAAAAATATAAAAGATGAAAAAGAAAAAGAAAAATTAGAAAATGATGTAAAAAGTATCTTAACTGATTTAAAAAAACAAGCTATTAATAGTTTTAAAAGCGAATCAGATATAAAAAGATTTTTAGATAATATAGTTAATTTTAATAATTATTCATTTAATAATCAATGTTTGATATGGCTACAAAAACCAGATTCAAAATATGTAGCATCTTTTAATACTTTTTCTAAAATGGGTTATAAAATAAATGAGGGTGAAACAGGAATAAAAATATTATTTCCTGTTTTTTTAAAGTTTATTAAAGTCAATATAAATGACTCTCAATTTGATATAAAGCCCATTTATTTATTAAGTGATGATGAATTAAAAAGATTAAAAGACAAAAAAGATGATTCAGTAACTTTTTATAAAGAAAAAGCTACTCACTTTAAAGTTGGTAATGTTTTTGATGCTAGTCAAACTACTATGCCACTTGAAGAAATTAATAAATCTTTAAATCCTATGTTAGAAGATCCTAGAGCTGATAGTGTTGCAGATGTTTTTATAAAAGCAATTTATAAAGATGGATTTAAAGTTAAATATGATGATATTCTAAATGGTGCTAAAGGTTATTGTGATTTTGATAATAACACTATCGTTGTTAAGAAAAATCTAAATAATTTAATGAGATTAAAAGTTATAGTTCATGAGTATGCTCATTCTCTAGCACATAAACATTTAAAAGATAATCATAAAGAATACACAGAACATAGAGAGCAATATGAAAGTGAAGCTGAATCAATTGCCTATGTCGTATCAAAGTATTTAGGGCTTGATACAAAAGATTATTCAATGATGTATCTTTACTCTTGGAGTAAAGATAGAGATTTTAAAGAAATTGATAATTCATTTAATACCATTGTTAATTATAGTAAGAAAATAATTGATAATTATCAAAAAATGGCTGATAAAGAATTGGAATATAATATAAATCAAGAAAGTGTGAGTATATGAAAATATTAAGTTTTATAAAGTTATGGGTACACTATTTTAAAGTAGTGTTCCCTAGTATGAATATAAAAAAATATTATAGATATCACTTAATGATATCTAAATTAGAAAAAAGTTTTTAAGGAGGATTATTTATAGAAATTAATAAAGAATTAATAAAAGAAAAAACTAATGATAATTTATGGCAGTTTATAATGACTAATGCCTATGATAACTGGGAAAAAAATACTTCTCGTGAAGAATTCTTGTCCAATCTTACACCTTATGAAAAACTTGCTGTTATATTTGGTAATTTTAATTATCAAGTTCAAAATGGAGGTTTTTCTCAATGGGTATTTAATAACTACGATTCTGATATAGATGATTTAGAAGAGTTTATAGAAACTTGTGATTTTGATAAAAAAGGTGTTTTTGAAAGAATGTTTGAAAATTATAGATGTATAAAATCTAGTCTTGATGGTTTAAATGGTTATGATGATTTTTATTATGAAGATGTTGAGACAAGAGAAAAACATTATAACGACAATGATAAAGATTATTATCGTATCAATGATGACTGGGTAAAATACTTTTCTGATTATCTTTTAAAAAATATGCCTGAAGAATACTATCAATACATCGTTGATTATGTTGTTGAAAAGCCTAGTATATAAGGAGGAAGATAAATAGTTTATTTTGCAATTAAAGGCTTATTTTTGCATAGAATTAAATGTAAGAGTAAGGGGGATTGATTTGCAGGTTTTTGTCAACTATCCTACGACTGATGAGGGAATTAAACAACTATTAGATAATTTAGCCACATTTAAAGCAAAACTTCTGTTAAAAAGTATAGAAAATTTAAATGTTGAGGATAAAGTAAAAGATGAAGTATTAGAAAAAGTGCTTGAAATTTTAAGTAACAGACCAAAAGAGGATGTTATTTAGTTTCAAGCATCTTTTTTATTTTGTGATAATGTTTTCTTGATATAACAATATCTGATGTTATCCATCTATTGACCGAGTCAGGAGTTACATTCAGTTCATTCGCAATTTCCATTCTTCCAATTTTATCTTTTAGTTCTTTAATTGCAGATGATTGCTTATTTAATATAAAATCAAGGTATTCATTATTATTAAAATTCAATTTATCTCTAATATCTAAATAATCAATTATTTTATTGATTATTTGGATACTTTTATGATTCAGGTTTCTATTATCACTTTGTTCTTCTAATCTTACAATGGTATTATATCCGATTCCTAATTCCACAGCCATATCGGTGATTCTTACGTTGTTGATTTTTCTAAAATACTTAACTTGTTTTCCTATAGATGTTTCATCATTTATTTCTTCCATATTAAAGCTAGTTGTTTTTCCCAAATTGCATATTTCATTTGTGTTAGTTTTTATATATACTGATTGAATCAACTCATATAAGTCCTTGATGTTAGTGTAGTATCAGCAACAGTAATTGTTCTAAGGTCATCATTATCCTTATTTTTATCCTTAACCTCTAAAATATAAAATACAGATACTATAATTATAATAAAAATACTAACTATTAAAGTTAAATGTTTTTTCATAAAATTCCTCCTTATATATTTTATGAATTATATATAAAAAGGTTAAAGATAAATAAAATAAAAAAATTAGAACATTTATTGTTCTAGTTCTTTTAATTTTTCATTTAAAGTATTAACTGTTTCATCTTTCTTAGTGCAACAAGCTTTTTCTAATTTATACCAACCATTTCTAAATAGTAGTAAAAAAGTATCTCTAGCATTTGTTTTTACTTCATCAAACATGTCATATACATCATTAAATAATCTATCATTACTTGCTTCATTAAGGAAAGTATTTAAATTATTTGCCATACTTTTTTCAATTTCTAAAACACAATTTAAATAATCTCTATCATTTAACTCTAATGTTTTTGAAACTTCAGTTTCTGTATTACAAATCATGTTATTATTCATTATTCTTATCCCCCAAACTTAACATATTAATTAAATTAGAACAAATATTTTTATGTCCTTCATATAAAGCCTTAAAAAACTCTTTAATTTCTTCATCACTTACTTTTTCATAAAATGAGTGAATTAATTTACATACTGTAAAATTGTAATTAAAAATATCTTCGATATAAGATAAATCTTTCGTAGATATCATTACTGGTACATTTTCCATTTATTTCTCCTTTCAATTTTATATTTTACAAAATAATAAAAATTATACTAAAAGGATTAAAATTTATGATGAAAAAAATAGATTCATATAATATAATAATATTAACATGTTTACAAATGGTTTAAGAAGGTGATTACGTGGTTACTTATTTATTTAGTGGTATAGATAGAAAAAGAGGGTTTACAGCTATTCAAGCAAAACATTTAAAAAGTGATATAAAAGATAATAGTAGAATTGTATATATTTCATCTATTTTTAATGACTACAAAAGAAATGACAAACAGATAGAAGAACATAATAATAACTTTAAAGATATAGGTATAAACTTTAAAAAAAGTAGAGTCCTTGATGAAAGAGTAAGCAAGCAAGAGGCTAAAGAAATAATTATGAAGTCAAATGTTGTTTTTTTACTTGGAGGTAGTCCAAAAATGCAAATGGATTTTATCAATTCTTATGGGTTAGTAGATGCTGTAAAACAAGCCGAATTAGTAATTGGAGTAAGTGCTGGTTCTATGAATCTTTCAAAAAGAGTTATTTATAAAGATGATTTTGATAATTACATTTTACGAGATTATAAAGGAATTGGAATAACTGATATTAATATTTTTCCACATTTTGATATAGTTTATGAAACTTGTAAAGAAGAGATAGAGGAAATAAAAAAAATAATGCCGTTAATACTTTTGCCAAATGATTCATTTATAATTATAAAAAATGGCAAGCCAAACATAATAGGAGAGCATTATTAGTGAAAGAAATTATATTGCTACAATTAATATAACATAAAATATTTGTTTTTTGAAAGGGTTTGATTAATTATTGAATATGTGTTAAATAAATTTAAATTTGTACTTAAAGTGTACCTTTATATGAAATAAAATAAAATATATGGTATAATAAAAATATAAATATCAAACTAATAATTGGTTTATTAAGTGAGAAAAGTTTATTATGAAAATTAAAAATATCTTCTTAGCACATTCAACCGCTATGATTTCTTTAGAAGATGGTATAAATGAATACAGGCTATGTGCAGCATTAACCTTTCTTCTATCTAAAAAAATAAAGCCAGGTATAAATGGGGGATTTGTAATACGGAAAATATTAGAAGAATGTAAAACAACAGAAGAGGCAGTCAAAATGATTAAGACTTTACCAATATCCTCATCTCATAATATTGTTATTGCAGATAGAAATGGGGATATGGCGGTAGTTGAATGTACCAGTGAAGAAATAAGTGTTAGATATAATAAAAATTATGTGATAGCTACTAATCATTTTATTTCAAATAACATGGTTAAATATAATAATAATAATGAAAATAATTGGTACTATACAAATGATAGATATAATACAATAGATAATTGTTTGAAAAATAATTCGAATATTGATTTTGAAGAGTGTAAAAAAATCATATCAGGTAAGTATGGATTTGTATGTCAATTTGAAAAAAAATTGAATTTTGATACCATATGGTCATGTGTGTATGATTTAAATAGTTTATATAATGAAATTTGTGAAGGTAACCCAAGTGAAAATAAGTATAGCTTTGATAATAGATTAAAGTGGGGTTTAAAACAAAATGATAATATAAAATAAAAAAATTATTAAGTTGGTGATATAATGAAAAAATTGAATTCTAATCATTTAAAATTAATAGCAATTATAGCAATGACGATTGATCACATTGCTGATTTGATTTATCCAGGAATGCCTAATAATGCAATTTCAATTATTTTACATATAATTGGTAGATTAACAGCACCTATTATGTTTTTCTTTATTTGTGAAGGTTTTTATTATACCAAGAATTTAAGAAAATATATTTTAAGATTGTTTACATTTGCAATAATATCTCATTTTGCGTATTGCTTTGCTTTTGGAATAAACTATATACCGTTTAGTTCAGGGAATATTTTTAATCAAACAAGTATTATGTGGTCTCTTGCTTGGGCGGTAGTTGCTCTTTATATTGCAAATAAAGCAACCAATTTAAAAGAATGGCAAAAGTGGATATTGATAATTTTAATAAATATTATAACATTTTCATCAGATTGGAGTTGCATAGCAGTAATGGCAATTTTATCTATGTATTCCAATAGAGGGGATTTGAAAAAACAATTTATGAGTATGAGTTTTTGGATCTTTATTTACGCACTTATTTCATATTTCTTTGTAAGTAAAACTTATGGATTAATTACATTAGCAGTTGTTTTAGCATACCCATTACTAAATATCTACGATGGTTCTAAAGGTAAAATGAATTGGATGAAATGGTTTTTCTATTTATATTATCCATTACATTTAGTTATTATAGGAATATTAAGAATAGTAATATATGGTAATGTACCAATACTGTTTAATTAAAAAAGTTTGAATTTTATTGGTAGGATTAGTTTTAAATAAACTATTCTTTTTTTATTTATTTATCTATCTATATTTAGGATTTTTCTCCCTTACATAACAAAAAAACTAACTATTTTTAGTTAGCATTTATTACTCAAACTCGAACTTTTCGAGTTTCCTATCAATCTGGAGCCAACGTCGTAGGTATCTACAACTTTTTCCAACATACGAATTGATATATAAATATCAACCACTAATAACATTTTAACACAAATTATAAAAAATGAGTAAAAAATCTATGAAATAGTTATAAATTTTATAATTTAATTAACATTCTTTTGTTCATTGTAAGTTTTATAAATATTATAGCCTCTTTTAACGTACATCCAAGCTAAATCTGGTGTTATAGTTGGAATAATAAGATTTTTTGCATGTTCTAAATATATTGGTTTGAAATCATCTATTGTCATATTATTTCTATTTAAGTAATCATATAATATTTTGCAACAATCTAATTGGCAAATTCTTTCTTCGTCTAAATTCATTTGAAATTCTGGCAAGGCATATATATATTGTGTACTTATTCCTAAATGAATCGCTTGTGGCAACATAGTTATTAATACATTGTCTTTATGTTCGTATTCAGCTAATGAAACCATTCTGTCAAATGCTAAATTAGATTTTTCAAATGTTTTTACTACATCAAAAACTTCCAATGCTCTATCTCTATAAGGAAGATTGACAATTTTATTATACTTCTTTAAACCATCGTTTGTTAATTCATTACTTAAATTCATCAATATATTCCAAGTATAATCTCTAACGCTTAAGTCTGGCTTTTCTTTTTTTAATTTGTTTAATTTTTTTCCAATGTCATTACATACGAAAGAAGTATTTTTAATTAGATTAGAACAAAAATTTATTTCTTTTCTTTTATTATCATTGCTTTCATATTTTTTTAAGTCTTTTTCGCATAGCAATAGTTTTTCCTTAGTTAATGGATTTGTTCTAACAACTATTTTTTCTTTGCATTCTGAACACTTTTTAGATGTTTTTATTTCAGAGTTTAGCACGACTCCACAATTAGGGCAACAATTATTATTAAAGAATTCATAGTTGTTATAAAATAAATTCTTATTTTCTTCTTTCCAATTGTTTTGTTCCTGTTCAAAGTAATTTACTTTGACATTTTCTTTTTTTTCAATTAATTTTTTAATAAAATCAAACATACTATCATCCTCTAGACAATTATAACATATTTTATGATTTAAGTCCTATTTCTAGGCAAAATATGATATAATAGTTATATATTTAGAGGAGTTGTATTATGAGTAAAAATTATGGAAGAAAAAGCGGTTCAAGTCATATTATAGGAACTTTTATTAGCATTGTTGTTGCTTGGTATTGTATAGATACAAAACAAGGTGCTACTGCAATTATTATATCAAGTATGATTGCATTATTCTTTATTTACTTATTCTTAAATTCATTGGGAATAATAGGAATGCTTGAAAAATTAGGAAGCAGATTGTCTTATGAATTTGAAAAAAGTAAGGATAATAGAGTCAGAAATATAAATACTGATAGTGATGATAATACAATATACTTGAGTTTCCTTACTTTAACATCTAAAAATGCAATAGCAAAAATGTTAAATGAAAATACAATGCAATATAATAAAATATCTTGGGAAATACCTGGAACTCAAGAATCGTATAGAAAAGCATTATACAAAATGATAGAAGACACAAAAGATTTTCATACTGCTACTGATTTTGAGATGTTATATACAGATGAATACTTTTTAAAAATTATTAAAAAATATTTTTCAAACGTTGCTGACTATATAGAACGACATACAAACTATAGTAAAAATAAAGCTGGCTATCAAAACTATATAAGAATTTTAAAGGAAATGAGTGCAAATATAAATAACTACTCGTTAAGAAAAATTAATGTTGGCTATTTTAATAAAAGAAACCCTAGTGATACATTTATAGAAGTTGATAATGTCTTAATTGATAGACCAATTAATTTTATAGCAGATTCTCTACTAACTTATGCAACTATTACACATATTATTTTTCTTGAAAAGAAAATAAATGCTTTAACAAATGATGATGAGTTCTATAAAATTATTGATGATATGATTAAAGAAGTAGATGATATGGAAATTGTATATGAAAACACATTACCTATATATAAAGAATTTTATGAATCAAAACTTGGTTTTGTCAATGAATATATGTTTAGAGTAGCAACAATGATTATAAACGATAAGGTAAGAATTAGTAATGACATTGAAAAAGAAGTTATCAACTATCAAGACAATAATTATTCTAATATAGACAATATATCTTCTATTGATAATATAATTAAATTTTGGCTTGAAAGTTTAGCTAAAGACAATGTAAAAGTTAATAACATTGATTTATATACAATTGCTAAAATAAATGATGTTATAGTACAAACTAATAATGAACTATTGTTAGAGTGTCTAACTAATTTAAAAGACTGGATAAAATATTATGATTCTAAGGTTGAATACCTAAGAAAAGAAAGCGATAAGAATAGGTATTTGAGTGGAGATTTTTCTAAAGAAAAACAAGCAAAAGCATTCAAATATAGTTTAATAAATGTTGAAACTGGTGAGGAATTTGAGCTATATCTACAAAATTTATTTCGTGAGTTAAATTATAAAGTAAAACATTGTGGTAAAAGTGGCGACCAAGGTGGAGATTTAATAGTTAAAAAGGGAAATATAACTTATGTTATTCAAGCAAAATACTATACTCATAAATTAGATAATACGCCGATACAAGAGGTTGTTGGTGCAATTAGATTCTATAATGCAAATAGAGGTGTAGTAATAACCAATAGTACATTTACAAAAAAGGCAATTGAACTGGCAAATACAAACAGAATTATATTAATTAACGGTGATGACCTAGAAAAATTGACCGAATGCATATATGAAAAAGATAAAGATAGAGATTTTATAGAAGATTTTATAAAATAAAAAACGATACCCATAATTAATATTAAAAGTAAAAAAGATGATTTAAAGGCATTAACGCTTATGATCATCTTTTTACTTTAAATTAAATTTCAATATCATAATCATCTTTTTCTTTGCTTAAATCATGTTCTTTACTGAATTTATAAGTTTCATTTAATTCTTTAATCGTATCATGTTCAATAACACCATGTTCATATAAATCTCGTGAAAAGTCATGATATTTATCTCTATCTTTTCTATTAAATAATCTATTTTTTATAAATTTAATAAGTCTTATAAACTTATTTTTAAAATAGTTAAGTTCTGCAAATAAAGAATTATTTTCTTCTTTTAATTCATCGATTTCATTATCTTTTAACTTATTTTTTTCAGTAAGACTTTTAACTCGTAATTCCAATGCCTTATTGTTTTCGGTAAGTATTTTTATTTTCTTATTGTTTTCTTTAATATTAGAGTCAACATTGGTAAGAGTTGTTGATAATTTTTGAATATTCTTATATTCTTTATTTGTATTTTCTACTTGGCTGATAAAACTATTGATTTTATCTTTACGCTCTTGTGTTATAACATATTTATCTTTTCTACCAAATGCTAATTTTAAATTATTAACAATCTCTTTTGTTTCTTTTACATTATTATCTAGCAAGTCAGATTGTTGTTTGGCTTTATTTAAACTTTCTTGATTTTTTTCAAGCTGTTCTTTCATTTCTAAATAATTGTCCATTTCAGTAATATGATAATCATGATTTCTGCCTTTTTTCTTGCCTTTTAAAGTGTTAGTTAGGTTATATTCTTTATTAAAGGATTCAATACATAATGTGCGCATTTTATCTTGTAATTTTCTTAAACTTTCTTTTGTAAATACATCTGATTTACCAACTTGTTTTTTCATACCATTTTTATTATTAAATTTTATAGGAATGCCTACTATATGCAAGTGTGGACTTGTTTCATCATAATGAATAATAGCACTTGCTATCTTAAAAGTAGGTAATATAATTTCTAAATCTTCAATTTGCTTTTTATAAACATTTGTCATTCTTCTTTTAAACTTATCATCTTTTGTATCCCAATACTTTTTATCCCCAAGTTCAATTATTATTTCACAGGCTAAATCATTTTTCTCATTATTACTTATATGAGTAAAATAATCTTTGATTTTTCTATCATCTCTTATTTGCTTTAGGTTATATTCTTCTTTTGCTTCATCAAATTCTTCTTTATATAATTTTTTTACATCATCAACTAATGATGAACTACCTTTAATAATTTCAATATCATTTTGATTGCTATCATACTTTCTATAATTATGTTTATCTACTTTCGTTAAACCTGCTGAATTTTGTATAGCATTATTTGATAGAGAAGTAGAACCACTTTTATTAGATTTAGCACTACTTCTTGATGTGTTTCTTTTATTTTTATCACTGCCTAAATGAAAAGAATATGCTAGTTCTATAATAATCACGCTCCTTTATTAAAATATAATTTGGCTTGATTTAGTGTTTCAAAAAATTCTTGACCCATCATAGTTCCCATATTATCAATATAGGTACAAACAATATAATGTAGTTCACAGTTTTCGGCATACACTAAATATAAGTCTTTTTTCTCATCTAATAATTTACATTTTCCATATTTTAAGTTATAAAATTCTTTCTTCATAAATAATCAACTCCTTTGTTTTTTAGAGATATATTTTGTCAAAGCCAAAATATTTAACCCCCTAGGTATTTTGTCATACTAACAAAATAACCTCGTGGGCTAGGGATTCCCTAGAACCCTTTTATGACTTATTCCATAATGTTTTAAAACTTCGTAATAAAACAAAATTACATAAGTCTTATAAAATGCTATCGCCACTTTCATTGCTATACAACAAAACGTGCCACGCATTTTATTCTTCTTCATACAACAATTCTTTCTTTACAGGTTTTACTCCAATTTCAATAGGAACAGGTTCTTTCGTATAAATAACACAATCATTAGTTTCATCAGGTATATAATCAAAAGCAGTATTTATATCTTGCATTTGAAACTCATCTCTACCACGAATATAAATAATTCCATATTTATATTCTTTCATTTTTATATCAGGATCTATTTTTGCATAATCTTCCATAGGGAATATTCTGACTATCGCTCTGTCATCGTGAATGAAATTAAAATAGAATATTCTATCTTCTACATAATAAGTTGCTTCTTCAAAACCAACATCATAATACTGTCTTAATCTCATTATATGTTCACCAATTTCTTTTTCAGGTAAGTAATTACTAAACCTAATTTGACCTACAATATTACCAAAAATAACAGGTGTCTTAACATCAATATAACCAGCATCAAATAATTCATTACAAGGCTTACATATTGATTCTCTAAAATTGATATTATCTACATAAATATAATTGTTAAGAATACCTAATTTAATATTATCAACATATTTCATAATAAGTTCTGATTTTTCTTCTCTTGTATAATCTTTCCAAGTTTTAGTTCTTTCTTTATATTCCTTTTCTAATTTAACTTTATTTATATAATCAATATCTCTTTTTAGTAAAATATCTTGTGGGGTAAAATTAAGAGTTTCACAAGAGGTTGCTTCATCAAGTTCATTTTGTAATTTTTCAAGAGCAGATTCAACTAACTTTCTTTCATCGTTATATTCTTCTAAACTAAACACACCATTTATATAAGCTCTTTTAATTCTTTCTAGTTTGTCTTTTTGCTTATTGATATCTTTCTTTAATTCTTCTTGTGGTTCATCAAATTTTTGCTTAATCATTGGTAAGAAGAACTGATTTACTACTGAATCATATTCTACAAGTTCATTTACAAAATCATTAAAATATTCTTCAACTAAATTTTCCTTAAAGTTTATCTTACAATCATGGCAGTAATAGTAATAATAAATATTACCATTTTTCTTTTGAGTTGCTTTACCACCTAAAATTCTATTACATTTAGGACATTTTAATTTTTGTAAGAATAGATATGTTAAAGTTCTTTGATAACTTTTAGAATTTTTTTTCTTTTGAACTTGGCATTCTTCCCACATTTCTTTACTAACAATAGGTTCAACAACATTTTCATAATAAGTAGGATGTTTCGTCCTTTTACCATGAACAAAATCACCTTTGTATATTTCATTTTCTAAAATTGCAACAATAGAAGAATCTCTCCAATTTGTTTTACCCAATACTTGTTCTTTATTAAATAGTGTACTTATCTTTTGATATGACATTCCTTTATGATAAAGTTCAAATATTCTTATGACAACATCTTTTGTTAAATGGTCTATAACTAATTTTTTATTTTCATGTTTATAACCGAGTGGTGCTTGATGTGGTATGTGTCCTTGTTTAATAGCACCAGCTAAACCAACCTTAGTTCTTTCACTTGTTCTTTCTATTTCTTGTTGTGATACACTCATTAATATTCTTGAAACCATTTTGCCATTAGCATTAGTAGTATTAATATCATCGTTAACACAATCAAGATAAGCGTCATTTTCCTCAAGAAATCTCATAAGTTCTTCCCAGTCAAAAATACTTCTTGTTATTCTATCTTGTTTTAAAGCAATTATAGTGTTTATTTTCTTTGATTTAATATCTTCTTTAAGCCTTTCAAATTCAGGTCTATAATTGCCTGTTTTAGCACTTATACCAGCGTCGGTATAATAGTCTTTAATAACAAAGCCTTTGAATTTACAATATGCCTCTAATCTTTCTTTTTGTTCTGGTAAACTAAAACCTTCTCGGGCTTGATCTTCAGTTGATACTCTCATATAAAGACCACAAACTTTTTTTACATCATCCAATTATCATCATCTCCTTTACTAAAAAAGAGCGAAGCAGTACAACTAGGCTTATTTGTACTACTTCGCCCATAAATAAATCAGATATAAGTTTTTCTAATTTAATTATAAACTATTTTCGACAAATTTACTAGTTGGTACGCTTTAAATAATTTTCTAATTCATTGATTTTAATTTTATTACCAAAGTTTTTGATATAAACATCATTAGAATAATTAAAAACAAGAAACATTATATTATTGATAATTACTTTGTGAGGTTCAACATAAGCCAAATTAGATTTATCAATTTTTCTAATACTTCCATTTATAAATGTAGGAGTAGTATTACAAAAATCACAAATAAACTCTAATTTCTTTTTAAGCGATTCATCAATAGGTATTTCTTGTTTGATAATATTAATCATAAACACCATCCTTTCTTTAGGATGATTTCTTTGTAAGATACAAAAAAATCAATCTTTCGATTGATTCTATATATCAAGTTCAAACTAAATAGTTCGAACAGATTCGTCAATGGAGCAAATGACGGGAATCGAACCCGCATCCTAGCCTTGGCAAGGCCATGTTCTAACCATTGAACCACATCTGCATCAATGTATAATTATCTTATCATTTTTATTTTAAAAAATCAATATTTTTTTATAAAAAAGTTAAAAATCCCAAGCAAATAAAATAAATATCTATAATATATTGACAAATCTATTAAAAAAAAGTATTATTGTATTAATCAAGTAATACAGTGGAAGTGATGTAATGAACTATAAATTTGATAATGAAAGACCAATTTATATACAACTTGTTGAATTAATAAAATTAGATATTATTTCAGGTAAAATAAAATCAGGCAGTAAATTATCATCGGTAAGAGATTTTGCACAAGACATAAAAGTTAATCCTAATACTATGCAAAAAGCTCTTATGGAACTTGAAAGGGAAGGACTTATCTATACTGAAAGAACTAATGGTAAATATGTAACTGATAATAAAAAACTAATTGGAAATGTAAGAAATGCTTATGCAAAAACCTTAACAAAAACTTACATAAACGATATGCTAAATATTGGTTTTACAAAAGAAGATATAATAAAATATATAAATGATGAAGGGAGATTATAATGGAACTTATTGAGTTTAAAAATGTTTACAAAAGTTATGGCAAAAATAAAGTATTAAAAGAAGTAACCTTTAAAATACCAAAGGGTAGGATAGTTGGTTTACTTGGAAAAAATGGTATGGGTAAAACAACTATTATAAAACTTATAAATGATCTTTTAACTGTAGATAGTGGAGAAGTATTAATTAATGGTATGAAACCTTGTATAGAAACTAAAAAAATGATTTCTTATTTACCAGAGAGAACATACTTAGATAAAGATATGAAGGTTTTAGATGTTATAAAATACTTTGAAACCTTTTATGACAACTTTGATAGTTCTAAAGCCTTAAAACTTTTAAAGGATTTAGACCTTGATGTAGAAATGAGATTAAAAGAAATGTCAAAAGGTATGCAAGAAAAAGTACAATTAATACTTGTAATGTCAAGATGTTGTGATATTTATATTTTAGATGAACCTTTAGGAGGAGTAGATCCCGCAACAAGAGATTATATACTTGATACCATCTTAACAAACTTTAATACTGGAGCAACAGTTATAATTTCAACTCATTTAATACAAGACATAGAAAGAATATTAGATGATGTTATATTTATAGATAAAGGTAAAGTTATATTATCTAAAAGTGCTGATGAATTAAGAGAAGAAGAAAATACAAGTATAGATGAAGTTTTTAGGAGGTTATTTAAATGTTAAATAAGTTATTAAAATATGATTTAAAGTGGATATATAAATTAATTATAGTATTTTATATATTAGCATTTATTTTCGCAATATTAACAAGAATATTTGGTAGTATTAATAATTCATTATTATTTACAGTATTAAAAAATATAACATTATCTTGTTGTATAAGTATGTTAGTAAGTGCTCTTATAAATACTATAACAAGATCATGGATTAGATTTACAAGAAATCTTTATAAAGATGAATCATACTTAACACATACACTGCCAGTTTCTAAATTTAATATATATACATCAAAAATATTATCATCAGTTATTGTTGCAACAACAACTATAGTAGTATCTTTAATATGTCTATTTATATGTTTATATTCTAAGGAATTTATAAGTATCTTAAGAAACTTTTTAAACCTTACTGCAATAATATATGACACAAGTGTTACATCTTTACTTTCTGTAGTGGCATTACTAATACTAATAGAACTTATCTATATTCTTATAATTGGGGATACTGGAATAATTTTAGGACATAAAAAATATACAAATAAAATCCTTTATTCCTTTATATATGGTTTTCTTATGTATATAATAACTGCTATTATTATGTTATTAGTTATCTATGTTTTAGGATTATTTGATAGTAATATTATGAACTTAATAAAAACAAATGATGTTATAAATATAAATAGTATAAAATTATTAATTTACTTTGTAATAACCTTATACTTAATATTTACTATAATCATCTATTTTATAGGATTAAAATCATTACAAAAAGGTGTTAATGTTGAATAAATGGTAAAACTTAATTCTAGTTTGAGTGGTTTGCTAAATATAAAACTATATTAATATGTTAAATATCTTGTAAAAAAGATAATTTTGTTGTATTATACATAACTTAAGAGGTGGTTTTATGTATCAAGAAAATATAAATAAGAAGGGTGTAAAAATATTAAATAGAAATATAATTTATAGCAATAACATTTTTGATAAAGATTATATTGGTTGTTCTAATATCACTAAAATATCTAATGTAAATGAATATTTTGAAAAGATATGTATAGATGAAATATTAAAAAGTAATAAAGATGTAAAATTTTATTTAGTACAGTATTCTAAAATTAATGAAGCATTATACTTTTTTACAGATAAGAAACTAAATAAAGAAAAGTATGAAGAAGTCTTTTCTAAAAATTATACTTATTCTAAAAAAAGGGTAGATATATTAAAAGATATAAAGCAAATATTTAAAAATAAGACTTATCAAAATGAAGATTTTGTAACATTAAATAATATAAGAAAAGCAATAAGTAATATGGATAAAGATAATGATTCATCTTATACTAAAGTTAATATAGAATCTATAAATTCTCCTTTTTATGTAAGTTTAACAAAAGATGGTACTTTAATATTTTTACCCGCTATGTTCTACTTAAATTATAAAAATAATGAAGATACTATTAAATATATATTAGATATTTCTAATATAAAAGAAGTTCTAAATCAAAACGAAAACAAGTTATATGATAGAATTGTTGTAAGTAAAAAAGACTTACCAAAACAATTACAAAATGAAATAAATAAATTAAATACTGATAAATCACTTGTAAGAAAGTTAATTGATTACCTAAAAAAATAAAAGTTTCCTGTATGGAACTTTTATTTTTTTAATACTCTTTGCATTACTTTATCTTTTTTTATATCATTATAATAATTATTAATAATAACATTATTATAAAATTTATCGTCTTTTATCTTTTCTTTATTATTACAAAGTTTATTATCTAACTCTTTGTAGGAATCCATCCTTTCCTTAAGTTTTGCAATATCTTGCTTTATTTTTCCTTCATTAGAACTTCTTAAAAAACGTCTTGCTCTTCTAGTTGTTCCAAGATAATAAGAACTAGTAAAACAAGTTGTTATAAGAGTTGTCATAATAAAATTAGGATGGGGATTAAATAAAGATGAACATAAACAAATAGCGGAAGATATTGTTAAAGTAGCAAGTGTTAAAAAAGCCTTTTTTAAAGTTAAATTGTTCTTAATCTGTCTAATTGTGCTTAATAAATCGTTTTTTTTCTTTAACTTTTCTTCAAGTTCACTAACCCTTACTTCATAATATAAATTATTCATAAAAATCCTCCCTAGAATTGGAAAACAGATAAAATTATATCAAAAAAACATGTTAAAGTCAAATTATTACTTGTTATAATTAATTTTTCCAAACCTTCTATCCCTTTTATTATATGCTAAAATAGCATTGTCGAACTCTTTATTATCAAAATCAGGAAAATATATCTTTGGAAAATACATTTCAGCATAAGATAACTGATATAACATAAAGTTACTTATTCTTTCTTCACCACTTGTTCTAATTAAAAAGTCTATAGGAGGTAAGTCATTATATAAATACTTATAAAAATCATCTGGAAGCATACTATCAAGATCAATATTATTTTCCTTATAATCTACCGCAATTTTTTTACAAGCATCTAAAATTTCATAAGTACCACCATAATTTATACAAATGTTAAATATATAACCAGTATTATCCTTGGTTTCTTCTTCCAAAGTATTAATAACCTTTATAACATTATCTGGAAGAGGACTTTTTCTAATGCCAGAAAATACTATTTTTACATTATCAAGTTTTTTTAATTCTTTAAATCTTGTAACAAAAAGATTCATTAAAAAGTCAACTTCTTCTTTACTTCTTTTAAAATTATCAACTGAAAAGGCATAAACACTTAACACCTTAACACCACTTTTAAAAATATGCTTTGCTAAAGTTTTAAGGTTTTTAAATCCTTCATTATGTCCCATGCTTCTTGAAAGACCTCTTTCTTTAGCCCATCTACCATTGCCATCCATAATTATAGCAACGTGATTTGGTATTTTTAAATTGTTATCTATATTCATAAAATTCTCCTTCATCTATAAAAAATATAATAATATAATAACACCTAAAATGATTCTGTAAAAGCCAAAACTTATAAAATTATGTTTTTTTACATAATTTATTAAAAATTTGATAGCAAATATAGATACTAAAAGAGATGTTAAACAGCCAATAAGCAAAACAACTACCTCTATCTTTTGAAATGTAAACCCAAACTTTACAAGCTTTAAAAGACTTGCCCCAAGCATTACTGGTATTGCCATAAAAAATGTAAACTTACAAGTAACATCTCTTTTAACATTTAAAATTATACCCCCAGTTATGGTAGCACCACTTCTTGATGTTCCAGGAATAAGGGCAAGAGATTGAAAAAGCCCAAGTTTAAGGCAAGTTATCATATCTAAAGAATCAACACTTGTAACTTTAAAATTACAATACTTCTTTCTTTTTTCAAGTACAATAAATAAAATACCATATACTATTAAAGCAATACAAACAGTTACATAATTATACAAATACTTATCAAATATATCATCAAGTAAAATACCTAATATACCAGCAGGAATACAAGATATAATAACTTTAATCCATAAAGAAATATTTTTAGACCTTTTACTTTTATCTTTTGTAAAAATATTTAAATCATTAAAATATAAAATAATAACAGCAAGTATAGCACCAAACTGAATAACAACTCTAAACATTTCCATAAAACTATGACTCATGTTAAAATTTAAAAACTTTTCAAGAAGTATTAAATGTCCTGTACTACTTATTGGTAACCACTCAGTAATACCCTCTATAACGCCATATAATAAAATTTTTATAAGATTTAAAAAATTCATAAAATATCAATCCTCCACTATAAATATATGAAAAAATGAAATATAAAATATAAAATATAAACTTTTGTATATACTATTAATACAAGGAGATAAAGTTATGATATATATATATGATATAGTTTTAAATTTAAATAAAGAATTGATAGAGTATTTTGAATGGGATAATAATGATAATATAAAATACATAAGAAAAATGCCACTTTATAAAATAAATAATAAATTAATGAAAGATATAATAACTAAAAATATAAAAATAGATAAAAACTTCTTATCGAAAATATATGAAAAAAGTGAAGATGTAAACTATAAAAAATATAAATATTTAACTCTTTTTACAAATGATTCTATTATAGTAGCAGTACTATTTGATGAAGAAGGTAATAATAAACTTATATCACGTATGTTAATAGAGGAAGAAGATGAAATAATAAGATTAGGTAGTAGAATAACCAAAACTAATATAGAATACGAAATAATAGGAAATAAAAATATAAAATATAGTAATTTAACAAGAGAAGAAAAGCAAATAAAACAAGAACTTTTAAAAGAATTAAATGTCTTATATAATACTAATAAAATAGATAAACTAAACTATTACTACTTTGAATACTTTAATAAAATAAATAATAATAAAGATAAAGTATATAATGAACTTGTAGAAAGTTTAGATAAATCATTTAATGATAAACATGTAAAACTTTATAAAATAATAAAATTATCAAGTCAAATATAATTTTTTATTATATAATATATATAGATAGAGGTAATAATGAAAAAAAGAAGTACTGTAATAATAATTTTAATAGTTACTATATTTATAATAATAACAGCATTTATATATTTATATTTTAATCCATATATTAAACTTAATGGTAAAAAAACTGTTACCTTAAATGTATTTAATAATTATAAAGAAAAAGGTATAAAAATAATAGATATAGGTAAAAAAGATATAGTATTAATAGAAAATAATATTAATAATAAAAAGTTAGGCATCTATAAGGTTAAATATAATTATAAAGGTAAAACTATAGAAAGAACTATAAATGTTATAGATAATATACCACCAGTTATATCTATAAAGGGTGATAATCCAAAAACTATATGTAGTTATGAAAAATATGTGGAAGATGGTATAAATGTAAGTGATAATTATGATAAAGATGATATAAAAGTAAATATAAAAATAGATAAAGAAAATAATAAAGTTATATATGAAGCAGTTGATAAAAGTTCAAATAAAACAAAAGTAGAAAGAAATTTAATAGTAGATGATAAAACACCTCCAGTTATAAATGTATTAAATAATGATAAGGCTTATTTAGGAGTAAATTATAAAGATAATTATACCGCTATAGATAATTGTGATGGTGATATAACAGATAAAGTTATAAAAGTAGGAAATGTTGATACAAATAAAAAAGGAATATATGAAATAAAATACGAAGTTAGTGATTCTAAAAATAATAAAACAACTAAAGTAAAACAGGTAGAAGTAATAGATAAACAAGGAACTATTTATTTAACATTTGATGATGGACCAAGTTATGATATAACACCTAAAGTATTAGATATATTAAAAAAATATAATATAAAAGCAACCTTTTTTGTTATAGGTAGAGAAAATTTAGATAATATAATAAAAAGGGCATATGATGAAGGACATACAATAGGATTACATTCTTATACTCATAATTATAGTATTTATAAAAGTAGTAAGACATATTTTGATGACTTAAATAAAATAAGTGATAAAGTATATAATATAACAAAAGAAAAACCTTATATAATAAGATTTCCTGGAGGTAGTAGTAACACTATATCTAAAAACTATAATATAGGTATTATGAGTTATTTAACAGATGAAGTAAAAAGAAGAGGGTACCATTATTTTGACTGGAATGTAGGGTCAAGTGATACAGCAAGTAATGATGGTAATAAAATATGTAATAATGTAAAGAAAAGATTAGGTAAAGGAGAAAATGTTGTACTTATGCATGATTATAGTGGTAAAACATCCTCTATTACATCTTTAGAATGTATTATAGACTATGGACTTAATAATGGTTATGAATTTTCTAAAATTACTAAAGATACTAAAGAAGTACATCATTATGTTGCTAATTAAAAAAATTTTACTATTTTAAATATGTAGATTTATGTCTACATTTTTTTTGTTTTAAAAAAGTTATATTACAAAAGGGAGGATTTATATAGAAAATGTATTAGAAGTTAAAAATATACAAAAATATTATGGCAGTAAGTCAAATCTTACTAAGAATGTTGACAATATAAGTTTTAATGTTAAAAAAGGAGAATGTAGTACCTGTAATATATTTAAACTAACAATATTAAAAATATTTCTTAAAGGTGTTGCAAAAATAATAATCTGTAATATTATAAGTAAAATTATACTTTTATTCATATAATGATTATCAAAAATAATTTTATTTATAACACTTCAATTATAAGTATTACTAAAAATTGTTTTATATGACAAAATATTAAAAATAATACAAAAAATTAAGTTTGCAAGCTATAAAAAAATAATATATACTTAAGAAGAGGTGTTTTTGTGAAAGATAAAATAGAAACAAATATAAGAAAATGGATAAGCCTAATAGTAGCTGTTTTAATCTATTATGTTATACATGAAGGAAGTCATTTATTAGTGGCTTTATCATATGGTGTATTTAAAAAAATAAAACTATCTACTTTAGGAGTACAAATTGTAATTAATGATGCAAACCTTTCTAATTTTAATCTTGCTATATTTTGTGTTGTAGGTTTTTTAAGTACTTTTATAACATCTTATATTCTTGTTTTATTAATAAATAAAATTGTAAAACTAAAAAGTAAATATCTAAAAACTATTTTTTATTATACAACCCTTATCTTACTTTTACTTGACCCTTTATACTTAACAATACTATATAATTTTGTAGGAGGCGGAGATATGAATGGAATCTTATTATTTAATATTTCAAATACTATAATAAAACTATTTTTCTTTATAATATTAATACTTAATCTTTTTGTATTTATAAAAGTTGTCTTACCAAAATATAAAAAAAGTTTTAACTAAGGTGTTAAATGGAAGCATTAAAAGAAAATACTAACCTTAAATATTATGAATCAACTAAAAATTATTGTCTATTTTTATTAGATAAAATAACAAATGATGATAAGTATTTACAAGGTAAAAGTATAAGTAAAGAAAATTATCATATGGCAACATTATCTATAATTTCCAGTATGTTCTTTGAAATGAAAGAGGACTTAATAGAAAAAAAGGATGGTAATATAAAGTTTAAAAGAACACTTTTAAGCAACACTAAAACTGCTATAAAATATCTTGCTAAATATGAAAACGGCAAGTATATAATTGATAACTTTGCCTTTAATGATGAACTTACACTATTTAATACTATAAGAAATAAATTAGCCCATGGGGATTTTGTAATAGATGAAATTCCATCAAGAATAATTATAAATGTAAATGGTAACAAAGTAAGAATAAGAGTAGAAGACTTGACAAACTTTGTTGTAAGTTTATTTAAAAGTTGTTTTACGATAAAAGATAACAATACTTATGAAAGAAATATATTATTTAATCCCTGCAAAATACAAAGTAGAAGTGAAATAAGAAATTATCTTAAAGCCTTTTCTAAATGTAAAATAACTCTAAAAAGTAAAAATAATACTTTGGAAGATGAAGTTGTAAAAAAGTTGGATAAAGTAATAAATGAATATGAAATAACAAACAATATAAATATATTATTTAATTTTAGAGATAGTATAAAAGAAAATTATGAACTTCTAATAACCAATGATAAACTATATAATTCTATTTCAAAAGAATTTTTAAATAATATTTATAAAATGATAGACCCTAAAATGGATTTAGATACACAAATGGAAGTTATAAATGCCTTAGTAAGTGTAAACTTATATAATAATGGTTTAAATCATACTTATTCTAATATTAATAACCTTATCATATTAAACTCTTGGTATAAATGTCATACCAATAACTTTAATGTTATAGAACAAGATATTTTTAATACCTATAAAAGAATTATTTGTATTAAAAATGAAGAATTATTGCAAGCCTCTATAAGTATGTTTATATCACTATTTTCATATTTTAATGATAACAAATTAAGTAATGATTTTAACTTTGCAAGTCTTGATTTATCAAACTTTGATATTTTGTATAAAGAAGATGAGGCAGAGTATAAAGAAATATTAATAAAGTATAATGCCCTTCAAAAAGTATTAAGTGAAAAACAAGTAAAGTTAAATAGTCAAAGAGAAAATATCATAAATTTGGAAAAGAAAGATATAAATAAAGCAAAACAAATATATGAAAATACTGTATTAAAATTAGAAGAAGAGATAAAAAGTTTACAAAAAGAACTTGATATTTTAAAAGATAAACTATTAAATGAAAAACACTATACCAATAAATATATAATAAATAGTATAAGAAACTCTATAGCACATGGTAATTATACTGTATCTAATATAAAAAGTTATGATGAAGCTGTAGTAGAGTTTAGTGATATATATGAAGATAAACTAACATTTAAAGCAAAGATAAAATTAACAGATTTTATTCAAATGATATTTGATAATCAAAATAAAATTATAGATAAAAATAGTAAAGTTGTGTTAAAATGATGTTTAATTAAAAAAGGAGAAATGTTATGATAATAAGAGAAGCCCAAGTAAAAGATGTCGAAAGCATAGTAAATATAAATATTAATGGTTGGATAGAAACATATCGCGGAATATTTCCAGATGAATTTTTAGATAGTTTGAATGAAAAGAAAATAAAAAATATGGAAAATTGCAAAAGTAAAATAAATGAATATATAGTTTGTGAAATAGAAAATAAAGTTGTTGGTTTTCTTAAATTTGGTAAAAACAAAAAAAATTATAATGAAAAATATGCAGAAGTGTATGCCTTATATGTGGATTCTAAATATAAAAGAATGGGCATTGGAAGAAAACTACTAGAATATTCTTTTAACAAACTTAAAGACTCTTATGATAATGTTTTAATTAGTACACTACAAGAAAATAGTGCCAATAAATTCTATGAAAAATGTGGTGGCAAACAGATTGATACATGTTATTTTAAACTTGGTAATAATGAATATAAAGAAAATTTATATTTGTTTGATTTATAAAATATAACTATAAGATACCCTTATATCATAAAATGATAAAGTAAAGAGTTTCTATCTTTATTGACAAATCCTTTAAAAAAGTATATAATATGCGGTACTTAAAAGGGGGATTTGGTTTATGAATTTTAATACACAAGAGGAAATAAATTGGTATGTAAAAAGCTTACCTAAAGAACTTGGTAGTGGGGCACAAGGTACAACATATTTAGATAAAACTAAAGATAAAGCAGTTAAAATATATCATTTTGCCTTAGATGATGATTATAATCCAGCTTATTATAATTATGATAATGTACTAGATTTTAAAGATATAGATAATTCTACTTATTACTTTCCAAAAGAAGGAATCTATTATAGAAATAATAATTTAATAGGATATATAAGTAATTTAGCTAAAGGAGAAGTATTATTTAAAAAAAATCCTTTATTTATAAATTTAAATTCTTTAGAGTACGCTATAAATAACTCTAAAAAAGACATAGAACTTGTAAGTAATAAAGGTATTCTAACAGATGATGTTACTTATAACATGATGTATAAAAATAAAAAAATAAGTGTAATAGATACAGATTCATATATGTTAACAGATATGGATTATAAAGATTTGTTAAAATTAAATACTGGAAGATTTAATAAAGCAATAAAACTATTTCTTATAAACTCATTTTTTGATGAAGTTGTTGATGAAAATAAACTATTAAAAGAAATGTATAATGAAGATATCTGTCTTGTAGAATTTTTAAAAGAATTAAGACAAGTATTAAGTACTTATTGTGATAAAGATATAATAAGATTAAATGATGCAAGACAATTTATGAATAGTCATAAATCAAAAAGACAATATGTAAGATTTTTATAAAAGTGGTAGAAATACCATTTTTTTATTATAAAAATATGTAAATACCAAAATTTGGCAGGCAATTTTCTATTGTAATTTTCTAATATAAACTTTATACTTATTAAGTATTATAAGAGGTAAACATGGAAAATGAAATAAACAAAATAGAAAAATTATTATATGAAATAAATGTAGATAAAGATAATAAATATAAAACATATGAAGAAAAAACTTTAAAGCAAAAAGAAGTACTTGATTTATACTTAAAAAACAATAATAAGAGTTTTATATTAGAAAATTATAATATACTTTTAAAATATATTTTAGATAATAATCTAAAACTTGATTTTTTAACTAAGGTAAAAGAAATATCTTTAAGTCAGGAAAATAATAGTAAAAATGGTTTTATAAGTGTTATTGCCTTTATTACAAATATTATCTTTTTTGCATCATTAATTGCCACTCTTTTAATGTTTTTTATATAAGCTATGTAAACAGATGTAATCCTTAAAAATAAGTTTGCAAATGTAGTTGTTTTGTGATATATTTATACTAGAAGGGAGAATAAAAGAAGTATGAAAAAATTTAATTTAATTATGTGTGCTTTAGTATCAATGTTTGCCTTTACAGGTATGACAAAAGCACTAGAAGTACAAGATGGTGATGCACTTAAAAAATGTCTTGCAGATGGAGAAAAATGTGTACTAACTGCTGATATTGATATAATGGATGATGATTATACTAAGGATAATGAAAGAGTTGTATTAGTAAAAGATGCTACTCTTGATTTAAATGGTAAAACATTAAAAGCAATCTTTGGTGTAGAACAAGGTGCAACATTTACTCTTGATAGTTCAAAAGAAGGCGGAAAATTAATCGCTAACTCAAGAACAACTGCCTCAGCTTCATCAATTTATGCTGAAGCCTCAACACTAATCTTTAATGGTGGTACTGTAACAAATGATAATGGTTATGGTTTCTATGCCCTTGAAGGTGGAAAAATTATTGTAAATGGTGGTACTGTAGTATCACGTAATTCTGCCGTTGCAGGAAATAACACAACTGGTGTTACTTATTTTGAGATTTACGGAGGTAATTTAACAGCAAAAGAAGGTCCAGCACTTTACCAACCAGGTCCAGTAAGTTTAAAAATGACTGATGGTGTATTAAATGGTGGAATACAGTTAAGAATGGGTATTGTTGATATAAGTGGTGGAACAATTAATGCTCTTGAAAATGGTTATGATAATGTTGCAGAAGTATATATGAATAATAAACCATTACTATTACCAGATGCCTTAAGTATAGTAGGAGGAACTTATACTGCAAAACAAGGAACTAACGATTTAAAATTAACAATAACAGGTGGAACATTTGAAGCTAAAAATGAAGATGGTAGTGCTATAGCAGTATATGATTTTGGTAAAGTAGAACAAAAAATAGAAACATTTATCAAAAATGGTACATTTAAAACAGCTTCTAAAACAAGAGGAGCATATGATGTATTAACTCTTAAAGGTCTTGGCGTTGAAAAACCAAATGCAGGTTTTGGAACATATGAAGGAAAAGTTGCAACAGAAATAACTGGTGGAAAATTCTCAAGTGATATTACACCATACCTTGCAGTAAAATATACTGTAAATAGAGTAGCAGATGGTTATGTTGTAGAACCATATAAAGAATCACAAACTGGTGATGGAAGTAATACAACAGCAATAATTAAAACAGAAGAACCATTTGATAATGATTTATATTTAGAAGTTAATAGATATGATGAAGAAGATGAAAAATTAGCTTTAAAAATCATTAATGAAAAATATAAAGATGATAAAAAATTACCAGGATTAAAACTTGTTGGTTTATATGAAATCAATATGGTTGATGGTACAGCAGTTGTTCCAATGGAAAATGGTAAATTTACTATTTCAATAGCTATTGATAGAAGTCTTAGAGATTACAAAAATTACAAAGTATTATACTTTGATGAAGATGGCGTAATAAAAGAAGAACTTAAAGCAACATTAGATAATGGATATGTAACATTTACAACAACTCATTTAAGCGACTATGCTGTAATTGGATATAATGATGGTAATTCAAATCCTGAAACAAGTGATAATGTATTATTATTTGCTTGTGGACTTATTGTATCAACAGTTGCTGTAACAGGCATTGTACTTCTAAAAAAACAACATAATTAAAAATTAAAAGACTAGAAATAGTCTTTTTCTTATAAAAATAAAGTAAACCTTATGGTTTACTTTATTTTATTGGGAATTAATATATCTAAGTATTTAATCATATCTTCCTTTGTATACTTTGTTTTATCTTTTAAATATTCTGCTCCTAAATTAATAACACCCCCAAGATAAAACTTTATTATAATATCATTTGGTAAGATATTACTTATTTTTTCTTCATCTACTTTTTTTGCAATTTCATTATTTACAACACTTAACATAATATCAAACATTATACTATTTCTATTATTAATCATAATAGAAGTATAAATATCTCTATTATTATCAATATGATTAAGTAATAACTCAATAAGTTTTATATAATATTCCCTTGTATTTAAACTACTACTATTTTTATTTAATTCCTTAACTAATTCTTCCTTAATAATATTTATATAATCAACAAGCAAATCATACTTATCTTCATAATGAGCATAAAAAGTAGAACGGTTAATCATAGCCATATTACAAATATCTGCAACCTTTATCTCTTCAAAAGTCTTATCTTTCATAAGAAGAGTTAAAGTGTTATATAATAATTTTTTTGTTTTTACAACTCTTAAATCTTGTTTCTTTTCCATAAAAATCACCAAGTTAATTATATACAAAACTCCAACAAAAGTAAAGATAACTATATAAATGTATGTTATTATACATACATAATTTTAAAAATGTTGGAAAACATACAAAATATTAAATATACATGTGTTAATTTTTTATTATTCATAATAAAATACTTAAGGTGTAAAGGAGAAAAAGATTATGAAAGATAACAAGATAGCAAAATGTATATGTAAACATAAAAAATTAATTCTTTGTATATATTTTATACTTTTACTTTTATCACTAGTAGGTATTTATTTTACTAAAATAAATTACGATATATTAGTATATTTACCAAGTGATATTGAAACAATAAAGGGACAAGATATATTAAAAGAACAGTTTGATATGGGGTCATATGCTATAGCAGTTATAGATAATAAAGATAGTAAAGACATATTAACTTTAGAAAAAGAAATAAAAGAAATAAAAGGAGTTAAAAATACTATGTCTTTACAAGATGTTATTGGAACAACTATTCCAGTTGAAATGCTTCCAAATGAAGTTACCAAATATTTACATAATGATAATAAAGACTTAATGTTTATAACCTTTAGTGAAGGAACATCAAGTAATGAAACAATAGAGGCAGTTAAAAGTATTAGAAAGCTAGGAAATAGTAATATAGAACTTGGTGGTATGAGTAGTATGGTACTTGATACTATGAATCTTTCTCAAAAAGAAATATTTATATACATAGTTATAGCAGTAATACTATGCTCTTTAGTACTTACATTATTCTTAGATTCATATTTAGCACCAGTATTACTTTTATTAAATATTTTTATAGCTATTATAATAAATCTTGGTAGTAACATCTTTTTAGGACAAATATCCTATATAACTAAAGCATTAGTTGCAGTATTACAACTTGGTGTTACTATGGACTTTTCTATATTTTTATATCACTCTTATATAAAAAAGAAACAAGAATATCATGATATAAATAAAGCTATGGAAGAAGCAATAAAAGAAACATTTACCTCTGTTATAGGAAGTTCTCTTACAACAATAGCAGGTTTCTTAGTTTTATGTACTATGAAACTAACTTTAGGAAAAGACCTTGGTATTGTAATGTCTAAAGGAGTGTTATTAGGAGTTATATCAGTTTTAACATTATTTCCAAGTATGCTTTTAACGTTTGATAAGTATATAGAAAAGACAAAACATAAACCACTAACTATTAAAACAGATAAAATAGCTAAATTTGTTGTTAATAAATATAAATACATATTTATAATATTTTTAATCTTACTTGTGCCAGCATATCTAGGTTATAAAAATGTAGAGGTCTATTATAAAATGGATGAATCACTTCCTAAAACGCTTGAAAGTATAAAAGCAAATAAAGTACTAAAAGAAGAATTTGATATAACAAGTCCAGAAATTATACTAATAGATAGCAGTATGAAAGCAAATGATGTAAAACTAATGATAAATGAAATAAAAGATGTAGAAGGTGTTTCCTTCATCTTATCTAAAAGTGATTTATTAGAATATGGTATAACAGAAGATTATATAGATGAGGATTTATTAAAACTTATAAAAAATGAAAACTATGAATTAATTCTTTTAAACTCATCATATGAAATAGCAAGTGAAAAGTTAAATAACCAAATAGATATTATAAATAGTATAGTTAAAAAATATGATAATAACGCCATAACTCTTGGTGAAGGACCATTAATGAAAGACTTAATAAATATTAGTGCAACAGATTTTAATAATGTTAACTATTCTTCAATTATTTGTATCCTAATTATATTAATATTAGTACAAAAAAGTATTACTTTGCCATTTTTATTAATATTTGCAATCGAAGGAGCAATATTTATTAATATGTCAGTATCATACTTTAGTGGCACTATTTTACCATTTGTGGGACCAATAGTATTAGGTACAATACAACTTGGAGCAACTATTGATTATGCAATACTATTAACAACATCTTATATAAGAAATAGAAAAAATAATCTTGATAAAAAAGAAGCAATAGAAAAAGCCTTAAATTATAACATGTCATCTATAATAGTAAGTGCCTTATGTTTCTTTTCAGCAACCTTTGGTGTTGGTGTATATTCAAAACTTGAAATGGTAGGTAGTTTATGTACCCTAATATCAAGGGGAGCTATAATAAGTATGATTGTTGTTATAATATGTTTACCATCAATTCTTATGATGTTTGATAAAATAATAATAAATACAAAGAAAATAAAGAAAGGAAGTAAAAATAATGAAAATTAATAAAAAAATAAACAAAGCTATATGCTTAAGTTTAATATTTATAAATGCCTTAACAAATATAAATGTTTATGCATTAACTAAAAATGAAACAGTATATACTATCTTAAATGCTGATGGTAGTATAAAGAAAACAACTATAAACGAGCATCTAATAAATGATGAAAAATTAGATACTATATATGACTATACAGATTTAAATAATATAGTAAATATAAATGGTAATGAAACATATAAATTAGAAGATAAAAAATTAACATGGCAAGCTTATGGAAATGATATATTTTATAAAGGAACATATGAAGATGAATTACCAGTTGATATAAAAATTACTTATTATAAAGATGATAAAGAAGTATCATATAAAGATATTTTAGGAGATAGTGGTAATATAAAAATAGTTATAAAATATGAAAATAAAGACTCTCATAATGTATATGTAAATGGAAAAAATGAAACACTTTATACTCCATTTGTTGTAACATCATCTATGACACTTTCAAGTGATAAAGATAAAAATGTAAGTGTAACAAATGGTAAAGTTATAAGTCTTGGTACTAAAGAAGAAGTAGTAGCAGTTATGGCACCAGGATTATATGAAAGTTTAGATATTGATTCTTTAAAAGCCTTAGATGAAACAGTAATAGAGTATGAAACAACTAATTTTTCTTTGCCAACTATGTACTTTTTTGTAACACCAAAACTTATAAGTAGTAGTGATATAAATGCTTTAGATAATATAGATGATTTATATGATAAAGCAAATCTTTTACAAAGTAATATGGATAAAATAAATGCTGGAGCAAATAGTTTAAAAGAAGGTTCAAATAAATTAAAAGATGCTCTTAAAGAAAAAGTTACTACTATAAATAATACAGAAAACACTTTAAGTAGTGAAGATATTGATAAGATAAAAGAAGCTGTTTTAGAAGGCGTAAATAATAAATATACTGATGAATATAAAAAAGCTATAGGAAATATGGCATATCAAGAAGTATTAGATAGTATTTCAAGTGATGATACTATAAGTAAAGCACTTCAAGATAGTATAGAAGAATATATACAAAATACTTTAAAAGAATATTTTTATGAGCAAGCTAAAATATGTCAAATGGCAAAACTTAAAGAAGAAGAAATGACAGAAGATGAAACTTTAAGCTGTATGATGTATCAAAGTGATAAAGTAAAACAAGATATGGGAAATATGTTAGGGGAAGTAAGTTTAAAAACACTTAATACATCAAATGATTTAGTATTACCAAATATTGTTAAAAAAGTTGCTATAGAAGCATCAAGTAAAACAGCTAAAGAAACAGCTTTAAATGTAGCAGAAGATGTATCACAAACAGTATCTAAAAACATTTTCCAAGGAACAAAAAAGGAACTTACAAAATCATTAAATGAATTATTAAGTGGTGTTACAAGTATTGATGATGGTGTAAATAATTTACAAAGTGGTATTACTAAATTTAATGAAGAAGGAATAAGAAATTTAACAAATATTGTAAATAATGATTTAAAACAAAATACTTCTAAATTAGAAAAATTAGTAAGTCTTGGAGAAGAATATAAAACAGTAAATAATGAATCTATAGAAAGTGAAGACGAAGTTAAATTTATTTATGTTATAAAAGGTGAAAAAAATAAAACTGATGTAAAAATAGATAATAATGTAACTAATAAAACAACTCTTTGGGAAAGAATAAAAAATATTTTTTAAGCAGAATAACAAAAGGATATTTAAGATTTAATGTTAAATATCCTTTTTATTACTAATTTAATAAATTTTTTGTTACGTTTTATAATTTTTATGATATACTAAAGAAGAAATATTTTTATTGCCCAGTAGCCAAGCGGTAAGGCAACGGACTCTGACTCCGTGATTTCATAGGTTCGAACCCTATCTGGGCAGCCATTTAAGGAGGATTTTTATGGATAGAAAAGAATATAGTAATATTTTAATACCAAATGTTTTACACGATTATAAATACTATGAAGAAAAGTATCCACAAAGAAATTTAGATAAAGGAAGTATGGTAACAAGATTTGCACCATCTCCAACAGGATTTGTGCATATGGGAAGTTTGTATACATCATTTAGTGATTTAGTATTTGCCCATCAAACAAATGGTGTATGTTATTTAAGAATCGAAGATACTGATGGTAAAAGAACTGTAGAAAACGGCGTTGAAGGTATTTTAGATGACTTTAAAAATCTAGGTATAAGTTTTGATGAAGATCCAGAAAAAGGTGGAAAATATGCTCCTTATATTCAAAGTGAAAGAGGAGATATTTATAAAGCATTTGCTAAAAAGTTAATTGAAGAAGATAAAGCCTATCCTTGCTTTTGTAGTGAAGATGACTTAAATGAAATAAGAACATTACAAGAAGTATCAAAAGATAGAATAGGGTATTATGCTTCCTATGCAAGATGTAGAAACTTAAAGATGGCAGATGTTTTAAAGAAAATAGAAAATGGCGAAAAATATATTATTAGATTAAAATCTCAAGGTAACTTTAATCATAAAATAATTTTAGATGATGTTATAAAAGGCCAAATAGAAATGCCTGAAAATGACATGGATATTGTAATTATAAAAGGAGATGGACTTCCAACATATCACTTTGCACATGCAGTTGATGACCATTTAATGCGTACAACTCATGTCTTTAGGGGAGATGAATGGGTAGCAAGTTATCCAGTTCATGAACAACTATTTAAAATGTTAGATTTTCCTCTTCCAAAATACGGACATATTGCTCCAATAACAGTAAAAGAAGGAGATAAAATACGTAAGTTAAGTAAAAGAAAAGATAAAGGAGCAGCTATAAGTTACTATGCCAAAGAGGGTATTCCAACAGAAGTTATAAACCTTTACCTTGCAACAGTAAATAACTCCAATTTTGAAGAGTGGTATAACAATAATCCTGATAAAAGTATTAATGATTTTACCTTTACATTTGATAAAATGCCAGTTGGCGGATCACTTTTTGATATAGAAAAATTAATGAATATATCAAAAATATATTTTTCAAGACAAAGTGGTAGTGATATATTTAAAAAACTATTACCATACTTAGAAAAATATGATGAAGAGTTTTATAATATAGCAAAAAAAAATAAAGAAAAACTTATAAAAGTTTTAAATATAGAAAAATATATAAAAAGACCACGTAAAGATATCGCATCATTTAGTGATGTTAGAAAATATACATGGTATATGTTTGATGAATTATATAATGATAATGCCTATAAAAATGTAGAAGTAAAAGACTTTTATAATATAAATATTTTACAAGACTACTTCGATAACTTCTATGACATACGTGATGATAAAGATACATGGTTTAATAAAATAAAATTATTGGCAGAAAAATATAACTTTGCTAAAGAAGTAAAAGAGTATAAAAATAATCCTAGTCTTTATAAAGGACATGTTGGGGATATTTGTGAACTTATAAGAGTAGGTATAACATCACTTAATCAAACACCAGATTTATATGAAATATTAAAATATTTAGATAAAAATAGTATACAAAAAAGAATTACAATGTTTAGTAAAATATTGTAATTCTTTTTCTTTTATTAAAACTAAAAAAATTAGAATACACTTATGGTGGCCCGTAAGGGGTTCGAACCCTTAAATACTACCTTGAGAGGGTAGCGTGTTAAACCATTTCACCAACGGGTCAAATACGTATAAATTATAACATACATATATATATAATTACAAGCAAAAATTACTTGTTTTTGCATATATTTTTTTGTATAATAATGATTGGTTGAAGGTGAAGTATATGGAAATAAGAGGAATAAACCCATCTAATATAGAAAAAATATCAAAATTTAAAGAAGAAGCAAAAGAAGTATTAGACTTTAGATTAAAAAGTTATGAAAAATTTAAAAGTTTAAATCTTCCAGCATTTGGACCTAAATTAGATATTGATTTTGATAACATTATATATTATAAAAGTGATACTAAAGATATAAAGTCATCATGGAAAGATATAAATAAAAATATTACTTGTGAATTTAAAGATTTAGGAGTTATAAAAAGTGAAGAAACTCTAGATGGTATGGGAGTACAATATCAAAGTGAAGTAATATATCATAACATGATAGAAGAACTAACTAATAAAGGAGTAATTTTTACATCAATAGAAGATGCTTTTAAAAATCATTATGACATAGTAAAAAAATACTTTAATAAAATAGTAAAATATGATGAAAACAAATTTACAGCTTTAAATGGGGCAGTATTTTCTGGAGGTAGTTTTATATATGTACCTAAAAATACAACACTTGATAGACCCCTTCAAAGTTACTTTAGAATATCAAGTAAAGAATTAGGACAATTTGAAAGAACCTTAATAATTGTAGATGATAATAGTAGCCTTCATTATGTCGAAGGATGTACGGCAAGAAATTATACAGAAAGTAATTTACATGCTGCTGTTGTTGAAATATATGTTGGTAAAAATAGTAAATGTAGATATTCCACTATACAAAACTGGAGTAATAATGTATATAATTTAGTAACAAAAAGAGCAGTTGTTTTAGAAAATGGTGTTATGGAATGGATTGATGGCAATATTGGAAGTTATAAAAATATGAAATACCCAAGTTGTATTTTAAAAGGAGATAATTCATCAGGTACATGTATAACTATAGGAGTAGCAACCAAAGGACAAGTACAAGATACTGGTGCTAAAATGATACATTTAGGAAAAAATACAAAAAGTAATATTATATCAAAGTCTATTGCTTCTAAAGGAGGTAATGCCTCTTATAGAGGTAAAGTTTATATTGATAAAGGAGCAACAAACAGTTTAGCGCTTGTAAAATGTGATACATTAATATTAGATAGTGATTCTAAAAGTGATACATATCCTGACAATATAGTGTGCAATAAATCATCATTTATAGAACATGAAGCAACTGTTGCTAGAATAAGTGAAGAAAAATTATTCTATTTAGAATCAAGAGGTATATCAAAAGAAAAAGCTATTGAACTTATAGTACTTGGCTTTACAGAAAGATTTAAAAGAGAATTACCTATGGAATATGCGGTTGAACTTAATGCCCTTTTAAAAAATAATTTATAAAAATAGGACATATAAAAAATATTAAATAGAAATAAACTCTAGTATATTAATAAATATTTTATAATTACTAGATTTTTTAAGTTTTATTTGATAAAATAATTTTGGTGATTAAATATGTTTGAAGGATTAAGTGATAGATTACAAAGTGTTATAAGAAATATTAAAGGTTATGGTAAAATAACTGAAGATAATATAGATGGTATGTTAAGAGAAGTACGTCTTGCACTTCTTGAAGCAGATGTAAACTATAAAGTTGTAAAAGAATTTACAAGTGAAGTAAGAGAAAAAGCCCTTGGAGAAGAAGTTAAAAAAAGTCTTACTCCAGGAGAAGCTTTTGTTGGTATTATAAGAGATGAACTAACTAAACTTTTAGGAGGAGAAAGTAAACCTCTTAATTTAAATGGTAATCCTGCAACCTTAATGCTTGTTGGTCTTCAAGGAAGTGGTAAAACAACAACTATTGGTAAACTTGCTCTATTACTTAGAAAAAAATATGGTAAAAAACCTCTTTTAGTAGCATGTGATGTTTATAGACCTGCTGCCATAGACCAACTTTGCCAAATAGGAAAAGAACTAAATATTGAAGTATATGAAGAAGGTAAAAAAGATCCAAGCCTAATATGCAAAAATGCTATGGATTATGCTAAAAAAAATAGTTTTGATTATGTACTTATAGATACGGCAGGACGTCTTCATATAGATAATGAACTTATGGATGAGTTAAAAGACATAAAAGAAACAGTAAATCCAAATGAAATATTACTTGTACTTGATGCGATGATGGGACAAGATGCTATAAACGTTATAACAGGATTTAATGATAGCATACCTTTAACTGGTGTTATTTTAACTAAACTTGATGGTGATACAAGAGGTGGTGTTGCCTTGTCTGTAAGACATTTAACAAATGTTCCAATAAAATTTATTGGTACCTCTGAAAAAATGGATGGATTAGATTTATTCTATCCAGACCGTATGGCATCAAGAATTATAGGTATGGGAGATGTTTTATCAATAGTAGATAAAGCAAATGAAGTAATAGATGAAAAAGATGCTAAAGATACTTTAAAAAAGATGCAAAGCGGTAAATTTGATTTGGAAGACTTTTTAAATCAAATGAAACAAATGAAAAAATTAGGGCCACTTGAAGGTATCTTAAAACTTTTACCAGGTGCTAAAAATATGGGACTTGATAAGATAAATATAGATTCTAAAGAACTCTCTCATGTTGAAGCAATTATCCTTTCTATGACACCATATGAAAGAAAACATCCAGAAATATTAAAAGCATCAAGAAAAGAACGTATTGCCAAAGGTTCAGGAAGAAGTGTACAAGAAGTAAATGCCCTTTTAAAAAGATTTGAAGATAGTAAACGTATGATGAAAATGATGATGCAAAATGGTAAATTTAAGATGCCATTTTAAACATTAAAAAGCTGGTGTTAGTATGAAAAAAGAAAAATTAAATTTAAAAGATGCCTTAAAAAATTTAAAACTTACAGTTCAGTATATAAAACCATATAAAGGACTTTTTATACTTGAAATTATTATAACTTTAATAAGTACTGTTTTAGGAGTTATAATACCATTATTAAGTGCAAAAACTATTCTTTATTTAACAGAAGGCAAGTTGAATATTTTACTTGTTATTGCCACGATTACCTTAATATTTGAAGTAACAACAGTAATATTCCAAAATTTAAATAATCTTATTTTTACTAAAATATTTGAAAAAATAAACTTAAGTATTCAAAGTAATTTAATAAAAGAAATATTTAAGCTAGAAACCGAAGAATTTGATAAAAATAATACTGGTGTTTTTATTCAAAGATTAAAAGTTGATGCAAGAGAGATTTCTACAATATTTACAAGCCTAAATACAAGTATTTTTAGTGCTATATCAAGTATTGGAGTACTTATAACAATATTTATTTTAAATAAAATTATGTTTTTATTCCTTATATTTGGCATGATTTGTAATTTTATAATAAAAGAACAAAGAGTTATAAAACTTACAAATATTAGAAAAAAATATAAAGAAATAGATGAAACAACAACAGGTATTGTTAATGAATTTATACGTGGCATTAGAGATATAAAGGTGTTAAATTGTAAAGATAATTCTATAGAACAAATTACTGATAACATTAATAAATCAATAGATAATAAAATTGAATCAGCAAAAATTTCTTTTAGATTTAATGTTTGGGCGGATAACTTTTATGCAATATTTAAATTCTTATTTATAGCTTTAGGATGCTTTTTAGTAAATATAAATAATTTAACAATAGAAAACTTTGTCATTATATATATGTATAAAAATGATTCTTTATATTTAATAAATGAAATTATAAGAATAATTGATTCTTTAGAAGATTTTAATATATCAGCATCAAGAGTATTTGAATTTATAAATTCTCAAAAATATAAAAAAGAACATTATGGAAATGTGCATATTAAAGAATTTAAAGGTAGTATAACATTTAATAATGTAAACTTTTCATATAACCCTAAAAATAAAGTATTAAAGAACATGAACTTTAAAATAAATCCAAACGAAACAATAGGTTTTGTTGGAAAAAGTGGTGCAGGAAAGACAACTGTTTTATCATTAATAAATAAGATGTATAATGTAAATGATAACATGATATTTCTTGATAATTATGATATAAATACTTTAGATGAGTCATCTATTACAAGTAATATCACACTTGTTACTCAAAACCCTTATATTTTTAATATGAGTATAAAAGATAATCTTAAGATAGTATCAAAAAAGGCAAGCCTTTCTAAAATTAAAGAAGTTTGTAAGATTGCCTGTATTCATGACTTTATAATGTCATTACCAGATAAATATGACACAAAAATTGGAGAAGGTGGAGTTGCTTTATCAGGAGGGCAAAGACAAAGAATTGCTATTGCAAGAGCACTACTTAGAAATACTAAGATAATTCTTTTTGATGAAGCAACAAGTGCACTTGATAATGAAACTCAAAATCTTATTCAAAAATCAATTAATAATATGAAAGGTGATTATACAATACTTATTGTAGCACATAGACTATCAACTATTATAAATGCTGATAGAATATTATTTTTAGATGATGGTAAAGTAAAAGATGAAGGTACACATAAAGAATTATTAAAAAAGAATAAAGACTATAAATATCTTTATGATATGGAAAATAAAAAAATGTAGCCTTATCCTAAAGCTACATCAAGAACCATCATTAAAGCAAAACCAATTATAGTAAATAGAGCCATTAGACTCTTTTTTTTATTTGTTCCAATCTCTGGTATTATTTCACAAACAACTGCATAAATCATGCATCCTCCTGCAAAAGATAAAAGTATTGGTAATAAATATCTCACCTTTAAAGCAAGTATAGCTCCAATAACAGCAAATATTGGTTCAACAAAACCTGATAATTGTCCTAAGAAAAAAGCTTTAAACCTTGACATGCCACTTCCTAAAAGAGGAAGCGAAACACTACTTCCCTCAGGAAAGTTTTGAATACCAATGCCAATAGCTAAAATAAGACAAGAGTAAATACTAGCACCCTCTATATTATAAAGAATACTACCAAAAGCTGTTCCAATAACAAGACCTTCTGGTATATTATGTAACGTGATAGAGGAGATAAGCATTAAATTCTTTTTCAAAGTATCCATATTAGCAAGCTTTTTATGTTTAGCAATTCTATCAAAAATAACATCCCCAGTATAAAGAAACAAACCTCCTGCTAGAACTCCTACCGTAGGAATTAAAACTCTATTTAAAGATAATGTATCACAAAAACTAATCGCAGGATTAATAAGAGAAAATGAAGAGGCAGCTAGCATAACTCCTCCTGCAAAACTTAACATTATATCCATTAAATTCTTATTAACTCTTTTAAAGAAAAAGACAACTGAGGCACCAAGCATTGTAATAAACCAAGTAAAAATACCTGCTAAAAAAGCTGCAAAGATAGGATTAATATTGCCAAAAAAATTTATCATAATATAACACACCTCATAAATATTTTATGAAAAATAGTAAAAAGTGTTATAGCAAAAATATATTATTATTTATAAAATAACTTTACTAAAACAAGTTAATATGATAATATTATCTTTAGAATAAGAAGGTGTTTTTATATGTTAGAAAATAGTAAAATAGTTGAAGTTGCAAATGGCATGGTAACATTACAACTTGATTTAAATATATATGAAGTAGATAATTTAATTGGTAAATATTTAACATTTGTTGATAATGATAATAAATTTATTGGAGAAATTGCAAATATTAAAAATAATATAGCAAATATATATTTATTAGGCTATATAAATAATGGAAAGTTTATATTTGGAGATTTATTAAAACCATCATTTAATTCTAAAGTTTATCTAACAACCGCTGAAGAACTTGACACTATATATAGTGATGATGTAACAAATATAAAAATAGGTACAAGTTACATTTATCCAAAATATAAAATAGGAATTGATGTAAACAAATTCTTTTCTAACCACTTTGCAATACTTGGTAATACTGGTAGTGGTAAAAGTTATGCTGTATCATCACTTATTCAAAAAATATTTTATGAAAGTATGTCATCTCCATTTAAAAGTAACTTTTTTATCTTTGATGCTTATGGAGAATATAAAAACTGTTTTTCAGAAATAAACAAAAAGTTTAATAATATAAACTATAGACTTATAACAACAGACCTTAAAAGTAATAACGAACATTTAGCAATTCCCTTTTATCTTTTAGGAGTTGATGATTTAGCACTACTTTTAGATGCTGAAGAGCCAAAACAAATACAAGTAATATCTAAAGCTTTAAGTTTAGTATCAATATTTGCGCAAAAGGAAGAAAATGTAATTGAATATAAAAATGATATAATAGCAAGATGTCTTTTAGATATTATATATAATAATGATAATCTAAAAATAAGAACTCAAATAGTGTCTATACTATCTAAATTTTATACAAAAGATATATACTTAGAAAAACCATTAACAAGGGGAGGATGGACTCTTTCTTTAAAACAATGTTTATATATAAATGAAAATGGTAAAATACAAGATATAGAACTTGTATGTGATTATTTAGAAAAGTTTGTTAAGGTAAATCTTGATTATAACAGTGCTAAAATAATGTATTATACTGTCGAAGACTTTTATGTAGCACTTGAATTTGCTCTTATATCAGAGGGAATCTTATCAAGTGATAAAGTGTTTGATTATGCAAATGTCTTAAAAGTAAGACTTGATACTTTAATAAAAGGAGTAAATAGAAATTACTTTATATATGATGAATTAATAGATAAAAATGAATATATATGTAGATTACTTATGTCAAGTGATAATAGAAAATATCAAATTATTAATTTTAATATTAATAGTTTAGATGATAGATTTGCTAAAGTAATTGTTAAAATATTATCCAAATGGTTATTTGATTTTACAGTATCTTTAGAAAAAAGAGCTAAATTCCCAATTCATATTATTTTGGAAGAGGCCCATAGATACGTTCAAAATGATAGAGATGCTAAACTTTTAGGATACAATATATTTGATAGAATTGCTAAAGAAGGAAGAAAATATGGTATTATTTTAGGACTTATATCACAAAGACCTGGAGAATTAAGTGAAGTTACAATTTCGCAAATAAGTAATTTTCTAATATTTAAAATGTTCCACAAACAGGATTTAGAGTTTGTAGGACAAGTACTTCCAAGTATTGCAAATTATAACATTGATAGATTGAAAATGCTATATCCTGGCGTTTGTATGGCAACAGGGTCATCATTTAAAATGCCAACTATTATAAAAATGGATATGCCAAATCCAAGTCCTTTAAGTGAAAATGTTGATATATTAAAAACATGGTATAACTAACTTATATTTTGATATTTTAGGCATCTTGCATATACAAACATTATAAATCTTTCATATCATAAAAATAGATAGGGGGATTTATAATGTTTAACCAAAGAGGTTTAAGACCAGTTCCAATGAATTTTAATATGCAAGATGGCATGATTGATATTGATAATAATACAGGAAATATTGATATTGATTTTGCACAAACAGGACAATTAAACGCTAATAATACAAATATGCCAGCTCAAGCAAATGTAATGCAACAACCAATAATAGAACCATTACAAGAAAGAGTAGTACAAAGAACAATTATGCATGAAGTACCACATGTTTGTCCTATAAGAACAAAAATAATTAACAACCATGTGTATAAACATACATATAGACCTGAATATTCATGCTGTGAAGAAAACACTTGTACTAATGTAAACTGTGGTTCATGTTGTAATTATTAAAATAAAAGTTCCTTTTAAAAATATAAAGGGACTTTTTTGTGTGATTCTAAATATAAAAGTGCCAAAAGTCATTAAACTTGAAAATAATTATTACTTTTGGCATATATACTTAAATGTTTTATTATATTAGAATATATGTAAGGGGAAAATACATATAAAAGACCATAATAACTAAATTTTTAAAATTTTAAAGGCTTTAGTTGTTTTTGTATAATTGGTTCATAGATATCTCTTAATAAAAATCTAAATAAAAGAAAAAGTAGTTAAAAAATATCTTAACTACATTATACGAGGGATGTTATATTAGAAAAATAAAAGGATATACCATTTTTTTAAAATTAAAATATAAGGAGGAATAAAATGAAAAAAATAATGGTTACAATTATTTCTGTTTTTTTACTTAGTATATTTAGTGTAAAAGCAGAAAACTTACCTGTATATGTTAACGGAACAATGCTTACAGATGAAACAAGTACAGTAGCTTTAGGAGATGGTACTTTAAAGTATGATAAAGCAAAAAAAGAATTAACTTTAGAAAATATTACATTAACATCAAATGATAATTATGGTATTAATTTAACAGGAGAAGAAGATACAAAAATAATTTTAAAAGGAAATAATAAAATAACAGTAACTGGAATAAATTTTGGAATCAGATCAAGTTCTAATTTAGTTATAACAGGAGATGGCACATTAACTATTTCTGCAGCTTTTCCTGCATTAAAAAGTACTAAAACAATTACTATAGATAATGCAGTTTTGGACTTAACAACAACTGAAGAACATTTAACAGCTATTGAAAATGATAAGGGTTTAATTATTAAAAATGGTTCAAAAGTAACAGCAAAAGGATCAGGTTCTGCGATATCTTCATATGCTAAAGCAGAAATAACTGATAGTGAACTAGAATTAGAAGCAGTATTTAATGATTCAAACGCTATTTATGTTGAAGCAACAAATGGAGATGGCACATTAACTATTACAAATTCTAAAGTAAAAGCTAAAAGTGGTTTTGCAAGTATTTATAGTGTTGGTTTAATGAAATTAGATAATTCAACATTTACACTTGATAGCCAAGCAGGAGGTATTTATACAAACACAGCAGTTCAAATAAAAGATTCAAAAGTAAATATTAGAAGTGGAAATTACGGAATTGGTGTTAATGAGGGCGGATATATAAAAATAGATAATAGTACTTTTGAAATTACAGTAAATGATGTTTCATTTAAAACTGAACCAACATTAGAAAATATGGAAAATAAGGTTGTATATGCTGGTTATGAAAAAGATGGAAGAGATGCAGAGTTACTTGAAATAAATGATAATTTTTATATTTCAAATCGTAATTATGTTAAAATAATGAATAAATATACTATTAAAGTTGTAACAGATGAAAATGTTTTATATGATCAAGATGAAGAAATGACTGTTCTTGAAGGAGAAGATAAAGAATTAGTTATTAAAGCTAAAGAAGGCTATAAAATAAAATCAGTTTTGGTAAATGATAATAATGCTACTTTAAAAGATGACAAATTATCTTTAAAAGATATAAAAGAAAATATAATAGTCAAAATAAATGCAGAAAAAATAACACTTGAAAACCCTGAAACAAGTGATAATATTGGAAGCATTATAACACTTGGAATTATATCAGTATTAACTCTTACTTTATCTAAAGTATTTATAACAAGAAAAAATGAAGTTAATTAAATATGCTTGTAAAGAAAATATAAATATATTTTAAAAAGCAAATCCAAAATAAAAGTATAAAAAAGTAAAGCCTAAGTAAACATAAAAACAATGCTTTACTTTTTTTGATGCTATTTTTATTAAAAATTGTCTATTTAAAAAAATAAGAAAACAAATATATACAAAATCATAATATTTATGCTATTATAATAATGAGGTGTTAGTATGACGTATAATTTTACAACATTAGTGTTGTTATTCATGATGTATTCATTTATGGGATGGTTTATGGAAGTTATGGTAAATTTAGTAGATAGAAAAAAGTTTGTAAACCGAGGCTTTTTAATAGGACCAATATGCCCTATATATGGTTGGGGTTGTTTAGCACTTATTCTTTTACTTTCTAAATACAAAGAGGAACCACTATTTTTATTTGTAATGGCAATAGTAATCTGTTCTGTACTTGAATACTTTACAAGCTATTTTATGGAACTTATATTTAAAGCAAGATGGTGGGATTACTCTAAAAAGAAGTTTAATATTAATGGCAGAATATGTTTAGAAACAATGCTACCATTTGGTATACTTGGTACCATTGTTATATATATAATAAATCCATTTTTCCTTGGTATTATAAATAAAATACCACAAAATATACAGTTTATTATAGCAATTACCTTATTATGTATATATGTTGTTGATAATATAATATCAGTAAAAATAATAGATGGCTTTAAAACAACTTTAAAAAAGGTAGAAAAAGATAATACTATTGAAATATCAAATAAAGTAAAAGATGTCTTATTTCATAAAGGATTTTTATACAAAAGACTTATTAAAGCTTTTCCTAATGTAAAAAATGATAAAGACTATTTAATTGAATTAAAAGAAGAGATAACAAACAAATTAAATAAAAAAACTAAAGACAAAAATTAAATAAATTTGTCTTTTTTTAAAAATATGGCTTTAAATTATAAAAAAAATATTATATAATTATATTTATGATAGGAGGAATACTTTATGAGGAAGATTAAAGATTTTCTTTTAACTGATATTAAAGTAATAAATAAATATTTCCTTGTAATTTTTACAATAGTTTTATTAACGATAGTTGGTGCTACATCATATGCTTTATTTACATATGAATTAGAAAGTAATAATTCTTTTGGGGTTAAGTATGTAAAAATAGAAGCACCTGTATTATTTGATTGTGATACTATTGGGGAAGAAGAAGGAGATGGGGCAGGTGTAATGCCAAATTCTCCATCTCTTGCATCTGCATCATACATGATACCAGTATGTTATAATAGTGAAAATAATGTTTGGGTAAAAGCAGATGCAAATAATAGTGATACAGCCCATCAATGGTATAGTTACTCAAATAGATACTGGGCTAATGCAGTAACAGTTACAGATGCAAGTAGAAGTACATATGTAGGTAGTGCAGCAGGAACAGTTATAAATATGGACGATATAACAAATATGCTTGTATGGATTCCAAAATATGCATATAGTGCGTTTAGTTCTATGCAAGAAAATTATGCTGGTGGAACACAAGATGCCCCAGGTGCTATTGGAATACAATTTTTAGATGGATCACAAGTTGATACTACTGTGTGGTATCAACATCCAGCCTTTACTTTTGGTGGAGAAGATATTTCAGGTATTTGGGTTGGTAAATTTGAAATATCACACATTACATTATCAAATAGTACAAATTCCAATAATTTGGAGTGTACAACAACATCTTGTACTAGTGCAAATGGTTTAAGAACATTACCAAATGTCATGTCTTTAGTAGCTAATGATCCTGCTAATATGTTCTTTGGAATAAAATCAATGCAGTCATCAAGTAATACATTTGGTTTTACAAATACAGCTGACGTACATATGATAAAAAATAGTGAGTGGGGAGCAGTTGCTTATCTTTCACAAAGTATTTATGGAAGATGCATAGATGATACAACATGCCCTGATATTGGAATAAATAATGGTATGGAAACAGGTCTTGGTGCAACAGCAGGTAGTGATAATAGTGCAGAAAATGGCACTTATGAAACAGCATATGGACAAGAAGCTTCAACAACAAGTAATATATATGGCGTGTATGATATGTCAGGAGGAAACTTTGAATTTGTAATGGCAAAAAGTACAACACAGTCATATGCTGGTGGTTTTTCAGGGACATCATTAACAAACTTTAATGCAATAAATACAAATAATAAATATATTGATTCATTTGAATATGATAACTCAATAACTTGTACTGATGCGTCAACAGGATTTAATATGTGTTTTGGACAAGCATACCAAGATGAAACTAATATGTGGTATGCTGATGAGGCAATGTTTGGAAATAATTCATGGATGTCTAGAGGTGGATTTTATATGCAAGGAGCTAGTGCTGGTATTTTCTCATACAGAGGAACAATGCCAGAAGAAGCTACAACAACATCAAGAATGGTTGTAGTAGTATATAATTAATAAAGGTTATGTTAAAAAAAGACATAACTTTTTTTATTAAATATGTCATTTTTCTTTTAAAAATCATCAAATTATGTTAATATAATACATGTAGAAAGAAGGAATTATATGAAAATATTATCAGTTAATGCAGGTAGTTCATCATTAAAATTTAGATTATTTGAAATGCCTGATGAAAAAGTGCTAATTTCAGGAGTTTTTGAACGTATTGGAATTGGTAATAGTTTTTATACAATAAAAATAGGAGAAGAAAAAATAAAGAAAGAAGTAAATCTTGAAAATCATAAAGATGCTTTTCAGTATCTAGTACAAGAATTACTTGAAAATAAGATTATTGATACATTAAAAGATATTAAAGGTATTGGTAATCGTATAGTACAAGGTGGTTCATATTTTGATAGAAGTGTTATTGCAACTGAAGATGTTATTTCAAAAATAGATGAATTAAGTATTTTAGGACCTCTTCATAATCCTCCTGCTATAGTTGGAATAAGAGCAGAACAAGAAGTGTTTAAAGATGCAGTACTAACAACTGTTTTTGACACATCTTTTCACCAAACTATGCCAGAGTATAATTATATGTATGCTCTTCCATATGAGTGGGATAATGACTTTAAAATAAGAAGATATGGAGCACATGGTACAAGTCATAAATATGTAGCAAAAAGAATGAATGAAATTTTAGGAAGAGAAGATACTAAACTTATCACTTGCCATATTGGAAATGGTGCTTCAATAAGTGCTGTTGTAGATGGTAAATGTCTTAATACATCAATGGGACTTACTCCAAATGCTGGTTTAATTATGGGATCACGTTGTGGTGATATTGATGCAACTATCGTAACTTATATGATGGAACATCAAAAAATAACTCCACAAGAGATGGATACTATTTTAAATAAAAAAAGTGGTCTTTTAGGAATAAGTGGTGTTTCAAGTGATGCTCGTGATATAGAACAAGGTATAAAAGAAGGCAACAAAAGATGTATGTTAGCTAATAAAATGTACGTAAGAAAAATAGTAGATTACATTGCTAAATACTATGTTGAAATGAAAGGTTGTGATGCTATTATCTTTACCGCAGGTGTTGGAGAAAATGGTATACAAACAAGAAAAGAAGTACTAGAAGAATTAAAAGTACTTGGTGTTTTAATAGATGAAGAAGCTAATAATTGTCGTGGTAAGGAAGTATGTATAACTAAAAAAGAATCCAAAATACCAGTATACGTAATTCCAACAGATGAAGAATTAATGATAGCAAGAGATACTTATGAACTTGTAAAATAGTTTGGAGTTTGATTTTTAATGAATAAACAAATATTTAAATTGATAAAGAAATATAATAATATTGTAATAGCAAGACATATTAACGCAGATCCTGATGCTATGGGATCTACCTTTGCCCTTAAAGAATCAATAAAAGAGACTTTTAAAGATAAAAATGTCTTTTTAACAGGTTCTTATTCATCAAGATTTTTATATATGGGGAAACCAGATAAGGGGGCTAATATGTCCCTTCCTGGTGATTACCTTTTAATATGTTTAGATACTCCAGATAGAAAAAGACTTGATTTTTATGATTTTGATAAAATAAGTTATTCTATAAAAATAGATCACCATCCCAAAATTGAAGAGTTTTGTGATCTTGAACTTATAGATGATAAAAAATCAAGTGCAGCAGAGCTTGTATATGACCTAATAAATGAAGTTGGTTTAAAATTTAATAAAAAGGTAGCAGAATATCTATTCTATGGTATAGTTGCAGATACTGGAAGATTTATATTTGATAATACAACCCCTGATGTTTTAAGAAAAGTAGCTAATTTGATTGAAAAATATAATCTTGAAACAAGTAAGTTATATTTTAACCTATATAAAAAACCAATCGGTGAATTTAAATTACAAGGTTATATGGCAAATAATATGCAAGTTACAAAAAATGGGGTAGGTTATATAAAAATAACAGATGATATAATAGATATGTTTCATATGGAAAGTGCCTCAACTGGAGATGCTATTAACGAGTTTAATAATGTTACTGATTTTGTTATATGGCTTAGTGCAACTGAAGATAAGAAAAATAATATAATAAGAGTTTCCATAAGGTCAAGAGGCCCTGCGATAAATCATGTTGCGGAAAAATATAATGGTGGAGGACATGCTAAGGCAAGTGGGGCAAGACTTAAAACATTTGAGGAAGTAGATGACTTAATAAAAGATCTTGATACTGAAGCAAAAAAATATAAAGAAGGTGAAGCTTTATGAAAATTATAAGTACAGAACTTATTGTAAGTGCTGTAAGAAGAAGCCAGTATCCTAATGATGATAAATGTGAAATATTACTTTTAGGTAGAAGTAACGTTGGTAAAAGTTCCTTTATAAATACAATTTGTAATCAAAAACATTTAGCACGCACATCACAAACACCAGGTAAAACTAAAAATCTTAATTTTTACCTTATAAACGACAGCTTTTATTTTGTTGACGTGCCAGGATATGGTTATGCAAGTGTATCAAAAACAGAGCAGAAAAAATTTGGTCTTATGATCGAAGAATATTTGCAAAAAAGAGAAAACTTAAAAAGAACTTTTTTGTTCGTTGATTTAAGACATAAACCAACAAATGATGATGTATTAATGTATAAATTCTTAAAATATTATAAATTACCAGTTACTATAATAGCAACAAAAAGTGATAAGGTAGGAACAAGTAAAATAGAAAAAGCTAAAAAATTAATACTTGATACCTTAAAATTAGAATCTGGGGATTTATTTTATACTTTCTCATCATTTAATAAAGAAGGAAAAGATAAAATACTAGAACATGTAGAAGACCTTTTAAAAAGTCAAATAAGTGATGATTTAGAAACACTTTAATACAGTTATAATTTAATTTAAAATAAAAAATAAGCATTTGTATAAATACTTGTTTTTTTGTGCTATTAAAATCATGATGAAACCAAAAAGTCAACTTAAGAGTTTATTATTTGACTTAAGTTATACTTTTTGTTACTATTAATATAGATAGAAAAGTAAAAGATTTGGAAGGGAAGTTTTTATGAGTAAGAAAAAAGATTTAATATTAATAAGTATAGGGTTGGCATTACTTATTATTTTAACAGTAAGTTTGTCATATGCCTTATATAGTTTTACAGGCAGTGGAACAAAAGAAAATGTAATAACAACAGGTAGTATTAATGTAACATTTAGTGAAAAAAACAATATAAAACTTGAGAATAGGTATCCAGAAACAGATAGTGAAGGACTTAATAATACTGATATCAATTCACAGATGACATTTACTGTTTCAAGTAATATATCAGGAGATACTAAAGTAAATTATGCTTTAGGTATAACAGATATAAAGGAAGGTACATCGTTAACAGAGGAGTATGTTAAAATATACCTAAAAAAAGGAAATAGTGTAGTGGCAGGATTTACAGAAAATAAAGGAGAAGTGCTATCTAATTTTAAAAACAAATATGTAGAAAATGCTATTGATAGTCATGTCTTATTAACAGATGTAATAAGTGGAAGTGAAGTACATACCTATACCTTAAAAGCATGGATAGATGAAAGTTATAAATTACCAACGGCAGTGCAAAGTAGTAAATATGAAATGCTAGATGTTGATGCTTGTATAAGCCTTGCATTAACAACTAATTTGTATGATGATTACGAAGATAAAGAAAAAGAGGCAAGAGGAATATGTAGTGGTACTGGAGATTCACTTGGTAGAACTTTTGCGGAAGAAATAGCTAACAATGAAGAAGGTTATGCATCATTTATTCAAGTTATGTTAAATCAAAACATTATAAGATTAAGAGATAATCCCGTACATGAAAATAAAATGACAAGTGAAACAGTTACATTTAAAATAAAACTATATGGTACAAGTTCAAGTATTGATGTAAAAACAAAATAATAAAGATAAAGAAATGAAAAAAAGATATGACAGATATGGCTTATGTTATATCTTTTCCTTATTTATAGATAGAGGTCATATAAAATAGTTACAGTTAAGTACGGAAAACTCGAAAAAAAGATAAAAACCATATTTTTACTTGACAAAGAAACAAAAGTAAACTAAACTAATAACTATGAAACGAAGATAAAGGACAAGTAATTTAATTACTATTTAAAGAGAGTTAACTACGGGTGGAAGGTTAATAATAAGTATTAAATGAAATAACACCTTTTAGTTGTTTTACTGAAAAATATAAATATAAACCAAATATATTTTAGGTAAAACCGGTTTTAACCGTTATATTATAAAAGTAAAAAAATAAGGTGGTACCACGAATATATTTCGTCCTTTGGTATCATCTTTTTATTATAATAAGGAGGAATATTATATGGATGTTAAAGAATTATATGAAAATTTAAACAGTTATATGGGTAAGACAATTACCATGCAAGGTTGGATAAGAAATCATAGAAAACAAAAAGAATTTGGTTTTATTGATTTTTCGGATGGAACATATTTTAAACACGTACAACTTGTATATGATAACAAGTTAAAAGACTTTGATGAAATAGCAAAATTAAAAAATGGTTCATCTATTGAGGTTAATGGAGTAGTTTCTACTTCATCTGGTAAGGGTCAAAGTTTTGAAGTTACTGTAAAAACAATTACTCTTTTAGGAGATTGTCCTGATGATTATCCAATGCAACCAAAAAGACATAGTAATGAATTTCTAAGAGAGCAAGCATATTTAAGACCTAGAACAAATATGTTTCAAGCAATTTTTAGAATAAGAAGTATATCAGCATTTGCTATTCATAAATACTTTCAAGAAAGAGGGTATCTATATGTTACAACACCTCTTATAACAACAACAGACTGTGAAGGACAAGATCAAATGTTTAAAATAACAACACTTGATTTTAACAATATGCCAAAGAAAAATGGCAAATGCGATATGACTAAAGACTTATTTGGTAAAACAGCCTATATAACAGGTACAGGACAATTACACGGGGAAGCATTTGCAACAGCTTTCAAAAAAATTTACACATTTGGACCTACATTTAGAACAGAAAACTCAAATACTAAAACTCATGCTAACGAGTTTTGGATGATAGAACCTGAAATAGCTTTTTGTGATTTAAATCATTTAATGGATATTGAAGAAGAATTTTTAAAATACATAGTATCTTATGTTTTAGAAAATTGCAAATTAGAACTTGAATTTTTAGATAATTTTGTATCTAATGGCTTGATAGAAAAATTAACAAAATTAAAGAATTCACAATTTACAAGAATTACTCATCATGATGTTATAGACATATTAAAAAAGGCAGATGTAAAATGGGAATTTACCCCATCTTATGATGATGATATAGCAAAAGAACATGAAAGATATATAACAGAATACTTTAATGGACCAGTATTTATAACAAATTGGCCTAAAGATATAAAAGCATGGTACATGAAAACTAATGTAGATGGAAAAACAGTTGCTGCTGTTGACCTTGAAGTTCCAGAAGCAGGAGAGTTAATGGGTGGTTCACAAAGAGAAGAGGATTATCAAAAATTACTTCAAAGAATAGAAGATATGCATGTGGATAAAGATAAAATAGATTGGTTTGTAAACCTTAGAAAATATGGCACATGTATTCATAGTGGTTTCGGTATGGGATTTGAAAGATTACTTATATATTTAACTGGAGTAAACAATATAAGAGATGTTATTCCATTTCCAAGAACGCCAGGATCTTGTGACTTTTAAAAAGACAATTTTGTCTTTTTTTTTAGAACTTTTTATGTTATTATAATATTGTTAACGGAAGGTGATTTAAGTGGACGAAAATAATAATTTTAATGATAACGAAAATCAAAATAATTACAGTTTTCCTCTTTTTGGAACAGGTAAGGCAAACCATGAAAGTAATGCAAATAATAATCAAAATGTAGATTTAAATACTAATAATAATGGAAATAATCAAGCTTTAAATAATGCAAATAATAAAAGTCTAAGTCAAATTCCAGAAAGTAATAATGGTAGTAAAAATAACATTGAATCTCCAAGAAGTGGTAATAACGCCCAAAATAATGGCCTTAAAAGTGGTAATAAAGATAATAATAAAGAAAATGGGCCTGACTTACATAAAAATAATAATGAAGTAAATAATAAAAATCCAAATAATAGTGATACAGATAACAAAAAAGATTCAGGCAATAAAAGTAAGCAAAATTCAAAAACTAATAAAGATAATAGTCAAAGTGGTGATAAATCAGGTAAAAAGCATGGCATAAGTGGTAAAAACATCGCTAAAAGAGGACTTGGTATGCTAGGTAGTGGAGCTAAAAAATTAGGTAATAGCTTAGCAGGTGATGAAGGATATAACGATGAAAGTGGCGGAAATGAAGCAGTATCTATGGTGGCAAATGGTGCGGGTGCTTTGAAAAATCTTGTCCTTTTAATTATAAAACATCCTTGGGTAGCAATTATTTTAGCGGTCATTATTTTAGGATTATTCCTAATATTTATGATTGCCGCAACAACAAATTCCGTTTTTGGAGGATATAAATACGGCGGATGGTATTGTGAAAATTATTCCCCAACTAAATCAAATAATCCTGGGAACATAACATCATTTTATAGCTGGAGAATGTTAAATAGTCTTCCAGATAATCATAAAGGAATTGATATATCATATGAAAAAAAAGGTGCCGAAATAATAGCAACTAAAGATGGAAGTTTCAATGATGGTTACTACTATGAAAAATGGGACAATGATTATGGTATGACACTTGAAATGGATGATTCTAAAGAAGTTGATGATAAAAAATACAGAGTATATTATGCTCATATGTGTAGCTTAAAAGAAGAAGATGAATTAAATAATGAATGTCAAAACGGTACTTACAGTAAAACTGATGGTAACTGTGTTGCAGTAAATCAAAGTGAAGAGGAAAAAGATGAAGATGGTAACATTATATATAAATCTGGTGTAAGCTATAAATATCTTTGGCCTTGCGGAGGTTCAAGAGAAGCACTTGCTAATTTATATAATAAATATAAGACTGGAAGCAGTGTTAAACAAGGAGATGTAATAGGGTACGTAAGTGATACTGGAGCAAGAAGTAAAGATGGCGATTTCCATTTGCATTACGAAGTAAGAGCAGATAAACTATATGATAATCCCGATCAAGGCTATGTAGCAGAAGATTTAAACAGATACTTTAACATAGAAAGTATAAGCATTGGTTGTGATCCAGTAAGAAGTGTTGATAATAATGCTCCAACTGTAGGGCAAATTATAAAATGGCAATGTGAAAAACCTATAAAAACAAAAGATGAAATTTTTGAGTATTGTAATAGTGATGACTTTAATATAACACCAGAAGAATATAGATTTAAAGGTGGCTATAAAGGTCGTGTAAATGATGAAGTTGATGATAGTATTGTTGATGAAACAGTTATGCCGAAAAATGGAGAACAGTCAAACAGAAAACTTGTTTGTAAGGATGGAAGAGAATATAATGTTACAACTAGTACAACAGGACAATGTGCTGGTGCACTTTCAGGATATTTTAAAAGTGTTTTAACAGGTAATGATTATAGTAAATTTGAAAGAATTAGGACAAAATATCGTGCTGTTGATTGGGTTGAAAATAATAGTAATGCTAAGAAAAGCGGGGGAAGTTATTATGAAACAGGAAGCGAACCAAAGGTTGGTGCACTTTGGGTATCAAGTAGTTCAAATGCTAAATGTGGCGGTATACCTTGCGGACACGTTATGGCAGTTGAAAAAGTTGAAGGCAATAATGTAACCTTATATGAGTGTAATTATGATGGCAATGAAAGCTGTAGAACAGTTGTAAAAACAAAGGAAACATTAAGTAAAAATGGTTTCCAAGAGTATATTTATATACTAGGAGATGATTGTTAATGAAAAAAAAGATTACCTTTTTAATTATAATGGCTATGCTTTTATTAACAGGATGCCAAAGTAAAATTGATGTTACAATAGATAAAGGTATGGTAAATGAAAATATAAGTATTACCCTTAATGACGATGAATTACAAACAGCAAACAACGTAAAAGGCGAAATAACAGAAAGGTTAAGTAACTATGAAATGGATACCGAAGTATTAAGCTACTTTAACATTAAAAATTACAACAAAAATACAATAAATGTAAATAAAAACTATAACATAGACAGTTACACCTGGGATAATTTAATAGCAAGATGTTACAAAACACAAAATATAAACTTTTCAAATAATATCCTTAAAATAAATACAAATGGAGGTTTTAATTGTTTTAATAAATATAATCTAAAAGGTGAAGTTGTAATAAATTTAAAAACAAGTTACAAAGTGATAAGTAATAATGCCGATAAATATGAAAATGATACTTATACTTGGAATATAAATGATAATAATAAAAATATAAATCTTGAAATTGATACAAGTACTGTTGTAAATGAAATAAATGACAACAACAGTAAACTAAATATAAAAATTAATACCAAAGCTATTATTATTATTTTAGTTGTAATACTTTCTTTAGGATTAATTGGCTTTATAATTATTTTAAATAAAATTAGAAAAGCTAATAAAATATAATATACAAAATAATGTATAAAAATAAAAATCCCATCCATTATATAAACGGAGGGATTTTTATATGAAAAAAATAGCTTTAGGAATAATAGCTTTCTTAATATTAATAATAACATCAGGTTGCAGTATGGATAATACACCTACCAAAAAAGTTGAAAACTATCTTAATAACTATAAAAGCCTAAATGAAACTGTTTTAGACCAGTTAGATAAAGTAGTAGATAGTGATACAATTATGACTGCAAATCAAAAAAATGAGTATAAAGACATTTTAAAACGTCAATACCAGAATCTAACTTATAAAATAAAAGATGAAGTAATAAATGGAAATGATGCTACGGTTAATGTAGAAATTGAAGTGTATGATTATTATAAAATAAATAAAGAAAGTGATAGTTACTACCAAACAATGCCAGATGAATTTAAAGATGCAAATGGTAATATGAAAGAAGAAAAATATATTGATTATAAGCTTGAAAAATTAAAAAACTATAAAGAAAGAGTAACTTATACAATAGATTTTTATTTAAAAAAGGTAGATAAAACTTGGGTAATGCAAGATATAAATGAAGATACAAGAAGCAAAATACATGGTTTATACGCATATTAAAAAAAGCTTGAATTATTTTAATAAGTAAGTAGTAAAATGTTATAGGTGAAAAATAATGAAAAAAATAATTGTTATCGCCATAACATTTTTTATGTTTTGTAAAAATTGTATGGCTTCAACTGTTGTTATGGATATGGATAATAACAGAGTTTTATATGAAAATAATAAAGACGAAGTAAAACTTATTGCATCAACTACAAAAATCATGACAGCTTTGTTAGCACTTGAATCAAATAGAGTAGAAGAAATCGTAACAGTAGGAGATGAAGTACTTTCTATGTATGGTTCCAATATATATATAGAAAAAGGAGAGGAAATGCCTCTTTTAGATTTAATTTATGGCCTTATTCTAAGAAGTGGTAATGATGCTTCTGTTTCTATTGCAAAATTTGTATCAGGCAGTATCCCATCATTTGTAAATGATATGAATAAAAAAGCCCAAAGCCTTGGTATGACAAACACAAAATATGAAAACCCAAATGGATTAGATGACGAAACCCAAAACTATTCATCAGCTTACGACTTGTGCTTATTATACTCATACGCTTATAAATACCCTTTGTTTAGACAAATTGTTGAAAGTAAATATTACAAAACAACATCAAGCCTTAAAGCATACACCTGGAAAAATAGAAATGAACTACTATTTAATTATGATAAAGCAACCGGAGGTAAAACAGGCTACACTCCAAAAGCAGGTAGAATACTTGTATCAAGTGCATCATCAAATGATGTAAACTTATGCATTGCAACTATTTCTAAAGACTCATATTTGTATGATTTTCATGAAAAAAAGTATGATTACATATTTGAAAACTATAAAAAATATAAAATAATAGATAAAGATACCTTTAATATAAAAGGCTATGATAATGCATACGTAGACCATGACTTCATAATTACCTTAAGTAAACAAGAAAATGATAACATAAAAACAGATATTATAATGAATGAAAAAAAACAAGGCAATCTTATAGGTAAAGTAAATACATATATGGGTAAAGAACTTATAGATACCAATAATATATACTTAAAAAAAGAAGCAAAAAAATTAAATTTATTAGACAAAATAATACAATTTTTTGAAAATATCTTGCCTTTTTAATAAAAAAACATTATAATTTATGCAAGTGTTTAAGGAGGCAAATCTTATGGAAAGACTTCAAAAAATTATAGCAGAGTATGGTTATGCATCAAGAAGAAAAGCAGAAGAACTAATAAAACAAGGAAAGGTTTACGTAAATGGTGTTAAAGTAACAGAACTTGGCACACTTGCTAAAACAACAGATATTATCGAAATAAATGGGGAAGTATTAAAAGAAAAAGCAAAATATGAATACTACCTTTTAAATAAGCCAAGAGGAGTAATATCTTCTGTGAAAGACGAAAAAGGAAGGACAACTGTTACAGATTTAATAAAAGAATCAGGCAGAATTTACCCAGTTGGAAGGCTTGATTATGATACAACTGGTATAATACTTTTAACTAATGACGGAGAACTTACAAATATATTGTCCCATCCAAAAAATGAAGTGCCAAAAACATATCTTGCTAAAGTAAAAGGACACTTTAAAGTTTTAGATCTTCAAAAACTAAGACACGGTTTATATATTGATAATTATAAAACAAGTAAATGCCATGCTAAAATAAAAGAATACGATAAAAAAACTAATACAACTAAGGTTGAACTTACAATACATGAAGGTAAAAATCATGAAGTAAAGAAAATGTTTGAAGCTTTAGGATATCAAGTAGTAAAATTAAAAAGATTAACATATGCAAATCTAACGCTTTCTAAAGTGCCATCTGGTAAGTATAGAAAACTAACACTAAAAGAAGTAAAAATATTATATAATTATGCAAAAAAAGATAAGGAAAACTAAAATATTCCTTATCTTTTTATGACTATTCTTCTATACTAATTGCTCCAGTGGGACAATTTTCCATAGCAGTTTTTACATCATCTTGTAAATCTTCTTTTACAGTTTCATTTTTTGCAAAGGCAACTCCGCTATCATTAAGTTCAAACTCATCAGGAACTAAAGCAGCACAAGCACCACAACCAATGCAAAGATTTTCAACAACTTTTGCTTTCATTATTTTCCTCCTGAAATCATTATAACAAAAACAAAAATAAATTACTATTATTTTTTAAAAAAATATGTTATACTAAAAAAGAAAGATAGTGATAGTATGAATAGTAGAATGGAAAAATATGAAAATAACGAAAATCAAGTAACATCAAGAACAGAAAAAAATAAGAAATTGTATGATGATACAAATATCGATAGAATTGACGTAGGGTATATTGATATTGATAAATCAAACGTTTTTGAAATACCCTTAGCTAAGGAAAAAGACATAAAAACAAGAGAAGATTATAAAAAAATGAAAGAACTTTCCTATATTATAGGAGGCGAAAAGGAAACAGATGATGTCCAAGAAACCTTGCCAAAAGAGGAAAAAAGAATATACGACATTAATGAAATCCTAAAGAAAGCCAAAGAAGAATTAAAGGAAGATGAAGAAAAAACACGTCTTTTAAATACAGAATACAATATTTTAACTAAACTAGATTTAGCAAATATTGAAAAAATAAGCAGTAGTGATATAAAAGAAGAAGACTATAAAAAAATAATAAATGAAATTTATCCTAAAATGACAAAAGAAAAAGAAGCAGATGATAAAGAAGACCTATTTAAAGATTTAGAAGAAAGTAAAATATATGATAAAGCACCACTTGATGAAGAACAAGAAGAAAGTAAATATATAAAGACAATATATAAAAGATTAAACTTACAAAATGAAACAAAAGACGATAAAAATAACAAAGAAGAAAAAGAAAATATAGATTTAAAAAAAGATGAAGAAAAAACAAAAGAGTATGTAAAAGAAGAAGTAATAACAGAAGATGATGATGAAAAAGCAAAACAAGAACTAAAAGAAACAGAAAGGTTAGTAAAACAAATAACTGATACAAATTATGACACATCATTTATGCAAATTGAAAAAGGTGGCAAAGGTAAAACAATTTTGATAATAATAATTATTTTACTACTTATTTCACTTGGAGGATACGTCTTATTAAAATACTTTGGTAAAATATAAAGCCAAAGTATTTATACTATTTTAATGAATATCTTAATAAAATTTAGTATGAGATATATGAAACTAAAAACAAAAAAAAGTTATTTTTCAAAAATGAAAGTAATACTACTTATTACAATTTTTGTCATAATAACTTTATTTTTTGCCCTAAAAAATATAATGATAAATATAACAAACATTATTTTAGATTATGCCGAGGCTGAAAGTGAAAGATTGATAACCGAAATTATAAATAATTCATCCCCAAAAGATGTCTTTGATAAACTTACCCTAGAAAACCTTTATACCATTACTAAAAATAAACAAAACGAAATAGAAATGCTAGATTACAACGTTTTAATTGTAAACGAATTTCTAGATAAAGTAACAGACAATATTCAAACCAATCTTAAAAATATGGAAGATAAAGTTTTGTTAAAAATACCAATAGGAATAGCAACAGATAACCCGATTTTTAATAACCTAGGACCCAAAATACCAATGAAATTAAAATTGATTTCTTCAGTATTAACAAACGTCAATACATCCCTTAAACCATATGGAATAAATAATTGCCTGATAGAAATAAGTGTAAATATCGAAGTACGAGCAAAAATAATACTGCCAGTAATTTCCAAAAACATAATAATAACCAATGATATACCAATATCTTACAAATTGATAAACGGTAAAATCCCGTCATACTATGGTTATGGAATAGAAAAAAATTCGAATGAGTACTCACTACCACTTGAATAAATTAAAAACTTATAATATAATCGTATTAGGTGAAAACATGAGAAATATTATAATAAATAACAAAGAATACACACTTCAAGAAGATCCCTTTAAAGCTTTTGAAGAATCACTTGTAAAAGATACTATAACAGATTATTTTATGCCATTTGATTATATATTTGGAGACTTTTCCTATGGCAAAATACGATTTAAAGGATTTTATGACAGTAACAATAAAAATTGTAAAGAAATGAACGATATAAAAAACCTTGACAACTATCTAAAAAACTACTGTTCTTACGGTTGTAAGTGGTTTCTTTTGAAAAAAATGTAATAAAAATACACTAAAATTATTGTATTTTTTATTTTGGTGTGATATTATAAATTATATAGAATATTAGGAGGATATGAATTTATGAACGAAAAAAGAATAATAACAATAAATAAAGCGGATGGAACAAAAGAACAAGTAGAAGAAGTTATTTCTTTTGAATTTAGTGATACAAAAAAACAATACCTTGTATATACAAAAAATGAAATAGATGAAAGTAAAAATATGACAATATATGTTACAGAAGTAAAAAAAGAGGGAGAAAATTATAAATTTTTAGGAGTTTCTGGTGATGATGAGTGGGAAAAAATAAAAGCAGTTTTAAGAACACTTATTAAGAAAGAAATGTAACGAGGAGGAAATATTTATGAGACATGAAATAGTTTATGGAAGCGAAGGAATGACATTCGTAATATTTACCAATGTTTTTGATGGAAAAGAAGGAGTAGAAGTTGCTGGCAGTACTGTAAAAAAAATAAAGGCAAAAAGTGCTCAGGTTGAAGAAACTATAAAAGAAATAAGAAAAGAAGCCATTATGAGTACTCAAGCACCTGTTAATAATGTTGAACAAATGATGCAACCAACACCACAAATAAATGAAATTCCTAAAGTAACTATGGTTCCACAAGAAGAAGAAAAACAAGAAGAAAAAGTGGAAGAAGTAAAACCAAATATGGAACCACATAGATACTCTTTTGAAATAGAAGAGCCAGTAAATAACACTAGTAGTAACACTAATATTAGTAATAATATGACAAGTAATATTAATAACGTTACTAACGAAATGTCAAAAGAAGAAAAAAGAGAACCATATTCACAAACATTTAACTCTATAACAGCAGCTCTATATGGAGAAAAAGCAAAAGATTCAAGATATGACTATGATAGATTATATGAAAAAATGGATCCACTAGAAAAATTAAAAGAAGCATTTAAGAAAACTGAAGCAGGTACATATGCTTATACAGTTTATAAACAAGGAATATCAAAAGTTGAAGAGTTTGATGTACAGATAGAAGAAAATGACAGAGAACATGTTGATTTAGAGCAAAAATTAAGAGAAATTCAAGAAAAAATGACAGCAAATGAAGCGAAAAAAGAAATTATCTTAAGTAAGAAAAAAGAAAGTGCAGACGTTGTCGCAAATGCTGCAAAACAAGCAACACAACTTGATGCCTATGCTAAAGCAATGAAAGAAGCAGAAATAAGAAGAGAACAAGAAAGAGTAGAAAGAGAAGCAAAAGAAAAGGCAGAAGAAGAAGCAAGTAAAACAAAATATGCAGAAATGTTAGCACGTATTCCAAAAGAATTACGTGGCGAGCCAGAAGTTGCAAAAAAGCCAACATCTGTTGAAAATATATTTGCAAAATTTAGAGAAACTGAAGATGAAGTATCAAGTTTCACTAGATAATTATTAATAAAGAAAAAGATAAAATGCAAGGATAAGATTAATACTTGCATTTTTTACGTATTAATTTATTTTTTAGTAATTTTTATAATAACAATTTATTCATTTTGTATTTTGCATGTAATAACAAATTGTATTTTGTGTATCATAACAAAAAAGAAAATAAGTATTTTATAAGCATTTAACAGTAAGGATATAATCTGGATAGCAAAAATTTTAAAAAACTTGAAAAATATAGACAAAAATAAATAAAACAAAATTTCATATATCAAGGATAAAATCATAAAATTAAGTGAAAGATAGGTAATTTATATGAAAAATGCACTTTTATTTTTTTTTAACATTAACATATCAAATGATAAAATAAGTAAAATAGGAGATACTTATTATTTTTCATATAATAACAATAACTTTATCATTGAAAGATATACAAGAAATATTGAAGAAATTAATGACATATATCTTTTGAGTGAAAAAATGATTAATGACGGATTTCCACTGTTTAAAATCATACCAACAAATGAAAATAAAGAAATTTTTTCTTTTGAAAATAACTACTATATATTAATGATAATGCCAAGAATAAAAAATAGAATAATTACCTATAAAGACGTCATAAATTTTAATTACACTGTGGAAAATAATCAATACAAGAAAATAGACAAGTCATATTGGGAATATTACTGGTCTCAAAAAATCGATTATATTGAATATCAATTTTACCAAATTATGGAAAAATATCCAAATATTCAATACTCCATAAATTATTATATTGGAATATGGGAAAATGCAATAAGTTTCTACAATTTGAATAATGAGGCATCAAGCAGTGATGTGAAATATGTGAGTCACAAAAGAGTGAATTGTAAAATGGATTTGTTAGAATTTGTAAAGCCAACTAATTTTGTTATTGATTATAAAGAAAGAGATGTTGCCGAATATATAAAATCATATATATATGAGGAAAATTATACTAATGAAACAATCATTAAATATTTAGAATCAGTACCCAAAAATAAAAATAACATTGTTAAATTCATCGCAAGAACATTGTTTCCATCGAATTACTTTGATGCATATGAAGATATAATATATGAAAAAGAGAACACAAATGATAAGGCAATAAATGAAATAATAGCAAAAAACAAAAACTATATATATTTGTTACAAGTTATTTTTGAATTTTTTGAAAATAATAATATACCAGAAATAGATTGGATAAAGGAAGAAAAAATATAAGAAAAATAGGGAGGATTTCTATGTAAAATTGTAAAAAAAAATACATAAAAATATAAAAACTATATGTGCAAAGCAACAGGTGCCAAACAGCATAAAGAAAATATAAAAATGCAAATACAGTAACAATGCATGAATGCATTATAGCGATATATGAAATATATGATATGAATATAAAGTAAAATCATATGAATACAATGTAGTGTAAATATATATGTAATGTAAATAAAAGTATGAAACGTAAAATATAGTTAAATAGAAATATATAACATATAATGTATAACATATAACATATAACATATAATGTATAACATATAACATATAATGTATAACATATAACATATAACATATAATGTATAACATATAACATATAATGTATAACATATAACATATAATGTATAACATATAACATATAACATATAACATATGACCTATAGCATATACCATATAACTAAATAAAAAAGAGATATATAAATAATTTTCAATTTATATTATCTCTTCATATAACTTTACTTCTTTGATATTTGGAATTTGTTCCTTTATAATACGTTCAATTCCATCTTTGATTGTAAAGTCTTGCATGTTACAATATAAGCATGTGCCTTGTAACCTAATATATACAATATTATCTTCTAATTTAACAAATTCGATATTGCCACCATCATTCATTAAGAAAGGGCGTAAATCATCAATTATTTTTATAACTTCTTCTTCCATATAAATCACCAATATAATTATATATTTTTATATTTGATTTGTCTACATAAAAAAAAGAGTGTATAATGTAATTGGTGGTAAAAATGGCAAAATATAAAGAAAATGAAATTATTACTGGAAATATTTGTGGTATTGAAAAATATGGGGCATTTGTTGATTTGGATGATTATTATAAGGGAATGATACATATTTCGCAAATTTCAAATAATTATGTAAAAAATATAAAAGATTATGTGAATAATGGGGATACTATAAAGGCAAGGGTGGTTAGTGTTGATGAAGAAAAATGTAGGGTTAATTTGAGTATAAAAAATTTAAGTTATAAAGTGGAAAAGGTAAGTAATAATCCAATTAAAGAGGTTGGCAGTGGATTTGAAATATTAAAAAACAGTTTAAATAGATGGATAAAAGAGGAAAAAATTAAAAAAAATGAAAAAAATTAAATTTTCTTATTGACTTTTTTTTCATAATATATTATATTTGTAAGTGTCCGGTAAATGTTTATATGGGCGATTAGCTCAGTTGGTTAGAGCATCTGCCTTACAAGCAGGGGGTCGGGAGTTCGAGTCTCTCATCGCCCACCATTTATTTGCCGACTTAGCTCAATAGGTAGAGCAACTGACTTGTAATCAGTAGGTTGAGGGTTCAATTCCTTTAGTCGGCACCATTTATTGGAGGAATAGCGAAGTGGTCAAACGCGGCAGACTGTAAATCTGTTCCTAACGGTTCCATGGTTCAAATCCATGTTCCTCCACCACTTAGATTGCCTCGTAGCCAAGTGGTAAGGCACAAGACTTTGACTCTTGCATGCGCTAGTTCGAATCTAGCCGAGGCAGCCAATTTTATATTAAATATTTACGTTCCGCTAGCTCAGTCGGTAGAGCATTTGACTTTTAATCAAAGGGTCTGGAGTTCGAATCTCCAGCGGGACACCATTTTTTTTGCCTGAGTGGCGGAATAGGTAGACGCACAGGACTTAAAATCCTGCGTGGTTAATCCCACGTGCCGGTTCAAGTCCGGCCTTAGGCACCAAATATAGAAGGAGGAATACCCAAGTCTGGTTGAAGGGACTGGTCTTGAAAACCAGGAGGTCGGCGACGGCGCAGGGGTTCGAATCCCTTTTCCTCCGCCATGTTTAAATTTTATATCGCGGGATAGAGCAATCCGGTAGCTCGTTGGGCTCATAACCCAAAGGTTATAGGTTCAAATCCTATTCCCGCAACCAAATGGTTCTGTGGTGTAGTGGTTATCACGACTGCCTGTCACGCAGTAGACCGTGGGTTCGAGTCCCATCAGAACCGCCATTTGGCTTCATAGCTCAGTTGGTAGAGCAACGGACTGAAAATCCGTGTGTCGCTGGTTCGATTCCCGCTGGAGCCACCATTGTACGAAATATTCCTTGTATATCAAGGTTTTTATTTTGCAATAATGTTTTAAAATGCACCATAAAAAATTTATGAGCTATAAATGATTACTTAATTAACTATGTATTTTAAAATATAGACTCTATTAACAATCAAAATTACTAATAGAAACAAAATCTAATAAACAAAATATTTCAAATACTATTACTAAAAGAGAAATTCTTACTATAAAAATTATAAGTAGGAATTTTTTTATTTTTTTTGCCAAAAACACGAATATTTTTTTAATTTTTGGCTATCATAATAATGTATTAGATTTTTTTGATATATCATATATTGCATAAATATAATAAAATAAATTGTGAGGAGTGATTTTATGAAATTTGTTATCAAAAAAACCAGAGGTAAAGAAGCATCTGTATACAAATCTTTATACATAAAAGAAGATTTAGTAAAGGAAATTGAAAAAATTTCAATAGCTAACAATACCTCATTTAACAATGTTGTCATTAGTATGATAGAACATTGTTTACGCAAGGAAAAATAATTCCTTGCTTTTTTTATTACAACAATGTTAAATTCGCCAGATGAAACAAAATCAAAATTATTATTTCATCCTTAGCTAATTAATCAAGCAGCACTTCTCACAAAACGCCTCTAACCATAATATTTTGCCTGATTTACTCATAAAATTATTCTGGTAGCCTAATCTACCAATAAATAACAAACCGCAAACCACAAAACACTTTACAAATAATAAAATTATAAGTTTACATTTTTACAAGATGCGTGATATAATTAAACTGTTAGGATGTGTTTTTATGAAAGTTAGAATTATTAGTGCAATCGTTATGATTGCTATAGCACTACCAATATTAATAATAGGCGGCATGCCATTTAAAATTTTTGCAATAATTTTAGGATGTTGTTCCTTATATGAATTATTCAAAGTAAGAAAAGAGGACAAAGATGTTCCTATATTGCTTAAAGTATTTTCATATATAGCACTTATCATTTTGATATATTTTGGAAATACTAATGTAATGCAATACATTATAGATTACAAAGTTATAACACTTATTTTTGCAATCTATTTTTTGCCAATCGTATTTATAAACGACAACAGCAAATACAATATCAATGATGCCCTTTTCATATTAGGCGGAACTATTTTTTTAGGAGTTGTATTTAATTTATTTTGTATTATAAGAAATACTGAACTAACGTATTTTATCTATTTACTATTGATAACAATATTTACCGATACCTTTGCTTTAGTATCTGGCATGTTAATAGGGCAACATAAGTTGTGCGAGAAAATATCACCAAATAAAACAATCGAAGGATTCGTATTTGGTAGTTTACTTGGAACAATTATTGCTAGCACATTTTATTTAACAGTCATTAACCCATCTGCCAACTTAATTTATGTAACATTAATCACTTTACTTTTAAGTATCGTGGGACAAATTGGAGACTTATTCTTTTCAAGCATAAAAAGAAATTATAAAGTCAAAGATTTTTCAAACTTAATTCCAGGACATGGTGGTATTTTAGATAGATTAGATAGTTTCATATTTGTCGTAATTACATATATGTTATTTATAAATATTTTATAGTGATAAGGAGGATTTTCAATGATTATTACACTAATTTTATTTATTTTAATTTTAGGAACAACTGTTTTTGTTCATGAATTAGGCCACTTTCTATTTGCTAAAATGGCTGGAGTACACATTTACGAATTTGCTTTAGGATTTGGACCTGTAGTATTCAAAAAAATAGCCAAAGATGGCACACAGTATGCAATAAGAGCTATTCCTCTTGGCGGTTTTGTATCTATGGCCGGCGAGGAAGTTGAGTATGACAAGACAAAAAATAAAGGCAAAAACATCCAGGACAAGAGCTTTCTTCAAAGACTACTTATTATGTTTATGGGTGTTGGGAACAACTTCATATTTGCATTTTTACTACTTTTATTAACGGGATTTATTTTTGGTGCAACTGACCTTAACCCAATAATAACAAATGTAAGCGAAAATTATCCCGCAGCAATAAGCGGGCTAGAAGCAGGAGATAAAGTAATATCAATAAATAACCATAAAGTTACATATATAGATGATATATCATTATATTTAACTTTAGCAGATTTAGAAAAACCATTAGTATTTGAAGTAGAAAAGGTAAGTGGGCAATCAGCAACGTATAATATTGTTCCACAAAAAACAGATGATGGCAAATATATTGTAGGAATCACTTTAGAAAAAAAGGTAAGTAAAGGTTTCTTTAAATCATTTGAATTTGCAGTTAAGCAAGAACTTTCAATATTTAAGCAGATGTTTGTTGTACTTGGTTCATTATTTACAGGAAAATTACCAGTAAATAAGCTTAGTGGCCCTGTTGGTATATATTCTATTGTGGATCAATACAAGACGCAAGGAGTAAATGCTTTGCTTTACTTAATGGCACTATTAAGTATAAATGTTGGTGTCATAAACTTAATTCCATTACCAGCATTTGATGGAGGTAGAATATTATTCCTATTTATTGAAAAAATAAAAGGTTCTCCAGTAAACCCAAAAGTTGAAAACACAATACATTCTATTGGTTTTATACTACTTATGTTACTTATGGTATACATTACCATTAATGACATTTTAAGATTATTTTAATAAAAAATTAAAAAGACTTAGGTCTTTTTTCTTTTGCCGTTAATAATACAAATGGAGGTAACATTATGGGCTATAAATATGTATTGCAAAATTCAAAATATGATTGCGGTATAGCATCGCTTAGAACTGTTTTTTTGCAATTCAATAGAACATTAAAAATACCTTCATTAAAAATTAAGGACGGTGGGATTAGTGCTTATGACATAATAAAAATAAGTGAATACAATAAAATAAAGGCAAAAGGAGTGAAGAGTAACCTTGGCCCATCCATACTGCAAGGTTATCTTCCCTGTATTGCCCATGTCAAAATTCAAGATGGTTGTTTTCATTATATAGTAATATTAGCTAACAACCATAGAAAACAAATTTTAACTATTCATGATCCTACTATAGGAATACTAAAAATGTCGTATAAAGCTTTTAATAAGATAACTACTGGTGTTTATATAATATTTAAAAGGCCAAAAATATCCAAAGAAACAAGTTCAAATAGTATTTTTTTAAATTTTTTATATAGTATTATTAATAGACACAAAATCATAATTATCAAATTTTCATTATTGGAATTTTTTACCATTTTTATAGTGCTGTTATTCAATTTTTTTATAAAAGAACTACTTTTATATCAACATAATTCATTAAATTTAGCATTAATATTGGTTGCTTTTGAGGTAATAAAAAATTATGTTTTATTTTTTAAAGGAGATTTATTACTCAAATTAAATAATACAATAAGTTGCTATCTGGATATGATTTTTGTAAATAATATACTTATGTATAATAATGATAATAATAAAAGTATAAGCACTAACACTTCCATTATTTATGATATCGAAACTGTTAAAAAAATAACAAATAAAATTATTTCATCAAATTTTATAGATATAGTATTTGTCTTTACAATATTATTATTTAGCCTTATATATAATTATAAGTACTTTCTATTTTTACTTTTGCTAATAATTATCAAATTTGTTTTAGCTATATCTTACAGGACTATTATTAATAATAATTTTGTATGTTTAAAACAAGGTTATAATAGTAAGTATAATTATTTATTAAGTATATTAAATAAAGCGTTCCAAATAAAAAACTTGAATATGAGTAATAGTGTATTAAATAGGTATAATGATGTCTTTAAAAGATATTTAAAAATTAACTATAAATATAATAATTGTTGCAATAAAATAACTTTATTTAATGATATAATGGAAAGTATATTTTTTATAATTTTTATATTTATATTATCAAGTGAGGTAAAAACAAGAGAAAGTTTATTTATTAATGTTATGATTTTTTATAATATTTATCTTTTGTTTTTGCAATTTTTAGATGATTTATGTCAAACAGTTATAATGTTTGAAATGGCTAATAGCTCAATTAATAATTCTTTGTGGTTTTTAAAAAGTATAAAAAATATTCCTAATCCAAAAATAAGACTTAATAAGTTTTTATCTATTGCCTATAAGAATGTGTCAATTTCTAATTTGTTCGATAATGTTGAATTGACCATAAATAAAAATGATTATATATTTATAAATAAAAATTCAAATTCTAATGAAACAGTATTATTAAAATTGTTATTAAAAGAAGGTCAAAATTATAAAGGAGACATAGAAATTGAAGGCATCAATATAAAACAAATAAGCAAAGATTTAATTGATAACCTTATAACGTATATTTCATATGCAACACAACCAGTAAAAGAAGAACTATATGATTTTTTACTATCAGTAGTAAACGAGGATTTAAAAGAAAAAATAGAATTGTTATTTGACTTTGATAAAACAAAGGATAATGTAATAAAAAATCCTAGTATTTCCTATATAAAAATATGTAAAGTGTTAATAGGGCAAGCTTTATTAAAAGGTTCCAAAGTGATTATTTTAGATGAAATTTTAATCAATATTAATGAAGAAGAAGAAAGAAACTTGTTAACGATTTTAAAACAAAATTTTGATATTACAGTAATAGTTATTTCGAGCAGAAACAGTAATTTATATTTTTACAACAAACAATATATACTTAAAAATAAAAATATTCATTTAATAAAGGAGGAAAAAAATGAAAAATTTAACGAATAGAGAGTTAAAACAAATAGTAGGGGGCGGTTTATCAGTTTGGGGAATAGCAGGTATAATTTTAGGTGCAATTTTTGGAATAGGAGTAATAGACGGTATTGTCCGTCCATTAAATTGTAATTAAAATGAAAAGATTAACAGCTAAAGAATTAAAAAGTATAACAGGTGGCCTTGATTTTAATTATAGTATTATTAATTCTTTTTCAAGAATAATTGACACTATTTTAGAAGTTGGAAGAAGTTTTGGAACTTCAATAAGAAGGATAATAAAATCAAATATATGCGATATAGAATAAAATACTTAATATTATCAATATTTACAATAATATTATTAAGTAATTTGATTTATTGGATTTTTAAACTTGGAATAATAGTGGGAACTTTTATAAGAGTAAACATTATACCTTAATAATAAATAATTTTAATACCTTACACATGTTTTATGGCAAGTAAAAAAGTAAAAGCTTGACATTTTTATTAAAAAGTGTTATAATTTAAACACTTATTAAGGAGATTACCAAAAAGTATTATAGGGGGTAGGTAATATGGAAAATAAGAGAATAGGATTTCATTTTGAATATATTAATGAAAATGAATTTAGAAAAAAAGAAAGATCTGTTAGAAAATATAATATGTTAGCTTATAAGAGATTGACCTTTCAATATTATCCATCAATTAGAGAAGGAAATTTTTTAGGCAAATTAGTATCAACATCAAAACAAGACAATACTGCTACATACGAATTAAAGTTACCAACAGATGCTTTATTCTCAAAAGTACATGGTGATGTTGTATTACATTATACAGTATATTATGATAGTAATGTTGTTTTATTAACAAACATAACACCTGATAGTATTTTAGAAGAAGGACATCGTAGTGAACTTGGAACATACAAGGGTGTAATGATTTCAAAGACTAATAAAGAAAAAGATATGTTTAAAGTAAATTTATTAAATGTACTTAACCAAAAAAACTAATAATTTTTTTGGTTTTTTTAAAAATTTAATAAAAAAAGTAATTTTTTTAAAAAATATGCAAAAAATGTATTGATTTTTTATATATTTTTGTGTTATTATTAAATGGCAATGGACCCTTAGCTCAATTGGTTAGAGCATCCGGCTCATAACCGGACGGTTGTAGGTTCGAGTCCTACAGGGTCCACCATTTTTATTTATGCGGGCATGGCGGAATTGGTAGACGCACTAGACTTAGGATCTAGCGGAGTGATCCATGGGGGTTCAAGTCCTCTTGCCCGCACCATTTAATTAGACGAAAGTCTTTTTTTTATTTCAACCGTCCTTACAATTTCTACTCTAACACAAAAAATGACATTTTTTGCATATTTTTCCATATATAATATCCAGACAAAAGGTGGGATTACTCTATGGAAACAAAATATTATGAAGAACTATTTGAAAAATTTATTAAAATAGCCAATATGGGTTATGTAAAAGGTATTAATAATTTTACAGGAGGAGCAGGATTAACATTTGAAAAATTATTAGGTAAGGAAGTAGACAACATGTTTTTTCCAGATTATTACGGTATAGAAATAAAAACAAGTTTAAGATATAGTCATTTTCCTTTGACACTATTTTCCTTAGCCTTTGATGGTCCAAATTTTTTTGAAATGAATGCTTTACAAGAAAAATATGGTGTTGTAGATTATCAGTTTAAAGACAAAAAAGTGCTATATTGTAACTTAGTTGTTAACACCTATGTCAAAGTAAGTGATAAATATTTCTTTAAATTATTTATTGATTACAAAAAACAAAGAATAGCTATAAATATATATGATTTAAAATACAAATTACTTGAAGAAGCATCTTATATTAATTTTGAGACATTAAGGCAGAGAGTAGAAATAAAATTAAACAAACTGGCATTTATTTGGGCAAGTAAAAAGGTTATAGATAGCACTCATTTTTTTAGATATTATAAAATAATATTTTACACATTAAAGAATTTTGATATCTTTCTAAAACTTTTAGAAAAAGGTATAATCTTTACTGAAATTAGCACATGTATAACAAGAAGTGGCGCATATTCTGGCAAACAAAGGAATAAAAATATGATATTTAAAATAAGAAAAGAAAACCTTGAATTGTTATTTGATAAAGATAAGGAATATGATAATGACAAACAAAGTAATTATTAAAAAAATTACTAATCAATACCATACTAATCCATATTTATATCAGCATTAAGTATTATTCCTATCAAAATCATAAATGAAATAAGACTACTTCCACCATAAGAAATAAACGGCAAAGTAATACCTGTAATAGGTAGCACCCCTATAGTCATTGCAGTATTTTGTATTTGCTGATAAACTAAAACTGCAAATATTCCAGTTGCAATTAATTTTGTTTCAAGTTTTTTTTCATAACCAATTTTTAATATTTCATTATCAAAAATAATGAAAATAACAAATAAAACAGTAGCGCCAATTATTCCATAACAAGACACAAAAGATGCAAAAATAAAATCAGTTTGTAATTCTGGAAAATAAAGTGGAATATTATTAAAACCATGTCCAAATATTCCCGCCGAAGCTATGCTAATTACAGAATTTTCAAGTTGCATACCAGATGAAGTACTCCAGTCAAAAATTCTGTCAAATCTGTAAAAGAAATTTGAACCAAAAATCTCAATAAATAATTCCTTTTCTCTTAAAAATAGAAAAGTTACCCCAGAAAATATTAAAATTACCAAAGCGAATAGCAACAAAAACCATCTTTTATTTATTCCAGAAACAAAAAGCATAGATAGTGTAATTATAAAGTAAATTAAAACAGCCCCAGTATCTGGCTCTAAAAATGTAAAAATAGTTGGTATTAAAAATATTAATACACTTTTAAGTATAATAATAATATCTTTCTTTTCTTCATTAACATTTTTGCATATAACCCAAGCCAAGTAAAGTATTAACCCGATTTTCATAAATTCACTAGGCTGAAAGCTACCAAAAAATGGCAATTTTATCCACGCCCTAGAACCATTTATTACATCTCCAAATAAAAGTACATATATTAGTAATAAGACATTTAATATGTATATATACAAACTATATTTTAAAATCTTACTTATATCACACTTTATCATAACAAAAACAATAAAAAAACCAACAATATAAAAAATAATTTGTTTCACAAAAATATTTTGATTAAATGCCAAAAAGTCTAAAGTGCTATAGACTGATAAAATACTTATAATGAAAAATAGTATAAGTGAGAAAATAATTGTTTTATTTACATGTTTTTTTGCTTTCATACTTATTAGTATGCTAATTTTTAATTATTTTATTTATAATAAACATAAAATATTATGAGGAGGAAATATGAATCAAATGCCTAATATTTTTAAACCTGGTATAAATAAAAAATTAAATAACAATGACAGAGTATATTATTCTGGTTTAAATGAAAATAATTTAAGAAGTGCTGTAAATAATAGCAATGATCGCAATATTGTAAATGATGTACTAATAAACAAAAAATATGGCATTGTTTATAAAATAGTAACAAAAAACAATGTTTATAATGAAAAGATAGTAGATAGAATGGGACAAAATATCATATTATCTAATAACAAAGTTATACCAGTTAATGACATTGTCTCAATTTATAACAACTAAAAAAATTCAGTAATGAAACTGAATTTTTTTATATACATGGTATATAGGTATCATCTAAACATCTTAAAATACTAACGCAATCTGTATTAAGTGTAAAGAAATTATTTGTGTCTACATAAGGAAGTTCTGAAGATTCATCAGTGTTGTTAGCCAAAATTCTACATACACAGCAACAACCATCAACTTTTTCTACTCTAAATACACTAGATGTTCCTTCAGTGCCATTAAAACTATAAGGTAGACTAATTAAGTTTCCACTACATGTATAAAATGAAACTGGTCTTGTGTTAAAACAAAAACTTGAAGTTGATACATTTCCTAAGAAACGTCTATCACAAGTATTTGCTCCACAATCAAATTTTTCTGCATTGTTTTGTAACTCAGCAATTATGCATAATGTTTTAGCAATACAGCATGAACTTGTATTATTTTCACTCATTTTTATTTTTCACTCCTTTTTCATTTCCTAATATAGGATATTCAAATAAGCTACAATATAACATTGTTTTTACCCAAAAAAACTAAAAATGTATTTCTTTTTTAAAAAAAATAATATATAATAAACATGGTGATAAATAAATGAAATTAGAATATATAATATTAATTGTTATCTTTTTAATACTTGTATTAGCAATAATAAAGGTCAATAAAAAAGATTCAAAACTTGATTTTAATAAATTAGTGGAGTATTTAGGAGGCAAAGACAATATAATAGATTCGGAAGTTAATCTTTCACGTTTTATAGTTACTTTGAAAAATATAAATTTAGTAGACAAGGATGCCATTATGAGTCTTGGAGCCAAAGGTATGGTTGAAGTTGACAATCAGCTAAAGATAATTTTAGGTTCATCATCAGGTCAGCTAAAAAAATATATACAAGACATGAAATGAAATTGTATAAAAATTAAAAATAGTACAAATAGTTGCAGATAATATTTCAAAACAAAGAAACTTAAAGTACATAAATAATGTAAAGTATAAAATAAAAAATATTTTATATTTTTTTGTGCTAAAATTCGACAAAAAAGGACAAATAAATTATATAGAATAAAATTGGTGATGAAATATGTCGTTTTATGATAATATATTTATTGATGTAGTAATAGTATTATTTCCAATATTTGTATACCTTTTATATACGGCATACAAAATAAATTCAACATCCATCTCACGAAACAAAATGTACTACATTGTAAATTTTGCTATAGTATATCTACTATATAGATATAAACCATATTGTGATGATATAATTTTTCTAGCATTTATAAACATACCAATAATGTTAGCCTTTCTAAAAAAGGAAAATGACCTTGCCATATTTTTGACATTTATAGTAACACTTCAAATATCATATCTTTATAGTATTCCTTTATATTATATAATACTAGAGTACATTATATACTTTATAATATACAACTACTTTTATTGCAAAAATAACTACTACGAAAAATTTTTTATGTACTTTTTATTTATAAAAGGAACAATAATGTCCTACTTTATGTTTTATGTTTTTGAAACAGATTTAAGTGATTATGAACTAGTTGTAAGAATATTTATAACATTACTATTATTTTATTCTGTAACAACTATTGCTGTAACATTATTAAAAAAAGGAGAAGAAATCATCTCTTTAAACAAGTCATTAAAGGAATTTGAACATGCCAAAAAAGTAGGGGACTGTCTTTTTAGAATAACCCATGAAATAAAAAATCCTTTAGCAGTATGTCAAGGATATCTAGACATGATAGATTATAATCATATGCAAAAGGTAAGAAAATATATAGAAATAATAAAAGAAGAAATACATAGGTCTTTAACCATCCTTAATGATTTCTCGGATTATACTAAGATAAAAGTAATTCCAGAGATAATGGATATAAATGTTTTAATAGAGGATGTCGCAGAATCTATAAAGCCTTTGCTAAATAGTAATAATATAGAATTAGTAACAAATTTAAAAGATGAAGAAGTATATATTGATGGCGATTACAATAAATTAAAACAAGTTTTTATAAATTTAATAAAAAATAGTAAAGAAGCAATATCTCAAAATGGCATTATCAAAATAGATGAAATGGTACAAGGTAAAAATATATACATAAATGTTGAAGATAATGGATGTGGTATGGATAAATTAGAGAAAGAAAAATGCGGAGAGCTGTTTTTTACAACTAAAGAACATGGTACAGGCATGGGTGTTAGTATGTCAAAAGAAATAATAAAGTTACATAAAGGCACTTTAAGTTATGAATCAGCAAAAGATAAAGGTACAAAAGCGACAATTACTTTACAAAAAATGAATATTAAAGACTAAAAATAGTATTTTGTATTTTACTTTTTATGAAAAATGTTATATGATTTTAATATAGGGATGTGATAGAAATGAATATGAAAAAAATGTTATTTATGACTTTTGCGTTTGTTTTTACATTTTGTTTAGGATTATCTAAAGTATATGCAACAGAAATTTCAGTAGATGATGGAAATAAAATTGCCATGCCAGTATTACTATATAATGATAGTGACGAACAATTAACACTTAAAGGACTTGATGGTGCAACACTTTATTATCAAATAGTTGATGTAACAAATGAAGAGGAAATAAGAAGTCAAATTGATGAATATGTTGTAAATAGTTATAAAGGATTATTTGAAGCTAATGAAACACTAAAAAATACATCACAAGATAATTCAACAGAGTATGCCAATAATAAAACAAACGTAATTTTTTATGAAACTGAAATTTTATCAGGCATGAAAAAAGCAAATTTAAAAACAGTAATAAAAGATTATAATGATGCTTCTTGGCAAACTTTAAGTAATAATATTATTCCAAAAGATAATTTAGTAAAAGGAAATTATTATATAGTTTGGATAAAAGCAGTAAAAGATAGTACAACAGTTTATAATTATGGTGCTTATAAAATACTTAATTCTGGCGATGCTAATATAGTAAACAATGAAGTAGAAAATCCAGAAACAGGAATAGGACACACATTACTTTATGTGGGAGTTGCATTATCTGTTGTCTTAGGATCAGCACTTGTTATAAATAAAAATAAAGAAAGTTATTAGAACTGGTAATTTTAACCAGTTTTTTATTTAAAAGATAAAATCATTATGTCAATAAAAAAAACAACAGATAATTAATGTCTTATACCTACCTTTACTAAACTAATATAAATTTAACAACATCAAATTATAGCACAATTTTTTAAATAAATATTATTGATAAAATCCGCATTATTAACAAACAACATCATAAAAATTATAATTTTAAAAACAGTAATTTTCTTTTAGAAATTTCAAAAACTATAAATGTTAAAATAAAAACTGGTAAATATTTTCACCAAATTTCATTTTTTACCTAGACAAAAAAATATATTTTAATTAAAAACTCCCTAAAAAGTGAAAAAACATCTTGCATTTTTACTAACTTTTATGTTATTATAAATGTGTTCTCAAATGGCGGGATAGTTCAGTTGGCTAGAACACATGGTTCATACCCATGATGTCGGGGGTTCGAATCCCTCTCCCGCTACCAATATGTATATAAAACTAGGAATAATTACCTAGTTTTTTTCTTGAAAAAATAATACCTTTGTGTTATAACAAGTAATGAAAGGGATTTTGAGTATGAAAGAAAAGGAACAAAAAGAATTATTTGCAAGTTTAGTTAAAGGGTTTGAAAAATTATTGCTATATGGAAAATTAACATTTGAAGAGTGGGAAACAATTTATAATATTTTTTTAAATGCCAAAGCAAAAGAATATGACAAAGCTTCATTATACAAATTAGCACTTCTTTTAAAGAATGCCTGTATATTCTCAAGACCGAACTTTAATAAAGAAAGCGAACAACATGAAGAGCATGTAAAAAAATTAGAAAAATACCTAAAAAAAGATGAAAAATAGGGAATAAACAGCAAAAAAATACAATAAAATCTTAAAAATACTTGTATTTTTTTATCTTTTTTGCTATAATCACTTTTAGATGAAAAAAGGAAGGAGGTCTAAACATGACAGAGGTTGCAGTAAAAGGAAACTTAGATAATGCATTAAAACGTTTCAAAGTAAAATGTTCACGTGACGGAATCCTTTCAGAAGTAAAAAAGAGAAAATTCTACGATAAACCAGGTAAGAAAAGAAGAGAGGAAGAAAAGAAAAACATTAGAAACTCTCAAAAAAGAAATAAAAATAATTATTAAGAGGAAGGAAAAACTTTCTCTTATTTTTACATAAGGAGGATAATTATGGAAGAAAGATTACACGAAGATTTAATAAAAGCAATGAAAGAAAAGGATAAAGAAACACTAAATGTTTTAAGAAGTGTTAAAGCTGCTATACAGCTTGAAGTTATAAATAATAAACGTACTTGTTGTGATGACTTAATTTTAGATGTTATATCAAAACAAATAAAAATGCGTAAAGATTCAATAAGTGAATTTACCAAAGCAAGTAGACAAGATTTAGTAGATGAATATCAAAAAGAGATAGATATATTAAAAAAATACTTGCCAGAACAATTAACCGAAGATGAATTAAACAAAATAATAGATGATGTTTTTAAAAAGGTGAACCCATCATCCATAAAAGATTTAGGCATCATTATGAAAGAAATAACACCACTTGTAAAAAATAGATGTGATATGAAATCTTTAAATGAAAGGTTAAGAAGCAGACTAAACTAATTAGAAGAAAATAGATTTACAACTATATCTATTTTCTTTTTTTTATTTAGTTACCCTATAAAATTTATATTAAATTAGCAACATAAATCCTTTTATAACACTAAACATCAAAATACAATGTAACAATCAAACTCCAAGTTACTAAAATTAATAATTAACTATTCTTTTTCATATTATTTTTTAGGATGTGATATACATGCATTTAAAAATGTTTGATGTTATTCATGATAATAAATTAAAGATAATATATTATGAAAATAAACTAAATATTATAAATTACAAAAGAATATTAATATTTGATAAAAATAAAGTATCTATAGACACCTTAAATAAAGTAATTGTTGTAAGGGGTGAAGACTTACTTATAACCAAATTTGTAAATGATGAACTTTTAATAACAGGCAAAATAAAAGAAATAAAAATGGAAGACCTATAATGAAAAACTATTATAAAATAGCCATAAAAGGCAAAGATACTTACACAATTTTAAATAATATATTACAAAGCAAAATAAATATTTCTGATGCAGTTTTAGAGAAAAATGCCATAATCCTAGTTTTAAATTATGAAGATTTTTTAAAGCTTAAAAAGCAAAATCCCCTATACAAAATAGAAATAATAAGTATAAGTGGTATAAAAAGATATAAATCCCTTTTTAAGTTTTATAAACTATTTATTATTATGATGGCAATATCCCAACTTTTAATTTATTTCTATTCCAAAATGATATTTAAAATAAATATAACATCACCAAGTTCAAACATTACAAATATTATAAAAGAGGAACTTAAAAAAAACGATATAACCCTTTTTAGTGTTGCCAAACCATTTTCTAAACTTAAAGAATTAAAAGACACTATTAAAAATAATAATAAAGACAAAATAGAGTGGCTTGAAATAGAACATTATGGTACTAATTACAATATAAATGTTATAGAAAGAAAAAAAGAAGATGTTAAGTCAAATGATAAAATTTATGATTTAGTAGCCCTAAAAAACGGTATAATAAAGGATATGTATATAGAAAGTGGAGAAATAATAAAAAATAAAGGTGATTATGTAGCAAAAGGTGATGTAATTGTAAGTTCCAAAATAACCAAAGGTGATACCATAAAAAATAATGTAAGAGCAAAGGGAAAGATATATGCGGAAGTTTGGTATAAAACAAAAATAAATGGTAGTTTAATAAAACAAACGCCGAAAATAAAAAGTTCTCAAAAAAGATTATGTTTAAGAGTATTTAACCAAGAAATAGAAATATTTAAAATACCAAGTAAAAACAATTTATTAAAACAAGATAAAACTTTATTCTCAAATAATATTCTAAAATTATACACATCATACAAATATGAAATAAACTATGAAAAAGAAGTAATAGATGAAGATACTCTAACAAATACATTGGAAGAATTATCAAGAAAAGAAATATTAAAAAACTTAAAAGAAAAAGAAAAAATATTATTACAAAAAACTTTGAAAAAAGAAGTCATTGATGATAAAATATATCTAGAGGTGTTTTTTAAAGTTTATGAAAACATTGCTTTAGAAAAAGAACCAAGTCCTGATTTAGAAAATGAAGATTAGTTAAAGTAATCTTAAGGAGAAAGCCTATGCTTGTTGATATAAAAGATATAGTAAAAGAAATGATAAATACCACATGGCCTATGGTAGTAATATCAGTTATAGTTATTATAAGTTTTAGAATAACCCAAATTATAATAAATAAAGAAAAAGTAGAATTACACAAAGAATTATTAAAGTTATTTTTTGTAATCTATATTCTATGTTTATTCCAAGTTGTTTCCCAAAAAGATGTAAGCTATGGTGGTATAAATTACATTCCATTTAGAGAAATGTTTAGATATATGCCAGGTACGTATCTATTTTACAAAAATATTCTTGGAAACATGCTTCTTTTTTTACCATTTGGTTTCTTTGTAAGCTATTTTCTAAACGTAAAAAAAGCCATGATTGTTGTCATTTTATCAATAATTGCCAGTTCATCTATTGAGATAACTCAGCTTTATATAGGAAGAGTATTTGATGTTGATGATATTTTATTAAATATTTCAGGAGCTTTAATAGGTTATTTTATTTATAGAATTATGTTTAAATTTTCTTTAAAGATTCCCGAAAAATTAAAGCAAGAATGGATACTTGTTGTTGCAATAATTATATTAGTATTATTATTAGTGAGGTTTGTTGTTGTATGAAAAAATTTAATATTTATAATGAAACAGATAAAAAATTAACTAAAGAAATATTTTATATGAAACGTATTCTAAAGCATGCCTTAAAGCATGAAAACTTAAAAAAAGTTTATTTTAATGTTATAATAGTAGACAATGATTATATTCATAAGTTGAATAACGATTACAGAAAAATTGATAGAGAAACTGATGTTATAACATTTGCTTTAGAAGATTATAAGCATGAAAAAGAAGATGATTTTAGAGTGCTTGGTGATGTTTATATATCTATTGATAAAGCAATTACCCAAGCAAATGATTATGGGCACTCTTTAGTAAGAGAATTATGTTTCTTATCAGTTCATGGTCTATTACATTTGTTAGGATACGATCATATGAATAAAGAAGATGAAAAAGTTATGTTTACAAAGCAGGAGATGATATTAGATGGCTGTAAATTCGCAAGAAGAAGTACTAAAAAAGAAAACCTTTAAAAGATTTATACATTCTTTTTCTTATGCCTATCAAGGTATGAAGTATGCATTTTATCATGAGGTTAATATTTTTGTAATGATTATCATGGCTTTAATAGCTATAATACTTGGTATATTATTACATATTAATTATGTGGAAGCACTAGTTGTAACATTACTAATTGGAACTATATTATCACTTGAAATGATAAATTGTAGTATTGAGGCTACTGTTGATTTAGTAACAAAAGAGAAAAAAGAGCTTGCCAAAATAGCCAAAGACTGTGCAAGTGGAGCAGTATTTTTAATGTCCTTATTCTCAGTTATTATTGGTATAATGATATATGTTCCCAAAATATTAGAATTTATAAAGAGGTAAATTATGGAAGAAGATTTAAGAAATTTATTAGATAATGCAAGTTGTAAATATTCAAATTTTAAAGTAAGTGCAATTCTAGAAACAACCAAAGGAATATTTAAAGGAGTAAATGTTGAAACAGCATCATATGGGGCAACTATTTGTGCTGAAAGAAGTGCCATAACAAATGCTATAACAAATGGCTGTAAAAAGGGAGATTTTAAAAGACTTTCTATAATGAATAGTAGTATGAAAGTTGCAACACCATGTTTTATATGTAGACAATTATTTGTTGAGTTTTTTAATCCCGATATGCCTGTTATCTGTTATAGTATAGATGGAAAATGTGAAAAATATCAAGTAAAGGATTTATGTCCTTATGAATTTGGAGAAGATAATTTATGAAAGCAGGATTTGTATCAATAGTAGGAAGACCAAACGTAGGAAAATCAACCTTACTTAATAAAATACTAAAAACTAAGCTTGCTATAACAAGTGATAAAGTAGGTACAACAAGAAATAATATAGTGGGTGTTTATAACGATGAAACATCACAAATAGTCTTTACAGACACTCCTGGTATAGCAAAGGCAAATGATAGATTAGGGGAAGTTTTAAATAACTTAGCTTACTCATCATTTGAAACAGATATTGTTTTATTTTTAGTAGATATAGCAAGTGGCTTTGGTAAAAACGATAGAAAAATTTTAGAAAAATTAAAACAAGATAACAGTAAAATAATACTTGTTTTAACAAAAATAGACTTAATCAAAAAAGAAGAATTAATAAAAAGAATAATTGAAGTAAAAGACCTATATGACTTTTCATCTATTGTACCAATATCTTCATATAAAGATGAAACAATAGAGGAACTTTTAAAAGTAATAAAGGAAAACTTGGATGAAAAAGACAAAATATTTAATGATGATTATTTTACTAATATAACAGAAAAATACTTGGTAAGTGAAATGATACGTGAAAAAGTACTTAATTTAACCAAACAAGAAGTTCCCCATTCTGTTGGTTGTTACGTTTTAAAAATGGATTTTAAAAAAGATAAAATTGTAATAGATGCAACTATTGTTGTAGATAGAGATAATCTAAAGGGCATAATAATAGGGAAAAACGGACAAATGTTAAAAAACATAGGAAGTCTTGCTAGATGTGATATAGAAAAATATTATAATAAAAAAGTATATTTAAGCTTATTTGTTAAAGTAATTGAAAACTGGAGAAGTAAAGATAGTATTATAAAAGAGTTAAATGAAATAAATAATGATTAAAAAAGCACTTATATTACCATTATAATAATAGGTGATATAAATGAAAGGTATTTTATGGGATTTATTTAAACAAACTGGAGAATATAAATATTATTTATTCTTTAAGCAATTAGAAAGTGGTAACATTTATGAAAATAGAAAAAGTAGAGGGAATAATAATAAGTGATGTAAACTATCAAGAATCAAGTAAAGTATTAAACTTATATACTAAAAAATATGGTGTTTTAGGATTAATAGCCAAAGGATGCCGAAATATAAAAAGTAGTCTTCGTAGTGTATCTCAAAAGCTAACATATGGCTATTTTAATATTTATTATAAAGAAAATGGCTCATCAACTCTTATAAGTGTTGACGTTATAAATGAATTTATAAATATTAAAAAAGATTTAACTAAAATAGGGTATGCAACCTATCTTATGGATCTTACAAAGCAGGTTTTAAAAGAAGCAGATAATACCATAATATTTGATATTATAATAAGTGCTATTATCAAAATAAATGATGGCTTTGACCCTGGAATTATAACTAATATTGTAGAGCTTAAATACTTAGAATTTTTGGGAGTAATGCCAAATCTTGAAGGATGTAGTATATGTGGTTCTAATAAAAATATCATTACTTTAAATGGTGATAGTGGGGGTTACTTATGTAAAAACTGTTATACTAATGAATATATTGTTGATTTAAAAACAATAAAACTTATAAGAATGTTTAAATTTGTTGATATAGGGAAAATAAAAGAACTTAATATTTTGGATAAAAACAAAGTAGAAATAAACAAGTTTTTAGAGGAATATTATGCAAGATATACTGGTTTATACCTAAAATCAAAGGATTTTTTAAAACAATTACGAAATTTTTAATAAAAATGTTGTATTTTTTTAAAATATATTGTATAATTTAAAAAGCATTGATTTTTATATCAAATATCAAGAGAAGGAGTGATATTATGGCAGTTCCAAAACATAGAGTTTCAAAAACTAGAGGAAGAACTCATAGAGCAAATCTTGCTTTAACAGAAAAAGAAGTTGTAACATGTCCTAGCTGTGGTGCTGTAATTAGACCACACCGTGTTTGTAAAGCATGTGGAAGTTATAAAGGTAAAAAAGTTGTTACTGAAAAAGAAAATGCCTAAATATCTGGCATTTTTATTTTGCCAAAATGATATATTTTGTTATATAATGAAGGTGGTGATATAAATGAAGTTTGCAAAAGAATTTAAAGATTATGAAATACTTGAAATGAATTGTGGCTATAAAAAGGAAAGATGGGGAAAATATACCCTTGTAAGACCAGATCCGCAAGTTATATGGGAAGATAAACTAACACTTGATAATGTAGATGCTTACTATCACAGAAGCGATAAAGGGGGAGGATACTGGGAATATTTAAAAGAAATAAAAGATTCATTTGTTATAAATTATAAAGATTTAAAATTTAATGTAAAACTTATGGGCTTTAAACATACTGGTATTTTTCCAGAACAAAGCGTAAACTGGGAAATAATGACAGAAAAAATAAAAAATAGTAAAAGAAAGGTTAAAATACTAAATTTATTTGGATATACAGGATGTGCAACTGTTGCCCTATTAAAGGCAGGAGCAAGCGTTGTGCATGTTGATTCATCAAGTGGTGTTGTAGCATTATGTAAGGAAAATGTTGTTTTAAATAATCTTCAAGATAAAGATATAAGGTATATTGTTGAGGATGTTAGAAAATTTGTTCAAAGAGAGATACGAAGAGGTAACAAATATGATGGAGTACTTATGGATCCCCCATCATTTGGAAGAGGTAAAAACAAGGAAGTATGGGATATAAATAAAGATTTATTTAACCTTGTTAAAGATGCAACAGAAATATTAAGTGATGATCCTTTATTCTTTATAATAAATACCTATACAACAGGTCTTTCTAAAACAGTTTTGGAGGACATATTAAATTTAACAGTAAATAAAAAATATAAAGGTAAAGTAGAAAGTTATGAAATAGGACTTTTAGGTAAAAATAACTTAGTACTTCCATGCGGAGAAACAGGAAAATGGGAAAAGATTTAGAAATTTTATATGAAGATAACCATATAATTGTTGTAGTAAAGCCCTTTAACATATTATCTCAAGCTGATAATACTAAAGATTGTGATATGTTAACGATTATAAAGCAATATTTAAAAGAAAAGTATAATAAACCAGGCAACGTATATTTAGGTCTTGTGCATAGACTTGATAGACCAACTGGGGGAATAATGGTCTTTGCTAAAACAAGTAAAGCTGCCAAAAGATTAAGCGAAGATATAAAAAATGATAAGTTTCATAAGGAGTATTTAGCGATAATTCATGGCACTTTAAAGGAAAAAGAAGGTACTTTAGAAAACTACCTTTTAAGACTTGATAATAAAAAAACAATAGTGACAACTAAAGAAAAAGGTAAAATAGCTATATTATCTTATAAAGTCTTAGAAAGTAAAAATAACCTTACTTTAGTTAAAATAGCCTTAAAAACGGGAAGACATCACCAAATAAGAGTACAATTTAGCAATATAAATCATCCCTTATATGGGGACCAAAAATATGGTATTAAAGATAACAAACAACTAGCTTTATATGCATATAAATTAAGTTTTAAAAATCCCGTTACCAAAAACAACTTAACATTTATAAAATATCCAAAAAAGGTAGGTATATGGAAAGAATTTAATATGGAAGGTGAAAACAATGAATAGAGAAATGAAGAAAAAATTTTTAGATAAATACTTTTACTTAGAAAATAATATGGATTTAATAAACATATTATATAATTCTAACCCCTCACTAAACCTTTTTGAAGAAGTAGAAAATCTTTTATTTAGTGATGATGAACTTATTAATAATGAAGGTTATGACTTTTTTGAATTTTTAAACAAATTTAAACCAATTCTGCTTGATAATGCCTTAGAAAAATATAAATATGATAATAAAAATAAAATAACACAAAAAATAAATGAAACTCCTAAAAACTATACACAAAAACTAACTTACTTAAAAAATCAAATAAATGATGTAGAAAACTTAAGTAAAGAAACATTTAAAAACATGGTAAATATAAAAGAATTTTTATATATTATGGAAAATTATATAAGTTATCAAAAAACAGATGAAAAAAATAAAAAACAAAAAATAAATATATTAGAATTTTATAAATACATTGCAAGTTTTAATAACAAAATACTATATGACAATATAGACTTTGAAAATACAGAAAATATAAATAAAGAAAAAAGAAGATATGTAAAATCAAACAAATTTATAAAAACAATTTCAGGACAAAGTGAAATATTAACAAAGCAAGAAGAACAAAACTTAAGAAGATGCAAACATCTATAATTATAAATGACAAAGAATATGATCTTGTTATAACCTATAAAAATAATAAAAATATGTATTTAAGAGTAAAAGAAGACCTAAAAATACATATTACATGTAATAAATATGTTAGTAATACCTTAATATCAAAATTTGTCCTAGATAATAAAGATATGATTTTAGAAAATATAAAAAGATACGAAAATAAACAAATAACAAATGAAAACTATCTTATATATCAAGGAAAAAAATATGAAATAGTCTATATAGTAAAAAATCAAATTATTTTTACAAATAATAAAGTCTTTATAAATAGAAGCTTTAATAAAGATAATTTTTATAAAAAACAAGCAAAACTTATCTATTTACAAAGACTAAATAATATTTATAATCAAATAGAAGAAGACATACCTTCCCCAGCCTTAAAAATAAGAAATATGAAAACAAGATGGGGAGTTTGTAATGTTAAGACAAAAACTATAACGCTTAACTTAGAACTTATAAAAATGCCTGAAAAGTATTTAGACTATGTAATAATACATGAACTATGTCATTTAAAACATCCAAATCACAGTAAAGACTTTTGGAATATGGTATCAAAATATGAACCGCTATATAAAAAAATAAGAAAAGAAATGAAAAACGTAATATAAAAGGTGGTAACTTTATGATAATATCAAGTAAAGATAATAAAAAAATAAAAGAAATATATAAATTAAAACAAGAAAAATATAGAAAACAACAGCAAAAATTTATAATTGAAACCCTAAATATTATAAAAGAAGCTTATAATGAAGGTGTATTAGAAGAAATATACATAAGGGAAGATAAACAAAATGACATACCAAATTTCTTTAAAGATATACCTATATTTTATGTAACAGAAAATGTCTTTAAAAAAATAAGTAATCTTACAAATTCCTATATATTAGGAGTATGTAAGATGAAAGAGCAAAAAAGAGAAGGAGATAGATACCTTTTGTTAGATGGTATTCAAGACCCAGGTAATTTAGGAACTATTATAAGAACATCATTAGGATTTAATATAACAACAATAATTTTAAGTGATACTTGTGTGAACTTGTATAATGAAAAAGTTATAATGGCAAGTGAAGGAGCAATATTTAAAATAAATATTATAAAAGAAGACTTAATATCAACTATAAAAGATTTAAAACAAGAAGGATTTTATATATATGGAACAGATGTTACAAGTGGTACAAATCTTCATGATGTAAAACAACAAAATAAATATGCCTTAGTAATGGGAAGTGAAGGTACTGGAGTAAGTTTGGATGTAAAAAGATTAACAGATTCTAACATATATATAAAAACAAACGAAAGATTAGAAAGTTTAAATGTAGCTGTTGCAACAGGTATAATTTTATATGAACTAAATAAAAAAAATAAGTTAAACAAAATTTATTAACTTATTTTTTTTAATATCTTATTTGCAAAATCTAATTTTTCATCATTTGAACTTTCTTGCCATAACACCTCAAATAAAACTCCAAGACCAGGTAGTATAAGTTCATCACTTGATTTTAAAGATTCATTTATAGTATCAACCATTTCCTTATTACTATCATTTTTAAAATTATTAATAATAACATTTCTTATATCAATATTCATAAAATTAATCACCAGTATTATTATGTAAAACTTTAAAAAAAATATTTATAATTTATTATATTTGTTGTATTTTTTAAAAAATTTATATATAATTAAATTGTAGGAGGGATATTATGATAGTAGGAATAATTATAGGAGTTATAGTATTAATTTTAATTTGGTTTGTTGCAACATATAATAGTTTAGTTGTATTAAGAAACAAAAAAGATAATGAATGGTCTCAAATTGACGTACAATTAAAAAGAAGAGCAGACTTAATTCCAAATCTTGTTGAAACAGTAAAAGGTTATGCAAAACATGAAAGTGAAACACTTGAGAATGTTGTAAAAGCACGTAATACTTATGTTACTGCAACAACAGAAAATGATAAAGTAAAAGCATCAAATGAACTTGAAGGAGCATTAACAAAATTATTTGCACTTGCAGAAAGCTATCCAGATTTAAAAGCAAATACTAACTTTATTTCATTACAAAACGATTTAAAAGAAACTGAAGATAAAATTTCTTATGCTAGACAATTTTATAATGATGCCGTATTAACTTACAATAATAAAGTTACAATGGTACCATCAAATATAGTTGCAAGTATAGCTAATTTTAAAACTGGCGTATTCTTTGAAGCTTTAGAAAAAGATAAAGAAGCACCACAAGTTAAATTTTAAAACTTACTTATGGTAAGTTTTTTTTAAAGGGCGAGGGAAATTTATGAAAAAGATAAAATATATTTTATTTAGTGTTCTATCATTTTTTATATTAATGTTAGGATGTAATGCTAAAGAAGATGATATAAATAAAATAGATATAGATATAAAATTAGATCAAAATGGTAATGCTCATATCGAAGAGGTATGGCAAGTTAAAGCCAATATGGGTACTGAATTTTACAAGGTTATGGAAAACCTTGGTAATATGGAGTTATCAAATTTTAAAGTATATGAAAATGATTTATTATTTACTTATGAATCAAACTGGAATCTTAATGCTTCACTTAGTGAAAAAAAACATAAGAATGGTATAAATTATACAAGTAGTGGTATGGAACTTTGCTTTGGCAAGGGAAGCTATGGTAACCATACATTTAAAGTAACTTATGACCTTTCTAACTTTGTATTTTTAACAGAAGATAAACAGGTTATCTATTATAAAATACTTGATTTAGATAATATGCCAGATAACTTTACTTTAAAGGTTACTGGGCCATCATCATTTAGTGATAGTCTTCCTGTTTGGGGATATGGCTACAAGGGTTATGCTTATGTAAAAAATGGCATAATTGAAATGTCAAATGAAGAAAACACACCCTTAAGTAATAGTGATTATGTTGTTTTATTAGTAGAATTTGATAAAGAATATTTTAATGTTTCAAGTGACAATACATACAAACAATTTACAAACTTTGATGATGTAAAAAATATGGCTGAAGAAAATACCTTTAAATATGATTATGATGACAGTAAAAAAAGTATAATACATACCATTTTATCAATCTTAAGCATCCTTTTTTGGCCTATAATATTTATAATTTTAGGAATATATATAGCAACACACGGAAAATATAGGTATGAAACAAAAAATGGTAAAATAATAGTCAAAGAGGTTAGAAACTTTAGAGATATACCATGTAATAAAGATATATTTAAAGGATATTTTATTGCAACAGCCTACAAGCTTGGTATAAGACAAACAGACTTTTTTGGGACATTGTTTTTAAAATGGCTTTTTGAAGATAAAATAAAATTGGAAAAAAGAGAAGTACAAAAAATCTTTAAAACTAAAACTCTTGATGTAATCATATTATATGATAATTTAACATTTGATAATAATTGTGAAAAGAAGTTCTATGATATTTTAGTTGAAGCTTCTAAAGACTATGTGTTAGAGCCAGATGAACTTGAAAAATGGAGTAAAGTTAATTATTCCAAATTGCTAAATATGACAGAAAGCTTTGAAAAGTGTGGTAGAGATAAATATATTAATGAATCTAAAGTAGAAGATAAGAAGGGTTATTATATATTAAAAGATACGTTAAAAGAAGAAGCAGAAAGAGTTTATGGACTTAAAAAATATTTAAAAGAGTTCACTCGTATTAAAGAAAAAAGTGCAATTACAGTAAAACTTTGGAAAGAATACTTAATGTTTGCCCAGATATTTGGTATTGCAAATAAAGTAGCAAGTGAATTTAAAAGGCTTTATCCAGAAGAAATTATGCAGTATAGTAAAGATTATGACTTTGACTTTAATACTATCTATGTCTTAAATAATATATCTCATAATATGGTTCAACAAGCATCAAGTGCAAGAAGTGCTGCTGAAAGTTATTCATCAGGTGGTGGAGGATTCTCATCTGGTGGCGGAGGCGGTGGTTCCTTTGGTGGCGGAGGCGGCGGAGGTCGTTAAACCATTATAAAAAACACTAAAAAGTTATAAATACAAAAACATATTTATAACTTTTTTATTATTTTAAATAACTAATACTTTTGCTATTACAAAAAGTTTATGTTATAATAACAAACAAAAGAGGTGAACTATTGATGAACTTAACAAAAGATGACAAAGATTTAATAGAAAAACTATTAAAACTTGATAAAGAAATATATAATTCATATAACCTTTTAGCAAACTATGAAATAAATAATGAAACATTAAAATATGAAGAAGCAAAAGAAAACCTAAAAAAATTAATTGATTTAGAAAATAGCATTTATAAATTAGAAAATCTAACAGAACAAAGAATAATAGACATATCCGTTTATTGTAGTAACATGATAAAGTATATATATGAAGAAGATATACATGATAAAAAAACTGACCTATCATATAAAAGAATACTCATGAAAATAGGTAATATAATAAATGATAAAGATGATAAATATAAAATACTTGGTAATTTCTTATTAATAGATAATACAAGAACAGAAGTACTTTATTTAAATGAAATTATAAAAAATGTAAGTAAAACATCATTAAAAAATACTCTAATAAAAAATGAAAAATACGAAGAATTATTTATTAATCCCTGTATAGAACAAGAATTATTAGACAATAACTTTACTTTTAATGATAAAAATATATATGAAGGAGCAAAACTTATGTCAAATTACCTAAATATAAATAATGATATATATGAAGATTTAAAAACGCAGTATTTATTAAAATCTATAAAAGGAAGAATAAAAACATTGCTTTTAATACCTAATAATTTAATAGTTTTTGATGATATAAGTGCCATATCATTAACTCATAAATGTCATTTAAAAGCTGCTTTAGTATATTTAGATAACGATATTATAAAAGAACTAAAAAAAGATATAATAAATCAAAATATAAATAAGTTAAGTTATAGTCTAGTAAAAGAAGCTTTTAATGAAGTAAAAAATGATAAAAAAAATTTAGTAAGTGTAAGCTTAATAAGAAAAAAATAATTAAAAATGTGTAAAATTAAATGTTTTACATGTTTTTTTATGCCAAATAAAACCGTTAAAAACTGTATATTAGAAAAAACTAGTATTGACTTGGGGGGGGGGGTCTTATAGTATAATAAATACATAATGGATAATAATATAAAGTAGGGAGAAGTGCTATGAAGCAAAGATTAATAAAGGTATCAAGAGTATTACTAGTAATAGGTATAATAAGTATATTTGTTGGAGTAAGTTATGCAGGTATAACTGGTATAAAATATATTGGATTAAATGAAAATAAAATAAATAACTGTAAGATAGATATATCATTTAAAGAAGGTAAGGGTATTAGTCTTACAAATACT
>CAKOPC010000003.1 GCA_934098705.1 uncultured Bacilli bacterium | reverse complement strand
GTAACTATAACGGTCCTAAGGTAGCGAAATTCCTTGTCAGGTAAGTTCTGACCCGCACGAAAGGCGTAATGATCTGGATACTGTCTCAACCATAGGCTCGGTGAAATTATAATACCTGTGAAAATGCAGGTTACCCGCGACAGGACGGAAAGACCCCATGGAGCTTTACTGTAGTTTGATATTGGAATTTGGTATTTTTTGTAGAGGATAGGTGGGAGACTATGAAGCTTAGACGCTAGTTTAAGCAGAGTCGACCTTGGAATACCACCCTTGAAATATTAGATTTCTAACCTAGAGCCGTGATCCGGTTCGGGGACAGTGTCTGATGGGCAGTTTGACTGGGGCGGTCGCCTCCCAAAATGTAACGGAGGCGCCCAAAGGTCACCTCAGAATGGTTGGAAATCATTCGTAGAGTGTAAAGGTATATAGGTGGCTTAACTGCGAGACCAACAAGTCAAGCAGATACGAAAGTAGGGCTTAGTGATCTGGCGATTCAGTATGGAATGGTCGTCGCTTAACGGATAAAAGTTACCCTGGGGATAACAGGCTGATAGCGCCCAATAGTTCACATAGACGGCGCTGTTTGGCACCTCGATGTCGGCTCGTCACATCCTGGAGGTGGATTCGCTTCCAAGGGTTGGGCTGTTCGCCCATTAAAGTGGCACGCGAGCTGGGTTCAGAACGTCGTGAGACAGTTCGGTCCCTATCCGTCGTGGGCGTAGGAAAATTGAGGAGAGTTGTCCTTAGTACGAGAGGACCGGGATGAACGCACCTCTGGTGTATCTGTTGTCACGCCAGTGGCATTGCAGAGTAGCTATGTGCGGAAAGGATAAACGCTGAAAGCATCTAAGCGTGAAGCCTCCTCCGAGATGAGTTTTCCCATTGTTTACAAGTAAGATCCCAGAAAGACTATCTGGTTGATAGGTCAGAGGTGGAAGCATAGTGATATGTTAAGCTGACTGATACTAATAGATCGAGGATTTAATCTTATGTTTAATAAATGTAATAATATTTTGATTTATACATTATCTTAGTTTTCAGAGAATAATTTCTCTAAACTTTCTTTGTGACTATAGCGAAGTGGATACACCTGGTCCCATCCCGAACCCAGCAGTTAAGCACTTCAGCGCCGACGATAGTGAAAGCGAAAATAGGACGTTGCAAAGTTTTTTTTTGTTATAAAATATTTTTATTTATTAATTTATTTATAATTAACTTATAATTTAGTGACTTTAAATAATATTTATTGTATAATATACTTATATTTTGATAAATAAAAATATTTTATTTAAATATAAAAATCAAAAGAAAGGATTAATCATTACAAAAGAATTGATTATGTATTGGGGATTATGAATTTATATGAGGATTTAATTTACAGAGGTTTAATTAAGGATATAAGTAATATTGAATTAAAAGATAAACTTAATAATGAAAAATTAACATTTTATATTGGAACTGATCCAACTGCCGATTCAATGCACATTGGACATTTTAGTTCATTTTTAATAGCAAGTAGGCTTGCAAAATACGGACATAAACCTATTCTACTAATTGGAGGAGCAACAGGTTTAATTGGAGATCCAAAGCCTTCTAAAGAAAGACCAATGATTACAAAAGAACAAGTGGCACATAATGTTGAAGGATTAACTAATCAGGCTAAAAATATATTTAAATTTGAAGTTGTTAACAACTATGATTGGGCTAAAGATATTAACTTTATAGATTTTTTTAGAGATTATGGTAAATATATAAATGTTAACTATATGCTTGATAAGGATATAATAAAAAGAAGAATGAGTGAAGGTATAACCTATTGTGAATTTTCTTATATGTTAATGCAAGCTATGGATTTTTTACATTTGTATGAAACTAAAGGTGTTACTTTGCAGGTTGCAGGTTCAGACCAATGGGGCAATATAACAACTGGTATAGAACTTGCAAGAAAAAAATTTGACGTTGAATTATATGGACTTACTATGCCACTTGTTTTAGATGCAAATGGTGTTAAGTTTGGTAAAACAGAAGGAAATGCTCTATGGCTTGATAAAAATAAAACTTCCTCTTATGAACTTTATCAATATTTAATTAATACAGCAGATAGCATCATCATAGATTATTTAAAAAAATTAACATTTTATACTAAAGAAGAAATTGAAGAAATAGAAAAGATACACTTTGAAAATCCAGAAAAAAGATATGCACAGCAAAAATTAGCACAATTTGTAATTACATTTGTTCATGGTGAAGAAGAGTATACCAAAGCTTTAAATATTTCAAATTGTTTATTTTCAGGAAATATAAAGGATTTAACAGATGATGAAATAGAAATTGCCTTTAAAGGATTTAATATATTAAAATTAGAAAACAAATCAATTATTGATATTTTAGTGGATAATAATATTGCTTCATCAAAAAGAGAAGCACGTGAATTTTTAAATAATAATGCAATTTCCTTAAATGGGGATGTTATAAATGATGAAAACTTCATCATAGATAATAATAGAGCGTATAATATTATAAGACGTGGCAAGAAAAAATATTATGTTTTCAAAAGATAATAAAAGACTCCATATCCAAAAAGGAATGGAGTTTTTTGTTGCATTTAATTATCTTTTTTCCTCATATTTACTTTTTTCTTTTTTAAAATTTGGAATTTCCAAAACTATGCAAACATGTATAATAAATATTGCAATTAAACTAATTATTGAAATTAAATATTCAAAATTTGTAAAATTAAAGAATGGCATTGATTTTAAAATCATAAAGGCAACACCTTGTCCAATAACAGAAGCCATAATAATTGCTAATACCTCGCTAAATGTATTTTCAAGTTTAACAACAACATAAAGTCCATATTTAACTTCGTACATAATCGCACAACTAACAATAATGTTTAATATTACTGCAAAAACAAAATTATCATTTTTTCCAAGTACAGGAAGTTCTATAAAACTCCATAATATTATTGGTAAAACAGTAATGTTAATTTCATTTATCACGCGGTTGCCATTAGTTGGATGTAAAAAATTAGTAATAGCATTTATAGAAAAGATTTTATATATATAATTTATCAAAACTGAAGCAGTAATAACAAATAAAATGCCTAGTATAGTAAAAAAAGTATACATAAAACAAACCACCTCTATTATAATTATATTATAATAATGAAATATTTACAAATAAAATATTATTAACTAAATACAAAACAAAAATTATACTAAAATTTTTCAATAAGATAATATTTAATTTTATATTTAAATTTAAATTTCTATAAAATAAAGTACTTAATTTACTTAACTATATATCAAATTAAATTTTTATTTTAACATTTATAAATTTATCATATTAGTTTAATAAACCACCAAAACTACATACCAAAAAACAAATTTTAATATATTTATAGAACAAAATATATTGAATTAATTTCAAAATTCCATTATACTTAAAAGGGTGAATAGATATTATGGAAAACAATACTAATAGTATAATAGATAAATATGGTGATAATTTTACTTTAAAAAATTATATAACAAATCCTGCGATAGGAAGAGATGAAGAGATAAAAGATTTAATTTTAGTACTTTTAACTCCAGATAAATCAGTTATTTTAACAGGAAAGCCAGGAATTGGTAAAACAGCTATTGTTGAAGGCTTAGCTTATAAAATACAAAAGGGAGATGTACCAGATGCCCTAAAAGGTTATACAGTTGTAAAAATAGACGTACAATCTCTTATGGGAACTGTAAAAGAATCTGGAGATACTAAAGTACAAACTCTAGTTGATGAAATAAAACACAAAGAAAAATTTATTTTATTTATAGATGAAATACATACTTTAGTAAACTCAACAAGTGAGAGTTCTTTAGACTTCGCTAATATGTTCAAAACAGGTCTTGGTCGTGGTGATATAAAGGTAGTAGGAGCAACAACAACTGCTGAGTATGAAAGATATATCCTAAGGGATAAGGCATTTGCCAGAAGATTTACAAAAATAGAAGTAGAGGAACCAGATAGAGAACACACTATAAAAATACTAATGGGAACCTTACCAAAAATTGAAGCTAATGCAAATGCTAAACTTGCTTACACTCCATATATTCAAGAAAAAATAATGGAATTTATTGTGGATTTAACTAAAGAGTACAACAGAGTATATGAAACATCAGGAAGATACCCAGATGTTCCTCTTACAATGCTTGCGCAAGCATTTTCGGAAGCAGTATTTGACAATAAAAAAATTGTAACTATTGAGCATATAGAAAAAGCAATATTAAATTCAAGAGCAATATATCCTGATATAATAAAAAAAGGTGTAGAAGAATTAAGAATACAATTTAAAGATTTATTTCAACAAGAAGAACAAATAAGAAAGGATTTTTTAAAGAGTAAAAGTGATGGATAAAATAATGTATTGGTTAAAAAATCTTTTATTTATATTATATTTAGTAAGCTATATAATATTAGTACCTAATATATTTAAAATAGAAATTTTTGGAAAAATATTTTTAATAATAGGTATACTTTATACTATAACGTTTTTTATACTGTTTTTAGAAAAAAATGACAAGCTAAATTACAATATTATAAACAACATTTTAAGCAGTCTTCTATATTTATATATATTTTTAATTGCTTATAAATATTTAACATTAAAGGATATGTATATATTTAATACTAATTATTTTAAGTTCAATTACATCATGATAACTATATCAACTATTGCTATTATTTTTAACAATTATCTTATAAAAACTGAAAATCAAGTGAAAACAAAATAAAAATGTATTTATCAAATTAAAACTTTTACTTGAAATGTCTAAAGTAAAAATTAATATAAATTAGATACAAAACAAAAAAGTAGATCATATTATCATTATGTGTCTACTTTTTTGTTTTATCTTTTCATTATATAAATTAATTACATTTTTTTATTTTTATATTCATCAAATAATTGTTTAAACCTTGTATAATGTACAATTTCTCGTTGTCTTAAGAATAGTAATGGACCAATAATATCTGGGTCATTTGTTAAATCAATCAAATTTTCATACGTAGCTCTTGCTTTTTCTTCTGCTGCCATATCTTCAGCAAGATCTGCTAAAGGATCTCCAGTTGAGGCAAAATATGCTGCAGTAAAAGGCACACCATTCGCATCTGTTGGGAACAAAGAATTTTTATGTTCTGCATAATGTGAATCCAAGCCTGCTGCCTTAAGTTCACTTGGTGTAGCACCTTTTATAAGTTGAGAAACCATAGTACAAAGCATTTCAACATGCCCAAGTTCCTCAGTTCCAATATCTGACAGTAAAGCCTTTCCTTTATTATCGGGCATTGTGTATCTTTGATTTAAATAACGAAGTGCTGCAGCAAGTTCCCCGTTTGCACCACCATATTGGGTTACTAAAACTTTTGCCATTTTTAAATCTTTTTTTCTAATATTAACAGGATAACTTAATATTTTTTGATATCTAAACATTTTTATCTACCTCCCAAGGAAAGCTTGAAACCCATCCCCAAGGTGCTTTATCAAGAACATTACTGTTAACGCCCAATGCACCAAACTTATTTTCATATTGATTAAATACCTGTTGGTACTCCTTTAAATACTTGTTTCTTAAATTTATCATGTTATTATCATTTGGATTAATATCCAGATAAAGGTTTAAATCATTTAATGCAAAAGCATACATCATTACTTGATACATTAAATATTCCTTTTGACTTTTTGGATTTAAATCAACTGGTTTATAATTTTTGTAAGGTTCATACAAATTATCAAATAAATTACCTCTTTCAAATCCTACTGAAGGATTGTCATTATTTTGATTTAAACCCATAGTATTATAATTATTATTTAAGTTTTCACCATAATTATAATTAAAATAATTATTCATAAATATCCTCCCTAAAATATAGTATTCTTATAACAAAAAAAAGGTTCAAATAACACAACATTTACTTATAAAAATTTTATATACAAAAAAGTACGGTACTTATAGTAGAAGGTAAAAAAGCAAATTATATTTTTATTATAGGCTTTTAAATTGCAAAAAAACTATTAAAATGCCATAAATAACTTGCCAAAATAAAAAAATAATGTTATTATATAGGAGTATTTGTAAATGGCGATATTGGTGAAGTGGTTAACACGCTAGTCTGTGGAACTAGTATGCAAGAGTTCGATCCTCTTATATCGCCCCAATTTAGAATTAAACCTAAAAACTAGGTTTTTTTATTTATATTTAATAAATTTAAAAGTTTTATCTATACTTTGTTAAATAAATCTTTTTTGTTATTCTATTATCATTATCATAAATTATTATAAAAAATTGTTTATCCGTATAACTATTATTTTTTATTACATAATAAAAATGGTGATTTTATGACAGAAGCAGAAGAAATTGATATCTTACAAGAAATGTATAAATATTGTGAAATTTGTTATTATTGCACAAATAAAATATTAAATAATATTAAAGGAACAAAAAGCAAGTTAAAAAGTATTCTTTATAAAGAAAAGAAAAACTACAAGGATTTAAAATATGAAATTGCAGATATTTTAGATGACTATGATGTTACTCCAGAAAAGGTTAGTTTCTTGACAAAATTAAGTTGTGGTATAGAAATAAATATGAAAATAAGTGAAGAAGATATAAAAATTGCTTCTTCCATTATTATAAATAAAATAAAAGAAACCCTAACTGGAATTGAAAATAAAGACAAATTGTTAGATGAGATAGATAGTAGTGTTTTGTCATTATATTTAAAGTTTACAAAATTTCAAAAAGAGGAACTAAAAAAACTAGAAAAATATTCGTAAAAATTAATTAATCTTTGCTTGCACTTTAACTTTATGTTATCATTATAATTGCGGTAGGAGATGTAATGTAATGAATAATGATGTAATAAAATTAATAAGTAATAATTTAAAGATAAATGAATCAAGAATTAAAAATGTAATAAATATGTTGCAAGAGGGTTCAACCATACCTTTTATAGCAAGATATAGAAAAGAAATGACAGGTAATTTAGATGAAGATGAGTTAAGAAGCATAGAAACAATGTATAAATATAATGTTAATCTAGAAGATAGAAAGGCAACTTGTATAAATTTAATAAAAGAAAAAGGTATGCTTACAGATAAAATAAAGCAAGAGATAGAAAATTGTACTAAGTTAAGCGAAGTTGAGGATATTTACCTTCCATTTAAAGAAAAGAAAAAAACAAAAGGTACTGAAGCTATAAAACTTGGACTGGAACCACTTGCTAATTTAATTATGGAATTTAAACCAACATCAACCATAGATATAGCAACACCTTACTTATCAAAAGATGTAAAAACTAAAGAAGATGCAATAACCAAAGCAGGTTATATAATAGCGGATAAAATAGCGGAAAATCCAGTATATCGAAAATGGATAAAAGAATATATAACAACAACGGGAGAAGTAGTAACAAAATTAAAAAAAGATGCTAAAGATGAACTAAGAACATATGAAAATTATTATAAATATAAAGAAAAAATAAAAACCATTAAAAGTTTTAGGGTTTTAGCAATATCACGTGCCGAAAAGGAAAAAATAGTTTCATATCAAATTTCTAAAAATGATAATAAAATAATTGAATATTTAGAAAAACAAATATTAAAAGGTAAGAATTTTCCACTTATTAATTATGTAAAAGAATTTATTAAAGATAGTTACAAAAGATTAATTTTTCCATCAGTTGAAAGAAGCATAAAAAATGATTTATTATCTTTAGCAAATGATGTTGGTATAAAAGAGTTTGGGGATAATCTTGAAAATTTACTTTTAACACCAAAAGTAAAAGAAAAAGTTGTAATGGGATTTGATCCAGCTTACAGAACTGGTTGTAAACTTGCCGTTGTTAATAGTTGCGGAGATTTACTTTCAGTTGGGGTAATATATCCTCACATGCCTGAAAATGATATTGAAGGTGCTACCAAAACTATGCTTGATTTAATAAAAAAATACAATGTTGAAATAATATCTATAGGTAATGGAACTGCATCAAGAGAAAGTGAAAGTTTTGTTTCCAATTTAATAACTCAAAACAACTTAAACGTAAAATACGCTGTTGTAAATGAAGCAGGAGCAAGTGTATATTCAGCATCACCTTTAGCTCAAAAAGAATTTCCATCTTTAAAGGTAGAACAAAGAAGTGCTATATCAATAGCAAGAAGACTTCAAGATGCTTTAAATGAACTTATAAAAATAGACCCAAAAAGTATTGGTGTTGGTTTATATCAGCATGATTTAAAACAAAAAGAATTGGAAGAAAGATTATCATTTGTGGTATATAAAATTGTTAATAAAGTAGGAGTAAACATAAATACAGCTTCACAAGAAATATTACTATATGTGTCAGGACTTGATAAAAAAAGAGCAAATGAAATTCTATCATACAGAAGTAAAAAGGGAAGAATAAGTGAAAGAAAAGAATTATTAAAAATAAAAGGAATTACTGATAAGGTATACGAACAAAGTGCAGGTTTTTTAAGAATTATTGATGGATTAAATCCACTTGATAAAACAAATATTCACCCTGAAGATTATGCTGTTGTTAACAATATTTTAAGTGATTATGATATTGATATAAACTACATTGGAAAACCACAAATGAGTGAATTAATAAATAGAATTGATAATAATAAAGTATCTCAAAAATATAATATCAGCATCGATAAAATTAATATGATAAAGGACAATTTAGTAAATGGTATAATAGACCCTAGAGATAATTTAGAACAGATAAAATTAAAAAGTAATGTTTTAACAATAGATGATTTAAACATTGGTGATAAAATAGAAGGAGTAATAAGAAATGTAACATCTTTTGGAGCTTTTGTAGATATTGGTCTTCATGATGATGCCCTTATTCATATTTCTAAAATAAGTAAAGACTATTTAAAACATCCAAGTGAAGTTTTAAAACTTGGAGATATAAAAACATTTACTGTTTGTGCGATTGAAAAGGATAGAATGAGAGTTTCTTTATCTTTGATAGATTAAAAAAGAAGTAGATAATTTTTTCTACTTCTTTTCTTGTTCCATAATAGCTGGAATAATTTGTAACTTTCTTGATACAATACCCTTTAAAAATTGTGCTTGTTTTAAGTTTGCAACATTAAATCCATTAGATAAAATATCTTTTGCACTATCATTATAAAACATATATGAACCATTATTTAAAATATCAGTAACAAAAAGTGCTAATACGCTATAGTCATTATTTGTTGCGATATTATTTAATAATTCTTCATATTCTTCCTTATCATTTATAAATAAATCAGGGTCTGTTGTTGAAACTTGACCTATACCTATTTTACTATTTCCAAATGGATATGTTTTAAAATCTTGATATATAAGTTCTTCTTTTGTTTTACCATCTATTGAAGCACCAGCTTTAAGCATATTAAGTCCATATACTTTATAATCAATATTAGCAATTTTTGATAAAGCTTCAAGAGATTTAACATCTAAGTCAGTTGTTGTAGGAGATGTTAATATTAATGTGTCTGATATAATACCAGATGCCATAAGACCTGCAATTTCTTTTGGAATCTTTATTCTATTTTCTTTATAAATTTGATAAATTATAGTATTACTACTACCAACTGGCATATTTCTAAAGTTAATAGGAATACTTGTTCCTATAGAACCTAAGTTGTGATGATCTACAATCTCTAAAATATCAGCTTCCTCAATACCTTCAACACTTTGTTGAAAAGAATTATGGTCTACTAATATTACTTTTTTCTTTTTCTTTGTTGATACATCAGCTTGTTTAATAAGTCCTAAACATTTATTATGTTTATTTACAATAGGATAATAACTATATTTTGTTTTATTTGAAATGTTAATAAAGTTATCCAAAGTTTCATTATCTTCAATACATAAAATTTTAGAATTTAAATCCATACTAGAAAGTTTATTAGCAAGATTAATTCTTTGTGATGTTTCAATAGTTGAAAGACTTGTCTTAATAATATTTACTTTGTTTTTCATTGCTAAATTTAAGTGTTCTTCTTTTATTCCAGTGCTTACTTCATCACCAGTTAAAATAAGTAATTTAACTTTACTTTTTATAGCATATTCAATAATACTATGTCTATCTCCAACAATTAAAATATTACTGTTATCAAGTTTTATATTGTCTATAAATGTTGTACTTTTATAAGATGCAACCAATGATTTACCAACAATTTCCTCATCAAACTTTAATACTGTATTACCATCTATTGTTTTTAAAATATAATCATAAGTAGTATTTAAGTTATTCTCTTCTTCATTAAGAATTAAGTATTTAGCTATATCTTTCATAGCTACAACACCCTTAAATAAACCGTTAGATGTAGTAACTGGTATCTTACTAATGTTTTCCTTAACCATTAAATCATAAGCATCTAAAATAGATTTATCTTCACTTATAAAGTAATTCTTTCTATATTTAACATCCTTAATTCTTAATTTAACATCATTTAAAAACATAGGAGTTTTAACTTTAAAATAATTAAGTGCATAAGCTGTTTCATTATTTATATTACTAAGTATAGCAGGTATAGCTCTTACTCCTAATTGTCTTTTTAAATAAGATAAAGCAATAGCACCACAGACACTATCTGTATCTGGATTTCTATGCCCAAAAACATATATGTTTTCCATAAATAAAACACCTCTTTCATTTATAACTTTCATATTATACCACATTTTACCACAATTTTACTATAAAATATATAAAATTTTGTTAATTTGTTGTAAAATTAATAACAGGTGATATAAATGTATGATTGTATTATTATAGGGTGCGGAGTATCAGGACTTATGGCATCTATTTTTATAAAAAATAAAAGAGTTTTAATAATAGAAAAGAATAAAACACCAGGAGTTAAATTATTATTAACAGGTAATGGTAGATGTAATGTAACCAATCTAAAAAGTAATAATGAATTTTTAGAAAATGTGCATAACAAAAAATATATGTATAGTGCCTTAAATAATTTTGGACCATATGATATTTGGAATTTTTTTAGTAAAAATAATGTTCCTCTTACTGAAGAAAAAGATAACAGAGTATTTCCAAAAAGTCAAAAAGCTAAAGATATTTTAAATGTATTATTAAATTTATCTATAAAAAATGGCACTAAAGTTATATATAATGAAGAGGTTACAAAAATAGAAAATAATGATACATCAAAAAAAGTTATAACAAATAAAAATGAATATAAGTGTAAATATTTAATAATAGCAACTGGAGGAAGTAGTTTTAAAATGACAGGTTCAAATGGCAGTAATATTAAATTTGCTAAAATGTTAAAACAACCAACAACTAATATTTATCCATGCGAGGTGGGAATAATTTTAAGTGAAAAAACAAATCTTGCTGGTACAAGTTTTAATGATGTTAAAATAAAGTATAAAAACTATACATCAACAGGACCACTTATATATACTCACAAAGGATTAAGTGGTGAAGCAATTATGTCCTTAGGAGAATATATATATCAAAATGATGATAAGGAAATAGAAATCGATTTTTTACCAACAACTACTTATGAAGAATTACATCAAAAACTTAAAACCTTTAATAAAGAGAAGGAAGTAAAAACATTTTTTGAAACATTTTTTACCAAGAAATTTAGTGATTATTTAGTAAGTACTCTAAATTTAAATGCTGAAAAGATAAAACAACTAACCAAAACTAATATAGAAGAGGTTATAAATATAATAAAACATAAAAAATATTATAATATTAAAGTAGATGATTTAAATAATGCCTATGTAACAGGTGGAGGTATTGATATGAAATACATAGACTCTAAAGATTTCCAAAGCAAGATAAATAAAAATGTATATTTTTTAGGAGAAGCGCTGGATATACATGGTAGAATAGGTGGTTACAACATCACACTTGCTCTTACAACAGGTTATAATTGCGGTATTAATATAAAATAAGATGATTTATATAATGAAATATAAAATCACCAAAATATTTCCAAACCGCACAAAATAATATACCAGTCATTTTAAGTATTGTCAATAGTTTTTGCAAACATTTGTTCTAATTTTTATTTGTGGAAAATCAACAGCAGAAATCCATTAAAAATTCTGCAAAAAATTACTATCTCAAACGGTTATAAAATTAATCTATAAAATCTTTATATAAAAATGTTATCTTAAAAACTTGTAAGAAGATTTATTCTACAAGTACATAATACAAAGTCATATAAACACAGATATAATATATAGACAAATATTCACAAAAAAAATAAGTATTCACAAAAAATTACTTATTTTTATTTTCTTTTTTCTTCTTATCTTTTAAATATAAAGTATTAACTAATTTAACCTTAACACCCTTATTACGAGCAAATTGTTTTTTAACTCCTTCAGGTAATTCTCTTTTATAAACTTTCATAATATTCCCTCCAATAAACATATTATAACACAAAAATTTAAAATACAATAGTATTTATCTATTTATAATGATATAATTAAAGCGTAATAACAAAAAACTTATAAAAGGAGATATTTTATGAATATAGGAATTGATATTGATGATACAATTTGTGATACTATGAAAGACATAATACCTAAAATATGTGAATATTATAATTTAGACAGATTAGAATTTGAAAATAATCTTGCTAAAGATAATACTATAATAAGTAAACTTGCCTATTATAAAGAATTTGCTAAAAAATATTATCCGGAAGTAATACCAAACTTAAAAGTATATGAAGACGCTAAAAAAATAATAAAAAAATTAAAACAAAATAACAAAATAATTTTTATAACAGCCAGAAACACCTTAGGAAAAGAATGGTCTTATAAAGTAAGTTATGATTTTTTAACTAAAAATGATATTCCCTTTGATAAATTAGTAGTGGGGGCTTTAAGCAAAAAAGAAATCTGTGAAAGAGAAAATATAAATGTTTTTATAGATAACAGCATTAATAATTGTCAAGATGTCTTAAAATGTAATAATGTTGATGTACTACTTTATGATACAAAGTACAATAAATATTGTAATAATTTACAAAGAGTAAGGTCTTGGCAAGAAATAGATGATTTTATAGCTTCAAAAAAAATTTGAAAAACGCCCAAAACATCTTACACAATTTTTTATATAAAAATTATAAGTTATATCATATTATTAAAGTTAAATTTTAAGTCAATTAAGTGTATTTTAAATAAAAATCTACAATCATATTACTAATTTCTATATTTAAAAGGTGTATTTGATTTTTACCTAAGATACATGATATAATATAGAACGTGTAAGAGGTAATTATGTTAGAAAAAATAAAGAAAACTTTAGTTGTAGTATTGGCATTAGTAATAATAATGTTATCAGTACTATCACTTTATGCATATAATAAATATAAAAAGGATAATAAAGAACTTTTAAGAAAAGAAATCGAAGAAAAAATAAGCATGAAAAATATTGATATACCAGATAATTCTAAAAGATTAGTTTTTGAGGCAACTAAAAATGGTAAACCAGTATTTAGTGAAGTTGTATACGATGGCTTAACAAAACAAGAAATAATAGAACAAATAAATAAATCATTATCATCAAGTTTAACAGAAACAGCTGACATATTTGTTAATAAATCTATGGATTATGGCATGGACCCATACTTAGTCGTTGCTATATCTCTTCTTGAAACAGGCTGTAAATGGGGCTGTAGTTATTTAACCAAAGAATGCAACAACGTTGGAGGTATGAAAGGTACTCCAGTTTGTGAAGGTACTAACGGTTTTAGAAGTTTTGACACATTAGAAGAAGGAATTGATGAATTTATAAGTAACATATACTATAATTATTACCAAAAAGGTTTAGTAACAGCTGATGAAATGGCTTATAAATATGCTAATAAAAGTACAACCTGGGCTGGCAAAGTAAATAATTATATAAATGAAATAAAATCAAAATAAAAAGTTCAAAAATATGTAACCATTTAATAAAGGTTCATACCTAAGAACTTTTTTTGTTATTATTAAAATCTACAACACTATCAATTATTGCATACTATATATTAAATATAAATATTATTCATTATATATAATTATCTTTTTTAACTTCCATAAAACTTTGTGGATGATTACATACAGGACAAACATCAAGAGCACTATCTCCAAAATAAACATGTCCACAGTTACGACATATCCACATTCTTTCGCCATCTTTTTTAAATACTCTATCATCCTTAATATTATTAAGTAATGTTAAATATCTATTTTCATGTTCTCTTTCTATTTTACCAACCTCTTCAAAAAGAAAAGCTAATTTTTCAAATCCTTCTTCTTTAGCAGTTTTGGCAAATTCATCATACATAGTAGTCCACTCATAATTTTCTCCTTTGGCAGCATCTTCAAGATTTATTAATGTTTCAGGCACACTACCATCATGTAAATATTTAAACCATAATTTAGCATGTTCTTTTTCATTTCTAGCTGTTTCTTCAAAAATTTCTGCGATTTGCTCAAAGCCGTCCTTTCTAGCACGACTAGCATAATAATCATATTTATTTCTAGCCTGGCTTTCTCCAGCAAAAGCTGTCATTAAATTTTCATAAGTTTTACTATTTTTTAACTCCATAAAACTACCTCCTAAATATAGGATAGCATAAAACAAAATAAAAATATATAAAAATTGAAAAAATATATTTAAAAAAACCTTTCATTTATGTTATAATGTATCTATGATAAAATAGCGTAAAATAGAGGAGGAGTATAAATGAAGTCATTTTTTAAAGATTTACATTTTACAAATCAATTAAGGCTTTTATTATACATAGGAATAGCATTAGTACTTGTTGGGGGTTCATCTTATGCTTATTTGCATTATTTAATAAAAGGAGAAGAAACCAATTTAGTTAAAGCTGGATGTTTAAAAGTAAATGTAAAGGAATTAAATAACATTAATTTAAAAGACCAAGTACCAATAGATGATGAAGAAGGAAAAAAGTTATCTCCATATAGTTACACCATAACAAACAGTTGTAACTTGGAAGCATATTACGAAACAACCTTTAATACCCTTACATCATCAAATAGTAGTAACGATGGTAATGTAAAAATATATTTAACTGGAGATAATTATTTTGAACCAACACTTTTAACAGATTTTAGACAAGTTACCTTAATAGATAAACCAAGTGATGTAAACACAAGTTATTTAATAGATTCAGGATATTTAAAATCAGGAGAAAGTAAATCATTTAATATAAGAATGTGGATAGATTATGATACAACAAGTTTTGAAGGTAATTTTAAAAGTAAAGTAATTGTTTCATCATTTGCAGGAACAGGACCATCATTTCCTGAAAAAACAACTGGTTACCAAATTATTGCAAGAAGTGGAGTTGTATCAAGTAATAATGTAAACCCTAACTTTTCACTTACTGCACCAACTGTGTCAACTCAAAAATCAGGACTTTATAAAACTCAAGGTGCAGACAATTCATATGTATATTACTTTAGAGGAAATCCTAATAATTACTTTAAATTTGGTAAGTATAAAACTGCTGTAAACTTTACATATAAAAATAGTGCTAATGCTGATGTTACTGTAAAGCATAATGTAAATGACAGTATGATATGGCGAGTACTTAAAATAAATGAAGATGGTAGTATAAAACTAATCCTAGATGATTTTATAGGAGTAACAAGTTTTAGTACAACAAATAATGCCTATTTTGATGCATCAAGTGTAAAAACATATCTTGAAACATTTTATAATTCAAATCTAACAAGTTTAGATAACTATATAAAAGATTCCACTTTCTGTATAGATAAAACAAGTAGTAATAATATTTATTCATCATTAACAAAAAACATATCAAGTACAAGTCCATCACTTAAATGTGATAGTAGTAATATTTATACAAGTAAGATAGGACTTATAGAAGCAGATGAATTAGCTATGGCAGGTAATGTATATAATAAACAGTCAGTAGATAACTATCTATATATTGATTCTACTGGATGGCATACATTGTCCCCAGCTAAAATAGAAGATAACATTTTATATAATATTACATCAAATGCAACAAGTTCTATAGCTTATAATAAAATAACAGATAGTCTTGGAATAAGACCTGTTATAACAATTAAAAATGGTTATATTTTAGATGGTAATGGTAGTATTGATAAACCATATGAAATAGTAGATCAAATAAAAGATACAAAAACTTTAGTCGTAGATCCAAAAGGAGGACTTTATAATGGCAACAGTAATGCTGAAACATATAAATTAACTGAAGGAGAAATATTTGTACTTGCAACACCAACTAAAGAAGGTTATGGTTTTGCAGGATGGACTATTACAAGTGGTAACGCTACATTAGAAAATAATGTTTTAACTATGGGAAATGAAAATGTAACGGTTGAGGCAACTTGGGTTTTATCAGCACGTACTTTAGTTATTGATCCAGATGGAGGAAGCTATAATGGTGCAACTGATAAAACAAGTTTAAGCTTAGCTATTGGAAATACACAAGATTTACAAGTTCCAGTAAGAAATGGTTACCTTTTTGCAGGATGGACTATTACAAGTGGAACATCATCTACTATAAGTCATGATACCTTTACAATGGGAAATGAAAACTGTGAAATAAAAGCAAATTGGGTAAATCCAAGTATTGCAACATATCAAAGTAAAGGGAATTATACGGTTACATTAACTTATAAAGGAACGTATAAATTAGAAGTTTATGGAGCATCTGGAGGAAGTTATAAAAAACCAGAACCATCTAAAACTTATAAAGGAGGATATGGGGGATACTCTTCTGGAAAATTAACAACAACAACAGCTAATGTATTGCTAAAAGTATATGTTGGTGGTCAAGGACAATCAAATTCAACAAGTGGATATTCATCTGCAACTGAGGGCGGATATAATGGCGGTGGTAATGGTTATTACACATACCATGGAGGAAACTTTGGAGGTGTATCAGGTGGTGGCGCTACCGATATAAGAGTTGGTGGAACTGCTTATTGTAATCGTATCATTGTTGCAGGTGGTGGCGGTGGTGCAGGAACAAGAGGACTTGACGCCAAGGGAAGTGGTGGAGGTACATCAGGAGAAAATGCTGGTATAACAACTGTTACTGGAGGAACACAAACAGCAGGAGGAACAACCCAAGTAGCTAGTGGTGTAAGTCTTGATAGTAAATATATAATCCAAGCAGCCTTTGGAACAGGAGCTTCATTTGATAAAACAGGAGCAACTGCTGGTTTTGCAGGTGGCGGCGGAGGCTGGTACGGTGGAGGTAGTTACTATACTGATGCTGATGATAATAGAACATATGGTGGTGCTGGAGGCTCAGGATATGTTTACACATCTGCCAATTCATTAAACTGTATAACAGGCTTTAATTATTTAACAGATGCCCTAACAACAACAAGTACTCATACTGGAGATGGCTCTGTTACGATAACAGCTATAAGTATTGATTATTAAGCAAGGTAACACTTGCTTTTTTTTTTGCTTTTTTGTATAATATCATCATTAAATGGGAGTGGTACTATGCAAAGAAAAGTAGTTTTAGTAACAGGAGCATCAAGAGGAATAGGATATGAAACAGTAAAATATTTTGCTAAAAATAATTATGATGTTGTAATTTGTTATAATACAAATTACGAAGGTGCTAAAAAGTTACAAGAAGAAATAAAAAAATATGAAGTAAAATCTTTAATATGTAAATGCGATATAAGTAATATAGTAAGTGTTAAAGAAATGCTTGATGAAGTATTAAAGGCCTTTAACAAAATAGACGTCTTAATAAATAATGCTTCAATATCACTTGATGATGATTTAGAAAATTTAAGTTTAGAGGACTTTAAAAAAGTAATAGATGTAGATCTTACAGGAACATTTATTATGCTTCAAAATGTATGTAAAATAATGAGACATCAAGGCTTTGGAAGTGTTGTAAACGTAGCAAGTACTAATGCTTTAGATACATATTATCCAGAAAGTGTAAGCTACGACGCTTCAAAAGCTGGAATTATTTCATTAACACATAACTTTGCCAAATATTATGCTCCTTATATAAGAGTAAATGCTATCTGTCCTGGATGGATAGATACAGATATGAATAAAAATCTTGATGAAACCTTTAAACAAAATGAAATAGATAAAATAATGTTAAAAAGATTTGGCATGACAAAAGAAGTAGCAGAAGCAATATATTTTGTTTCAAATAATACTTATATAAATAATGAAATAATAAGAGTAGATGGAGGAAGTTATGGAAATAGATAATTTAGTATGTAAAGTAGAAAAAAAAATACAAGATGAATTTAATAAAATAGATGATATATGTTTATATAATACACAAAAAGTACTTAATGCTTTTATAAAAAATAACATTAGTGAATGTCATTTTAATACAACAACAGGATATGGTTACAATGATTTAGGAAGAGATGCAATAGAAAATGTATATAAAACAATTTTTAAATGTGATAAAGCTTTGGTAAGAAATCAATTTATATCAGGAAGTCATGCTTTATCAGTATGTTTATTTGCTCTTTTAAGACCAAATGATACTCTTTTAAGTATATGTGGAAAGCCATATGATACGTTAGATGAAGTAATAGGTATAAGAGATAATAAAAGTTCATTAAAATCATTTAATGTTTTATATGAGCAAATAGATTTAATAAATAATGACTTTGATTATGAAAAAATAGAGAAAACTTTAAAAGAACACTTTATAAAAGTAGTAGAAATTCAAAGATCTAAAGGATATTCAGTAAGAAAAAGTATAAATTTAGATAAGGTTGAAAAAGTAATAAAATTGATTAAAAGTATAAGTCCTAAAACTATTGTAATGATAGATAATTGTTATTGTGAATTTGTAACTAAACAAGAGCCAACTGAAGTAGGAGCTGATATTGTTGTTGGTTCCCTTATAAAAAATTTAGGAGGAGGAATAGCAAAAAATGGGGCTTATATCGTAGGAAGAGAAGATTTAGTTGATTTATGCGGTGAAAGATTAACTCTTCCTGGCGAAGGAATGGAAGTAGGACCAAGTTTAGGAGCTAATAGAAATATCCTTCAAGGTTTAGCTTTTGCCCCAAGCGTTATTAAAAGTGCCTTAAAAACAGCCGTTTTTACAAGTAAAATAATGGAAGATTTAGGATATGAAGTTGAACCAAAATACAATGAGGAAAGGGTAGATATCGTTCAAAATATAATATTTAAAGATGAAGAAAAACTTATAAAATATTGTCAAGGTATTCAAAACGGTTCTTTAATTGATAGCTTTGCAACTCCAGTTCCAGATGCTATGCCAGGTTATGATAATAAAGTAATAATGGCTGCAGGTTGTTTTACCCAAGGTTCATCAATAGAATTATCATGTGATGGTCCTATAAAATACCCATATATTGCTTATCAACAAGGAGCATTAACCTATGAATATGGTAAACTTGGTGTTATAAATGCCATCAAAAACCTATAAGAATAGTACATCAAAAAGATGTATTTTCTTTTTTTAAAAAAATTAGCACTTTGACTTGACAAGTGCTAATTTTGTGGTATAATATTTAATTGTGAGGTGATAAATATGTTTAATAATAATAATAATAATGAAGAAGAAAATGTACTAGAAAAGTACGGACGTAACATAACTGAAGCAGTAAAGAAAAGAAAAGTTGATCCAGTTATTGGTAGAGATGAAGAAATAAGAAGCATTACTCGTATTTTATCACGTAAAACCAAAAATAATCCCGTTTTAATTGGTGAGCCTGGTGTTGGAAAAACTGCCATTGTTGAAGGTTTAGCCCAAAGAATTGTAAGAGGAGATGTGCCTGAAAGCTTAAAGAACAAAACAATTTGGGAACTTGATATGGCAAGTTTAGTAGCAGGAGCAAAATATCGTGGAGAATTTGAGGAAAGACTTGAAAAAGTCTTAAAAGAAGTGAAAAAAAGCGAAGGTAATATTATTATGTTTATAGATGAAATCCATACAATCGTAGGCAATGGTGCGGAAGGTATGGATACTGGTAACATATTAAAACCCCTTCTTGCTCGTGGTGAAATAAAATTAATTGGAGCAACAACTTTAAATGAATACCGTAAGTATATTGAAAAAGATGGTGCACTAGAAAGACGTTTCCAAAAAATCATAGTACATGAACCAACTGTTGAAGATACAATAACAATTTTAAGAGGACTAAAAAGTAGTTTTGAAATCCATCATGGAGTATCAATAAAAGATAAAGCTTTAGTATCTGCAGCTGTACTTTCAAATAGATATATAACAGATAGATATCTTCCAGATAAAGCAATAGATTTAGTAGATGAAGCTTGTGCAACTATAAGAGTACAAATGGATTCAGTACCGACATCTCTTGACAACTTAACAAGAAAAATAATGAGACTTGAAATAGAAAAAGAAGCTATAAAAAAAGAAAAAGATACTGTATCTGTTAAAAGATGTGAAGAGATAGATAAGGAATTAAAAGATTTAAAATTAGAACAAGAAAGATTACAAACAGATTGGAATAATGAAAAAAATATAAATGAAAAAATACAAAGTAAAAAAGAAGAAATAGGTAAAGCTGTATTTGACTTAGAACAAGCAGAAAACAGATATGACCTAGAACAAGCAGCAAGATTAAAACATGGTGTTATACCAAGTCTTGAGAAAGAACTTGATTCTTTACAAAAACAAGATAAAAATAGATTATTAAGTAATGTTGTAGATAGTGATGATATAGCAAATGTTATCTCAAAATGGACATCTATTCCAATAACTAAACTTATATCAAGTGAAAAAGATAAATTACTAAATCTATATAACAACTTATCAAAAAATGTAATAGGTCAAAAAGAGGCTTTAACTCTTGTAAGTAATGCAATTATAAGATCAAGAAGTGGCATTAAAGATCCAAATAGACCTATTGGTTCCTTTATATTCTTAGGTCCAACTGGAGTTGGTAAAACAGAGGTTGCTAAAACTTTAGCATATGAACTATTTGATGATTATAAACACATGATAAGAATTGATATGAGTGAGTATATGGAAAAGTTCTCTGTCTCAAGACTTATTGGTTCTCCTCCAGGATATGTAGGATATGAAGAAGGCGGACAATTAACAGAAGCTGTAAGACGTAATCCTTATAGTATTATCCTATTTGATGAAATAGAAAAAGCCCATCCAGAAGTATTAAACCTATTACTACAAATACTAGATGATGGTAGGTGTACTGATTCAAATGGACGTGTTGTAGACTTTAAAAATACAATTATCATAATGACATCAAATGTTGGTAGTGAGCATATTTTGGAAGGACATGATGAACTTGTTAAAACAGAACTTAATAAATACTTTAAACCAGAATTTTTAAACCGTGTTGATGAAATAATTATCTTTAATAAATTAACAAAAGAAGCTTTATATGACATCCTAGATAAAATTATACGAGAGATAGAAGGAAGACTAAAAGACTTAAATATAAAAATAAATCTTGATAAATCTGCAAAAGATTACTTTATTGACAATGGTTATGATGAATATTATGGAGCAAGACCTTTAAAAAGACTTGTATCAAAAGAACTTGAAACAGCTCTTGCTAAAGAAATTATCGAAGGTTCTATAAAAAATGATGAAACTATAAATGTTTCATACAAAGATAAACTTATTATAAAAGGTGTATAAAAAGCACCTTTTTTGTTAATTTGTTATCTATTATAATCTATTATAATTATTAAATATTTTATAAAATAAGAATTAGCAAGTATACCTTTAATTAACTATTGATTAATTTATAACTTTGCAAAAAAAATATAAAGCTAATGAAAATAAATATAAAAATGTTGCATAAATAGAAAAGTAAATTAATCTCATAAAATACTTTATAAACCTTATTTTAATTGATTTAATACCTATAAAGATGTATAATTATGGTAGGAGGAAAGATATGAAAAATATTAAAAAAATATTGTTAACATTTGTATTTGCATTATTACTTGTAACACCATTTGTAAAAGCTTTAGAAAATGATGATATTGCTCTTATTTCTTTAGATGATGAAACCGCACCAGTTGTTGATGTAACAAATGTAGATGATTCTAAAATAGTATATGAAACTGATAACTTTAAAGCAGGAGATGACTTAACTATTACAGGAAACTATAATAGAAGTACATTCTTTGCTGGTTCAAGTATTTATGATAATGCTAATGTAAATGGTATTGGTTTTGTTGCAGGAGATAGCATTAACATATTAGGAAAACATGAATATGGTTTTGTTGCAGGAAATAAAATAGACATTAAAGGAGAATATGAAAAAGATTTATTTGTAGCTGGAAATGTTATAAATATAGATAAAACATCTAAAATAGGAAGAGATTTTTATTTAGCAGGAAATAAAGCTACTATATCAACAGTTATAAATGGTAATTTATATGTTGCTGCATCAACTTTAAATCTTGATAACACAGTAATTAATGGTAATGTTTATGTAACTACATCAAACCTTGTTTTAGGAGATAATGTTGTAATTAATGGTACCTTAAAATATAATGATAATGCTAATACTAAAGGTATTGACAATTCTACTATTACAAAAGTAGAAACATATAAAGGTATAGAAAGAGAAGAAGAAACAACTAAAGTAAAGATTCAAAACTTTGTAGTATCTTTATTAGGACTTATATTAATTGGAGTAATATTAAATGCTCTATGGCCTAATATATTTAAAAAGTTAAAAGAAGTAACAAATGAATATAACTTTGTAAATGGTCTTAAAGATACTTTAATAGGATTCTTAATTCTTATAGCACTTCCAGTATTTTTAATTGTAATGTTAATGACTATAATTGGTATACCACTAGCAATAATAGGATTTATAATGTATGGTATTATGATATATCTTACAACAATATTTGTTGGTTATTTACTTGGAGATATTTTAATAAGAAAAGTATTTAATAAGACTGATGTAAATAATTATTTAGCAATATTACTTGGAATAGTTATTATAGAATTATTAAAAGTTGTACCATTTATTGGAACATTAGTATCAATAATTACTTTATGTTTAGGACTTGGAATTATTAAAAAGATATTATTTTCTAAAAAAGAAGTAAAATAATAAAATATGAATCTATAAAAAGCTAAAACTTTTTATAGATTTTTTTGTGTAAAAAAACTAAATTATCTTTAAAAATATTAAAAAAGTTATATAATATATGTAAATGCAACCCCTAGTTTACAAAAAACAACTAGAAATTGGTAGATGGAAATATTATTTTTTAGTAGAATTTTTATCGAGGTGAGAAAAATGAAATTTTGTACTAAACTACAAAAATTAAGGAAAGAAAAACATCTTTCCCAAGAACAATTAGCAGATATGCTTGATGTATCAAGACAATCAGTATCCAAGTGGGAAGGAGGTAGCACTTATCCAGAAATGGATAAATTAATAGAAATATGTAAAATATTTAATGTAACACTAGATGATTTAACAAATGATAACGTAAAGGAGTTTACAAATAAAAAAACATCTAAAAATAATATTAGCAACCTAGTTTACGGTATATTAGATTTAATAAAAAGAAGTTATGAAATGTTAAGACATATGACATTTAAAAATATCTTATCATGTATTATAGAAATGTTATTTATAGTTTTATTATTTATAATATTTCGTAAAACAATATTTAATGTTATCTATAATTTAGGAACAGACTTTTTTGAAATATTCCCAGGTAATGCATCATACATTTTATCTAATATATGGCATACATTGCTTGAAGTAGTATTTATTATTTTAGCAGTTATTATATTTACATATATCTATAAAATAAGATATTTAGATAGATATGAAGAAATGTATAAAGAAGAACATGTAGAAAAACCATTAGAAAATAATATAAAACAAGAAAAAAATAAAGATATAAAAACAGATAAAGCTAATAATTTCTTTGATGTATTATCATCAATATTTATGTTCTTTATTAAAATATTTGTAATATTTATGGGACTACCATTCATCTTTTCATTAGTCTTCTTAGGTATGATGCTTATAATATATTTAGTACTTTTATTAAGTGGTGTCTTATATATAGGTATGTTATTTATAATAATGTCATCAATAAGTATAAATTTAATTATATTATATATTGAATACTACATTATATTTAATAAAACTATTAATGTTAAAAATACTTTTATTATAATGCTTATAAGTTTACTTACATTTGGAATAGGTATAGGCATAACATCTATTGAATTTGTAAATACAACCTTTACAGATAATGTATCAAATATAACAACACAAAAGACTATAGAAAAGTCATATAAAATGCAAGATGATTTAATAATAGTAACAGATAGATTTTATAGTACTGTAACAAAATATGAAATAAATAATGATTTAAAAGATGAAATAAATATAAAGATAACTTATTATAATAAATATAATGATTATGAAATAAGTAAAGATAATAATTATATAATGTTAGACCATAAAGATTTATATAAAATACCAGTAAAAGATATGTATAAAATAGTTGTGAATGACTTAAAACATAAAACAATTCATAATTATAATAGATTATTAGATGTAGAAATTATAATTACATCAAATGAAACTAATATAGAAAAAATAGGACAAAATATAAAAAATTATGAAGAAAATATCTATAGTTCCAATATGCAAGATAGAATAGATGATTTATACAGTATAATAAATGAAAAAGAAGAAGAAATACAAGCTTTAGAGGATACTAACACATCTTTAATGGAAGAAAATGAATATTTGAAAAAAAGACTAAGTGATATTAATGATAAACTAAATGAAATAACAAGTGAATAAAATAAATAAAAGTATACCAAAACTATAAAAAGTATACTTTTATTTTACGTAAAATGTTAATTTACTATTCCTTGATAATAAAAAATGTTGTATAATAATGAATTAGAAAAAGAGGTAATAATTATGCAAATAGAAATAGATACCAAAGAAGAAATTGTTATGAAATTACTTCATTACTTTATAACAGAAAAAAATTATAATCCAGTTATATTACGTGGTGCAAAAAATGAAATATGGCTTGAAAACTTGGATGAAAAATATGAAATTATAAGGATTGTTTCAAATTATATTCATAATGAAGATCAGTTATCATTTGACATGTTTAAGACAAAAAGAATAGTTAAAGATATAAAGAAAAAAACATTAAATTTTAAATTAAATGTTTTAAGTATTTTTACAGATTTAGGAGATAGTGTAAAGTTAACATCACAAGAAGATATTGATTGTATAAATATAAAAAATGAGGAAGATTTAAAAAAATATAATTTTATATATGAAACATTTCCTGATATTAACGAAAAGTTAAAACATGATGAAAAAGGAATAGAATTATTTGCTAAAATAACAACTGATATAAATAAAAAAAGTAAGGAAGAAGTTGATAGAATGAATAAAATCTTTAAATCAAATACCCCAGTATTAACAATTATGTTAATAACTATAAATGTCTTAATATTTTTATATGGTTTATTTTTTGACAAAAATTCCATGTTAATAAATAATTTTGCTCTTTATGGACCATATGTTAGAGGAGGAGATTACTATAGATTAATATCAAGTGCTTTCCTTCATGTATCCTTATTTCATTTACTTGTTAACATGTATTCCTTATATATTATAGGTAGTCAAATAGAAAACTTTTTTGGTAAAGCAAAGTATATAGTAATATATTTATTTAGTGCCATAATGGGTTCATTATTTAGTATGTTATTTACAAGAGGAGTAAGTATTGGAGCAAGTGGTGCTATATTTGGACTTTTAGGAGCTATGTTATACTTTGGTTACTTTTACAGAATATATCTAGGCAACACAATAACAAGTCAAATACTTCCTGTTATCTTAATAAACTTACTTATAGGATTTTCATCATCATCTATTGATAACTTTGCCCATATTGGAGGTTTAGTTGGAGGTATTATAATTACAATGGCTCTAGGAGTAAAAGATAAAGCAGATAAAAATAGCAGATTAAAAGGAATTATTTTTACAACAGTTATTTTCTTATTTTTAATATACATGAACTTTATATATGTTAAATAGAAACCAATATTGCCAAAAAGCTACAAAATATGATAAAATACTTATGAACATTTTAAAAGGAGCAAAAATATAATGGAAGATAAAACAATGATATTTAATGTTTCTGATCTTGAAAATTACATGATAACAGAAACATTATTAAAAGTTAAGAGAAACTTAGAAGAAAAAGGTTATAATGGTATAAATCAAATAGTAGGGTATCTTTTAACAGGAGATTTAACATATATTACAAACTATAAAGATTGTAGAAAATTAATATCAAAAATAGAAAGGGAAAAAATAGTTGAAAGACTATTAAAAAGTTATTTAAAGGATTTATAAATGAGATATTTAGGACTTGATTTAGGAACAAAAACTTGTGGAGTAGCTATAACAGATAGAACCCATACTATAGCAAGTTTTTATAAAAATATTACTTATAAAGAAGAAGAAAAACTACTTTTAGAAATAAAAGATATTGTAAATAAAGAAGAAATAGAAAAAATAATTTTAGGGTTTCCTAAAAATATGAATAATACTATTGGAGAAAGTGCCCTAAGAACAATTAAATTTAAAGAATCTTTAGAAAAATTAGTTGATATACCAGTTATTTTAGAGGATGAAAGATTAACAACTAAAATAGCCCATCAGGCTTTGATAGAGGGCAGTAATATGTCTAGAGGAAAAAGAAAAAAAATAATAGACGGGCAATCAGCAATTATAATACTTCAGTCTTACTTAGATAAAAGGAGGTAGACAAAAATGGAAAAAGAAGAAAATTTAAAAGAAGAAACATTAAGAGATGATATGTTTATTGGATTTAATGAAAAAGGAGAGAAAAAGACATTTTATAAACTTTTAGAATTCGACTCAAAAGATGGCGTTCATTATCTTGCTTATACAGATAATGAAACAGATGAAAAAGGAAACTTAAAAGCTTATGGCTCTATACTTACAAAAGATGAAGAAAAAGGATTAATGAAATTAAAACCAATAACAAATGAAAAAGAGTGGAAAGTAATTGAAATGGCTCTAAAGGTTTTACAAGAAGAAGCAGGTAATAATAAATGAAAAAGTTAAAGATTAAAAAGAAAGCCCTTTTTATAATTATATTATTACCTTTACTTTTAGTTTTATTATTATTTACATCTATTTACTTTTATTTTACAAGTCCAGTTGACAAAAAAGATGATACTATAAAACAAATAATTATCGAAGAAGGAACATCAACATCTCAAATAGCAGAAAAACTAAAAGCTTCTAAAATAATAAAAAATGAAAGAGTATTTAGACAATTTTTAAAGTTAAAAAAAGCAGACAACATATATGCAGCAAGTTACTATTTTAAAAGTTCCATGACCTTAAATGAAGTAATTGACGTTTTAAAACAAGGAGGACATAACTTAAATGAAATAGCTATAACTTTTAGGGAAGGAATAAATGTTTTATCTCTTGCGAATATTATCGAAGAAAATACAAGTAATACTAAGGAAGATGTCTTTAACACTTTAAAAGATGAAGGCTATATAGATAGTTTGATAGATAAATATTGGTTTTTAACAGATGATATAAAAAATAAAGATATATATTATCCACTTGAAGGATACTTATTTCCAAATACTTATTTTTTTGCAAGTTATGATGTAGACGTTAAAGACATATTTGATGTCATGTTAGATGAAATGGATAAAGTGTTAACAAAGTATAAAACTGATATAGAAAAAAATAATTTAAGTATTCACAAGTTATTAACTTTAGCATCAATCACTCAAAGTGAAGGTGTTAATAAAGAAGACTTTAAAACTATTGCTAGTGTATTTATAAACAGATTAAATGATAATATGCCACTTGGAAGTTGTGTTACTTCATATTATGGAGTAAAAAAATCTATGGAAGAAGAATTATCATTAAGTGATATAGATGATGATAACCCTTATAATACAAGGGGAGATAATCCCAAACTTATTTCAGTAGGACCAATAAGTAATCCAGGTAAAGATGCAATAGAAGCTGTTTTAAGACCTATAAAAACAGATTATTACTATTTCGTGTCTGACAAAAATAACAAAGTATATTTTACTAAAACATTTGAAGAGCATGAAAAAACAATATCAAAATTACAAGATGAAGGGTTGTGGCTTGAATGGTAGATGATTATATACTTGATATAAAAAAATATGCCAAAGATAAAAATGTTCCAATAATGATGGATGATGGCATTAAGTTTTTAACAAATTATATAAAAGAAACTAAAAGATATAACATTTTAGAAATAGGTACTGCTATTGGATACTCAAGTATACTTATGGCACTTCAAGATGAAAATATAAAAGTAACAACTATAGAAAAAGATGAAGTAAGATATAAAGAAGCATTAAAAAACATTAAAAATTTAGGATTAGATGGTAGAATAAATCCTATTTTTAATGATGCCTTAAATGTAACTTTAAATGATACTTATGACCTTATATTTATAGATGCTGCTAAAAGTAAAAATGAAGAATTTTTTATAAAATTTTCTAACAATTTAAAAGATAATGGTGTTATAATAACAGACAACATTAATTTTCATGGCCTTACAAATAAAGATTTAAGTGAAATAAAAAGTAGAGATTTAAGAGGACTTGTAAGAAAAATAAAAAATTATAAAGAATTTTTAATAAATAATAAATCCTATAAAACAACATTTTATGATGTTGGGGATGGCATAAGTATATCAAAGAAAAGGTGATAATATGGAAATTGTTGTAAAACCAAGTAACATTTATAATTTACAAAAATATATAGAAAAAGGAGCAACAGCTTTTTTATTTGGTATGAAAGATTACTCTATTAACCAAACAAGTATTGTAAATATAAAAAGTTTAACATATATAAAGAAAAAACTAAGTAAAAAAAATATAAAAATATTTGTATCAATAGATAAAAACATCTTTAATGAAGATATAGAACCTCTAAAAAAAATTTTAAAAGAATTAGACAACATAAATATTGAGGGTATATTATTTTATGATATAGCACTTTTAAGGTTAAAAAAAGAATTAAACTTAAAAACACCTCTTATTTGGAATCAAAACTTTTTTGTTACTAATTATAAAACATGTAATTATTATGAAAAAGAAAATGTAAAGGGCTGTGTCTTATCAAATGAAATAACAAAAGAAGAAATAAATGAAATAGCTAAAAATACTAAAATGGATTTATTTTTAAATGTATTTGGATATCAATTAATGTCATATTCCAAAAGAAAACTTGTAACAAGTTACTTTAAAAATTATAAAAAAATAAAATTAGGAAACACTCATTATATAAAAGATAAAGATAATAAATGTATAATACGAGAAGAAAAGTCTGGTACAGCATTTATAACAAGTACTATTTTAAATTATATAGATTATCTTTTAGAATTCAAATCATTTGGTATTAAATATATAATATTAGATGAAGCAAATATAAAAAATGCAGACTTTTTAAAAGTATTAGATATAGCAAATAAAACATTGTTAAAGCAAAAAACTGATAAAGAAGAAATAACTAAAATGTTTAAAAATACAAGTTTAGGATTTTTAAATAAAAAAACTATATATAAGGTGAAATAAAATGGAAAAAATAGAACTTTTATCACCAGCAGGTGATTTAGAAAAATTACGTATTGCTTATCTTTATGGTGCAGATGCTTGTTATATCGGGGGTAAAGATTACAGTTTAAGGGCTAATGCTAATAACTTTAGTACTAATGAGATAAAAGAAGCAGTATCATTTGCTCATAATTTAGGTAAAAAGATATATGTAACCTTAAACATAATATTTCATAATGAAGATTTGGAAGGTGTAACAAAATATTTAAAAGAACTTTCTAAAGCAAATGTTGATGCCGTTATAATAAGTGATGTCTTTTTAATAGATATAATAAAAAAAGAAACACCAGATTTAAAAATATTTTTAAGTACTCAGGATTCTGTAACTAATAAAGAAAGTGTAAAATACTTTATGAATAAAGGAGTTTCAAGAGTTGTCCTTGCAAGAGAACTTACAAAAGATGAAATAAAAGAAATATATGATGAAACTAAATGTGAACTTGAAATATTTTTACATGGAGCAATGTGTACCTCTTATTCAGGAAGATGTGTCTTGTCAAATTACTTTACAAATAGAGATTCCAATAGAGGAGGTTGCTGTCAAGTATGTAGATTCTGTTTTAATCTTGATAAAGATAAAGAACCTAAATTTCAAATGGCAACTAAAGATTTAAACTTATCAACATTTATAAAAGACTTAATAGAAATAAATGTAACATCTCTTAAAGTAGAAGGAAGAATGAGAGGAACATATTATTTGGCAACTGTAAATAGTTGTTATAGAAACTTAATTGATGCATATTATAGTAATAATCAAGATGAAAAATTTATAGAAAGAAATATAAAACTATTAAACCGTGTATCAAATAGAGAATCATCAAGTCAGTATTTTAAAGGATATGTTGACTATAATGATCAGTACTATAATGGAAGATTAGAAAACTCTAATCAAGACTTTTTAGCACAAGTAATAGATTATGATAAAAATACTAAAGAAGCTATAATAGAACAAAGAAACTATTTTAAAAAAGGAGATATTGTAAATCTTTTTGGACCAGGTAATACCGATATAGATTTTAAAATAGAATATATAAAAGATAAGGATAATAATTTAGTAGATATTGCTAATCATCCAAAAGAAGTATTAAAAATAAAAGTACCACAAGAAGTAACAAAAGACTTTATGATAAGAGTTAAAATGTAAATATTTTGTTTATCTATAGTTAAAGAACTTGACAAAATGCTAAAAAAATAGTATTCTTTACAAGTATATAATTTATATGAGGTGAAAAAAATGAGTGGAAAAAAAGAGTTCTTTCTTACAAAAGAAGGATATGAAGATATAAAACAAGAATTAGATGATTTAATAAACGTAAAAAGACCTGCTAACATAGAGGCAATAAAAGAAGCTAGAGCTTTAGGAGATTTATCTGAAAATGCCGATTATGATGCTGCAAGAAACGAGCAAGCGGAACTTGAAGCTAAAATAAAAAAATTACAAGCTATAATTGATAACGTAAAAATTATCTCATCTGTTTCAAATGATAAAATAAGTGTTGGTAATACAGTTACAATATCCTATGTTGATGATCCGGAAGAAGAGGACCAATATAAAATAGTAGGAAGTCAAGAAGCAGATCCATTTGAGTCAAAAATTTCTAATGAATCTCCTATTGCTAAAGCACTTTTAGGTCATGCTGTTGGAGATACTGTAAGTGTTGAAAGTCCAAATGGAAGCTATGATATTAAAATAATAGAAATTAAGTAGAAGGGTTAGATTTTTTCTAATCTTTTTTATTTATTTTAATTTACTAATTAACTGTTTTGTGATAATATTATTATGTAGAATAATACGAATTTTTGTTATGGGTGAAAAAATATGAAGAAAAAAAGAATAAAAGAAATAAAGAAAGCTAAACTAATTTACTATATATTAATACTTATACTTGTTATCGCAGGAGTATCTTTTGCAGCCTTTACAGTTAATTTTATAGGCACAAAAGAACATACTGTAGACTTAAAAGGATTAATCTTTAGATATACTGAAGATACAACAGCATTAACATATAAAGACCCTACCTTTTTAACAGATAGTGAAGGTAAAAGTCAAACAACTTATTTTGATTTTACAACATATATAGAAAATACTTATAATTATGCAATTACATATAATATCTATTTAAAAGAACTTGCTAATAATAACATAAATAAAAGTTATGTAAAAGTATATTTAGAAGATCAAAATGGAAACGTTTTACTTGAGCCTACTAAAGTATCAAATTTAGTTAAATATCCAAATGATGATGACTCATATATATTAAGAACAGATACTATAACACCAAATAGTACAACAAATAATGAAACAAATAAATACAGATTAAGGATTTGGGTGGATAAAGAATATGAAGATAGTGATGTAATATACACATCAAGTGGTAATAATCAAACTGGAGAAATAGAAGATAAAATATTTGCTTTTAAAGTAAATGTTGATAACTTAACCTTTGAAAAAGATACAAACGTACCAGTTATAACAAGTGTAACAACTGATACTAATGCATCAAATACATATAAACAAATACATATTGAAGCAACAGATAATATTGGTATAAGTGGTTATTTAATAAAAACAAGTAATGATACTCCAACTGTTAATGATTCATGGGAATATTCAAATAGTACAAGTTATGTAACTAAAAATATTTATCAAAATGGTACTTATTATGTATGGGCTAAAGATACAAGTAATAATATAAGCTTGTCAAAACAAATAGTAATAAGTGGAGTTGATACTGTAAAACCAGTATGTACTATTACTGGACCAAGTGCTAATAATATATCAAAAGATCAAGAAACATATTTTGTACTAACATGTACTGATGACAACAGTAAGGACTTTAATCAAAGTAATGTAGTAGAAGGTGACCTAATAGTAAGTAATGCTCAGGTTGCTTCTATAAAACAAATAGATAAAGAAAAAATAAGTAATGGCTATAAATATACAATAACACTTGTTGGTAGAGAAACAAATGGAGATACTACTTTAAAACTAAAAAAAGATGTTATCTTTGATGGAACAGATAATGGAAATAATGCAACTGACGTATCAAGTGTATTAACAGTATATAACCTTAAAAACTTAAATGGTTCTGTTTTAATAAATAATGGAGCAAGTTATACAAAAACAACAAATGTTACCCTAACTATAAATGCAGATGGAGCAACTAAAATGTGTATAACTCAAAATAGTAATAAAGATATAGACTGTAAAAGTGGTAGTTCATCTTGGGAAAATTATGCAACAAGTAAAAGTTATACTCTAGAAGCAGGAGATGGCCTAAAAACAGTTTATGTATATTTCGATAATGATTCATATGGACAAGCTAAAATAACACTAGATACAATAAAACCAACATGTACTATAACAGAAGATGACGCATCTTGGACTAAACAAAAAACACTTATAGTTAAAGCAGAAGATAGTGGTTCTGGAGTTTCTCCATCAGGATACTCATTTGATAATAGTACATTTGATTCAGTAACAGTAAAAACAGTTATTGAAAACGGAACATATAAAGCCTATGTAAAAGATAATGTTGGAAATTTAGGGGAATGTTCTATAACAGTAACAAAAATAGATAATACATCTCCCGTTATAACATCAGCTTCTTATACAAGTGTTTCAGGAACAAACTATATAACATATGAAGTAACAGATGAAGGTTCTGGACCATATGCCTATTATATAGGGGCAACCAATGAAGTTCCAAGTGAAAAATCATCATCTTGGCAAACAAATGAAAATACAAGTGTTACAACAAATACCATATATGATGCAACAAGAGCCTATTATATATTTGTAAAAGATAAAGTAGGTAATATAAGTGCATATTTCTTAATAGGAAAAGATACAATACCTCCAACATGTATGATAACAGCAACTCCAGAAGGAATAGCAGCTTCTAAAACACTTACAATAACATCAACAGATACAGATCTTGCCGCATCACCTTATTCATTTGATGGTACATCATATAGTACAACAAATACTAAAGTGATTAGTAAAAACGGAGTATATACAGGATATGTAAAAGATAAAGCAGACAACGTTGGTACATGTTCTATAACAGTAACAGGACTTGATAATGAAGCACCAACTATAACTCCAACTATAGTAGGAGGAATAGGAACAGCAACTATAAATGCTAAAATAACTGATAATACTAAAGTTGCAGCATATCAAATAACTCAGTCAACTGATACTCCGGCAGAGTGGATAACAGTAACACCAACACCAGAAACAAACATTCCATTTACTAAAACATCAGCTGGCGTATATTATATACACGCTAAAGATGAAAATGATAATGTTGGATACGCTAAAGTACAATTAACACTTTCAAGAAATGAAAGCTGTACTTGTGAAACATATAAAAGCTGTAGTAATAGTGCATGTGGGGCAGCTTGCTGTAATTATCCAGAAACAACAACCTCAACATCAACTTATAATGCAACATGTAGAAAATATACATGTACTAGTTGGGGAAGCTGGGGAACAAAAGAAGAGTGTTCTTCATGCCCTCCAAATACTAATAAAAAACAATGTAATTATACACATGATGCAACCGTACAAGGAGAAAGTGTAGGATGGTGTAGATATAGGAATTGTGCTTCAGGATACTACTCAGATTGTTATTGTCCTAAAGGTGGAACATTAAATAGTTATACATGTACTGTTGAAAAAGAAACAACAAATACTGTTTACGGTTGTAAAGCCAGTGAATGTGGTTATAGTACATGCCGTACATCAGCTTGTGGATGTGAAACAAGACAAGCATGTTATCTATCATAAAAAGCTTGACTACTATAAAAAAATGTGATAGATTAACTTATATATCGATGAAAAGGACACGATTATTATAAAAGTATTATTTAGAGAAAAAGTGGTTGGTGCAAACTTTTAATACCTATAATAATTACTACCTTGAAGATGAATTAAAAAAAGTAATTCCGGGCTATTCCGTTAAAAATATTAAGTTATAAGGTAGGATGGTACCGCGTAAATAACGCTCCTTAATAAAGGGGCGTTTTAATTTTATAAAAAAGGAGAAATGTTAAAATGATAAACATAAAAGAAGATGAAAAATTAAATATTTTAAACCATAGCTGTGCTCATCTTTTAGCACATGCTGTAAAACATTTATATCCAAATGCTAAATTTTGGGTAGGACCAGTAATAGAAGATGGATTTTATTATGATATTGATTTAGGAGATGAAACATTACAAGAAGGCGATTTAGAAAAAATAGAAAAAGAAATGAAAAAAATATCTAAATCAAATAAATTAATAAAAAGAATAGAACTAACAAAACAAGAAGCCCTTGATATGTTTAAAGATGATCCATATAAGATAGATCTAATAAATAATATGAGTGCCGATGAAGTAATAAGTGCCTATAAACAAGATGATTTTACAGATCTTTGTCGTGGTCCACATAAAAACAGTACTAAAGATATGAAATATTTTAAATTATTAAAATTTAGTGGAGCATATTATAAAGGCGATTCTAAAAATAAAATGCTTCAAAGAATATATGGTATTTGTTTTGAAAATGAAAAGGACTTAGATGATTACTTAAATTATCTTGAAGAATTAAAACAAAGAGATCATAGAAAAATAGGTAAAGATTTAGATATTTTTATGACACATGAACTTGTAGGATCAGGACTTCCTTTATATTTACCAAATGGAGCCTTTATTTTTCATAAACTAGAAGAATATATAAGAGAAAAAGAAGAAAAAATGGGATATCAACATGTATATACTCCAGTTCTTGCAACAAGTAACCTATATAAAATAAGTGGACATTGGGATCACTATAGAGATGACATGTTCCCACTTATGGAAAGAGAAGGGGAAGAATTTGTCCTTCGTCCAATGAACTGTCCTCATCACATGTTAGTATATAAAAATGAATTACACTCATACAAAGATTTACCAATAAGAATTGGTGAATTAGCTCACGACTTTAGATTTGAAGCAAGTGGAGCAGTATGTGGTATTGAAAGAGTAAGAACATTTTGTCAAAATGATGCCCATCTATTTGTAAGACCAGATCAAATAGAAGAAGAATTTGGTAAAGTTGTAAACCTAATTTTAGATGTTTACAAAGATTTTAATATTACTCCAACATCATTTAGATTGTCATTAAGAGATAAAAATAATAAAGAAAAATATTTTGATGATGATAAAATGTGGGAAAAAGCTGAAAACACTTTAAGAAAAGTATTAAAAGACTTAAATATTGATTTTGTTGAAGCCGAAGGAGAAGCAGCCTTTTATGGGCCAAAACTTGACGTACAAGTAAAAAGTGCTATAGGACATGAACTTACACTATCAACATGTCAATTAGATTTCTTACTTCCAGAAAGATTTGATTTAACATATATTGACACAGATAGATTTAAAAGAAGACCAGTTGTCTTACACCGTGCTATATTAGGTTCAATAGATAGATTCTTTGCTTATCTACTTGAAAATACTAAAGGAGCACTTCCAACATGGTTATCTAAAGTACAAGTAAACATCTTACCTGTAAATAATAAATATCATAGTGATTATGCAAACTATGTTAAAAAAAGATTAGAAGAAAATAATATAAGAGCAACTGTAGATGATAGAGAAGAAAAACTAGGTTACCGTATGAGAGAGGCAGTAACAAAAAAAATACCATATACTCTAGTTTTAGGAGATAATGAAAAAGCCGAAGAAAAAGTAACATATAGAAAATACGGACAAGAAGAAAAAGTAACAGCATCTTTAGAAGACTTTATAAAATATATGTTAGACATTATAAATAACAAAAAATAGCTAGATTTATTTCTAACTATTTTTATATAAAAAGTAAAAACAGAAATAAAAACCTGTAAATAATTGAAAAAAATATACATATTATTTAATTAATAATAAATATATGTTAAAATAAAAAAGAAAGGAAGCCTTAATACTTATGAAAAAAATAAAAACAAAGAATTACTTTTTATTAATATTTATATTTGTCTTAACATTTATTATATGTATATACTTATTTTCATGGATAAAACAATATAGAAACATAAAATATCAAACATCAGTAATAACATCATCAATACATGAAATAAAGTATAATAATTTACAAGCAATGGTTAAAGAAAATGACTTTTTTGTACTTTATACATGTAACAACATAGATAAAAAATGTCGCATGTTTTCTAAAAATTTTAAAAATTATATAGATGATAATAATCTAAATGAAAAAATAATTTATTATAATTTAGAGAATGAAAAACCACTATCAAATATAACAACATTATATAATGAATATAAGGGAGAAAACTTACTTAAGAAATTAAATAATTATCCAAGTATTTTAATATTTAATAAGGGTAAAATAATTGATTTTTTAATAATAAATGATAAAACAGATATTGATGATGTAAATGAATTTTTAAAAGGATATGATATGGTATGATAAATGTAGTATTATATGAACCAGAAATACCACAAAATACTGGTAATATTATGCGTACTTGTGTTGCAACGGGAGCACATTTACATTTAATTGAGCCATTAGGATTTTTACTTAATGATAAAACAATAAAAAGATGTGGAGTAAATTATATAGATAAATTAAAATATACTGTTTATCCATCATATGAAGATTTTTTAAGTAAAAATAGTGGTAAATTTTATTATTTTACAAGATATGGAAAAAAGCCACATACATCATTTGATTATAGTAATAAAGATGAAAATATATATTTAATATTTGGTAAAGAATCAACAGGTATTCCCAAAAGTATTTTAAAGGATAATTTAGATAATTGTATGAGAATACCTATGACTAAAGATGTAAGGGCACTTAACTTATCAAACTGTGTAGCTATTGTATGTTATGAAGTTTTAAGACAACAATCTTACCGTGATTTATTAAAAACAGAACCTCATAAAGGAGAAAATTATTTAGAAGAAGACTAAATTTAGTCTTTTTTTGTATTTTATCACTCAAAATGTTGAAATTTGTCTAATTTTGTAGTATAATTTTAGAGATTTCGTAAATGAAGAGGGTGTTTTTTTATGGATAAAATAATAAATATTGCAGTAGTTGCACACGTAGACGTTGGAAAATCAACTCTTGTTGATGCACTATTAAAACAAAATGGAGCTTTCCGTGATAATGAAGAAGTTGGAACACAAGTAATGGATAGTAATGACCTTGAAAGAGAAAGAGGAATTACAATTTATTCTAAAAATTGTGCTATTAGATATAAAGGATACAAAATAAATATTGTAGATACTCCAGGACATGCTGACTTTTCAAGTGAAGTTGAAAGAATTATAAAAACAGTTGATACCGTTGTTCTTTTAGTGGATAGTAAAGAAGGAGTAATGCCACAGACAAGATTTGTTCTAGAACAAGCATTAAAACAAAACTTGAATCCAATTTTATTTATTAACAAAATAGATAAAAAAGATGCTAGAATAGATGATGTTGTTAACATGACATTTGACTTATTTGTAGAACTTGGAGCAACTGATGAGCAACTTGACTTCCCAATTATTTATGGTACAGCAAGAGATGGTATTGCTAAATATGATCCAAATGACGATAGTAAAGATATAACTCCACTTTTAGATACAATTATAGAACATACAAAAGTATATGAAGGAAATGTAAATGATCCCGTACAATTACAAGTATCAAGTCTTGCTTATGATGAATATTTAGGAAGACTAGGTGTTGGACGTATTACAAAAGGTGTATTAAAAAGTGGTAGTATGGTTACAATATCTAAAAATAATGGAACAACTGAAACTCAAAGAGTTGGAAAAATATATGTAAATGAAGGAATTGCAAGACGTGAAGTAAAAGAAGCTTATTATGGGGACATTGTAACAGTACAAACAGTAAGTGATATTTCAATAGGAGATACAATTTGTGATGTAAATCATGTAGAACCATTACCACCTATTGAAATTGAAGAACCAACAATGTCAATGAACTTCTTAGTAAACTCAAGTCCATTTGCAGGAAGATCTGGTAAATTTTTAACAAACCGCCATATAAAAGAAAGACTAGACCGTGAACTTGAAACAAATGTTGGTTTAAAAGTAGAATCATTAAATGGAGCAGATGGTTACAAAGTATCAGGACGTGGTGAACTTCACTTATCAATATTACTTGAAGAAATGAGAAGAGAAGGATATGAACTTTCAGTATCAAAACCAGTTGTACTATTTAAAGATATTGATGGTGTAAAATGTGAACCATTTGAAAGAGTTCTAATATCAACTCCAAATGATTATGCAGGAACTATAATAAATGATTTAAATGAAAGAAAAGGAAATCTTTTGTCAATTACAAATGATGAAAGTTATACAAAACTTGAATTTTCATGTCCTACAAGAGGTTTAATAGGATACCGTTCAAACTTCATCACAAATACTAAAGGAGAAGGTATCATGGTAAGAAGTTATGAAGGATATAAACCATATGTTGGGGATATAAGACATAGAAAAAACGGTGTACTTGTATCCATGGAAGATGGAAAAGCAATGGCATTCTCACTATTTAATTTAAGTGATCGTGGTACATTAATAATTGATGCTGCAACTGAAGTTTATAAAGGTATGATTATAGGTATACATAATAGAGATAATGACTTAAATGTAAACCCTTGTAAAAATAAAAACCTTACAAATACAAGAGCATCAGGATCTGATGAAGCTCTAACACTTGTAACACCAAAGAAATTTACTTTGGAAGAAGCTTTAGAATTTATCGAAGATGATGAATATGTAGAATTGACACCAGATGCTATAAGATTAAGAAAAAAAGTACTAGATGAAAAAGAAAGATTTAGACAAGCTGGTAAAGATATGAAAAATAATTAACATGTAAAGTAAAATTTACGTGTTTTTTTAAGAAAAATATTATATTTGTCGATATTTGTCGTAATTTTGAGTACGATTGTTGATTTTTGACATCAAAAATTTAAAAAAGCCCCTCAAAACTTAATTTTTGTCTAGGCAAAAACTGTATTTTTGTTAAAAAAACGTTTCAAAAATGCAGTTTTTTCATTTGCATTTATTTTTATTTTGTTATATTGTCCTACTTACCAAGCAAAAAAACTTGGTGGAAGGATGGAAAAAGATGAAAAAAATAATTTACTTTATGATAGTTGTAATATCAATATTTTTAAAAACTAATGTTTTAGCAGAGCAAAACAAAGGTAAACTTTACGAACTATATTATAAAGAAGCAAAAGTCAATGTCTTTGCAAAAGATGTAAGATATGACGCCTTGCACTATTATGGTATCCAGATCGTATCTTCAAATGATAATGAAGTATATTACTGTATTGAACCAGAAGTTCAAATGGCTCTTAAAAGTGAAGCTGTAACAGGTAGTCATACAATATATGAAGGTTATAATAATATAATAAAGTACTCAAGGATAAAATCAAGTAATTATGACCGAATATCACTTTTAGCTTATTATGGTTATGGCTACAAAGGAAATGGAATAGATCATACAGATAAGAAGTGGTATGGCATAACTCAGGTTTTAATATGGAAAGCTGTAAGAGAAGATGTTACCTATAAGTTTTTAACAGGAAGATATGGCAAAATAGATGAAGACTTATACAAAGAAGAAATAAAAGAATTAGAATATCTTGTTAAAAATCATAATGTGTTACCAAATTTTAATGAAAAGGACATAAAACTTGAAAAAGGACAAAAAATAGCTATTAAAGACACTAATAATGTTTTAAATAGTTATAAAATAAACTTAGATAATGATTCTGTAAAGGCTAGTATAAAAGATAATACTCTTTATTTGGAAGGTATAAAGGAAGGAAATGTTAAGATAACTTTTACTAAAGATAAAGTAACTAATAATTTTAGATTATATAGAAGTGGTACTCTTCAAAATATTGTATCAAGAGGTAATATAAGTTTTAAAGAATCAAGTATTACATTAAGTGTTTACGAAGGTGTTATAAAAATTAAAAAAGTTGATGAAACAAATAATTTTAATGATGATTTAAAAGGCACTAAAATATCTTTATATGATGAAAATAGAAATCACATAAAAGATTATGTAATAAATAATGAAGAGGAAATAATAAATGTTCCATATGGTAAATATTATGTAAAAGAAACTAAATCCAGTAAAGGTTACAAAAAAGATGATAAGGAATACGAAATAATTATAGATGAAACAGTAAAAGAAGTGGAACTTGTAATAAAAAATGAAAAAATAAAAGGTAATTTAGAAATAAGAAAAAAAGATTATTCAAGTAATAACCCCTTAAGTAATGTTCTCTTTCATATATATGATATTAAAGATAACTTAATATATGAAGGCATGACAGATGATAAAGGTATTCTAAAAGTTTGTGATTTAGATTTTGGTAAATATTATATAAAAGAAATAAAGCCAAGCAAATATTATAAATTAAATGAAGAAGTAATCTATTTTGAAGTTTTAGAAAATGATAAACTAATAACTATTGATATAACAAATGAAAGATATAAAGGCAGTTTAAAATTTGTTAAAATAGATAGTAAAACCAAAGAAAAGCTTCCTAATGCTAAAATAAAAATAATATATAAAGAAACAAATGAAGTAATATTTGATGGTTTAACAGATAATAATGGAGAAATTATTTTAAAAGATATAAATGCCGGAGAGTACATTATAAAAGAAATACAAAGTCCAAATGGTTATATTTTAAGTAATGAAGAGATGACTTTCGAAATAGATAAAGATGGTATGGAAGTTGCTGTTTGTATGGAAAATGAAAAGATAGAAATACCAAATACTAAAAATACTACTGATAATAATTTATTAATGTTAATGTGTTTAATAGTTTTAATATTTATAAGTAGAAAGAAGAAAAAACATGAAAAATAAAATTATTTTTTTACTTATAATAACTATATTTTTTATCTTTTCCTACAACATATATATCTATTATAATAATAAACATAAAACATCTAAAATAATAACCTATATAGATAATATAAATAGTAAACCATTTAAAGATGAAACTTTAACTAATGATTATGAAGGATACATAAATATACCAGCTTTAAATATTAAAAACTTAATAAAACAAGGTACTAAAGATAATATTTTAAATCAAAATGTTGTAGGTATACATAAATTATCAAGTGATTTTACAAGTAAAACAGGTAATATTATATTAGCGGGTCATAATAATAATTTAGTATTTAAAAACTTATTAAATATTAAAAATAATGATTATATATACATAATAACTAAAAATAAAACTTATAAGTATAAAACCTTTAAAACATATAAAGTAACCCTTAATGATTATTTCTATTTTACATCCCCTAAAGATAGTAAAATATTAACACTTATAACATGTATAAATACTAATGAAAGGTTTATAGTACAAGCTTATGAATATAATTGAACTTAAGGGTGTAAGTTATATAAAAAAAGAAAAACATTACTTAAAAAAAATACTTAATAATATTAACTTAAAAATAAAAAAGTCTTCCATAAATATAGTTTTAGGGCCAAATGGAAGTGGTAAGACAACTCTTTTAAACATAATAGGTTTATTAATATATCCATCAAGTGGATATGTATACTTTGAAAAAAAACTTATAAATGATTTAAATTATGATGATATTTTAACATTAAGAAGAAATGAAATTGGTTATGTTTTTCAAAAAAGTAATTTACTTCCAAACTTAACTGCTCTTGAAAATATACTTATAACAGCAAAGAATAAGGAAAATATAGAAAATGTAATAAAACTTTTAAAAATAAATCATTTAATAAATAAGTACCCTAGTAAATTAAGTGGGGGAGAACAGATGTTAATATCTTTAGCAAGAGGTATACTAAATAATCCTAAATTACTTCTTTTAGATGAAGTAACAACTAACTTAGATAAAGATAAGAAAAAAGAAATAATAACTATACTAAAAAAAATAAATGAGACATATAAAACAACAATTATTTTTATAACACATGATGAAGATGTAATTTTAGATGACTTTAACATAATAAAAATAGAGAATGGCACATTATTAAAGAAAAGAGGTGTTAAAAAGGATATATGATAATGTTACTTATAAACAATATAAAAAATATTAAAAAAGATATATCAAAAATAATACCTATTATAATACTTGTATTAATATCATGCTTAATATACACAAGTATTAATGTAATGTATAACTTAATAAATAAAAGTTATGAAAAAACAATAAAAGATTATAATATAAGTGATATCTCAGTAAATATAAAAATAGATGTAAAAGATGATTTTGAAAATGAAAAAGTAAGAACTTATTTTTCTAACAAAACCTTAAAAAATGAAGAACTTAATATTATAAATGAATATTTAAAATGTAATAACATATCATCTTGTAGTAATTATATTTATTATAACATTAATGAAATATTTAAAAATTATGGTCTTATTTTAAATAAAGAACAAGAAATAATAGAAAATTTAAAAACAAGATACAATTTAAATATAGAAAAAGAAGTAAGTAAAACAATATATAATAATGATGAAATAATAAAAGTATTTCCCTATGTAAAACATACAATAAATAAACCATATCTTATAAAAGGTAATGAAATAATAAATGATGACGATATTTTAATATTACAAAATTATGCTACTTATAAAAAAATAAATATAAATGATACTTATACTCTTAATAACAAAAATTATAAAGTAAAAGGTTATATGAATCATCCACTTTATATATATCCCATACTATCTTATAATAATCCTATTTTTAATTATAAAAAAAATAATATAGCGTTTATAACTTATGAGAACTATAATAAAATAGAGGAAAAAGAGGAAGTATATTATAATATAAAATGTAAAGACTATAATAATTGTAATATAAAAAACATCTTAAAATTTGAAAAAAATATAGAAAAACTTTCTAATTATGATAATTATCTTTACACTTTAAAAGGTGATATTAAAGTACTTAAAACACTATCAAGTTTTTTATTTTACTTCTTTTTAACATTTATTATAATAATTCTTTTTATTATTTTATATAAAACCTTTATAAAAGATAAGATTCAAATTGGTACTTTAAAACTACTAGGTTATAGAAATATAAAAATAGCTATAAGTTACCTAATATACCCATTTTTTATAAGCTTATGTGGGTGTTTTATAGGTAATATATTAGGCATAATTATAAGTAAACCATTAAGTATAATATATCTTAAAAACTATTGTTTAAAAATTAATTCATTAGAAAAAAGTAGTTACTTCTTTAAAGAATTTATAATAATTTTTCTATTTTTAAGTATTATAACCCTTTTATTAATAGGAATAATGCTTAGTAAAAATGAACTAAAATTATTAGATGATAGTTATAAATATAAGGTTAATATTTTAACTAAAATAACAAGCAAAATAATGCAGAATAAAGATCCTTTAAAAAAATTAAAATATTTAAACATGACAAAAAGTATATCAAGATTAATAGTTATATTTATAACAACTCTAACAAGTGGTATTTTAATAACCGTATCATTATCTTTTTATAATATATTTAATGAAGTTATAAATAAAACTTTTTCTAAATACAAATTTTCTTATATTGGAATATATGATACTATAAAAAATGAAAAAGTATCAAATGCTGATAACATATTAAAAGTAAATATAAAACCATCTAAAATATTAACAAAAGATAAGAAAGAAAAAAGTCTAAAAGATATAGAAGTAACTTTAAATGCTATTGATGATAAATTATTATATATAGATATAACAGATGATAAAAATAAAGATTTAACTTTAAAACTAACCTCTAATACTATTATTATAAATAAAAATTTAAAAGCTAAATTAAATATAAATAATGGAGATTATATAGTATTTAAAATAAATAATAAAAATAGATATTTTGAAGTAATAGGTATTGAAAAATCACTAATAAATAATGAAGCCTATGTAAGTAATAAAGCTCTAAGTAACTATATGGGATTTAAAAAAAATATTTATAATATGGTCTATCTAAATAATTATGATAAAGATGAAAACTATTCCTTTATATATAAATTATCCCTTTTAAAAGATAATATTATAAATAGTATGACATTTTATAGTAAAGCACTTTATTTTATAATCTTTATAGCACTATTAATATCATATATTGTAATAAATATTATATCTTTATTAGTAGTAGATGAAAATAAAAAATTTATATCAATGCTTAAAATATTTGGTTATAAAAATAAAAAGATAGAGGACATTATAATAAATTCATATACCATATTTATAATTTTAACCTTTTTAATATCAATACCTATATCAATATGTATAATAAATAAAATAGGTGTATATTTATCAAAATATTTAAATATTACCTATACCTTTACTTATAACTTTGTAAAATTATTATTTGGTTTTATTATGTTTATAACATTTTACTACTTATCTCTTTTAATAGCTAAACAAAAAGTATATAAAATAGATATTTGTGAGGTATTAAAATAATGAATATTTTAAAACTTGTTAATGTATATAAAAAAATAAAAGTAAAAAATAAAGAAATCTTTATTTTAGAAGATATATCTAAAGATATAGAAAAATCTAAAATATATTTTATAACAGGAAGTATTGGAAGTGGTAAAACAACTCTTTTATATATTTTAGCAAACATATTAAAACCAACTTATGGAGAAGTATATTATAATGGTGTACTAGCAAAACAATGTAAAAGAAAAATGAAAAAAGAAATATCAATTCTAAGTCAAAATGTAAAACTATTTGAAAACTTAACTGTTTTTGAAAACATTTTAATTGGGACAACTATTTTTAAATATAAAGAAGTTATAAAAATGATGGAAGAATTTGACCTAATAAAATATAAAAATAGCAGTATATATAACTTAAGTGGGGGAGAAATACAAAAGGTAGCTATACTAAGATGTATAGTTAAAACAAAAGAAGTATTAATGCTTGATGAACCAACAAGTTATTTAGATGAAAAAACAAGTAAAGACATAATAGAGTTTTTAAAACAAATAAATAGAAAATATAAAACAACAATTATAATTGTAACTCATGATACAAAAATAATAGATAAAAATAGTTATCAAATAAAAATAGAAAATGGCAAAATAAAAAATATTGTATAGTAGAAATTTAAATGATATAATGAAATCATATTAAAGTATGAAATGGGTTGTTTTTATGAATAAGGTTTTAAAAGTTGTACCAGTATTATTTTTTATTATAGGCATGTTGTGTATTAATTATTATTTTTATTATGTATATTATACTGATGATTTAAATAATCCAGATATAAATATATTAAAATATAATAATGATAAAAAAATAGTAACACTATCTATTGATGTTAAAGATAATGATATAACATGTATATATAACGAAACAAAAACTATAGCGGAGAATAAAAAATGTGTTATAGAAATACCTTATGATGAAACTGAATTTACTATTAAAAACAAAACAGGTAAAGAAAAAGATGTAATTATAGATGAAGCTTTAAATGTTTTATTAAATTTAGATATAAGTGATATTTATATTGCCGAAAATGATACTTATAAATTAAAGCCAAAAAGTAAAGAATACCTAACATATGAAAGTCTTAGTGATAGTTTTGATGTATCAAAAAATGGTGTTATAACATCTCATAAGAAGGGTGATGGAACTTTAAAAATTACTTATTTTAATACATCAATTCTTGTAAATATTCATGTTACTGATTTGATTGTTAAAGCTCCAAAAATGTTTGATACTAAAAAAGAATATTTACCATGTCATAGATACTCTAAAGAAGAAGCAAATTTGTTAGATGAGATTTTATATTTTAAAATAGATGATGCAGGTTATAAAACAAGGGCTGGGGCTGTTGAAGCTGCAAGATTTTTAAGTTTAGAATTTCCATACAAAATAAGTTATTTCTTTGAAAATGGTAGAGTAAATGATAGTGGCATAAATTTAGCAGATGGGGAAGGTAGATATTATAAAAGAGGACTATATTTAAATGAAGATAAATTTAGTGATATAAAGTATGTCTTTGCAGGACCAGCAATTTGGGGTTGTCCTTTAACAAATTATGAAGATGCAGGTATTTATAAACCAAATACTAAGTGGGATAACGGGCTTGATTGTAGTGGTTTTGTATCATGGGCTCTATTAAATGGTGGATTTGATGTTGGTGATAGAGGAGCTGGAGAAACATACGAAGATAACCAAATGACAGATTTAGGAGAAAGAGTAAATGCAAATAGTAGCCTTTTCTATGAAGGGAAAGTAAAGGCTGGAGATCTAATTAACTGGTGGGGACATATAGGAATAATTGTAGGTATAGATGATAAATACTATTATGTTGCAGAATCATTAGATAGTTATCTTGGACTTGAGGTTAAAAGATATAAAATAGATGAAGCAGAAGAAGACTGGACCTTTATAATGTTACTTGATGAGGTCTATAAAGAAGATGGCAATTATACAGATATGTGGTATTAAAATACATAAGTTTTTTATGTGTTTTTATTGTTTAAAAAAAAGACTTGTGTTATAATATGCAAGTAGAAAAGAAGGAAAAAATTATGGACATAGAAGAATTTAATTATTATTTACCAGAAAATTTAATAGCACAAACCCCACTTTTAGATAGAAGTGCATCACGCCTTATGGTTGTTGATAGAAAAACAGGTAGTATTAAACATAAAACTTTTAAAGATATAATAAATTATATGAATAAAGGAGATACCTTAGTTTTAAATGATACCAAAGTAATACCCGCAAGATTAATTGGGGAAAAAGAAGAAACTAAAGCTGTAATTGAAGTATTATTATTAAAAGATTTAGGAGATAATGTATATGAGTGCCTATCACGCCCTGCAAAAAGAGTACATGAAGGAACAGTTATATCATTTGGAGGAGGTCTTTTAAAAGCAGAGTGCGTAAAAGTATTGGAAGATGGTATAAGACATTTTAAATTAATATATGATGGTATACTTATGGAAATATTAGATAAATTAGGAACCATGCCACTTCCTCCCTATATACACGAAAGTTTAAAAGATCAGTCAAGATACCAAACTGTTTACGCTAAAAATTTAGGGAGTGCTGCAGCTCCAACAGCAGGATTACACTTCACTAAAGAATTACTAGAAGAAATAAAAAAGAAAGGTGTAAATATTTGCTATATAACATTACACGTTGGACTTGGGACCTTTAGAAGAGTTGAAGTAAGTAACATAAAAGAACACCACATGCATAGTGAATACTATAAAATGGATAGCAAAACCGCTAAAATATTAAATGAAACAAAGAAAAATGGTAATAAAATAATAAGCGTTGGAACAACATCAACAAGAACTTTAGAAACTATTATGAAAAAATATAAAACTTTTAAAGAATGCTTTGGAACAACCGATATATTTATATATCCAGGTTATAAATTCGAGGCTATCGATATGCAAATAACTAACTTTCACTTACCAAAATCAACCCTAATAATGTTAGTTAGTGCCTTTTCAAGTCGTAATATTATCCTTAACGCATATAATGTAGCAGTAAAGGAAGGATATAGATTTTTCTCATTTGGAGATGCTATGTTAATTGGAGATATTGATGAATAAAGAAAAATTTTTAAAATTACAAAAGTTTATTTTAGAAAAAGAAAAATATAAAGAAAAAATAAGATTTTATTTTGATATACATGAAGACTTAAAATTTACCTTTTTTAAGTTTAATGATAAAAGTACAAGTTTAGAATATGATAAAAAATTAGATTTATTTTTAAGTGAATTAAATACTCCCTACGGAGAACTAATTATTGAAAAGATAAGTGAAACTTATGAAGAACTAGGTAACCTTTTAAATTACTATAAAGATAATTTTAACATATTAGATAAAGGTATTTATTACTTTGATGATAACACATATTTTAACAATGAGTACTATTATGAAGATAATAAAAAATATAAATTTAAAAATGAAAAAATAAAGTACAAATTTTTAAGATACTTAAGATAAGAGGTAGAAAAAATGGAAGAAAAGATGAAGTATAAACTTTTAAAAAAAGATAAAAAAGCAAGATATGGAAAAATAATAAGTAAATATGGAGAATTTGAAACACCAATGTTTATGCCAGTTGGAACAAGAGCAACAGTAAAAACTCTATCTCCAGAAGAATTATATGAGGCAAATAGTGCTATTGTACTTGCTAATACTTATCATTTATGGTTAAAACCAGGAGAAGATATTATAGAAAAAGCTCATGGTTTACATAACTTTATGAACTATAAAAGACCTATGCTTACAGACTCAGGTGGTTTTCAAGTATTTTCCCTTGCTAATCCTAAAGATATAAATGAGGAAGGCGTAAAATTTAAAAGTCATATTGATGGTAAAGAACTTTTTTTAACACCAGAAAAATCAATTACAGTTCAAAATAAGTTAGGAGCAGATATAATAATGTCATTTGATGAATGTCCTTATTATCCATGTACCTATGAATATATGAAACAAAGTGTTGATAGAACTTTAAGATGGGCTAAAAGAGGAAAAGAAGCTCATAAAAATAAAAGTCAAATGTTATTTGGAATAGTACAAGGTGGCGAATTTAAAGATTTAAGAGAATATAGTGCTAAAGAAACAGTAAAATTAGATTTTGATGGTTATTCAATCGGCGGAACATCAGTTGGTGAAGATAAAAAAACAATGTATGAAATGATAGATAACTGTATAGATTACTTACCAGATGAAAAATTACGTTACCTTATGGGAGTTGGAGAACCAGCTGATATTTTAGAGGGAGTATTAAGAGGAGTAGACCTTTTTGACTGTGTACTACCAACACGTATTGCAAGACATGCAAACGCCTTCACAAGAAATGGTAAAATAAATCTTAAAAACTCTAAATATAAAGAAGATTTTACCCCACTTGATGAAACTTGTGATTGTTATGCTTGCAAAAACTATACTAAAGCTTACATAAGACATCTAGTAAACGTAAAAGAAACATTTGGACAAAGACTTTTATCAATTCATAACATAAGATTTTTAATAAAACTTATGGAAGAGATAAGAACAGCAATAAAAGAAGATAATTTTTTAGAATATAAAGAAGAATTTTTAAGTAAATATAATAGTAAATTAAAATAAATTACTATTATTTTTATTTTATTTCTGCTATTATTATACTAGAGGTGAAATTAATAATATGCAGGAAATATATAAAAAATTAGCTTTTTTTAAAAACTTGTTTGACCCATCAAAAGAAACATATAGAGAAATATATTATCTTTCAAATAGTAACCTTACAAAAAACGAATTAATAAATATTTTACAAAAAATAAATGAAAGAGAAAATTTTAATGGAACAGTAAAAGAATATTATGACTATATAATGAAAGAACTAGCTAGTATAAAAGATGAAACAATACAAAATTATCAAGACGAAAATAAAAAACTAGCAAATGATATAGTGGATGACCTAAAGGAAAGAGATGTGACTTTAAAACAAGAACAACAAAAAGAAAATCAAACAGAACAAGAAGTAAAAACTGAAAATAACGCCCTGCATAAAATAAAACAGTCCCTTCAAGAAGAAAAAGAAGTAGGACAAAAATTTGGAAAAGAATTTGAAATAGAAACTAATGCCTTTAATAAAAATTTACAAGAAGTAAACGAAAAAGCAAGTCAAAATATAAAACATATCATAAATCCAAGTAATGAAGATATGACAAGATATATAAATTTTTATAAAGATAATATAAAAGAAGGATATAATTATAATATAAAAATAAGAAAAGAATTACAAAATCCAAATCAAAGAACAGTTGAAATATATTATAATGGTATAAATGTAAGTGAAAAAGAACCAAAACTAATAATTAATTTTACTGATGCTTATGAATTTGAAAAATCATCTATGTATCATATAATAATGGAATATGCCAAAGATGAAACAACAGACTATAATAATAAATTAGGAAATAATTTAACAAATGTATCAAAAAGTGGTAACACTATATCATTTGAGAATGTAGATGTTGAAACAAGTATTAAAGCCAATAGCTTTATAGAAAAAGTACAAGATAATACTAATAAAGAAGAAAAAGAAATAATTAAAGAACAAGAAAAAGAAAATGTAAGAGTAAGAAAAAATGAAGAAGCAAGTGTTAATTTAATGGTTGTAATACTATGCTTAATTGTTTTAGTATGTGCTATATACATATATGTTAATTTTTTCAGTTAAAATGTTTACCAAAAAAATAAATTATGTTAAAATATCTAAATAAGAGGTGGAATCTATGATAAAAAATGAATCAATAACAAAAAGAAATGATGACTTTGCCAAATGGTATACTGATATTGTAAAATGTAGTCATCTTGCTGCATATTCAAAAACTAAAGGATGTATAGTAATAGAACCAAATGGTTATGCTATATGGGAAAACATGCAAAAAACATTAGATAAAATGTTTAAAGAAACAGGACATAAAAATATTTATATGCCACTTCTAATACCTGAAAACTTAATAAATAAAGAACAAGATTTAATACAAGGATTTGCTCCAGAAGTTGCTTGGGTAACTTATGGAGGTAATAAAAAGCTAGATGAAAGATTATGTATAAGACCAACTTCTGAAACTTTATTTAGTGATTATTATTCAAGTATTGTAAAATCATATAAAGATTTACCAATTAAATATAATCAGTGGGTTAATGTTTTAAGATGGGAAAAAGAAACAAGACCATTTTTAAGAAGTAGAGAATTTTTATGGCAAGAAGGACATACAATTCATAAAACAAGTGAAGAAGCAGAAGAAGAAACTAATATGATGTTAAATATTTATAAAAAGTTCTTTGAAGAATATTTAGCAATACCTGTTATAACAGGAAGAAAAACAGAAAAAGAAAAGTTTGCAGGAGCTATTTATACCTTAACTATTGAAGCATTAATGTATAATGGTGTTGCACTGCAGTCTGCAACAAGTCATTATTTCGGGCAAAACTTTAGTAAGGCTTATGATATAAAATTCTTAGATGAAAATAATAAATTACAGTATGCATATCAAACATCTTGGGGAAGTTCAACTCGTATGATGGGAGCTTTAATAATGGTACATAGTGATGATAACGGTTTAGTACTTCCACCAAAAATTGCTCCAAATGAAGTTGTTATAATACCTATTGGAAACGTTAAAGAAAAAACAGATGAAATATATAAAATGTTGCAAGATAACGATATAAGAGCATATGTTGATGAATCATTAAAATCACCAGGATATAAATTTGCAGAGGCGGAAATGCTTGGCATACCATTAAGAATAGAAGTGGGAGAAAGAGATTTAAAAAATAATAAAGTAACAGTTGTAAGACGTGATACTTATGAAAAAATAGATATTTCACTTGAAGATTTAACAGGAGAATATATAAAAGAAATGTTAAAAACTATTCAAAAAGATATGTATGAAAGAGCTAAAAAAAGAAGAGATGAACTAACATTTGAAGCTCATAATAAAGAAGAAGTAAAAAAAATAATAGAAACTCAGCCAGGCTTTATAAAAGCTATGTGGTGTGGCGATCAAAAATGTGAAGAAGCTATGAAAGAAATAAATGGCATAAAATCAAGATGTATTAAAGATGAAGAAGAAAGTATTGATACCAAATGCGTTATATGTGGTAAAAAAGCAAAACATTTAGTTATTTGGGGAATTCAGTATTAAAAATAGGTAAAAGTGTTACCCTTAAGTAGCACTTTTTATTTTGTTTTATCTTGACTAACTAATAAAAATAATATATACTATAGTATGTAAAATAATAGATAGGAGGAGTTTAGATGTTAAATGATTTATTCCCTAAAAAAAAGAAAAAAAATCAAGAACAAGATAAATACGAAGATGATGGAAATTTTTCTTATAATGAGGATTTAAAAACTAATGAATTTAACGATGCAACTATTGAATATGGTGATGGCGAAGAAATACAAGATGACAATTCAACAGATTTTGAAGAAGAACCAGAAGATAAAAAACATAAAATACTTTTTTATGCCCTAATAGGATTTTTAATATTACTTCTTTTAATAGTATTAATGGTAAGAGGGTGCTACTTAAAAGATGGAACATTAAAATCAATAAGTATTGATGCCCCAAATATAATTTATGTGGGAGAAAAAGCACAAATTACAGTAAAGGCAAGCGGTAAAAATAATTTAAAAAAGACAAGTTATAAATTTGATACATCAAATAATAGTATCGTTGATATAGATGCTAGAGGATACTTACAAGGTAAAGTTGTAAAAAATAACTTAATACCAATAACAACAGGAAGATTTGTACTTGAAGTATCAGCACAACTTAATGATGTAAAATTACCAAATGTTGAAAAAGAAATAGTAATTTGTAGAAAATTAAGTGAAGATTCATTTTCAAGTAAAGAATTAACAGCAGTAATTGGAAAATCAATAAAATTAAATGTTGATTTAGGAGAAGATAATGAATGTATAACTAATTTAAACTATGAAATTAAAGATAAAAATCTTGTAAAAATTGATGAAAATGGTAATTTAGTAGGATTAAAAGAAGGTAAAACAGAAATAACATTTACAAGTGGAAAAGAAAAAATAACAAAAACAGTAAATGTTGTAACAAATGATACTAAAGTTACTGGACTTTCACTTGATAAAACAACTTTAAATTTAACTGCTGGGGAAACAGCTACTATAAAATCAACTATTGAACCAAATAATGCTACTAATAAAAACATAAAATGGCAATCAAATAATACTGGTATTGCAACAGTTACTCAAACAGGAAAAGTAACAGCAACAGGAAAAGGAATTGCAATAATAAAAGCAGTAACTGAAGATGGAGAATATACAAAAACAGTAACGGTAAATGTAAAAGAAAAACAACAAACAGGTGGTAATACCGGAGGAAATACTGGTGGAAATACAACACCAAGTAAAGATACAACAGCACCAAAAATAACAAAAGTAACAATAAAAAGTGATAATACTTATAATAGATATGCAACTATTGGAAATACAATTACTCTTGAAATGAATGTTAGTGAAAGTTTATCTAAAGCACCTTCAGTAAAAATTGCAGGACAAGCAGTATCAACAAGATGTAGTTATACAACATGTATAGCATCATATTATGTAACATCATCATCAAAACAAGGTAAAGTTTCTATAAATATCGAAGGTTATAAAGATAATGCAGGAAATACGGGAGCAGTAGTTACAAATACAACAGATTCAACAAGCGTTACAATAGATACAATAAGACCAGTATGTGAAGTTGTAAGTGCAACAGCATCTGGAGATAGTACATATGTAGTTAAATTTAACTGGAAAGATAACTCTAACGGTTCAGGTATTAAAGAAGCTAAAGTAACTGGCGGAGGAACTTATAATGCAAACGGTTATATAGGACAAGACAAATCAGGAACTGAAACAGTTACTTATTCAAGAGGTACAAGCGACGTTATAAAAACATTAACAGCAACAGATTGGGCTGGAAATAAATGTTCTGCATCAATTAGTATTCCAAAAAAAGGAAGTAGTACACCAAAAACAAATATATTTAATGTAAAATATGAAACAATAAAATTTGAACCATTTAATGGAATAAAAATAGCTACAGCAGAAATTGGAAAAACAAGCGATCAATGTACTACTCAAGGCACAAGTTGTACTGTTACATTACCAAGCATAACACCAAAAAATGGTTTTGAAATTGTAGGATGGGCAACACAAGAAAATGCAACAACAGGACTTACACCAGGATCAAAATTAACACTTACGAAAGATGTAACATATTATGCAGTTACAAAGAAAAAAAGTAGTAGTGGTGGATCATCAGGAGGAGGAATATATATCCCGACGGAATGTTCTGGAAATGAAACAAAATCATGTACTCAAAATGGTAAATCATGCACTTGTACTTGTAGTGGTGGTAGATGGGGAGAACCAACAAATTGTAAGTCATCTGGAGGTTCTGGAGGATCAAGTGGTGGATCATCAGGAGGGGGCACAACAACTCCAACTATTACAGCTACATTAAAATGTTATTGCAAAACTTTAGTAGAAGACACATCATCTACAGTTGTAAGTCAAAAAAATGGAGGATGTAAATTGAGCGACCTTGATAGTACCAAAATTCAAGAATTAACAAGATCGTGCGTGGGCAGTAAAAGAATAACAGCAACAAAATATGGAGCATCATCTTGTCTTATAAAGGTAATTTGCAACAAAATCAGTAATGAAACAAAAACAGAGACACTACCACCATTTGAAAATAAGCAATGTAATCAAATATCAAATAGTACATATTGTAATTCTAAGTGCGAATATGGTTATACTGGTTCAAGTTGTAAGGAAACAAAAAATTAATTATAATCTCAAAAAATATGGTATTAAAATGTACCATATTTTTTTATAAAGTAAAACTAAATTAAAAACCATTTAAAAAATCCCAAAATTATGATATATTTATTATGTATAAAATAGAAAGGATAAACAATATGAAAATAGTAAATATAAGCAAGCAACAATTTGATAAAGCATCCTTTAGTCATCCATTACATTCTTTTTATCAAACAAGTATGTATGGTAATTTAATGAAAAATTATAAATATAAAGTATCATATTATGGTTTTTTAGATGAAAAGACAAACACTATTTTAGGAGTTACTATGATGCTTACTAAAAACCTTCTTTTAGGATATAAATATGGTTACTGTCCTAGAGGGTTTCTAATAGATTATAATGATGAAAAGTTAATAGATGAAATAACAAAAACTATAAAGGCACACTTTACACCTAGAAACTATATCTTTATAAAAATAGATCCTCTTATTATCAAAAATAAATTATCTAAAAATGGTGATATACTTCCAAGTGTTTATACAAGTAATCTTGATATTATTTTAACTAATAAAGGATATTATTACTATGATAAAAAAACATTAAAGCCACGTTTTAATGGCCTTTTAAAAGTTACAGGAAGTAGTGAAACAGTATTTAAAAAATTAGATTCTAAAACTAAAGAAAAAATAACTATTGCTAAAAGTAGTGGTATAGAAATATTTAAGGGAACAAATAACGATATTGAAAAGTTTTATGCATTAATAAAAAATAAACAAAAAAACAATTTAAAATTTTATCAAAACCTTTCAGCATGTTATCAAAATAGTTTTGAAATATACTTTGCTAAAATAAAACCTTATAAATACCTTGAAAATGTTAAAAGACTATATAACATAGAAGTACAAAATTATGAAACAATATCAAATGATATATTAGAAAAAAAGAAACTTGGACTATCATATGATGAAAAGATAAAGATATATAAAGAAACAGAAGAAAAAATAGAAAAATATCGTTTATGTATAAATGAAGCTCAAGAACTTATAAATAATAAAGTAGAAGAAAAAATAATAGCAACCTGTGCCATAATACTTGATAAATACTGGATTGAATTTCTAATAGAACAAGAACAAAAAGAATATTCTAAATTTAATTCCTTATACTTACTTAAATGGTACATCATTGAAAAATATGCCAAACAAGGAGCAATATATTTTGATTTAAATGGACTAAAAGGAAAATTCAGTGATGATAATTTTTACGAAAGAAATAAAACTAATCTTGATTTTAATACTGATATAACAGAATATATAGGAGAGTTTGACTTAGTATTAAATGAAAATATATATAAAATGTATAAGAAAATTAATAAATAATATGTTAAAAAAAAGTCATTTTATTGACTTTAAATCTTTATTTTTATACAATTATATTGTAGTTAATAATAATTACATAATAGGAGGTGAAAGAGATGGACTTAAATATTAATTATAGTGAAACAATTTCTGTTGGTAACAGCGTTTTAACAAAAGGAGCAGAATTTCAAGATTTATTAAATCAAATAAAAGCAGTAAATACAGAACTACAAACATACTGGGAAGGTAGTGATGCTTCAAAATATACAAATGCTGTAGCAGAACAAGCAGAAGTTATGAATAGACTTGCTGAAACTATAAATGAAATGGGAGATTTCTTAGTAAGAGTAGGTAATGCATATCAAGAAGCATGTGAAAATAATGCTAATGCAATTAAATAATAAATAGGAGGGATATTATGGATTTTTCAAAATTATCATACGGACAAATCGAAGGTATAGCAAACCAATTAAATGAAAAAGCAACACAAATGGAAAGTTTACTTGAAGAGATAAAAGCTTTATTTAATAAAATAGGAACAGATGATGTATGGAACGGAACAGCAGCTTCTAAAACAAAAGAAGAATTTGACAGATTAAGTGCTAAATTTCCAGAATTTTCAAGTGCAATAAGTGATTGCCATAAACATTTATTATCTGTTGTTGAAACTTATAGATCAGTTGATACAAAAATTATTGGAGAATAATAACTATATTTTATATAGTTCTTCAACTAATGGATATAAATTACAGTTATATCTTTTAGTGGGAGATGATTTTTATGCGTATTGAAGTTAATAGTGATACTATAAAAAAGCAAAGTAAATTATTAGAGTATCAAGGCGAAGAACTTAATACCCAAATAAAAGCTTTAAACTCAGTAGTAGAAAAAATAGATAGTGCATGGCAAGGTGATGATGCTAAAAAACTTATACAAACTCTTACCGATGAAGATTTAATAAAATATAATGAAATGAAAACCAAAATAGAAGAGTACAGTATTTATTTAACTAAGGCTATGGAGTATTATGATACCTTAGATAATACCTTTGCAAGTATGTCAATAAATGTTTAGAAAGGCAAGTGATAATTTTTTATGAATTTAGATTTATTTAAAGATGTTAATACACAACAATTAGCAAATACAATTTCAAATTGTAAAGACAAATTAAATTACGAAAATTTAGATAAAGTTTTAGAAATAGATAATAGTAAATGGCAAACAAATTCTAAAACAACATTTATAAATGCAGTAACAAAGTTAATCACTAGATATAATGAACTAAGTAACAAACTAGATAGTTATAGTTCTATACCTGCCTTAATTGGAAATTATAAATCAATTAGCAATGAAATAAATGATTTACAACAAGAATTATCTTTTCTAAGTGAAGAAGAAATAGATAGAAAACAATTATTACAAAATGAAATAAATAATAACTATCAAGCATTACAAAATGTATTAAGTCAAATAGTAAATATTATAGGGTGATTAAAGTGAAAAATAAATATTTAATAACAATACTTATACCAGATATTGAATATGAATTTGATGTATATATACCAAGTAATAAAAAGGTAGGAACTATAAAAAAGTATTTATATTCCTCTATAAATGAATTAACAAATGGTACCTTTAAAATAAAAGATAATGTTATATTTATAGATAGAGATAATGGTATTACTTATGACAATGATAAATTAATAAAAGATTCAGGTATAAAAAATGGTACAAAAATAGTTTTAATACAGTAAAGGAGTTTTTTAATGGATACAAAAATAATAGATTTAACAAAATTACAAGAAGTAAAAGGAAATATAGAAACTGAAAAGTCAAACTTTTTAAATAATGCCTATGACGCCTTTAATACAGGTTATTTAGTATCTTGTCAAAATGCCTATATTAATAATATAGCAAGTTCTTTAAGTAAGATGTACCAACAAATTGAAAAAGGATATGTAAATATACTTGGATGGTTTAATAGTTATATAGAAAATGTAGAAGCTCTTGAGAAGTTTTTACAAGAAAATACGGATATTAGTAATGGGTTTGCTATAAATAAAAATATAACAACTGAAGCTCTTTCAACAACTTTAATAACTGCTGAAAATATAGAAAAAGTAGAAGGAGTACAAGAAGAAACTAAAGAACCTATAAAGGAAGAGGTAAAAGAAGACAATAATGTTATAAATAAAAATAATACTGCTTCAAAATTTTATACTCAAGATAAAGCTGGAGCAGAGAAAATTTGGAATAATGCAAGTACTGAAGTAAAGGATGCAATTACTAAATATGCTAGTGCTTATGGAATTTCATTTGATCTTTTACGTGCAATGTGTAGCCAAGAAACAAGGTGTGGTAGTGATTTGAAGGGAAAGGCCAATGTAACAGGTATGCATCCTGATGCTTATTTAAATGAAAAATTCAAGGTTTATAATTATGATACAAATGAAATTGAAATAGTAAAAGTGGATGAAAATGGAGTACATATAAATGGTAAAACTGTTTCAGAAAACTATGAAGATTACTTAAAAAGTGTCGAAGGAAGCATTAAAATGACAGCAATAGATTTACAAAATGATACAAGATTATATAATGGTAATTTTATAGCAGCTATGTTAAATCATCAAGGTATAGGAAATGCCGGACAAGTATTTAATGCATATGCTGATGCAAAAGGTATAGAGGGAGAAGGAAGAAAAAATACTGTAGTAAGTAACCTAAATGATTTTGGTTGGGTAGACTATAATTATGTATATACAAAGCCAAATTATGGTGATAAAGATTATATACGTCATATAATGCAATGGACAAATGATGATACTTTTACAGTCAAATATATAGATAAAAATGAAAATAACTGTGAATCCACTATAAGCTTTAACTAAAAAGGGGATGAGAAATTTGGAACATACAAAAATATCATATAAAGATGTTTTAGAGTGTAATAATGAATTAGAAAGCATAAGAGCAAAACTTACTGATGCAAAAGATGTTGTAGAAACGATAGAAAGTACTATAAAAGAAGCATGGAAAGGACCTGCTGCAACATCATTTTATGATAAAATATCTATTTTAAAAACTGATATGACAAACGAAAGTGATTCATTAACATCCCTTACATCACATGTAGCAGAAAGTATTAACAGTTATCAAAATGTTGATATGGAAATAATAAAAAACAAGCCAAGTGGCAACATAACAAGTGATAATAATTTTACTTCAAATAATACAGGTAATAAAGATAGTAATGGAACAATAAATAATAATAGAAATAATACCAATAACGGTAGTAATAATAATAGCAACAATAATAGTAGTAACAATACTAACAATAACCAAAAATATGAAGAAGCTATAATAGATGATGATGGTACTATTATAATACATATTGGAAGTAATGATTCAATTACATCAAAAAAACCAGAACTAAAAGAAGGGGAAACAGTTATACAGTGTGGTTCTGCAATAACAAGAATTATTAAAAATTTACATAATGATGGTTCTATAAGTGATGATGTATATAATAAGTACATGACAAATGTAAAAGGTATGTATGCAAAGGATTACTGGACTAATAATCAAAATAGCAAAGCTTTTGCAACCTCGGCTGAGCCAACGGTAGGTTCAATAGCAGTATATAATAACGGACAATATGGACATACTGCTTTGGTTACTAATATTTTTTATGATGAATCAGGAATAGAATATGTTACTGTTTATGAGTCAAATATGGGTTATGGAGATCCAGAAGGTGGTTTAAATACTATGACAGTTGATGAGTTTAAAACCCGTTTAGGAGGTAAGTACCAAGGTTGTATTGACCTTATGGGAAATAATTAATATTTTAGAAAAGAGGGTAAATTGTGAGAATAGAAATAGATAGAGAAAAGATAGATAATATTAGTAAACAATTAAGTGAAATGTCAGTTAATATAAATAAGGATAAACAAAATTTGATATCTATAAATTCAAATATCAATACATTTTGGCAAGGTGTTGATGCCAATAAACTAAAAGAAAAGATAACAGATACTGTAATAGGGTATGACAATATAAAAAAAGTAATGGAAGAATACGCAAAATATTTAAATGATGTTAATAAATCTTATGATGAATTAGATGATTATTTTTCATCATTAATAATTAATATCTAACATTTATGTGTGAGGTGAATAAAAATGAGGGTATCTATAATAAAAGATGATGTAATACAAAATATAATATTACCAGAAAAAGTGGAAGGAAGTTACTGGATTAAAAATACTAAAGCTTTAGGAACTTTAGAAAATTTAATATGTATCGAAGGCGTTGATAACGAGTGGAAAATAGTAGCTAATGATGAAGTATATCCCGTTATAAATGGTGAAAAAGCTCCATATGCAATTCTTAAAGAAAATAAATTTTATTCCTTATTTAAAGCCCTTGATAACTCTAACATACTTATATATACATCACCCATAAAATTAAAATATAATGTTTATGAAGTAACAAATTTTTTAAAACAAGGAATTATAATAGGTAGTGGTAATAAATCTCAAATAAACTATAAAATATTAGATAGTGAAAATGCTATTATAAAAGCTATAGATAATAAAATATTTTTATATAATAACAATTCCCAAATAGGAACATATCTAAATAATGTTAAAGTTATAAAATATAAAGAAATAAAAAGTGGTGATATAATTTTTATAATGGGACTTAAGATAATATTTATAGAAAAGATGACTCAAATAGGTCCTAGAATGTTTATTCTTGTAAATGATGCAACCATTCCAAGTGTTAATGTAACTAATTTATTACTTACAAATATAGAGTATGATAAAGAGATGCCATTTACCGAAAATCAAGAAGAGATAGAAATGCCAATATATAATGAAGATGATTATTTCTATAAAAAACCACGTTTAAATTATATTATAACACCTCTTGATGTAAAGGTTGATGATCCTCCCGCTAAATACACCAAAGAAGAAACTCCAGTACTTTTAACAATAGGACCAATGCTTACAATGTCTATGACATCTCTTGTTACGGGATATATGTCAGTTAATAACGTAATCCAAGGCAATATGACATTTGAAAAAGCGATTCCCTCTCTTGTTATTTGTGTATCAATGCTACTTAGTATCCTTTTATGGCCTTTTATAACAAGACTGTACATGAAAATATATAGAAAAAATCAAGATAAAGTAAGAATTTCAAAATACACTAAATATATTGAATCTAAGTATGATGAGATAAATAAAGAAAAAGAAAAACAAATAAAAATACTAAATGATAACTATCCTAGTATAACAGAAGTAGAAAATATAATCCTAAATAAAAGCGACAAGTTATGGCAAAGAAGAATAACAGATGAAGATTTTTTAAGTGTAAGCCTTGGAAAAGGTAAGTGTAAAATGAAAATAAATATGAAAAAAGAAGAAGAACATTTTACCCTTACAAATGACGAATTAAAAGAAATGATGCAAAAATTAATTAATGAAGATAAGTTTTTAGAAGATGTACCAATAACAGTAAATCTTATGAAAAATTATATTCAAGCTTTAATTGGAGAAGAAAAATATTTACAAGATGAAATAGATAAAATAATATTACAACTTGTAGCATTTCAAAGTTATGATAACTTAAAACTTGTAATTTTAACAGATGAAGACAATAGTTATAAATGGAAATATCTAAAAAGTTTACCATATTTAATGTCAAATGATAGACAAATAAGATTCTTTGGTACTAATAATAGTGAATATAAAGAAATCTGTTACTACTTAGATAGAGTAATGCAATCAAGAATTGATGCTTTTAAAGAAACAAAAACAGATAAATTTAACCAAGTATACCTTATAATTACTGATAACTTTAAAAACATAAGGGATTTTGATATATTTAATAACATATTAAATAAAGATAATTATTATGGTTTTAATCTAATTTTACTAGACAATAAAATATCTAACTTACCTGATAAATGTAAAAATATAATAGAATTAGAAAATGATTATGGTACTATTACAAATAGTGATAATGTTACGGAACATCAAAACTTTACTTTAGATTATAATACATATGTTGATTATGAAGCATGTGTTAAAAGTTTAGCTAATATTCCAATTTTAATAGATAATAAAGAAGAAGGACAATTACCAGATAAAGTAGGATTCTTAGAAATGTATGATGTTGGTAAGGTAGAACAGTTAAATTCTGCTTTAAGATGGAAAGAGAAAAATCCTATTTTAAGTTTACAAGCTCCCGTTGGTATTGGTAGAAATGGTGAAAAAATAACAATAGACCTTCATGAAAAATTTCATGGTCCTCATGGTTTAATAGCAGGTATGACAGGTTCTGGTAAATCAGAGTTTATAATTACTTATATTTTATCTATGGCTTTAAATTATCACCCCTATGAAGTTCAATTTATTTTAATAGATTATAAAGGTGGTGGACTAGCTGGTGCATTTGAAAATAATAATTTAGGTTTTAAACTTCCTCATTTAGTAGGCACTATAACAAATCTTGACGCTAATGAAATAAAAAGAAGTTTATCATCAGTTGAATCAGAGTTAAAAAGAAGACAAGCACTATTTAACAAGGCAAGGGAAATATCAGGAGAAAGTACAATAGATATTTATAAATATCAAAAAATGTACCGTGATGGTCTTGTTGAAGAACCTGTATCCCACTTATTTATCATAAGTGATGAGTTTGCAGAATTAAAACAACAACAGCCAGAATTTATGAATCAATTAATTTCAACAGCTCGTATTGGACGTTCTTTAGGAGTACATCTTATCTTAGCAACACAAAAACCAAGTGGTGTTGTAGATCCTCAAATATGGTCAAACACAAGATTTAGAGTATGTTTAAGAGTACAAGAAAAATCAGATTCTAATGAAGTTATAAAATGCCCTGATGCCGCTTACTTAAAACAAACAGGAAGATTCTATTTCCAAGTTGGTTATAATGAAATATTCGTTTTAGGACAAGCAGCCTATGCCGGAGGAAAATATATAGAGTCCTCAAAAGTTAAGAAAACAATAGACTCTAAAATAGATTTTATAGATAATATTGGATACATCATAAAACAAACAAATACAGTTGTAAAACAAGAAGGTGTAACATCAAAGGGTGAGGAACTTACAAACATTATAAGATACTTAAGTGATATAGCAAAGGCAGAAAATATAAAATGTAAACCATTATGGTTACCTAAAATACCAAACTTTATAAAAGTTACAGATCTTATAGAAAAGTATAAGTTTACAAAGAATCAAAACGATATTTCTGTTGTTGTTGGTGAAGTTGATATTCCAACAAAACAAATGCAAAAACTACTAACTATATCATATCAATATGATGGTAACTGTTTATGTTATGGTATAAGTGGTTCAGGTAAAGAAAAATTTATAACAAGTATGCTTTATTCATCACTTATACTTTACACTCCAGAAGATGTAAACTATTACATAATAGACTTCGGTTCTGGAACCCTTAAAATGTTTGATAACTCTTACATGATTGGTAATATAATGACTATAGATGATAAAGAGGAAATAGATAACCTATACAAAATGTTAAATACTATTATCCAAGAGAGAAAAAAGCTATTCCAAGATTATAATGGGGACTATGTAAATTATATTAAAAATAGTGGTAAAAAAGTACCAAGTATTGTTGTTATTATAAATAACTATGAACTATATCAAGAAAACTATAGTAATGCTGATGATTTATTAAATGTTATAACAAGAGAATGTGTAAAATATGGTATCTATTTTGTTATAACTGCAACAACTCCAAATGGTATAAGATTTAAATTAAAACAAAACTTCTCTAAAATATTTGCACTTCAACAAAATAATGTTGATGATTATACAACTATTTTAGGTAATGTATCTAAAACATATCCATCTAAGATGATAGGAAGAGGTATTATAAAAACAGATAATGTATACGAATTCCAAACAGCAAGTGTTTATGAAGAAGAAAAATTAAAAGATTATATAAAAGAAGAAGTAGAAAAATATAATAGTAAATATTTAGTAAAAGCTAAAAAAGTACCAGTATTACCAGAAGAAGTATCATATAAAGATATAAAGATGAGCTTTAACAAAGATAAAAGTTTAGTAATAGGTCTTGATAAAGCAACACTTAATACTGTAAACTTTGATTTTACAAAAAACTTTACAAGTATTATAACATCACTTGACATATCAAATATAAAAGACTTTGTAAATCCGCTTATAAATCAAATACTTGCTTTAAATAGTTATAATCTAATTGTTATAAATGCAAGTGATATAACCCTTGATGAAAAGTATACTAATTATTATAACTATATTAATAATAACTTTAATGAAATATTTAATGAACTTGAAGAACTATCAAGTGATAAATATGAAATATATAAAGCAAATAACTATAAAAATAATATATTTAAAGATAATAAAAAGACATATTGTATAATAATTGGAGTAGATAACTTTAGAAATAAACTAAATGATGCCTTTAAACAAAAATTCCAAAATATGTTTAATAACTTTAAAAATCTTGATCTTGTAACCTTTATACTAATTGACAGTATAGACAAGATAAAGAAAATAGAACTTGAACCATGGTATAAAAACTGTGTAAGTAATAATGATGGTATATATATAGGAAATGGTATAAACGATCAGTTTAGTTTAAGATATACAACAAAACTTGATGAAATGAAACAAGATGTACCAAATAAATTCTGTTTTGTTATTAAAAAAGGTAAACCAATGTATGTAAAATATGTAACTAAATTTGAACTAAATATTAAAGAATAAGGCCTTTAAAAAGGTCTTTTTTGTATAAAAATAAACTATATTTTTATATATTTTATTGTCTATATTATAATAACATGGTATAATATGTAAATGAAAAAAGGTGATAGTTTATGAATATAGATATAGAAAACTTATCTGTTACAGCAAATAATAAAGAAATATTAAGGGACTTTTGTTTAAGTTTAAAAAAAGGCACTATTAATGTAATTATGGGTGTAAATGGGGCGGGTAAGTCAACTTTATCAAAAGTAATTATGGGACATAGTGATTATAAAGTAACCAAAGGAGATATAAAAGCAGATGGTGTATCAATACTTCCATTAACAACAGATGAAAGAGCAAGACTTGGAATTTTTTTATCATTTCAAAATCCTATTGATATTGAAGGTGTAACCAATAGTGAATTTATAAGAACTGCTATAAATAATAAAATAAATGGAGTATACCCATTATATGACTTTATAACAGAAATGAATAAAGCCTATCAGGAATTACATCTTGATACGCAAATGATGCATAGAAGTGTTAATGAAAACTTTTCAGGAGGGGAAAAACATAAAAACGAAATTGTCGCTATGAAAATGTTAAAACCCAAATTTGTTATTTTAGATGAACTTGATTCAGGACTTGATGTAGACTCATTAAAAATAGTATGTCAAAGTATAAATAACTACTTAAATGAAAATAAAGATACGACAGTACTTATAATAACTCATTATAATAGAATATTAGACTACTTAAAACCAGACTTTGTTCATATCTTAAAAAATGGTAAAATAGTAAAAAGTGGCGACTATAAATTAGCTATTGAAATAGATAAAAACGGATACGAAAAAGTTTAGGGACAAATTAAGTAAAAGGAAATATAAAATATGAATACAATACAAGTAGAAGGAAGTAATATAAGTAGTAATTTTAATGTTTCTATAGAAAATAATACTATTACCTTAAATGATGTTGAAGTAGTTATAATATATAAAAAAAGTAACCAAAAGTTAACATTTAATATAACAGGAAATGTAAAAATATTTGAATTTTTAAATAATGATACTAGTATAGAAAATATTTATAATATAGACCCTTATGCTAATCTTTATATAAATAGATTTGGTAATAATGTAAGTTTAAAAACAGATATTAATTTAGGATATAAATCAAATATAAAATATAAATACTCATGCATTAATGAAAATGATAATAATGTTTCAATAAATGTATATCATAATGATAGGGAAAGTACAAGTAAAATAATAAACTATGGACTTAATATGACATCAAGTAAACTTATGTTTTTAGTAAACTGTACTATTTATAATAAAAGTATTAATTCTAAAACAACACAAGATAGTAAAATAATTGCTTTAAAAGACAATAATTCTAGTATTAAACCAAATTTAATTATAGATACAGATCTTATGGATGCTACTCACTCATGTTATATTGGAAGCTTTAAAAATGATGAAATGTTTTATTTAAAATCAAGAGGTATAACAGAAAAAGAAGCTATAAAACTACTTTCTAAATCATTTATATTAGGTAATATGGATATAGAGGAAAATTTAAAGGATATGATTTTAAAAATTTTTGAAGATGTTTGGAGGTGAAAAATATGGATGATGTCGTAAAAGACTTTCCTATGCTTAAAAATAATATAATATATTTTGATAATGGTGCAACAACATTTAAACCACAAAGTGTAATAGATAGTATAACTTCATATTATACAATGTATACATCAAATGCCCATAGGGGAGATTATAATATTAGTTTAATTGTAGATAGAAAATATGAAGAAGTAAGAAGTAAAGTAAAAAACTTTATAAATTGTTGTAGAAAAGAAGAAATAATTTTTACTAAAGGAACAACAGAAAGTTTAAACATGGTAGTATTTGGCTTTCTAAAGCAAAAATTAAAAAAAGGTGATGAAATACTTTTAACAAAAGTAGAACATGCATCAAACATTTTGCCATATTTTAATCTATCAAAACAACTTGGTGTTAAAATAAAATACATTCCATTAAATGATGACCTAACAGTAAGTTTAGAAAACGTAAAAAGAATGATAACAAAAAATACTAAAGTAATATCTTTAGCCCATGTAACAAATACTATAGGGGATATAAGACCTATGGAAGAAATAGGACTTTTATGTAAACAAAATAACATATACTTTGTTATAGATGGAGCCCAAAGTGTACCACATATAAAAACAGATGTAAAAAAATTAAACTGTGATTTCTTATGCTTTTCAGGACATAAAATGTTAGGGCCAACAGGAATTGGTGTTTTATATGGAAAATATAAATTATTACAAGAATTACAACCTTTAGTATTAGGGGGAGGCATGAATAGCAGTTTTAAAGATGACGGCACCTACGAACTAAAAGATATTCCAACAAGATTTGAAGCAGGAACACAAAATATCGAAGGCGTAATAGGACTAGGTACTGCAATAGATTACTTAAATAATATAGGAATAGATAAAATACATAAATACGAAATAGAACTTAAAAAATATTTAATAGAAAGATTAAAAGAGGTAGACAATATAAATATATATAATAAAGATATAAATTCAAATACCTTACTATTTAATATAGACAAAGTATTTGCTCAGGATACCTCAATATATTTAAATAAACATAATATATGCGTAAGAGCAGGTAACCACTGTGCTAAAATATTAAAAGATGAACTAAAAGTAGCAAATACCTGCCGAGTAAGTTTATACTTTTATAATACTAAACAAGAAATAGATACATTTGTCGAAACCCTAAAAAAAAGTTATAATATATTTAAAGAAGTGATATAAAATGGATAAAGAATTAAAAAGAGAAATAATATTAGATAATTATAGTAACCCTTTTAATAAAAAGGTGCCAAATTCTAATAACTATATAATGATAAATACAAATAATGAAAGCTGTATAGATAATTTAGACATCTATTTTAAAGTAGAAAATAACAAAATAACAGATGTCTGTTTTGATGGTGAAGCATGCTGTATATCAACATCTGCAACTTCTATTATAAATAAAATAATATTAAATAAAACAAAGAAGGAAATACAAGATATTATAGATAATTATAAAAATATGATAGAGGAAAAACCATATAATAAAGATATATTAAAAGAATTAAATGTCTATGATGATATATGGATGCAACCAAATAGAAAAACATGTGCTCTTTTGCCAGTTAAAGCAATAGAGAAAATACTTAACAAAATGGCATAAAGGTGTTTTATAAAGACACCTTTATTATTTATTTTTTTACAAACTTATTATATAATTATAATGGTGATAAATATGAATAAAGAAATAATGGATGGTAATACTGCTTGTAGTTTAGTAAGTTATAATTTTATAGATGCTGCAGCAATTTACCCAATAACACCATCAAGTACTATGGCAGAACTTATAGATAGTTATAGTGCAAGTGGTAAACTTAATATGTTTAATGATAAAGTAAAAGTTATTGAAATGCAAAGTGAAGCAGGAGCCATAGGGGCAGTACATGGTATGCTTCAAAATGGAATATTATCGGCAACCTTTACAGCAAGTCAAGGACTACTTTTAATGATACCAAATATGTATAAAATAGCAGGAGAACTACTTCCTTGTGTTATAAATGTTGCAGCAAGAACAGTTGCAACTCATGCCTTATCTATAATGGGCGACCATAGCGATATAAATGCTTGTCTTCAAACAGGATTTGCTCTTTTTGCTTCGTCAAACCCACAACAAGTTATGGACTTAAGTTGTATACCATATCTTGCATCATTAGAGGGTAAGGTACCATTTATAAACTTTTTTGATGGCTTTAGAACAAGTCATGAGATGGATAAAGTAAGAGTAGTTGATAAAGAAATTTATAAAGACATGATAAATAAAAAAGCCCTTGAAGAATTTAGAGCAAGAAGCTTAAATATAGATAATCCTAAAACTATAGGTACAAATGAAGGAGATAATATTTACTTTCAAAACTTTGAAGCCCGTTCAAAATACTATATAAAATTACCAGATATTGTTAATAAATATATGGAAATGCTAAATAAAAAAATAGGTACATCATATAAGCCATTTAACTATTATGGTAAAAAAAATGCCAAAAATATAATTGTTGCTATGGGAAGTGTTACTAATACCATAAAAGAATTTATTGATAAAAAAGGTAACTACGGGTTAATTGAAGTGCATCTTTATAAACCATTTTCTAAAAAATATTTTCTAGATGTCTTTCCAAAAACAGTAAAAAAAATAGCAGTACTTGATAGATCAAAAACACATGGAAGTAAAAGTCCTTTATATTTAGATGTTTTAGATACAATAAAAGAAGTAAAAAAAGATATAAAGGTTGTAGGAGGAGTATATGGTTTATCATCAAAAGATGTAACTTTAAATGATATTGAAGCTGTTTATAATATGTTAGATAGCAAAAGTGTACATGACTTTACCATAGGTATTATAGATGATGTAACAAATATGTCCCTTATACCTACCAAAACAATTTTTAAAAAAACAGCAGATGAAATTCTAATATATGGATATGGCTCAGATGGTATGGTAAGTGCAAGTAAAGATATTCTAAAAATTGTTGGTAAAACAACCCCTAAATACGTTCAAGGATACTTCTATTATGACAGTAAAAAGTCAGGAGGAGTAACTAAATGTCATTTAAGATTTAGTATGGATGAAATAAAAAGTACTTATTATATAAAAAATCCTAAAATTGTTGTTTTAACTAAAGATACTTATCTTAAAAAATATAGTATTTTAAAAGAAATGATGCCAAATGGAGTATTTATTTTAAATACAGAAAAAAATAAAAATGAACTAGGAACTATTTTAACAAAGGAAGATATATCATGTATAAAAGAAAAAAATATTGACCTTTATATAATAAATGCCTCAAAAATAGCAAGTGATAATAATATTCCAAACAAAATAAGTACAATTATGGAAACAGCCATTTTAAGTATTACAAATCTTGTGAATAAAGATTCCCTATATGAAAAAATTATAAATAGAATAAAAGAAAACTATCAAAAAAAAGGACAAGATATTGTATCTTATAACATTAAAGCTATGTATGATACAATAGATAATATAGAAAAGATAGATATAAATACTTTAAATAGTAATATTAAAAAAGAAGAATCTGTAAACACTATTTTTTCTAAACTAGACCATTTGGAAGGAGATACTTTAAAGGTTAGTGATTTTACTAATTATGAAGATGGCAGATTTGATGCAGGTACATCATCTTATGAAAAAAGAGGAATATCAAATATTACACCATCTTGGGATAAAGATAAATGTATCATGTGTAATATGTGTAGCTTTGTTTGTCCTCATGCTGTTATAAGATGTTATTTACTTGATAAGGAAGAAGTATTAAAAGCTCCAAAATATATAAAAGATACGCTAAAAGATGCTAATATAAAGGGACAAGATTTAAAATATGCTTGGTGTATGTCTCCACTTGACTGTACTGGATGTTCTTTGTGCGAAGGAGTATGTCCTGTTAAAGCTATAAAAATGCAAAATATAAAACTTGAAGAACAAAAAAAGTTTGACTATTTAGAAAAAAATATAAAAGAAAAACAAATACTACCTAAAGAAACAGTAAAAGGGGTAGGATTTTGCAAACCAAAATTTATGTTTAGCGGAGCTTGTCGTGGATGCGGAGAAACGCCATATCTAAATCTTTTAACAAAACTATTTAAAGATAACATAATAATTGCTAATGCAACAGGATGCTCATCAATTTATGGAGCAAGCCTTCCAAGTACACCTTATAGTGTACCCTGGGGTAACTCTTTATTTGAAGATAATGCTGAATTTGGACTTGGCATAAGAACAGCCGAAGATGTAATGCATGATAGAATTATAAATATCATGAAAGAAAACAAAAATAAATTAAATAATCACAATAAAAGATTAGTTAACAAGTACCTAAAAGAATATAGTAAAGAGGTAAGTTTTGAAGTTTATGAAAAGTTAGATTATGATAACTTTAAAGAAATTATACCATATAAAAAATATATAAAAGAAAAAAGTATCTGGTGTGTTGGGGGAGATGGCTGGGCTTATGATATCGGGTATGGAGGAATAGACCATGTCCTAGCAAGTGGTATGGATATAAATATCTTAGTTTTAGATACAGAAAGTTATTCCAATACCGGAGGTCAAGCATCTAAAGCAACAAGAAATGGCGCTATTGCAAAATTTGCAGCAAGTGGTAAAAAAACAGATAAAAAAGACTTAGGAAGAATTGCTATGTGCTATGAAAACGTATATGTTGCAACTGTGTCTTTAGGGGGAGGATATAACCAGGTTATAAAAGCCCTAAAAGAAGCAAATGATTATAAAGGACCAAGTATTGTTATCTGTTATGCACCATGTATTGCTCATGGCATTAAAAACGGTATGAAAGACTCTATAAAAGAAGAAAAATTAGCAGTGGAATCAGGTTACTTTCCACTATATAGATATAATCCAGAAACAAAAAAATTAACATTAGATAGTAAAATTGATTCCTCTAAAATAGATGAAATATTTGAAAGAGAAAATAGATACAAAATGTGCCCTGATAAAACACTACTTGAAAGAAACAAAGAAAATGCAAAAGAAACATATGAAAAATTACAAGAAGAAGCAGAAAAAGATGTTAACCTTTAAAAACATCTTTTTCTTTTTGTTTAATTATTTCTAAATTATTTAGTAACCTCTCATTATTCTTGTCCATAGAAAGAGCAAGTTTTACATACTTAAGTGATAATTTATATTTACCTAAATTAAAATACGCAATAGATAAAACATCATATATAGTGTTATCCCAAGATGATACTTCATTTATATAAGTCATCTCATGATTTTTAATTTTTAAAGCCTTTAAAAGATACTTTTTACAGTTTTCATAATCTTTTAAGTCATAATAAAGAAGTCCTGTTGCAACATAAGGGTCCCTTAAATAAGGAGCCTCTTTTATAGCCTTATTAAGCCACATAAAAGCTTCATCATATCTTTTAAGTCTTACATAACATCTTGCAATAAAACGCATAGAAGCACATCTTTCATCTTTCCAAGTTGCACTTTTTAAATTTAAATGCCTAATTAAAGTATCAATAGCCTCATTATTTTTATTATAATACATATATTCTCTTCCTAAATAATGCATATTTCTATCATTAAGTGGATACTCCTTAACAGATTGCTCCAAAAGTTTTAAATAAGAAGACCTAGACTTATTACTATCAGGATAATGATTTAAGATAATTTTATCAGTTGTTTTACTAACCTTTAAAGAACTACTTTCTAAAACTTCATGAACTGGATATACCCATCTGTATCCATCTTTTTTATGGATTTTACTGTAATAAAATGATACTTTAGGCACATTATTTTCATCTAAACTCCAGTTATAAACATAGTATAGTCTATTTATATTATCATCCCAAACATCCTCTAAATTACTTCTCCATCCTTTATTAAAAACCTCATCAAGGTCAGTACATACAAAAATATCATAATTATCTTTTATCATGTCAAGGGAAGCATTTCTAGCATCATCAAATCTCCAAGGTTTTATAATTTTAGTTTCAACATGCACACCTAAACTTTTTAATAAAGAAACAGTATTATCAGTAGACCCAGTATCTAAAACATAAATATCATCAGCTTCTTTCATAGAATTAACCCACCTATTAACAAACTGTTCTTCATTTTTACATATAGCATAAACACAAACTCTATATTTATTCATAATTTTTAATCCTTTCAAAGTATTATATGAAATACATAAAGATTAGAAAATTATTAAATCCCAAAAACAGAAAATTATATTAATACTTTAAAAAATCAACTAATTATAGTATAATATACCTTGAAAGGCAGGGGATACCTATGGATAAAATATTAGATGGTAAACTTGTAAGTAGTAAAATAAAAGAAGAATTAATAAATGATATAAAAAATATAGATGATACTTTAACACTTGCAGTATTACAAGTTGGAAATAATGAAGCTTCAAATATATATGTATCCAAAAAAATAAATCTTTGCAAAGAAATTGGTATAAATTCATTATTAATAAAATATGATGAAGATGTAAAAGAAGATGATTTAATAAATAAAATACAAGAATTAAATAATGATGATAAGGTAACAGGTATCTTACTTCAGTTACCACTTCCAGAAAATTTAGATGTAAAGAAAATAGTAAATACTATATCTCCATTAAAAGATGTAGATGGTCTAACAAGTATTAATATAGGAAAATTATATAATAATGAAAAAGGTATAATTCCATGTACTGCTTTAGGAATTACTAAACTTTTAGACTATTATAATATAGATGTATTAGGTAAAAATATAACTATAATAGGCAGAAGTACTTTAGTAGGTATTCCATTATTTAAACTTATGTTAGATAAAAATGCCACAGTAACAATATGTCATAGTAAAACTAAAATGTTAGATAACTTTACTAAAAATAGTGATATTGTAGTTGTAGCAGTTGGTAAAAAGGATTTCTTAAATAAAGAAATGATAAAAGAGGACGCTATTATAATAGATGTTGGCATTTCTAGAGTTTTAGGTAAAGTATATGGTGATGTTAACTTTGATGATGTTTATGAAAAATGTAAATATATAACAAAAACTCCAGGGGGAGTAGGACCATTAACTGTTATATGCCTTATGTTAAACTGTTTTAATTGTTATAAATTACAAAAAAGTTTTAAGAAATGTTAAAAAAATACTTGCTAAAAATTTATATATATCATATAATATAGTTACGTTTTTATTAAAAAACATTTCTTGGAGTGGTACTCAAGAGGCTGAAGAGGCGTCCCTGCTAAGGATGTAGAGTGGGTAACTGCTGCGAGGGTTCAAATCCCTCCCACTCCGCCATTTATTAATAATTAAATCCCTTTTTTATAAAGGGTTTTATTTTGCTCTGTAAAAAAATCTTACTGCATTATTTTTTTTACAATTTTTATACTTTTTTACATATAAATATGGTATACTAAAAATAGTTAACAAATAATATATTTATAATAGATTTAAATAAATTTAGAAGGGAGACGCTTTTATGAAAACTTGTAGAAAATGTAAAAAACAAGTTCCTAATAATATGAAAATATGTAAATATTGTGGAACAGATATATCTAAGGTAAAACCAAAAAGTAAACAAAGTAAAAATAATAAAAATAGTGCTGTTGTAAAAAATAAAAATAATGATATTAAAGTAAAAAAAGTAAAGCAAGAAAAAATAGAAAAAACAGAAAAACAAGTACTAGATGAAACAGAAATATTAGATTTAACAGATTATGAAGAAGAATTAAAAGATGAAGATATTTTGGAAGATTTTAATATTCTTGAATCAAAAAGAAAAGATGCAAATAGTGAAACAAAAGTTCAAATAATTTATGATAATAAAAAAAGATTAAGAAATAAAAAAATATTAAACATTGTAACCATTTTTGTTATAGTATTACTTGTATTATTTTTATTTATTAAAGGCTATGAAAAATTAAAAGATAATGGAAATGTAGTATATGGTGATGAAAAAATAGAAGATGTAACTTTTAAGCCACTTGATATTGTAACCTTTAAACATATAAGTTTTAAAGTACAGGATAAAATAGAAAAATCACAAGGGACAGCTTATAAAAAGCCTAAAAAAGATAATACTTTTATTATAGTAAAATTATCAATTTCTAATAATTCAAATAATAAATACTATTATAGTGGACAATATTTTACCCTTCTTACTAAAGATGGAGAGATAAATAGAGTAATAAGTCCCGTTGATGCGGCAACAGCCCTTTATAGTGGTGAGTTAGTTGTTGGAGCAACCAAAGATGGAAGCGTAGTATACGAAATTCCAAATGACATAAAAGAAGCCTATCTTTTATATTATCATCCTGAAGAAATGAAAAAATACGAAGAAGAACTATCAAGATATGAAGAAGAAAAACAAAAGTTAACAGAAGATGGTAAAATCATTGAAACAATAGATGAAATAAATCCAGTACAAAAACCATCTCCAAAATTTAGAATTAAATTGAAAATAGATTAGGGTTTACAAATAAGCCCTTTTATTTTTTATTCATATAATATTTTAGGGGGGTGAAAGTTATGTATGAAAGATTACCACTTGATTTTATTGGAATAACAGACCCTTTTGGAGAAAGAAAAGACCCTATAACATATACATCATCATACCACTACGGCGTAGACCTTGGTTGGCACAAATATCAAGGAGAAAAAGTATATGCTATTTATGATTCAAAAGTTGTCTATAATGAATATGATGATAACTTAGGAAACTATCTAGTGCTTACCTATGATAAGGATGATAAAACAATTATTTATAGATTTTTACATTTAAAAGAAAAACCATCATTAAATATAGGGGATAAAGTAAAAAGGGGAGAAGTAGTAGGATATATGGGAACAACAGGGTATTCAACTGGTTACCACCTTCATTTTGAATACTGGGTATGCCCTTTAGGATATAAATATCACTATGCAGATAGAAGTAAATATGCTAAAAATCCACTTGATTACTGTTATTTGTTTCAAAATCAAGAAGTATCAAAAGATGACGTATCAAGTATTATAAAAGTAGTGGGTACCGAAAAAATAGTAAAAAGAGATGAAAGTAAAAATCAAATAGAGGTAGTAGGAGAAAGCTTAAGATGTAGAAAATACCATAACTTAAAAGCAAGTGTATATGGCTATATTGACTACGGCATATATAACACCTTAGAAACATATGATGAAGATGGTTATACTTGGTATAAAATAGATAATGATATGTGGGTTGCAGATGTTAAAGATACCCTTAAAGTCTATAATATAAAACAAGATACTGATGATTCTAAAACAAGTGAAGATAAAGACAAGGATAAGGATAAAGAAGAAACAGACGTTAAAAACCTTAAAAAATTTGTAGCAACCAAAGATGATTATTACTACATCTACTTAAAAAAAGGAGAAGTAGTGTATTATTAAGTGCAATATTTGCACTTTTTTTATTACATACAAAGTAGTTTTTTTCTTGTGTATAAAGGGTATTTATGATAAAATTTAGTTAGGGAGTTGTATTATTATGAAAAGCATTATAAAAAGTTTCGGCTTATTACTATCATTTCTTCTATCTATCTTATTTTTTATATTCTTATTAGTATTTACTATTACATCATTTATAAGATGGAACTTTAAAGAAGAGGTATTAACCCAAAATATTATAAAACTTGACATATATAATATTAAAGCAAATGATATTTTAGATGATGAAAGAAACACCAATAAAACTTTAAAAGAAGCCTTATATATAATATGTGATGAAAATAATATAAATAAGACTATTGTAGAAAAGATAGAAAAAGATAAAACAATAGAAAAATTCTTAACAACTTATATTAAATATTATTACGACTACTTATTAAAAGGTGAAAACAAAAAGACATATAAAAGAAGTGATATATATAATATGGTATCAAAACAAGATATTAAATTATATATAAATAATAATATAAATGATGATTTAATAGATGAAAAAGTAGATGAAATTTTAATATTATTAAATGAAAGTTATATAGATTATAAAGAATATTTAAACCCATTTTATATAACTATAATTAATACCTTATTTGGAGATAACTTTTATAAATATTCTTTAATAATTATAGCAATATTTCTAATACTACTTATATTCTTTACATGGTCTTTATATAAACCATTAAAATTTATAAGTACAGTAAACCTTGTTGTAGGATTTATTTATATAATAATGTTTTTAATAGGTAAGTTTTTTATAACATATATTTTTAAAACACCAGGTATTATGGAAAATATAATAAGAAAGTTTAGTAATGAGATTCTAAGTCAGGTATTAAAGTATGGCCTTTTAATACTTATAATAGGAACTATATTATTTATAATATATAAAATATTAGAGCATATCTTTTATAAAGAAGAAGAATTTTTAGAAGATGACACTTTAGATAACATAAATCAAAATTTTAAAGATAAAATATTTAAATAATACTTTTTGTAATAAGTAACTGGGGGAAAATAATATGGTATCATTTTATTTAGAAATATTAAAATTCATAAAGATGAATGGCACAAAACAAATATTTGAACTTATAGAAAGTTTTAAATATTTAAAATATAAAAGTAAAGAAGAGGAGTTTAATGAATATATATTTAACTCCTTTGATATTTATAATTTTATATATAATAAAGGAAATAATAAAAAAGTGATTGACTATCTAAGAACTATAAAAGAACATAGTGATATAACAGATGACACATTTATAAGTTTTATAACCTTTATAGATAATAACATAAAAGATATTGATATAATTATAGATAATTTTATCAAAATGAAAGAATATGGTATTCAAAATATAATTATTTTAAAAAATATAGACAACTACTTCTTTAAAGAATATGAATCAAAACAAAACTATATAAACTTTGTATCTCAAAATAATATATATAGTGATGGTAAAATAAATGATATAATAATAATTGATGACAAATCTTATAAAAAGTTATTTCCCTATAAAGAGTATGAAATAAAATTAAAAGATGCAAGCTTTATTATAAATGAAGAAATATTACAAGATAAAATTATTAAAACAATATATATAACAAGTTTTGAAATTATAAAAGAAAACAAACAAACTAATATAACAAGAATAAGAAGGTGATTATAAATGAAACAAAATATAAAAAAAATTATCTTACTATCTATTTTACCATTTTTTTTAACAGGATGTTTTGTAGATGCCTATAAAAATTATAAATATGGGGAAATGGTTATAGATAACTGGTTCAACTATAAGGAAGAAGATTTAGATTTAGGAAAGGTAAGAAGAAGTGTTGAAGAAATACACGAAATAAAAGATGTAAACTGTAAATTTAAAGAAAAATATAAAACAAATTATATCTTTAAATGTACACTGTCCTATACCAAAAATAGTGATACTATAATACCATTTGGGGAACCTGATACAAAAGATGTATACGCCGTGTTTACTCCAAATAATAATACCTATACATATAAAGTATATAATTCTAAATCACAAGATAAAATATGGGAGGAAGATGAAACACTAAAATGAAAAATAAAAAATTTGATAAAAACTTTTTTGTAACAACCTGTATCTTTTTAATAGTTACTATACCACTTATAATAGCTATAATATATAAGCTTATAGAAACAAAAGACTTTAATAGTATAAATAACCTGACAACAATTCTATTTATTATATGTATATTATATTTAGGATACAAACTTATAAAAGATAAAAAATTTTTTGATAACTTTGTAAACAAAAAAAGTTTAGATAAAGAAAGCAAAGAAGTAAATAAAATTATCTTAAAAAGATCACTTATCTTTAGTATAACCTTTACTATACTTGATGTAATAGGGTACTTGTTTATTGATAAAGACATCTTTTTTATGATAAAAGGTATATCAAAACCTATTAATATTACACTAAATATAATAATTTTACTATTAATAAGTTTTATAGTATCACAAATATTTGAACATTTAATATTAAAAATATATAAAAAAGGAGAGAAATAATGAAAAATTATAAAAATTATATAATTGCTATTTTATTAATTATAGGAGGAATATATCTTGTTATTAAACCAAATATGACATTTCAAAATTTGATATTTTATGTTGGCTTAATAATGCTTATTGTTGGTATATCAAAAGTATTAGTAAGTATAACAAGTAGTCTTAGTATGCTTATGCCAGAAAGCTACTTTTTAAGCGGAGGTTTAACAGCTCTTTTTGGACTAATACTAATGCTAAATAAATCATCAGCAGTAAATATTGTACCTAAAATAATAGGAGCATGGCTTATTATAACATCACTATCAAATATTGCCCTTTATTTAAATTTAAATAGTAAAACCAAAGGTAAAGATATAAAGGACTTAATAAAAAATATAGTAATATTAGTTTTAGGCATTCTATGTCTTACAACTCCTATAATAACAATTATATTTGTAGGTTCTGTAGTAGGTCTTATCCTTATAGCAGCAGGAATTTATATGATAATAACAACTTACCAAAATAAAAATGTTTACAAAGTAAAAATTAAATAACAAAAAAAATTAAAAAAAACTAAAAAGGTACTTTTCAATACCTTTTTAATATGCTACAATATTTTTGGTGATATAAATGGAATATAAAATTACAACCCATAATGAAAGTGAAACAGAGCTTTTAGCACAAAATTTTGAATCAGAAAAATTTCCTAATATGGTTATATGTTTAAATGGAGATTTAGGAAGTGGAAAAACAGTATTTGCAAAAGGTTTCGCCCTTTCTCTTGGAATAGATGAAGTAATAACAAGCCCAACCTTTACAATAGTAAAAGAGTATTACAGTGGAGAAATGCCATTTTTCCATATGGATGTTTATAGATTAGACGAAGGAAACGTTGAAGTAAACTTTGATGAATACTTCGTAAAAAAAGGTGTAACAATTATAGAGTGGGCTGATTTAATAAAGGATGAATTACCAGAAGAAAGACTTGACATAACTATAAAAATAATTGATGAAGATAAAAGATTATTTGTAATTAGACCTATTGGTAAAATATATGAAGAATTATGCGAGGCTGTCTTATGATAAGCCTTTTTTTAGATACATCATCATCATACTTAACACTTGCTATATTAAAAGATGGTAAAGAATTAAAAAGTTTATATGAATATTTAGATAAAGATATGTCTAAAGAAACATTAAATAAAATAAAAATAATGATGGATAGTCTAAATCTTAAACCAAATGATGTATCAAACATAATAGTTGTAACAGGACCAGGCTCATACACAGGATTAAGAGTTGGGGTAACAATAGCAAAAACTTATGCTTGGGGACTACATAAAAATTTATATAGCGTATCATCACTTAGAACCCTTGCAACAACTATATCTTTAAAAAATACCTATATTGTACCTATAATAGATGCAAGAAGAGGATACTTTTTCGCAGGAATATATGATGAAGAATATAATGAAGTATTAAAGGATACTTATATAAAATATGAAGATTTGAAAGAAAAGTTAGATACTTTAAATAAACCATATAAATTTGTTACAACAAGTAAAGTAGAAGGTATAGAAAGCATTATATATAAACCAAATATAGAAAATCTATTTAAACACATAAAATTTGATGAAGTATCTCCTCATACTCTAATACCTAATTACTTAAAGAAAACAGAAGCTGAGGAAAACTTAAAAAAATGATAAAAGAAGTGCAAAGTTTTGAAATAAAAGAACTTTTTAAAGACACACAAAGTCCATATAGAAAATATTATGTATATGAAGAAAATAGTAAAATATATGGATATATTGTTATTGATATTATATATGATAGATGTGAAATTATATATATATTTGTAGATACCGCAATGAGAAATCAAAAAATTGGAACAAAACTTATAAACTATGTTATAGAAATGTTAAAAAAGCAAAAATGTGTTAATATTACCTTAGAAGTAAATAAAGAAAATACATATGCAATAAAACTTTATAAAAAAGTTGGATTTAAAGAGGTTGCTATAAGAAAAAAATATTATGATGGTGTAGATGGTATTTTAATGGAGTTGATAATATGAAAGAAAAAGATGTATATATTTTAGGAATTGAATCAAGTTGTGATGAAACCAGTTGTTCTATTGTTAAAAATGGTAAAGAAGAAATAGCAACTATTATCTTAAGTCAAATTGATATTCACTGTTTATATGGTGGGGTAGTACCAGAAATTGCAAGTAGAAATCATGTAAAAGATATAACTGTTGTTATCGAAAAATGCCTAGAAAAAGCAAATATGACAATGGATATGATAACAGCTATTGCTGTTACTTATGGACCAGGACTTATTGGATCATTACTTGTTGGGTTAGAAGCTGCTAAAACACTATCATACCTCTTTGATAAACCTCTTATTAAAGTACACCATATTGCAGGACATATTTATGCTAATAATATTGAAAAAGAAATGACTTTTCCTCTTATGTGTTTAGTTATAAGTGGGGGACATACTAACCTTGTTTATATGAAAAATCATTATGATTTCAAAATAGTTGGAGAAACACTAGATGACGCTGTGGGAGAGTGTTTTGATAAAGTAGCAAGAGTTGTTGGAATACCATATCCTGGAGGACCTATGATTGATAAATTATCACATTTAGGTAAAGATACATATAATTTACCAGTTCCAAAATGTGATGATACTTATAACTTTAGTTTCAGTGGCCTTAAAAGTGCTGTTATAAATTTACATCATAATGAAACTCAAAGAGGTAATGAAATTAATAAAGAAGACTTATGCTGTTCTTTCACAAATGCTGTTGTAAAGGAATTATTATATAAAACAATTAAGGCATTAAAAGAGTATAACTGTCATAATCTTATATTAGCAGGTGGTGTAGCAGCTAACACTAGTATAAGAGAGGCCTTTTCCAATATGCAAAAGCAGTATAATTATAGTTTTTCTTATCCAAGTATGAAATATTGTACTGATAATGCCACTATGATAGCAACTGCGGGATACTTTTGTTATAAGTTAGGTAGAATAAGTACCTTAGAATTAAATGGAAAATCTAGTGAAATTTTAAATTAAAATGCTAAATTTTAAAAAAAATTGCAAAAAAATAAAAAAATTTTAAATTTTCTATAGACAAAATGAAATTTTTATAGTAATATTTATATTGCTTAATGTTATCAAATGGGCTTGTAGCTCAGCTGGTTAGAGCGCACGCCTGATAAGCGTGAGGTCGATGGTTCAAGTCCATTCAGGCCCACCATTTAATATTAAGGAATGTAGTATTTGCCTCAATAGCTCAGTCGGTTAGAGCACTTGACTGTTAATCAAGGGGTCCTAGGTTCAAGTCCTAGTTGGGGCGCCATTTAAATTGGCCTGTTGGTGAAGTGGTTAAACACACTGCCCTTTCACGGCAGCATACATGGGTTCAAATCCCGTACAGGTCACCAAATTTAGCATATTGCCCTTTTTCTAAAAAGGGTTTTATTTTAACATTTTATTGTGCTGGAATAGCTTAATAGGTAGAGCAACTGAATCGTAATCAGTAGGTTGGGGGTTCAATTCCTCTTTCCAGCACCATTTTTAATAAATAAAATAACGCAAAACAACAAACACCAAGTTGTTTTTTTATGTATTACAAATTTTTGAATTTAAATTCTTTATGTTAAGCATTATACGTGCTATAATTATTATGGTGAAAAAATATGAAACATGAAAAAAAGGTGTTAGTATTAATAATTACGTTATGTTATTTATTTTTATTTATAATATCCAAAGTTCCTGAAAAAAATTTAGTAAAAAGTATGAAATATTTAAGCATTATTTCAATACCTATTATGTTTGTATTAGCTATAATATTTATAAAAAAGAAAAAAGAAACAGAAGATATTTTAAAAACAAGTCTTAAAGTAGAAAAACTAATTAAATTTAATGAATCATATGACTTTAAAAAAATATCACAATTAAATTATGTTATTGTGGAAAGAGAATATTCAAGAAAAAGCCTAGATAGAGTAACCAGGGATAGTATAATAAGATATCATATAGAAAATAATATTGATTCCTTAAGAACAAATATAGAAAATGCTATTTATAATATTAATAAACTAAACAAATATAAAGAAGAAGTATTAAAGATTTATGATGATAAATATGAAATTAAAAGCAAGTATTCTATTGATAAATATAAAAAAATCGAAGATAAACTTTTTGAAAAAAAGACCATAAAAAAAGAGGAGTTTTTAATTACTGTTAAGTTAAAAGCATATTATAAAAGCGATAGGGGAAGAGTATTTGAGCAAAGGGAAGGAACTATTTTAACTGAAGATTTAATAAAATATTATAATGAATGGCAAAATGGTAAAAAATATGAGGAAACCAAAAAACAAGAAAGAAAAATAATGAATGATGATATTAGGTACAATGTATTAAAAAGAGATAACTTTACATGTCAAATATGTGGAGCAACTAACAAAGATGGAGCCAAACTTGAAGTGGATCATATTATACCAGTATCTAAAGGTGGTAAGACAGTAATGAATAACTTACAAACATTATGTGATAGGTGTAATAAGGGAAAAAGTGATAAAACAGATGATGATAAAACAAGTATGATATGTCCTAAATGTGGAGGGGCACTCATTAAAAGACAAGGAAAATATGGAAATTTTATTGGCTGTTCTAACTTTCCACGATGTAAATATACAAAACAAATATAATAACTAACTGAAATAATACTAACTAAAAATGAATAAAAATGTTATAATCAAAAATTATCTTTTGCTATACTAATATAAAATAAATAAAAAATCATCTAAATACACAAAATTCTTTCTTTTTTAATTAATTCCTTTACTAATATATTAAATTAATGTTAATATATATAATAAAAGTATAGTAGAAAAATTTAACATAAAAGGAGAATTAAATGAAAATACAAAAACTTGCAAGTGATGATTATTTAAACCAAAATTATGACTTTTGGAAAAAATATAGAATAGAATTAATAAAAGAAGTAGAAGGAAAACCAAAAAAAGAAGAGGAAGAAATATTAGAAAAGACACCAGAAAATATCGTATACCTATCAAATAAAATAGGAGTAAAGCCGGCAGCTAGATACTTTAATATTTTGCCATCAACTGTAAGATATTATAAAAAGAAAATGGAAAATAAATAAAAAGGAAGATGTAAATGAAAGATATAGAAATTGTAAAACAAGATTTAGAAAAAGAAATAAAAAAATATGTAGAAATAATAACAACCGAATACAAAGATATAATACCAAATAAAGTAAAGGAAATAGTAACAAGTATTGACTTAAAACAACATATTTTTATATGTGAAACTAATACCATAACTTTATATGTTAGAGATTATGATTTCTATTTTCCAATTAGTGCTTGTAAAATATTTGAAGCCATGAAAAAACTACCTTACTATGGTTCAAATAAAAATCATGTATGTTATACTAAAGAAACATTAATAAAAAATAACAATACCTTTAACACTTTTATAAAACATTGTTTTATAAAAGGTATGGATTACGAAGATTATTACAAAGAAATCTTACTACATGAAGTTATGCATTTTTGTTCTTCAAATGGAGGTAGTGCCTTAGAAGAAGGAATAAATGAATTAAAAACAAGAGAAGTCGCCCTAAAATATGACCTATTAACTAATGGATGTGGCTATCCTAAAGAAGTTGATATAGCTTTAAGATTACAAGAAATACTTGGAAAAGAAGTACTTGATAAATTATCATTTAGTAAAAGTTATGAAGAAAGAAAAGAAATACTTGATACAGTATCTAGTGATGCTATAACCCTTTATGAAGAAGTAAGATATGATATGGAAAAAGAATTTAGAGAAAAATATTATAAATATAATTTTCCAGGACTTTTAGGACCTCTAAAAAAGACTATGAAATATAATCAAATAGACTACAGTAAAGTAATAGAAAAGATAGAGAACTATAAACAAAGTAAAACTATAAAACAACATCTTTAAACTATAAGTGTATAAAAATATAAAAGGAATATTATTAAAGATAAAATCCCAAATAATATTTCTTTTTTTGTATATAATAAAAAGGAGGAAAATATGAAAAAATACTTTTTATTATTACTAAATCTTTTTGTAGCAGCCCTAAACTTTAATATAATATTAAAGTCATTACATTTAGTAGTAGGGGGAACGCAAGGATTATCAATTATAATATCTCAAATTACCAAACAAGATACATCACTTATTATCCTTATTATAAATATAATAATGTTTTTACTTAGTCTAACACTTTTAGAAAAAAAAGTAACTCTAAGTATAATAATATCATCATTTATATATCCCTTATTTGTTAAAATAACAAGTTTTATAAATTTTGATTTAAATTATGACTATAAACTAATATATGTTTTACTATCAGGTATAATCTGTGGTATTACTTGTGGATTTATATATAAACTTGGTTTTTCAACTGGAGGGGTTAGTGTATTACCTATTATACTAAAAAAATACTTAAATATAAAAATATTTATAACAACCTTTATAATGAATTTAATAATAATATTAGTGGGAGTATACTACTTTGGTATAGCAAAAGAAATATATGGTCTTGTTGTTATAATACTTAACAGCTTATTAATAAAAATAATACTTACAGGTAATTTACGTAAAAAAAATTATGCCTAATAAAAAACGAAAAAATTCGACAAATAGATATTTTATAATTTACTTATAAGGATGTGGGATTTTTATAATATGTTAACAATAAATATGAATTTTATAAAAGGAATACTATTTGTAAGATTAAAAGGAATATTAAATGGAGATACATCTATTATGTTAAATAATAAACTATATAACATGGTAACAGAAAATGGAGTAAAATATATATTACTTAATTTAGATGATGTAACATATGTTGATAAGTATGGAGTTGATGTTATAATTAAGAACTATATTGAAGTAAATCAAAATAAAGGAAAATTTATAATTGTAGGAATAAATAAATTATTTTTAAATGATAGAAAATGTATTGCTAATAATCTATATCAAATAAATAATGAAAGTAAAGTATTTGATTTAGTAAATTTATAAAATTTAGGTAGTATATAATTTGCGATAAAATATATTATTCATATATTATTATTGAAAGGAGTTATATATGAATAATATGTGTATGCAAGGATGTAATGATAATAAAAAATGTATAGATGATAATGTATTTGTTATAGGTGTACCAGGAATGCGTGGACCAACAGGCCCAACAGGACCATCTGGAGGACCAACAGGTGCAACAGGTCCAACAGGTCCAACAGGTCCAACAGGTGCAACGGGAGCAACGGGTCCAACAGGACCAACAGGAGCAACAGGTCCAACAGGAGCAACGGGACCAACAGGTGCAACGGGAGCAACAGGCCCAACAGGAGCAACAGGTCCAACAGGAGCAACAGGACCAACAGGCCCAACAGGAGCAACAGGTCCAACAGGAGCAACAGGACCAACAGGCGCAACAGGACCAACAGGAGCAACAGGACCAACAGGACCAACAGGCCCAACAGGACCAACAGGAGCAACAGGACCAACAGGAGCAACAGGTGCAACAGGAGCAACAGGTCCAACAGGAGCAACAGGACCAACAGGTCCTAGTGGAGATACTCCAACATTAGAAATTGGAACAGTTACAACTGGAGAACCAGGAACTCAAGCTACAGCTTCAATAACTGGAACAGCACCTAATTATATTTTAAATTTAACAATTCCTCAAGGCCCAACTGGACCTCAAGGATTACAAGGTGAAGTAGGTGCAACAGGCCCAACAGGCCCAACAGGTCCAACTGGCCCAACAGGTCCAACTGGCCCAACAGGAGCAACTGGATAAAACATTTAAATATTAATTAATAAAGTATGATTCTTTAAATATTAAGGGTCATGCTTTTTATTTTTAAATAGTGGTAAATTTCAAATCTGATTTACAGAGATCACATTTAAATTATGCGTATTGGTAATAAGAAAGTATTATGAGGAAAAAATCATAGAAAAAATGTAAAACTAATTTTATTTAATTTATCATAATATAACTTGAAAACTATAGTTATTAAGATACAATTAAGCTCGATAATTTTTATATATAGTTCGACTTTTTTTAATATGGAAAAATTATAACTCTTTTTTTTAATTTAAAATATATGATATAATTAAATAAGGAGGATATATATATTTATGAAAAAAATAACTTATGTGACTGGAAATTGGTCCAAAATAATGAGTGCCAAAAACATATTAGAACCACTAGGAATTGAAGTTGACAATGTAAAAATGGAAACAACAGAGATTCAAGCTGATACTGTGGAAGAAGTTGCAATGCATTCTGCTAAAGAAGCAAGCGATAAATTAAAATGTGCGGTATTAAAAAACGATACAGGATTATATGTAGAAGCATTAGGTGGCTTTCCAGGACCATATACACATTATGTGGATGAAAGACTTGGCGAAGACGGACTACTAAAACTTCTTGAGGGAGTTGATAATAGAAATGCTTGTTTTATGGAAGCATTTGCATATTGTGAATACGGAAAAGATCCTATTGTATTTAGGTCTATTACTAAGGGAAAAATAGCAAAAGAAAAATCTGGTACGTATGGTTGGAGTTGGGATTTTATTTTCATACCAGATGGTTATGATAAAACAATGGGAAATTATCCAGATGAAGAAAGATGCCATGTTTGGAATACCGATGCTTATACAGAATTAGCTGATTACTTGAAAAACAAGGAAGATTAATAAAACGCAATAAACATGTTATCATTTTAATATAATTAATTATAGATTAAGATACTGGGTGGATAACGACTTTGAAATAACACCAAGCGTAACAGATGATGATGGTTTACACATTATGGAGTCAAAAGTTTACACTTTTAAATTTAAAGTTAATGTGCTTATTTATGAAATATAAATTTTAATATATAATTAAATTAGGAAAGGAGATGTTTTTAATGAAAAAAAACACATTACTTATAATTTTTATAGCACTACTTATAATATCACTTGGAGGACTTACATTATTTTTTGGATATAAGTATTTTACAGTAGGTAATAAATGTGAATATGATACTCCAACAAAAGAAGAAAATAAGGAAGTTAAAAATATGACAGATAGCGAAATACTTAGGTATATAAGCACAAAAACACACAATTTTGAAGTATTTAATGCTAGTTTAATGTCTTGTAAAGTAAAAAGTGATGTTTTAAGTTTAAATGGTGTTTTAAGTTCACAAAATGAAGCCAAAAACTTTAATCATAAAATTATGGACTATACTATGGTATTACGACGTGGCAATTTACTTTCAATAAAAACTGAATGTCAAAGAAATGGTGGAAAAGAAGAATGTAATGATTGCGAATACAATATTACAAGTGAATATGCAGTTGTTAATGGTATTGTTACAGTTATTATTAAGTATCACTTACAAAATGAACAAATAGAAACACCTGTATATTTGTTTTACGATATTAAAAATGATAAAACACTTAAAATGGGTGATGCTATGCGTCTTATGGGTGTAACAGATTTAGGTGGAGCTAAAAGCTATGAAGATTTAAATAAAGGTTGTAGCACTTTAACAATTACAAATCATAATAAAGTTACAATAAGTAATTATAGAGACCAATGTGCCTAAAAAAATAAGGAGGAATAAAAATGAAAAAATTAAATAATAAGGGACAAGCTTTTACAACAGTATTAGTTGTAATATTACTAATTATATCTATGGGAAGTTTAGCTTATATCATTTATGATAAGGTTGTAACTAAAGATAATAATCAAAAACCAGATAATACAGGTAATAATACAACTGTTGTAAATAAAGAAGTAAAGGTAGAAACAGCAACAGAATATGAATACAAAAATAATGATGCAGTATTTAAAGTAAAATTACCAAAGATAGTAAATGGTGGAGAAACATCACAAATACTTAATAAAAAAATATTAGATGAAGTATTAGTAAGAGCAACTAGAGCTACATTATGTAATGTAGAAGTGACATCATGCTTTAATAAAGGTTTAACAACAACATATGAATACTTAATTAAAAATGATGTTGTAGCACTTTACATATATACTGTTTTACCTGAAGGTGGAAAAGGACAGCCAGCATCAGGTAATGGACTTTATAAATATATCTACTTTTACAACATAAAAACAGATAAAATAATAGAAAAATATAGTGAAGTAGCCCGTCTTATGGAAGTACAAGACTTAGGTCTTGCTAAAAACTATGATGATTTAGATAATTATGGTTGTATTAATTATTCTATTACAAATGGAACTTTAAAACTTGTCGCAGAAGAACAATGTGTCTAAATATATTAAAAAGGTGCAATTAATGTACCTTTTTTCTTGTTCTTTTATAAATCTTGTATTATTATAATAACTTAAAGAAAGGAATCTTTTTATGAAATTAAACTGGGATTTAGAAAGAATAAAAGAATGTAAAGATAAAATCATGCAAAAAAGCCATCTTGAAATATATGATAAAGAAATACTTGATGCTTATAATAATATTTTAGGGTTAAAGAAAAACTATGATGAAGAAGAATTTTTAAAAAATGATTATTTAACAGATTCTATGTGTCTTGAAATATTAAAAAGTTATAAAGAAGAATATATGTATTTTATAAGTAAATATCTTACTAAAGAAGAAGAATATAATCTTGTTTATGCTATAAGATTTTTAAAAAATATATTTCAAGATTATGATAATATAAAATTAAATAAAAAAAATATATCAAATAAACAGTTATATAATACATCAACTACTGTATTTCAAAGTATAAGTCCGTATCTTGATAAAGTAATAACTTATGCCTATCAAAATAATCTAATACAGGTAACAGAGGATAAGGAATCTGTATCTTGTTGTTATAATGATATATATAATAATTTAGGTTTTGTAAAATTAACCTGTTTTAATGATTATTATAATAGTAAAGAATCAGTACTATGTCATGAACTTGGGCATTTAACTATGTCTGTTTTAGGTAATGGAGATTTTATGTATAATAAATATTTAAAATATAGAGAATTTACATCTTTATACATGCAACTTTATACAGATAAATATTTATATAGTAAAACAAATGATAATAGATATTTAATATCTTATTATAACTGTATTAATTATTATAAAGAGATGCTTGTAAAATTTTCTATAATAGATAATCTTACTAAAATAAATGGCAAGTTAACTAAAAATAAAGTTTTGAATAGCCTTCAAAATAATTGTGATATGGAAATAGATAATTTAAAAATTTTAGCAGAAATATTAGATCAAGATGTAGCATCAAGCCTTATATATTTATTAAATATGTGTCATGTTATAAATTTAATGAATCAAGATGATAAAGAAAAAGTAAGAAGATGTTTTATAGATTCAGTCTTTACATTACCCTCAACTGATAAAGAGTTTTTAGATACGATTTGTTTTAATAAAAATGATGAATTACAGTTTACAAATTCGTTTAATGAAACTTCAGTTACCTTAAATAAAGCACTAAGAAAAAGTTATAAAAACCATATAAAATGACAAAAATAGACAAAATCTCTAAAATATGTTATAATATGTAACTTGAAAAAAGGATGTTGAATTATATGATTTTAAAGTGGAGTAAAGAAAAGACATTAGAAAACTTAAAAGTCTTACAAAATTATATTGATAAAAATAGATATTGTGATGAGAATATATTAGATTGTATAGATTTTTATAATTCTGTTTTAAATGATGATAACATTTTTTTGGAAGAAGAACCATTTATTAGAAAAAGTTTAATAAAAAGACTAAAGAATTTGTCATTTTCATATAAGAAAATTTTAAATAATATGCCATCATATGAAAAAGAAATGTTACTTAATATGACAGAAGCTCTAAATGATAGCTTTATAAATTCTTGTACTAAATCATTTAATGAAACTATACCAAGTGATGATGTTTTATATGAAACAAGTTTAGAAGTTGCTGAAAACCTTGATAAAGATTTAATAAAATATTTGGATTATATATACAAAAATAATTTAGTAAATGTTGATAGACAAAATCTTGAAATATCATATTGCAATATTGATATTTATAACAAAAAAGGTTATGTTTATGCAAGCTCTAATAATCAAAATAGTATGTTTTCAATATTAAATCATGAATTAGGGCACTCAGTTTCTAATATAACAAATGGATATAATATATTTTATAATATGAAACAAGTAGCAGAGTTTTATTCACTCTATATGCAAATATTTACTGATAAATATTTGTATGATAAAACTCATGATAACAAATATTTAATATCTTATTATAACTATATGATGGCTTATAGACAAACAATATCAAGTTTAGCAATATTAAATGATATAGCAAATCTTGATAATATAAATAAAGATAGTGTAAGAGAAATGCTTTATGAAAATTATAAAATAAAACCATCAAGCTTTAAAAATTATCTTGAAAGACTTATGTATATGTTTGATTGTTATACTGTTGAAGAAAATATTGGTTACTTATTTTCATTTTGTTCCAGTATGAAAGTATTTAATGATGGTGATAACAAATTATTTACAAAAGTCTTGGATAAAAATCTTGATAATGTACCAAAGTTTTATAATGCTTTAGGAATTGATATAAAAAATAGTGAATTATTTGTAGAAATATTTTGTAAAGAAAATGAAAAACTTGAAAAATTAGTAAGAGAAAAAAATATAACAAAATAAATATGTATTAAATTATAAAAAAGGTATAACCAGTAATTTATAGTTATACCTTTTTTTTATACTAAAAAACATAAAAAAGAAGCTGTACCCCCTGAAGGAACAGCTTCAATAAAAAGAATAAAAAGGGGTTGGCTAGTGTGATACTAGCATTCCAATTCGCCTAAATTCGAATTGGTGATTTATATATTAATCATTTTTGTTTAAAATGTCAAGTTTTTTTTGTTAATTGTTAAAAAAAATATTTAACTCTTTTAAAATTATTGAAAGAATAACCAATTTATGGTATATTAAAATAGAATAAGAGGGAGAAAAAATTATGAAAAACAGGAAACAAAAAATTATAAATTTTGCTATATTATGTGTATCATTATTTATAGGCATAAACGTAAGTGCTAAAGTACCAGCATCTATAAAATGTAGTGATACTAAAGTTGTAAAGGGCAACACTTTTAAATGTGATGTAACAGTAAGTCCAACAACAGAAAATCCACTTTCCCAGTTTAAATCAAATTTAGTATACCCAAGTGATTTTACACTTACTGGTATTGAAGCTGCAACTGGTTGGAAAAGTAATTCTCAAAATCTAATAGATCTTACATCAAATTATGAAGAAGGACAGGGACTTACTATTGACTTTAATATTGTAACTTTAAAATTCAAAGTAAGTGATAATGCATCATATGGCAATAAACAAATAACAATTAAAGGATATGATACAGAAAGCGAAAGTTCATTTAATTTAGAAGTATTATCCAATAATAGTTCACTTAGAAATTTAACAGTTGGAGGAATTGATTTTTCATTCAGTCCAAAACAGTTAAATTACAGTCTAAAAACAAGTAAGGATAGCATAAGTATTAATGCAACTTTAATGGATACAAACTCTAAATTTAAAGAAGGATATGGACCTAGAACAGTTGATTTAAACTATGGTAAAAATACTATACAAGTTGTTGTAATAGCTCAAAATGGTTCAACAACAACCTATACAATTAACATTGAAAGATTAGATCAAAGAAGTAGTAACAATAACTTAAAAGAATTAAAGGTAAGTGAAGGAGTATTATCTCCAAAATTTGATAAAAATGTTTTATCATACAACGTATCAGTATCTAATAACGTAAAAAGCTTAACAATAGAAGCTAAAAAAGAAGTAGAATCATCACAATATCAAGAAGGATATGGACCTAGAACAATAGATCTTGCAAATGGTCTTACAACGGTTACTATACAAGTTGTAAGTGAAACAGGTATTACTAAAACATATACTTTAAATATAGTAAGAGTTGATAAAAGTAGTAATAACTTTTTAAAAGGTTTAAAAGTAGTAGGAACAGAATTTAATTTTGACAAAAATATATATGAATATAATGTTAATGTTTTATATAATGTTCTTGAAACACAAATAATTGCTGTACCAGAAGATAATAAAACTAAAGTAGAAGTAATAGGAAATAGATCACTTCTTATAGGAGCAAACGACTTTACTATTAACTGTATTGCAGAAAATGGTTCTGTTTTAACTTATAAAGTAAGAGTTAACAGATTAGAAGAAGGAAGAGAATTATCTAAAAATAATTACTTAAGCGAGCTTGTAATAAGTGGGTATAATATAGATTTTAATAAAGAAGTAGAAAATTATAAAGTAAAGATAAAACAAGAGGATAGATTAAGCATTAGTTATACCGCAGAAGATAAAAACTCACAAATTCAAGTGGAAGGAAATAATGCCCTAAAAAATGGTAGTATTATAAAAATAACAGTTAAAAGTGAGTCTGGACTTGCAAAAGTATATTCTATTGAAATAGTAAAAGATGAAGAAAAAAGTGGAAACTTACTATATATTATTTTAGGACTTATAGCTATTCTATTACTATTATTATTCTTATTTAGAAAGAAAATATTTAAAAAGAAAGAAGACCAAATAATAAGTAGTGATTATGACCTTTCAAATAAACTTGTTTTAAATAAGGAAACAGAAACTAAACCAACTGATATAAATACTAAAAATACTAATATTGAAAAATTAATATTAAGTAATACTTCTAAAGAAGTAGAAAATAAAGAATCTAATGAAAATAAAGATAAAGAAACAGATAAAGGTACTAAAAAATAGTAAGGTTTAGCTAAATTTTAAAAAAATAATATAAAAAGGATTAATGTTAAAGATAGCAATAATCCTTTTTTGCTTTATATTTTTACATAAAAATTGCTATTTATAAAACTTATGATATACTAAATATAGTGATATATATGGAATGGGAATCTAATATTATAAATTCTTTTTATGAAAATCATTTTATAAAAGAAAAAGACTTAAAAAATTTAGTTTTAACTATATTAGAAAAAGAAAACCTACTTTTATATTGTAATAAAGTAACTTTAAATGATGAAAATAAATTTATTAAAAAAAATAATAGTTATTACGATAGTTTTGGTAAAAGTATAAATATAGAGTATAATAATTCTTTAATAGATAATTTTTTAAAGAAACCAAATTATTATAATATTATGCTTATAACACTTATGTTTCATGAAATAGAACATGTAAAACAAACTAAAAATGTAGCAGAAATATTAAATGGTAAAAATAATATAACCCAAGATGATAAAATGTTGCTTGAGTGTAACTTATTATTTTTTTATAAATATAGAATATATGAAAAAAATTATAACACTTTATATGATGAATATAATGCTATTGTAAATGAAGGTATGAATACTATTAAATTTATAGAGAATTTGCCATTTAAAGTAGATGAGAAAGTGCTTTGGTTTTACAATAGATATTTATGTTATTTTTTAAAAAGATATTATAAGGTTTCAAATACTTTATTTTATAGTTATCTAACAAGTCCTTATTCTTATCACGATAAATTATTTAAAGATAGCTTAAAAGAAGAAATATATAAGTATTATAATCTTAATTTACATGTTGAAAGAAATAATGATAAGTCAAGATTAATATCTGGTATGCCTCTTACAAAGGAAGATATCAATTATATACTATCTGTTTCTAAAAAAGAGGTAAATGAAACAAATATATTTAAAAGGATAAGATAATATAAAATAAGGTGTAGGGTTAATATAAAAATTAAGCCTCTTTTTTTACTAGGTAAGGACTAAGCATTAGTAAAAATAGATATATATAAATAAGGATATAAGTATAATATATATATCTATATATTTATAAATAATAATCGTAGAAGGTAAGGATGATTATCAATAATAATAAAAATAAAATAATAAAGAAAAACATGAAACAAAAACATGAAACAAAAACATAAAACAAAAACATAAAATAATAAATAAAGTAGCAATAAAACGAATATGTCCATTAAATTTAAAATGCAAGAGATAAACTTGAAGAATAAAAAAAGTAAAATTAGCGTAAAATAAATTTAAAATAGCCTTTAAAAAAATAAAAAATTGTGATATAATATGCCTTGAAAAAAGGACGTGATTTACTTGATAGATGTAAAGTTAGTAAAAGGTGTAGGACCAAAAAGTTTAATGTTACTTCAAAAATTAGATATAAAAACAGTAGATGATTTGGTAACTCATTATCCATATAGATATGATTTAATTAAAAGAACTGATTTAAGAAATTATAACGAGCAAGAAAAATGTATTGTAGATGGAAAGGTTGACTGTACTCCCATATTAATAAGACTTAAGAACAACTTAAATAAAATGAATGTTAGACTTGTAACAAGTGATGGTATGATAGTTGGTGTTTCCATATTTAATAGAGCATACTTAAAAAAAGATTTAGAGGTTGGTAAAGAAATAATTGTAATTGGTAAATACGAAAAGGAAAAAAATACAATAATAGCATCAGAAATTAGAATGGGGCTTTTACCAAAGGGTGAGAAGATAGAAGCAGTATACCACTCAACAACATCACTAAATTCTAAAAATTTAAGTGTATTTATAAATCAAGCATTAATGCAGTACGGCAACAAGATAGATGATTATATTCCTGATTATATAACTTGTAAATATAACTTTCTAAATAAGAAAACCGCACTTAATATCGTACATAATCCGCCATCATATGAAAAGTTAAAAGAAGCTTTAATAAGATTAAAATATGAAGAATTATTTTCTTTCATGACAAAAATAAATTATGTTAAACTAAAATATAAAACAAAACAAAGTGGTACTGTTAAAGATATAAATTATGAGGCACTTGATAATTTTATAGCAAAATTGCCATTTAAATTAACAGAGGATCAAAATAAAGTGCTTTTTGAAATATTAAATGATTTAAATTCACCATACAGGATGAATAGATTACTACAAGGTGATGTTGGAAGTGGTAAAACAATAATTGCCATACTTGCTATGTATGCAACCTATTTAAGCGGTTATACAAGTGCTTTGATGGCCCCGACTGAAATACTTGCAAATCAGCACTATGAAAATATATGTAAGTTATTTAAAGACATTAACATCAAAGTAGGACTACTTACTGGAAGTATGAAGAAAAAAGAAAAAGATGACATACATAAAATGCTAGAAGAAGGAAGTATTGATATAATAATAGGAACACATGCCCTTATACAAGAAGGTGTTAGTTACAAAAACTTAGGACTTGTTATAACAGATGAACAACATAGATTTGGTGTGCTTCAAAGAACAAGTTTACAAAATAAAGGAGAGTATCCAGATATACTTTATATGAGTGCAACCCCAATTCCAAGAACATATGCCTTAACTATATATGGAGATATGGATATATCAACAATTAAAACATTACCAAGTGGCCGAAAAAAAATAAAGACTTATTTAAAAACAACTAAAGAGATGAAAGATGTTTTAAAAATGATGTATGATGAATTAAAAGAAAACCACCAAATATACGTTATAGCACCTTTAATTGAAGAAAGTGAAACAACTGATTTAACAACAGTTACTGAACTAAAAGATAAAATGAATCTTGCTTTTGGAAGTAAATATAATATAGATATAATACATGGTAAATTACATCAACAAGATAAAGATAAAATAATGGAGAGGTTCGTTAACAATAAAACACAAATATTAATAAGTACAACTGTTATAGAAGTTGGAGTTGATGTTCCTAATACAACGATGATAGTAATATTTGATGCTAATAGATTTGGACTTTCAACACTTCATCAGTTAAGAGGAAGAGTTGGAAGAAATGACATGCAAAGTACATGTATTTTAATAAGTGATAGCGATACAGCAAGACTTGATGTTATGACAAAAACAAATGATGGTTTTGAAATAAGTGAAGAGGACTTTAAATTAAGAGGACATGGCGATTTATTTGGAGTAAAACAAAGTGGAGACATGACATTTAAAGTTGCTAACATAAAAGAGGATTATAAAATCCTTTTACAAGCAAAAAAAGATTCACTTGAATTTTTAAATAATAAAGATGAAAAATATGACAATTTAAAAAAGAAAATTATTGATACCATAAAAGAGGGGTAAACTTTTTTTACAATTTTTAAAATCACCCTTGACTTTTTACTAAAAATACTTTATGATTAAAATGCGTGGTGATGATACCCGCACTGCTTTTACGGTTATTGTGAAAGTAGTATTCAACCAAAACCCCCTGAAGAGAGCGATTAACTTATATCGCTCTCATTTTTGTTAGGAAATATAAGGGATTTGGTGCTTTGATAAATTTCTAAAAATAGGATTAGGTACCAATTAGGTACCACTTAAATAAATAATGAATCTTTTTGATATAAAAATAATCAATGAGATAGGTTGTGTATTTTAAAAAAACATTGAAAGTATAAGTTGAAATAGCGTTAATCATTTAATAAATTATTATTATGTTGGAATAAAATTTATCTAAAATATTAAAAAAATGAAACTGTAATGTTGTTTCTTTTTTTGTTTAATTCATATGATATAAATCTAAAAAAAATAAATAATAAATTTCCTGTTAATAATAGCGTTCGTTTGTTTGCTTAAAAACGTCTCATCAGTTGTTTTTTCAGGCTTATTATGCTATAATGTAATTGCTATAAGTTACAGCAGTAGAATGCTATAAAAATGTCTCAAAAAGGCTAAAAATGCAAAAAAAAAGCATTTGCGAGCAATAGAGCAAATACCTTATAGCAAATGTAGTTGACGGCTACATCTACAAGAAATACAAGAATACACTAGCAAATTTGTATTCAAGATTGAACAAGAGAACTAATTACAACCTATGTTCTATAACTATTATAACATACTTTGATCAAATTTCAACCTATGAATTAAAAAAAGATTATTTATGGAATTATGTTTACAAGTTCTCTGAGTATTTAAGAAAGGAGGACTTTTTATATGGCAGTAAACAAACCTAATGGTGATAATTGCAGAAAAGGAGCTGTATGTGGACGATCACAAGTTTTAAATACAAAAACAAATCTATTTGTAAAAAGAAATACAACAAATGGAAGATTTATGGATGTTAAAACTTCTGGTGGTAAATTTAAAGGTGTACGTAAAGAAAAGTAGATAATATATAAATATTTGTAGCCACAACTATTATATAAATAATTCAGCGAAGGAGGAACAAATATGAAATTATTTACAAAATATAATATACCAGATAATGCTGGTTTTGTTAATATAGAATTGGCAAAAGATAATACTGTATGGATTGATCCTATGATGATGCATATGGATAAGAGTGAAATGGGGAAAAGATGTTGCTTAATTGTACAACAGTACTTTTCACATTTACTAAAATTAGCAATCAATAATGATTATAAAATGGGGTATTTATATACTAAGAATTTTAGTGAAATAAATGAAACAAGATTAGGTTATTCAAGAAATAAACCAAATGGTTTATCTGGTGGAGAACATCTAGGTAATAAAATATTTGATTTGATTAAGGACTCAAGTGCTATTAAAACTGGTATGATAGGAGATATATTTGATGCAGAAGTTATGATTGAAAAATTGGGAGTTGATAAATTATCTGATTTTATATCAAATCTTATATTAGAAGAATTGGTATTATATACACAAGAAGAATGTATGAAATATAATATACCCTTACAAGATGTTTTGCTTAAACGAAAATATTGGTCATACTCTAATCATAAATGGGTAAGTAATCAAATTTTAAAATTACCATTTGATTTTGAATCTAATATGGCTATTATTTTTATTCCAAAGAGTTTTTGCGAGAATAAATCAATATATTCTTACCAAAGATTCTATAATAAGGGTATGATACCATTTTTAGGAAAAGAAGCTGTTTCAAATCGAATAAGAGGATTAATACGAATATTAAAAGATAAAAGCATAAAACCATATTATAAGATGATAAAAAAACAAAATCCATGTAATCGTGATAATGTTAGCAAGTTTATTAGTAACCATACTGATGTATATAAAGAATATAAAGATAAACAATTAAAATATTCAAATTATCAAAATTATAAAAATTAAAAGAAGCTAGGAGATGATGTGAACCCCAAATAGTAGACATTAATAAAAAAGAGGGTTATTAAAAAGAGAAAATTATTTTTCTCTTTTTGTATAATTTTTTCTCTTTTTCTTAATTTTTGACTTTAGTCTAGTTGTATTGTAAAATAATATCCATTCTTCTACAAGTTGAATATATTCTTGTAAAGATGTAATATTATTGTTGTACAGAGTTTCTTTCTTAAGGAGTGAATGCCAACTTTCTATTGGAGAATCATCAATTGGCGTTCCTTTTCGTGACATGGAAATTTGTATTCCATTCGATTCACATATAGCTTTGTACTCATAAGATGTATATTGGAATCCTTGATCACTGTGAATGATTAAACCATGTACATCTTTTTCTTTTGATATAGCTTTATTTAAAGTATCCATAACTAACTTTAAATTATTTCTTTTTGATATTACATATGAAACTACATGTCTATCATATAAATCAATTATTGTAGATAAATAAGCTCTTGAACCTTTAAATATTAAATACGTTACATCTGTATCCCAAACTTTATTAGAATTATCAGTAGTGAAATTTCTATTTAATAAATTAGGTTTAACATTATCTTCAATTTTTTCGTTCTTATGTTTAATTTTAGCTTTTCTTATATATTCAGCCATTAGATTATATTTTTTCATTATTCTCAATACCTTCTTTCCATTCATAACTACACCATATTTTTGGAGTAGGCATTCAACAATCCTACGATATCCATATGTACCTTTAGAATCATCAAATATTTCTTTAATTATCAAATAATCATAATAATCAGGATCTTCCTTGTTTCTATACTTATAATAAGTTTTAGGACTTATATTAAGTACGGCACACATGTTAGTAAGTTTATAATTATTTCTATACAAATTTATAAATGTTACTTTTTCTCTCGTTGTGCCTTGAGGAAGGCCTGGTATTTTTTTAATATTTCATATCTTTCTTTCCAATCTTCTTTAGTTAAATGTGATTGATTATTTCTACCTTTTTTGTCTTTAATTGTTAGTCCAGTTTTTTTGAATTTTCTAACCATGCTTTCTATAGTTTTCCAACTTATGTTATATTCTTTTGCTAAAATTGCATATGAATATTTGCCTGACATGTATTTGCTTACAATTTCAGTTCTTTCTTCATTTGTAAATGTTTTAAACTTTTGTCCTTTTGTTGCCATAATAAAAATACACCTCCTTTCGGAAATGTATTTTATCATATTTTGTAGTCCCTCTTTTTTATTAATGTCTACTTTAAGGGATGCATTTCAGAGAAACCCTGCTTTTATTTTACTCTAACTTATCAATTAAATCTACTACTTCATTTAAAGCAGAGTTAAAAAGATGCGTGTAGGTGTTTAAAGTTTCTTCTATTTTAGTGTGACCTAGATATTTAGCTACTACAGTTATATTAGCACCATTATTAACAATTAGAGATGCACAAGAATGTCTGAAGTCATGGATCCTAATTTGAGGTACATCTGCTAATTTGCAGTTACGATTTTTTCTTGATGTAATAGTATTACTTGCAACAGGGAAAGCATCGCCAATAACAAAGTAATCATCATTAAATCCATACTCTTTAGATACCTCATTTTTGAGCATTTTAAGGTCGTTTAAGAGAACTTTATTAAGTGGTAGGGTTCTATGCTACTTTTAGTCTTTGGAGTGGAGAATTGGAACTCTTTAACCGAACTACCACGATCTGTGATATGTTTCTTAACGGATAAGGTTTTATTAACAAGATCAACATTTCTCCAAGTTAATCCTCTAAGTTCACCTTTTCTTAATCCACAATAATATAATATTTCAAACATAACTTTACTTTGTAAATTAGTTTCAACAGAAATAAATTGTTTCCATTGATCATATGTAAAATACATCATTTCTTTTGGTATATCAGAAGCGTTACTAAACTTAGTCATTTTATTATAAACTTTATTAAGATTAAAATCATACCAAGTCATAGCAAAGTTTAATACTGATTTTAGAAATTTTAATATATCATTTTTATATCGTGTTGAGATATTAGTTTCATTCATTTGCTTTTTCCAATTATCATAGTGATTGATATTAAAATCTTTTAATTTAATATTTAATAAACTTTTTAAATGAGTTTTTTTATTTCCGTAATTATATAGAGTATTAGGTTTAACCTCAATAGTAGAAGTTCTATTCTCAATAAATATATCAATCATTTCATCTAAGGTTATTTTATCCATATTTTCATGTCTATGTATTTTTAATCTAAATTCAAGTTCAGCTTCTTCTGCTTCTTTTTTAGTAGCATATTTTCCTGATTTGTATTGTTTGTTTCTACCATCCATATCTTGATATCTTAACTTAAAGAACCAGATACGACCATCTTTAGTTTTGCCATCTTTAGCTTTATATACTCCCATTATATCGTCCTTTCTTGTGTGATTTTCAATAAAGTGATATAATGTAAAAGGAAACCCAATTACATTATTATCTAATAGTGTTTAAAGTTTGCTAGACTTTGTGGTTATCCAATTTGACTTACTGTTGGCGCAGTAGGTCTTTTTTTATTCTGCTTTTCCAATTATTTCATAATCAGCACTTAAGTTAAATGTATGATATGGTTCATAATTGTTTTCTTCATTATAGACAGGAATCATAACATAATATATAATCTCACGATCATCATTTTCATCATCTTCAATTATAAAAGGAGGCTCTTGGTCTTCATAGATTCTTACTATTTCTGCATCATGGCCTTTTCTTCTAATTAAATAATCGCAATCACAATCAGAAACATAGCTTGTAAGTTTAAAAGAAACAGGTTCACCTTTAGCATAACGAGGTTGCATAGGATTACATTCATGAGTAATTGTTAATCCATAGTGGTTAGGTACTTGTTTTACATGTTGAATAACACCCCAACCAGAGAAAAATTCGTCAGATGCTTGTTCCAATGTATATCCATCAGGTATTTTAGTTACAAAAGGATACTTATATACCAATAATTCAGCATTTGGATCTTCTAATAATCTAGATGAAGTCGTATTAAAGTAATTTGCGACTATTTCCATTTTATCTGCACGTGGTAACATCGTACCTTTTAACCATTCGCATATAGTTGAATATTTAATATTAATATCTTCAGATAATTTCTTTCTACTAACATTTCTTAATTCCATGTATTTTTTAAGATTAGTAGCAAAGCATATTTTAGGATCAGTATTTTTACTATTCATTACTTATCACCTCTGTTACCAATATACACCGATTTTTCCCTAAAGTCAACTAAAATTACATTTAAACTGTAAAAAGTAAATTAAGTTTATCAAAAACTATTTACATTATTCCATTTAAAATGTAAAATGTAGTTATCAAAGGTAGAAAGTAGGTGGTTTATATATGATTATTTCCAATATAAACTGTAATTAGAAGTCTAGCAAAGTTTAAACACTATTAAATAATAAGGAGAGTGATAAGAATGAACAGTGAAAAACTAACTGCAGAACAATTATTACAAGTAGTATCAAGTCAGTGGGCATCAGCAACTGATATTATGAAAATTGGCAGTGTTGGAAGAAATAAGGTATATGCCATTAGGAGTTAAATTGCTATATCATTATATGGAGATGATTCCAAAGTTCGTAATAGAGGATTGGTACCTATGGTTGAAGTTTTAAAATATTTCAATATAGATATTAATTATCTAAAAGAGGTTTCCGCTTATGAGAAACAATAATTGTTATTTTATTTCATCTTTATCAAAAGGAAACAATTGTGGCTCAAAAAAGAATGTTTGATAAGGTTGTTACAACAAGTGATGACTTTTTAGAACTATCTGCTGAAGCTCAATGTCTATATTTTCATATGGGTATGTTAGCAGATGATGATGGGCTATCTAAAAACTATAGATCTTATATGAAGCTCGTTGGTGCTACAAATGAAGATTTACAATCTTTAATAGACAAATCTTTTATTTATAAATTTGATTCTGATGTGATCGCCATAAAACATTGGAAAATAAATAATACTGTTAGAAATGATAGATATAGACCTACTATTTTTCAAAATGAATTTAGTAGGTTAGATATAGCTGATAATAATGAATATATTATGTTGGACACCAATGGTATACCAGATGGAAACCAAATGGATACCAAGAATAGTATAGATAAGATAAGTAAAGAAAAGAATAGTCTAGAAAATAAAAGAGAAGAAAAAAATAATATAGTGGAGAAGAGAGAAGATGTAACTATCTTGTCTGGTAACGATTTTGTCGTAAAAGATGTTATTGATTATTTAAATAAGAAAATTAATTCTTCATACAATTGGGAAAATGAAAAGATAAAAAGTCTTGTTAATAATTGGATAGAAAAAGGATATAAAACACTTGATTTTCAAATAGTTATTGATAAGAAATTTTATGAATGGAAAGATACTAAAATGGTAGTACATTTAAACCCATATACTTTGTTTGGAGATAAGTTTGAAAACTATTATAATCAACCAGTAAAGAAGAAAACATTAAATGATATTTCTATGAAAGAATTAGAAGAAATGATAGAAGCAAGACAAAATGGAGAAGAAAATGAAAATGACCCATTTTGCTTTTATTAAGTGTATGAAATATCTAAATGCTTGCTATTTCAAGAATACGGATCAAGAACAATTAGAAAGCTGGTTTGAATATTTTAGTGATGTATCTTATTCAACATTAAATAATGCTATAAAAGAAATAGTATCAGAATCAAAATACTTTCCAACAATTTCACAATTAAAAGATAAATGCAAAGAAATAAATAAAAAGTATATTATTTCAATCATAGATAAAATGAAAGAAAGTGAATACTTTAAAAAAGGTGTTGAAGAATTAACAGATTCTCATGCTAGCAATAGCTGTTTTAAAACTCTTATGTGGTTAGATGAGGGAAATCTACCAGAATTTGTAGAAAACGATATTAAAGCATTTCTTAAGCATAATAAACAAATAGAACAAAAGAATAGGAAACTATTAAATAATGTTAAAAACTTGTAGTGTGTGTGGAAAGATACATGACTTTAATATCGTATGTAAAAGACCATATAGGTATAAAAAGAGTAGTAAAAGTGATAGATTTAGAAGTACATATGAATGGAAACAAAAAAGAGAAGAAGTAAAGAAAAGAGATAAATATTTATGTCAGGCATGTATAAATGGATATGAGGGAGCACCATTTATGTTTAACTATAAAGACTTACAAGTACATCATATAGTATCAATAGATGAAGATTATTCTAAAAGATTAGATAGTACAAATCTTATAACATTATGTCCTATGCATCATAAGGAAGCAGAACAGGGGATAATAACAAAAGAAGAATTATTAAAAATGATAGAGAGTAAATAGACTCCCCCTAGGGTAGTGATACTAAAAAATTATTTTTTTCTCCACCCACAGCCCACTCAAATTCACACAATTTTAAGTTTTCCGTGAGTTTTTTGGAAAATAGAGTATTTGATAAAGATGAAATTATTGGCTCAATGTGAGCCTTTTTTGATGCAATAAAAAAGCATTAGCTAATACTAATACTCGATTATTTTGAAGTCTAAAGGATCCTTATTAATAATTTCTAGAGAATATTTTAATCTGAGTAGTTTAATAACTTCAGCTTTCATTTTTTTATAATTTCTACATATCAGATTAAATGTATCAAAAGCAGAATTAAAATGTTGTTCAAAAGTTGCTTTCCACATAGCATTTCTATAAAATGAGCTAGCAATATAAAAAGCTATTACTTCAGGAATAACATATTCTTCCAAATAACTATCATAGTTTTCATAAAAAGGATCAATAACCTTTTCACATTCTTCATCACTTATATCTTCATCAGTACATTTTCTTAACATAAATACCTCCATGTGTATTAATCACTCTAAAAAGATAAAAATGCAAGTAAATAGCAAAAAAATATATTGAAATATTCAAAAAAATATTGAAAAGATAAATTATATGTGTTAAAATATTATTATGTAAAACAATTGGAGGCAAGGTATGAAAGTTAGTTATAAAAAGTTGTGGAAGCTATTGATAGATAATAACATGAATAAGTCTAAATTATGTGAAATAGCTGATATTACAACAAACGAAATGGCTAAAATGGGAAAAGATGAAATGGTAAGAATGGAAACATTAATGAAAATATGTGAAGTATTCAATTGCAAGTTAGATGATATAGTTGAATATTCAGTAGATAAGGGGGATAAAAATGAATTGTAATTTATTGTTAGACAAAAGCAGTATTACTTGTGAAGAGTATTTAGAAATATATAAAAACAAGATAATATCAGAGAGTGAGAAATTGTTTGTTAAAGAATTTTTGTTTCCAATTTTAGGAAATGAAAAAATGACATTAGTAGTTCCCCAGTATCCATTTATTGATTCTGAAGGACATGCAAGACAAATTGATTTTGGGATAATAACTGATGAGGGAAATAAAATTGCATTTGAAGTAAATGGTGAAACATATCATGCTGAAGGCATTATTCCATTTGCACAATTTGATGATAATTTATTTCGACAAAATGAAATATTATTTCATGGATGGACATTAAGAAGATATTCATATAATCAATTGAAAGATCCTATGTGGAGACAGAGAATTTTTGATGAAATTAATTTGACATTAAAAAAGTATGCTCCAGAATTATTGGGAGATGTAAAAATAGATCCGAATCCAATTCAGTTAGAAGTATTACCTCAATTAAAAAATTGCAGAGACTTAGGCTGGACAAAAGGCTTAGTTATTATGCCAACAGGGACAGGAAAAACTTATTTAAGTGCTATGGATGCCTATAATTATTATTTGGAAAATCCTAATGCAAAGTTTTTATTTATTGTTCATAGATTAGATATTTTGACACAATCAAAAAATGCATTTGAAGATGTTTGGCCAAATGAAATATTAGGTTTATTAACAGGAGAAACAAAAGAACATGTTAGGGATTGTAGAATTTTATTTGCATCTAAAGATTCTCTCTGTTTAGATGAAACATTAAATTCATTTAGTAAAGAATACTTTGATTATATTATAGTTGATGAAGTTCATCATGGGGAAGCAAAAACATATAGAAAAATATTAGATTATTTTACACCTAAATTCTTTTTAGGAATTACTGCCACTCCAGATAGAACTGATAAAAAAGACATACTATCTTTATTTGATTATCAAAAAGTATGCGAATATGATATTAATGATGCTATAGATAGAGGTTTCCTTGTAGGATATGAATATCATGGATTAAAAGATAATATAGATTATACAAATATCAGAAGAAATGGTATCAAGTATAATGAAAGCGATTTAGAGAGACACTTAATTATTAATGCTAGAAATGAAATGATTTTTGAAAAATATCAACAGTTTTGTAATGGAGATAAAGCTATAGGCTTTTGTGTAACAATACGACATGCAGAGGCAATGGCAAAATTGTTTAATGAAAGAGGTGTAAGTGCTGTTGCAATAACATCTGGAACGAATACTACAGAAACTAAGGCTGAATTAATTAAAGCATTTAAAAATAATGAAATTGCAGTTGCATTCACCGTTGATATTTTCAATGAAGGTATTGATGTTCCTAATGTTAGAGCATTACTGTTTCTAAGACCTACTGAATCAAAAACTGTATTTATGCAACAGCTAGGTAGGGGATTAAGAATATCATCTAATAAAGATAAAGTAATTATTTTGGATTTTATAAGTAATTATCAGCGAGCAAATTATGTCAGACAGTATTTATCTACAAAAGTAACAACAAAAAATAAAGAAGGTACAAATGCTTTTGAAAAGAATATATATGAATATAATCCAAAATGCGAAGTTCAATTTGATGATGAAGTTCAAGAAATTCTTGATTTACAAGATGCAATGGATCATGAAGTTAATAAGGATGATTTAATTGTTGCTTATTATGATGTTATGACTGATATAAAGAAAAAGCCAAGTATAGATGATATAAACATGTATGGCAAATACAAGAGTGGTAAATATATTTCTTCTTTTGGTAGTTGGATGAAATTTTTAAGGGAAATTGGGGAAGTAACAGAAAATGGATATCATTATCCTCAAGGATTACATTTTGGACATATATTATATATATTGAAATCATTATATGAAAATGATACAACAGGTTATATGAATGAAAAGTATATAAGACTTAGAGGGAACTTAGATAAGGATGAATCGTTAGCAAAATTCCAAAGACAAACAAAATATAAAATTCAGGGAATGATGGGAATGGGGTTAATTGTTGACGATAGAAAACTTGGTCATGAGACAAAAACTATAGAGTTAACAGAAAATGGGGAAAAACTTTACGAGTTACTTAAAGATTTAATTAATCATATAGATTTAAGTTTTAAGGATAAAGAAAAAGGAATTAGTTGGGAAATGAACTTATCTGATTTTGTAAATCCAATAAAAGAGTATTTAAATCAAGATTATACTAAGAAAAAACAATTTATTAATTTAATGTTGAATATGGATGCAGTAAAGCAAATGTTCCAATTTATATATTTTGATAGTAGAAAGCACAATATTTCTAAAGCAAATTGTTATTCTTTGTTTTTTGAAAGTCAAAGAACTATCCATTATTGTGAAACGCGGGGAATAGAAATTCCATCTGCCGAAGCATCTAAACATAGGGTTCCATTTATAGTATCATTGCTTGAAATAATGGGATTTATAAATACGACAAGATCAGATATTGAAGTACAAAAATTGCTATTTAGTGATATAATATTTGACGATGCTGAAAATGTTACTATGAAACAACTAGCAGATAGTTATATTAATGATAATGGTAATTACGTAGAATATTTAAAGGAAAAGCTTGGTCTTGATTTAATGAAAAATAAATTAGAAGTGGAGGTTTTGTAAATGGCTATACATAATAAATCACATAATAACTCTGCACTAAGATCAATTTTGAAGAAAAATAAAGATAATTTAAAAAATAAAACAAGTGTAGATTTTAAAATGCCAGAAAAATCAATATCTTTGCTATTTAATGAAGATTGTGTTAAAGCATTAAAAAAGATTCCTGATGAGTCAATTCAGTTAATCTTGATTGATCCACCATATAATCTTGATTTAGCAGATTGGGATACATATGAGAATTATATGGAATGGGCTGGAACTTGGTTGGATGAAGCATATAGGGTTTTATCAAAAAGTGGTAGTTTGGTTATCTTTGGTGGAACACAATTTAGAAATGAAAGAAGTGGAGATTTAACTGAAATAATATATCATTGCAGGCATAACACAAAATGGAAATTAGTAAATACAATTATATGGTATTATAAGAATGGTATGTCTGCTCATAGGTATTTTGCAAATAGGCATGAAGAAGTAATATGGTTGGTAAAAACTGATAAATATTATTTTGATTTAGATTCAGTAAGAGTAAAATATTCTCCTGAAGAACTAAAAAATGCATTGAAAGATAAAAGATTGATTCCTGAAAATGTTATAAAAGGTAAGAATCCAACTAATGTATGGGAAATTGGAAGACTAAATGGTAATTCATTGGAGAGAGTTGGGCATCCTACTCAAAAGCCACTTGAAATAATACGAAGATTTGTTAAATCATTATCATATCCAGGAGCAGTAGTTTTAGATTTTTTCGCTGGAAGTGGAACTACAGGAAGAATTTGTATAGAAGAGGGAAGACATTGCATAATGATAGATAATGATAAGCAATCTCAAGTTTATTTTAAAAAACATCTTGAAAATATGTCTCAAACCAATTTGAAGAAAGAATACAATAGAGTAAAAACAATTAATGAATTTTTTGAAGATGTTAATAGCCTTGATAATAAATGATGCCACCTAATAAAGTGGCTTTTTTTAATTTCTAATTGTTTTGTAAAAAAATAAATTGGAATATATGGTATAATCAAATAATAAGTTAAGGGGGAATAATATGAAAATGCAGAGATTAGATAATGAACAGGTTTTAGCTGTTTGTAAGAATTTTATTGACGGCCGTGGATTTGCATGCAGATTAAATGTTAGTGAAAATATAAAGAATTATCTTTTAAAGTATAAATACATATATACAAATAAAGAATTACCTGATTATTATTTCTTAGATAAAAAATTTTATAAAAATTATAAAAAAGAAATTGAAAGAATAGGGTTAAATCGTTTTGAAAAAGAGTTAATTAAAGATTATTTTGCATTGAATATTATATATTTCGATGAGGAAATTATGCATTTGTTTTTGAATAATCCTAAATTCCATTTTCATTGGAGTGGTTATAGAGGATACGTTTGTTCAACAGAAAATTCTAAATTAGATGTATATATAAAAGATTTATGTTTATGTCATGATTTAGAAGAAAATAAAATTGTTATTGGTATGTTAATGGTTGATTTGATAGATTTGTCTGAACAATCCCAGTTAATATTACAACCATTTATGATTGAAGATGATGGTAGAAGATATGAAATGCATTCATACAATATTAAAAACTTATTTTTGGGAGAGTTCTTAGATATAGATGAAGAAAGTATTTATGATGTTCTTTTAGAGGGAATCAGAATAGTTAATTATATATTTGAAAGTAAATATAATTTTAAGTTGTTTAATAATGAATATGATGCTTCTGAATTACAATTTTACATGCCATTATTTTATCCCACAAAAATGAATAGATTTAATTTTATGATGGAATTAGCAAAAATCTTTTTAGATAATATTAATGGAAAAGATTTAAAAAAGAAAATAAGAGAAGAATATGAAACTATGAAAAATAATAACGAGTTTACTTTAGAGGATCTAAAAAAAGAAGAGTTCAGGGGTTTAAGATTATTTAAAACATATTTTGGTCAATATGACTTATTTAATATGATGTCTTATGAAAAACTCAATCAAATTAGAAAACTTAGAACAGAGCCAGCACATAAAATTTATCAAAATGATTTAGATTACTCATATGCCATTGAGCAAGATGGCTTACTTAAAGATTTATATAGAGTATTGAATAATATAATTAAAGTTGAAGATCCTAATCATGAATTTTTAATGAAATATAAAGATGGTATTTATAACTGCTTCTATGGAGAAAACGGTAGTATTTTCGAAGCCAATGGATTTAATAATAAAAAATACCATTATTATGATGGCTATTTAAGATTAATAAATGATAAATTTAATGTAAGAGATGCTGAAGTGTTAATAGCAGGAAATAGTATTGATTCAATTAAGAAAGCATTAATAAAAAGGCTACATAATAATTGCAATATATCAGTAATAAATTGTAAAAGAATTGTTGAAATAATTTTTAATGAAGAAAGATGTATTCCTAATGAAAAAGAATTAGAATCATTCTTTTATGGACAAGCATATATTAATAAATTCTTTGGAGAAAGAGGAAACTATAAAATTAAGGGAAAGAAAAAGTACGAAGAATTTAAAAAAAATGATTACAAATATTGTTATTTATTTGCTGATTCTACTGATTTATATTGGGATTATGATAAAACAATTAAAATAATTGGCAATGATCCTTTAGAATTATTTGGATGTGGCTTGTTAATGACGGGATTATCAAATAATTTTGCGACAGATAATTCAAATATATTTTTGGATGATTCATGTGATTTTTGTATGAAAAATAATACTTGGGATTAGAAATTTTTAATATCATTATCTAATTACAATTATTGTGATTTTAGGTACCATTTAGGTACCAACACACTAATAAATACCAAATTAATAAGGTTGTTGCTAAAACAAAAAGACCATAAAAGGCCGAAATTAAAAGGAATTAACACATACAAAGAATAAAAGGGCGAGCCCTCTGAAGAGAGCGAAAGCTCTCATTTTTGTTTATATTAAAGAATTTTAGAACTATTAAGTAATTTTAGGTACACTTTTAGGTACGCAAATTTAAAATAAGTTAATATTTTTTGACAAATCTAATGAAAATTTATGTTTTTCATTAATTCTGTCAAAGATATAAAGTCTAAGAAATTGTACTTTAAAATTTCCATTTTTATTTGTATAATTAGGAAATTAACATCCAAAGAGGCTTGGAGACTTATAAGGTTTAGTGATGAAGAATATAATAGAGCAAAAAGGGTATGTGCAGAAACTTATTTATATCACCAGGCTGGAAATTCAATAGTAGTAGATGTAATTTATAATGTGTTGAAATCAATTTTTGAATTAAAATAAATATTTTTTGTTTAAAATGAGCTAACATGTTGGTTAATATTTAAAGAAAAATGAAAATATGATATAATTAATATTAACAAAGCAAAGTATTAAAATATTATTATTGTAAAAATGGAGGTGTAATATAATGAAAACAAATCTTATCTATTTTGTACATGGAACAACTTATGATAATGCTAATAAAAAATGCTCTGGTTGGAAGCAAGTAGAGTTAAATGATTTAGGTAGAGAACAGGCAGCAAATCTGGGAAAAATTAATTCAAAAATTAAGTTTGATGTACTTTTTACTTCTGATTTAGTTAGAACAATAGAAAGTGCAAATATCGCTTTCCCAAATGTACCAAAAATTCAAGATAAAAGATTAAGGAAATGTAATTATGGTGATTTAGATGGTAAAGATAAAAATCTTATTGTATATGAAAAACATGTTAACGAACCATTTCCAAATGGAGAATCTCTTAAAGATCTTGAAAAGAGAATTAAAAGTTTAATTGATGATATTTTAAGAGATTATAAAGGAAAAACTATCGGTATCGTTGCACATAGAGCTCCACAATTAGCGTTTGAAGTTATAACTAAAAATATAAGTTGGGAAGAAGCAAATAAAAATGATTGGAGAAAAATTGGCGATTGGCAACCAGGTTGGGAATATAATATTTATTAAGTTGAAAATATCAATTATTAAAAAAGTAATTTAGTATAGGAGAAAATATGATAAAAATAATTGCATTTGATTTTGTTGGTGTTCTTGTTAATGAAAAAGATGTTGAGTTATCTGATATAGAAGTACAATTGGAGAGAATGTTTGGTCCAAATATAAATGATTCTGATTATTTGATTAAAGCAAATAGTTTAATAAAAGATACATCTGATATCATTAACATAACAGAGCTTTTGATTAATAAAATATATAAAATAAGAGATAAACATCTATTTGAAAAAATAAAAAGAAGATATAAAAATATAAAAATAATTGTAGCTACAAATCATTTATCATTTGTTAAAAAGTTTATTATAGATAATTTTGGCGCTACTTATTTGGATGACATAATAATATCTGCAGAAATTAATAAGATTAAACCAAATGCAGATTTTTACGAATACATATTAAATCGGTATAATATTACACCAAGAGAATTATTGTTTATTGATGATAATATTGATAATATTAAAAGTGCTAATACTCTAAAAATAAATACCATAAAAGTTGAAAAAAGTACAAATCTTTTTTTTGAAATAACAAAGGTTATTCATAACTGTACTTTTGTTAATTGAAACGTTTAATGAGGTGAGTGGAATGACAAATTATGAATGTGTTATAGCTACTAAAAAACTAATTATAAAAAAATGGGATGAAGAGATTTTAAAACATAATAATTCAGAATTATGGAAAATGATTTAAAAAAAAGGTGCTTTAATTATTTGCCATTAGTTGAACCATGTGAAATAAGAAATATACAGATATATTTTAAATTGGGATTTACAAAATATATAAAAACAGAATATGAATATTACTCATCTGATGAAAAAGCACTTGTTAATTACTATGAAAAAGGACTAATATAATAATTTATTGAAGTTATGTGATTTTTAGATAAAAAATCCTAAATATGCAACATTTTTTGTAAAAGGTGATAAAAATTTAGATAAAGTCATTAAAAATATTGAAAAACTCGATATAGATTGGAAACAATATAATTTGATTAAAAGTTCAAATAATTACCCAGCACTACAACAGTCAATATCAGGTATATATAAAATAGCTAACAAATTATTTGCAGGATCATTATTATTTGCAGGTATTACAGTTTCATTACTTTTGTTTTTATGGATGAATGCTAGGAAAAAAGAAATTGCAATTTTACTTTCCTTAGGAATTTCAAAAGCTAAAATATTCGGGCAGTTTGTTATTGAATTAGTATTTATATCAATCCCAGCATTTATAGGATCATACTTTCTAGCGGTTTATACAGCGAGTATGATTGGAAATAATATATTAAATAAAGTCACTGGTACTATAGCAAAACAAATTGCTAAACAAGGAGCATCTAGCCAACTTGGAGGGGGAGCTGAAGTAGATGGATTTAATAAAACACTAACAAGTTTAGAAATTAATATATCTCCAAAATTAATGATATATGTGGTTTTATTTATGTCAATAGTTCTTATAATTTCTTTACTAATATCTTCATCAAGCAATTTAAAGAAAAGTCCAAAAGCATTATTAATTGATACAAAATAGTAATAAATATTTATAATTTATAAAAGTAAATCAGAAATGGTTACTTTTTAAATAGTTGAAATTTAATTTTTGTAAAACGTAATAATTTTTTTACTGATTTCGGTAAAAGTATGATATAATTTAAATATGGAGAGGAGAAAGAAATGAAAAAACAAAATATTTTTATAATAGGTTTGATATTATTAGCAGTTATATCATTTATAATAATCATACTAGTATCAAGTGGCGGAAATAAAGGCGGTGGTAATACACCAAAAAACATTAATAACATTATTAATACTATAAATAAAAATAACAAAGATATTTTACCTGAACTTGAAACTATGAAAGTAGATATAAAGAATATTGATGAAGTTAATAGTTATACTGGTTTAAAAACAAATGATGGTATCGAATCAATTGTTGTATCAGTACCATTGATAACAGCACAAGCTTATTCAGTTGCTATTGTTAAGGTTAAAGAGAGTGCTGATGTAGAAAAAATTAAACAAGAGATGCTAGATAATATTGATATGAGACGATGGATTTGTGTTTCTGCAGAACAATTATATATCACTAATAGTGGTAATATAATATTCTCTGTAATGGCTGATAAAGATATTGCTAAAGCAGTATATAATGATTTTAAGAAATATGTAAATAATAATATTGGAAAAGAATTAGAAAAATCAAATAACGAAGAAAATATAGAACTTCCACCAGAAATGCCAGCAGAAGAATAATGAAGCACCTTTTAAGGTGCCTTTTTAAAGGAGGATAAAATGTTATTTACTAGTATTAGTTTTTTATATTATTTTTTACCAGCATTAATAATTATATATTTTATAACACCTAAAAAATATAAAAATATTATTTTATTAATTGCATCTTTATTATTTTATTTTTACGGAGAACCTAAATATGTTTTTTTAATGATTGCAGAAATTATTATTGCTTATATAGGAGCTATTTTAATTGATAAATATAAAAATCAAAGTAAAAATATATTAATAACAACTTTATTTATACATGTATTTTTATTAATAATATTTAAATATACTGATTTTATTATACAAACAATTAATGATATATCTAATGCTAATATTAAATTATTAAATATTGCATTACCAATAGGAATATCATTTTATACATTTCAAATTATAAGTTATGTTATTGATGTATATAATGGAAAAGTTAAAGTTCAAAAAAACATTATAAATTTAGCCACTTATGTATCTTTATTTCCACAGTTAGTCGCAGGACCTATTGTTAGATATCAAACAGTAGAAAAAGAATTAGATGATAGAGTACATAGTTTTAATAATTTTGCATATGGTATTAGAAGATTTTCTATTGGACTTGCTAAAAAAGTATTAATAGCAAATGCTTTGGGAGAACTTTGTACTAAAGCTTTCGCTCTAAATGAAACAACCGTAATATTTTATTGGATATTTGGTATAAGTTATATGCTACAGTTGTATTTTGATTTTTCTGCTTATAGTGATATGGCTATTGGTCTTGGAAGAATATTTGGATTTAATTTCCCTGAAAACTTTAATTACCCATATATATCAAAAAGTATAACTGAGTTTTGGAGAAGATGGCACATTTCTCTTAGTACATGGTTTAAAGATTATGTTTATATTCCACTTGGAGGTAATAGAGATGGTAAATATAAACAAATAAGAAATATTTTAATAGTATGGTTATTAACTGGAATATGGCATGGTGCTAATTGGACTTTTTTAATATGGGGATTATTGTTTGGAATTATTCTTATAATAGAAAAATTATTCCTTAATAAATTTATAGAAAAATTACCTTCTTTTATAAGAAGAATATATGTATTATTTATTGTTATGATATTATTTATTATATTTAATTCTGACAATATGCAAGTGGCTTTGACTAATATTAAAGGGTTATTTGGTATGAATGGAGAAGTTTTTATTAATGATTATACACTCCATTACTTAAAGAGTTATCTACCATTACTAATTATTGCTTTATTTGGGGCTACTCCTTTTATTAAAACATTAATAGAAAAGTTAAGAAAAAATAAATATGTAAATAACATAATTAATATTTTAGAACCAATTTTAATAGTAATCATATTATTTGTTGTTACTTCTTATTTGATAGACAATTCATATAATCCATTTCTATATTTTAGATTTTAAGGAGGTTATACATGAACGATAAAATTAAAAATATAGTTGTAACTTTAGTATTTCTTTTTACTATAATTTCATTATTTTTGATTAATGTTATAAAAAAAGATACTGATATTTCTATAGCAGAGAGAAGAAAACTTGCTACTATGCCAGAACTAACTACTAAAAGCTTGTTTGATGGTACATATTTTAAGAAATTTGATTCCTATGTTACGGATCAGTTTATTAAAAGAGATACTTTTAGAAAAATTAAAATAGATATAGAATTATCTACTAAAGGTGAATATAATAATTTATATATGTACGATGATTATATTGTTGAAGAAATATTTCCTTTAAATACTAATTCTATTAATAATTTAACAAATAAGATTAATTATATAAAAAATACATATTTGAATAATAATAGTAATATATATTATACTATTATTCCTGATAAAAATTATTTTGTTAATAAAGGTAATTTAAAACTTGATTATAATAAATTACAAGATATGATGAAAAGTAATTTAACAAGTCTTAATTATATAAATATATTTGATAAATTAACACTTAATAATTATTATAAGACTGATACTCATTGGAAACAAGAAGATTTATTTAATGTTGCAAATACTATTGCTAATCAAATGAACTTTGATATAACTAATAACAATGTTATAAATACTGTTACTACTTTTAAAGGTAGTTATGCTGGTAGATTATCAGTAACTAAAGATATTGATACTATAAAAACTATATCTAATCCATCTACTCTTAATAGCAGTGTGTATAATTATGAAACTAAAAAATATACACAAATATATGATTATGACAAACTAAAATCATTAGATAAATATGATATATATTTATCAGGAGCATCTTCTATTATTGATATTGTTAATCCTACTTCAAATAGTAATAAAGAATTAATTGTTTTCCGTGATTCTTATGGTAGTAGTTTAATTCCTTTGTTAATAGAGGGTTATAAGAAGATTACTGTTATTGATATTAGATATGTTTCTTCAAGGATTTTGAATAATTATATAAAATTTAATAATCAAGATGTTCTTTTTATGTATAGTATATTAACTATAAATAATAGTTTTTCTATGAGATAAGGAATCTATTTAATTAGATTTCTTTTTTTGTTAACTAATGAATAAATAATACACATATAACTCTTTTTTATATTTATTTTTTCCGAAAACGAAAATTTTCTTTGCCGATTTCGGAAAAGTATGATATAATTATAATTGTAAGATTAAGGTAGAAGGACAGACTCTAATTTTAAATAGTTTATATTCTTATATCTTAACCTTAAAAAGCATGATAGTTATTTGGGAGTAGCTATTATGTAGATTACTCCCATAAAAATATTGTGCGAGGAGGTGAAAAGAGATGAAAAAGAAAAAATCATTTGTTGCTCTTGCTTTAGTTGTTGCAGTACTAGTTTTAGGTGTTGGTTATGCCCTTACTACTATTGACTTAAAAGTAAATGGTGATATTACAGTTAGTCCAGATGATAGTAACTTTGATGTTAATTTTACTGATGCTAGCATAACAACAACTGGAACTTTAACAGGTAAAACTGATACAGCTGATAAAGGAAATGGAAAAATAGCAACACTATCTGTAAAAACATTAAAAACAGTTGGTGAAAAAGTTGTTGCAGAATACACAATAACTAATAACAGTAAAGCTGGTATTAACGCAACATTATCTAATCCAACAGCAACACAAACAGATGATACTGCAAAAGATTATTATACAGTTACAGCAGAACTTGCAGATAACGCTGCTATTGCTCCAAATGGAACAAAGAAACTAACTGTTACAGTTGAATTAGTAAAAGCACCTTTAGAAGAAGTTACAGGAAACTTTACTGTTACATTTAATGCTAGTGCAACAAAGTAATATAGTTGATAGAAAGTAGATAAAGAAGAGGGATTTTATGGGTATAGATAAGATAAAAAATTATGTGTTTGAATTTATTTTAGTTACATTTCTTTTCTTTATTCTCTTTGTGTCAACAATATATAAAACAATATATTTGTCAATATTTCTTCTTATTTATATGTTGATACTAAAAAAAATAATTAAAAAAAGAAATATTATATCTCACTACAAAAAAGAAGTAACAATAGTAATGAGTGCAATGGGAATTATTTATCTAATAGTTTTTTACCTAATGGGAATACACTTTGGTTTTTATGAATCTTCGGTTAAATTTGGTAAAGTTGCTTTATTATATTATATAATTCCAATAACAATCATTGTGTACTCAACTGAAGTAATTAGAGAAATATTTCTAGCACAACGAGGAAAATTTGCTAAGATAATCCCCTTTATTGCATTTGTTCTTATTGATCTAATAATTTATGGTGAAGTTTATAGTTACTCGAACCTAGAGGATTTATTAATTATAATCGGTTTTATTGTATTCTCATCTATTTCAAGTAATTTGCTTTATAATTATATTTCACTAAGATATGGGAAAAACAGTGTTGTTGTATATAGACTAATAACTATTTTATATTCTTTTATTATTCCTTATACTCCAAACATATACATCTTCTTTAGAACATTTTTAAAAATTGTTTATCCATACTTTATATATTTGTTTCTAGAATATACCTATTCAAAAACAAATTTTGCAGTTGCTTATAAGGATAAAAAAAGAGAGATTGTGGGGACTACTATATTAATAATAGTTTTATCTTCGATAACAATGTTAATATCTTGTCAGTTTAAATATGGAATATTGGTAATTGGATCTAAAAGTATGACAGGAGCTCTTAATATGGGAGATACAACAATATTTGTTAAATATGATAAACAAAACATTAAAACAGGAGATATTATCGTATTTAAAAAAGACGGATTGCAAATTATACATAGAGTTATTGATAAAAAAGATATAAATGGTAGTATTAGATATTACACTAAAGGGGACGCCAATATGAGTGCAGATGATTATTATTTAGTGGATAGTGATATCATTGGGATATCAAAATTAAGAATAAAATATATTGGTTATCCATCAATTTGGATAAAAGAAATGTTTTCATAAATAAATATAGAATAAAAAGAAAGGAGTCTAACTATGAAAAAGAATCAAGTTAATGCAATACTTGTTGATCAAACTAAACGTAGAAAAACGATTATAAGTTATGCTTGTGTGTTATTTATCTTAACATTCATAGTTATGTCTTTCGTGTGTCTATTTTTAACAAAGAATAAAACTTATTACGTTCCTTATAATGAAGAAAGTAAAATAGATTATAAAGTTTATTTAAAAGATAATGAATTCTTTAATAAAGAGTATCTAGATGCAAATAATCAATATATAGCTAATCTTATAGATTATATTAATGCCACATTTGATTATAATTTAAATGTTAGCGAAAAAAATATAGATTATAAATATCAGTATTCTATTGAAGCAAATGTAAATGTAATAGATAAAAATACTAAAAACTCAATATATAAATACACTGATACGCTTATTAGTGATAAGATAAATCATTCAAATAGTAAATCAAGTGTACAAATAAAAGAAGATGTAACAATAGATTATAATAAATATAATGATTTAATTAAAAAATTTGTTAGTATATATAATTTAGATGAGTCTATAGCAACTCTTGATATAGTTATGAATATTAAGGTATTAGGAGAATGTGAAGATATCAAAGATACGGATAAGACATCAACTGTTTCTTTAAGTATTCCACTAACTACCAAGACAGTTGCCATTGATATCTCAAAAAGTCTAGTAGATGCAAAGCAAGAAAACTTTATGGCTTGTATAGAAAAATCTCCATTTAACTTTTTATTCCTAGTCGTTGCAGTTATAGTGTTTCTAATTGAAATTATAGTTTTAGTGATTTTAGTAAAATATATAATTAAAACAAGAACAGCTGAAAGCATATATCAAAGAGAATTGCAAAAAATTCTTAACAATTATAAAAGTTATATTCAAAAAATAAATAATTCATTTGATTTAAGTGGATATCAAGTTCTTCAAGTAGATGAATTTACTGATATGTTAGAAATAAGGGATACACTAGGTCAACCAATATTAATGACTGAAAACAAAGAAAAAACTGGAGTATATTTTATAATTCCTAGTAACACAAAGATTCTTTATACTTATTCTTTGAAAGTATCTAAAATAAAAAAGCAAATGAGAGAAAATGCAGTAGAAAAAGGAATAATTAATGATTTTGAATTATGATACTTTTCTATCATATTCTTTTATTTTAAATAAATGGTGATATATATGGATAAATCAATAAAAAATAAAAATATTAATAAAAAGCCACTTTATTTATTTTTGATTACGCTTACAACTTTATTTATGTCTATTGGATATGCAATAGTAAACTCTATTACTCTTGATATTAGTGGAGATGTTAGTCTTGTTTCACAAGATGGTTTATTTATAACTGAAGTTAATTATGATTCAAATATCGATGCAAATTTAGAAGAGTCAAAAATAATAACATTTTCTAGTACCACTTTAAATTCTAGAATTGTATTATCAAACACAAATGGAAACTCCTCTATTACATATAAAATTAAAGTGTATAATAAAAATAACGAAACATATAGATTTAATAATCCTATTTATGATAATGCATTCTATAGTAATCAAAATATAATATTTACATTAACTGGTATAGATAAAGATACTAAGATAGAGCCACATACATTTAAAGAATTTAGTATTACTTTTAGTTATAAAGATAATATTGTTCCTGATTCTAACACTTTAGTATCATATATAGGTTTTAACTTTAAAATAAATCAAACTCAAATGGAAACAACTCTTGTAAATAATTATGTACCATCTGGTAATGCCCAAGATATAGAACATATAGATATTGAAAGTATGGAAGAAACAGAAAGAAAACAAAAATTTAGTAATATTGCTACTGGAAAAGAAATACATACTATAAAAGGTATAAATAATGAAAATGTAATTTTACTAAGAGGTAATTATGATGATAACTATGTTTCTTTTGGAGGGTTCACATGGAGAATACTACAAATAGATGAAAATGGTAATCTAAGAATTGTATTAGATGGTGTAATAAGTGGAACAACATCTAAATATAGAGATAGTGCTTCTGCTGATACAATAGATTTAGCAAAAGAAATGCTTGCTTATGGTAATAGTAATATTAAACCAATTTTAGATAATTGGTATCAAAATAATTTAGCATCTAATTCTGATAAAATCGTAAAATCAAATTTTTGTATAAATCTTGATTATTATACAAGAAAATCATCAGGTACATATGCGAATGTTAATTATTTTCAATCATATGAAAATTTAGGTCAAGATAGTAATAATTATTCTCCAATACTAGTTTGTCCTAGTAAATATATTACTCAAGAAAATATTGGATTAATAAGTGCAGAAGAAGTTGTTTTAGCAGGAGGAGCTTATAAAAAAAATAACACTTCATATTTCTTATATAATTCTAGCATTCCTGATTACTACTGGACATTATCCCCAGCATATTACGATCCAACATATAAAAATGGAAATGTTTTTATTGTAGATAAAAATGGATCTCCTACTGACTGGACTAGAAATTTATTAACGAATAGTTATTATATAAGACCAGTCATAACAATAAACGGCAATTTTGAAATGACAGGAGATGGGACAGTTAATAATCCTTATCAGTATAAATAAAAAGTTTATAGATATATTTACTTTCTATAAACTTTTTTTCTATTTCAAATTTTGATTTATATATTTCATAAGGACTTCAGTTATCTTTTCTGCCGGTTCTTTGCAATCATTATTTAACCATTCTAATATAACATGGTATCCACCCTCAAGAATATAAGTTTTCTTATATTTAGTTTCAGTTTTACTAGACATTTTGCTATTTAATATTTCAGTAATAATAGGCAAATTTAACAATTTTTTTGGAAATATTGGATCAATATTTGCATTAAAAATAATCTTATACATTTTTTTATTATTATTTAGATAATGTAATATATTATTTAATCCTTTTATATTATCAGTATCTTTACATTTTTCTTCTATTTGAATGAGCAAATCATTTTGCATTTCTGCTAATAAATCATATTGTGATTCATAATATTTATAGAATGTACTTCTATTAATATCAGCAGATTCACATAATTCTCTAACATAAATCTTTTGAATATTTTTCTTTTCTAACATTTCAATAAATGTATCTTTAATAATTTTTTTAGTCATTGAAACACGACGATTATCTTTGATATTCATAAATAATTTACTCCTTTCATTTATTAAATAAACATATATTATTTTAATGTTTATTTAATAACAAATTTTTATAAACTGCTGGCTGTAAAATCAACATATGTATATTATAATATAAATAGACATATAAGTCAAAGAAGGGAGAAATTATTAATGAAAAAAATAATAAATTTCATAACAGAAAAAAGAAATTATATTTTATTATTTATGTTACTTGTTACTTGCGTGAGTATATTTGCTATGAATAAAGTAAATATAAATCAAGATATGACTAAATATTTACCATCTAATTCTTCAATGAAAAAAGGCATTGATATTTTAGAAAAAGAATTACCAGATGTTAAAAATATGAGTACTGTTTGGGTAATGATAGATGACTTAGATAATAATAAAAAGTTAGATGTTTATAATAAATTAAAAGAAGTAAAAAACATTTATACAATCAGTTATGATAATGAAAGTAATGCATATAATAAGGATAATCACACGTTATATGTGTTAACTAGTAAATATAATTCTAATTCTGATGAAATAAAAAATATTAAAAAAGAACTTGATAATCTAAAAGAAGAATATAAACTCGTATATGAACTAGATAGTGATACTACTAATGTTCCTATTTCAATTATTATATTTGCTTTTTCAATACTACTAATAATATTACTTATTATGTGTTCATCATGGATAGAACCGGTATTATTTATAATAACAATAGGAATTGCAATTATCATTAATTTAGGAACCAATTATTTACTTGGTGAAGTGTCATATACCACTTATTCCATCGCAGCTATCTTGCAACTTGTTCTAACAATGGATTATTCAATAATGTTACTTAATCGCTACCGTGAAGAAAAAGAAAATAATAAAAATAATTTAACTTCAATGAAAGAGGCAATAAAAAAATCATTTCCATCTATTATGGGTAGTTCATTTACTACTATAGTAGGACTTTTAGCACTTTTATTTATGAGTTTTAAAATAGGAACAGATTTAGGAATAGTTTTATCTAAAGGAGTATTAATTAGTTTAATATGTATCTTTACAGTATTACCATCACTTATACTTATATTTGATAAACTAATATATAAAACACATAAGAAATATCCTCATATAAATATGGAAAAAATCGCCATATTTAGTCAAAAATATAAATATATAATATCATTAACTTTTATAATACTATTTGCCGGTTTATATTTTATTAAAGGAACAAATATAGTTACTTTTGATACACCGAAAGATAATACTATCAGTAAGGTTTTTAAAAGAGATAATAATATAGTACTTTTATATGAAAATAAAAATGAAGATAATATTGATGAAATTATAAATTATCTAACTATTGATGATAAGGTTAAAACTATAAATACTTATAAAACGACAGTAGGGAAAAAATATAATGCCGATGAATTAGATTATTTTTTAAAAATGCAAAATATTGATATTAATAAAGAAATTATCGTTAGTATTTATAAAACTATCTATCAAGATAAATACAATAATGATTCTAAATTAACACTTGAAGAACTTATTAATTTTATAATACAAAATCAAAATAACTTTAAAAATATGATTAATGATGATATGCTTCTAGAAATAAATAGTGCTAATAATATGATACAAGAAGCTAAAAAAATGTTTGTTGGAGAAAACCATTCTATTATTAATATAAGCACATCATATAAAGAAGAATCAAAAGATACATTTACTTTTATTGATAAATTAGACAAAGAATGTATGAATAAATTAAATGAAAAATATTACTTTATAGGAAATTCTATAATGAACTATGAAATGAGTAATAACTTTAATTATGAAATGAATAAACTTACAATTATTACAATAGTTTTAATATTTTTGGTAGTTTTATTTACCTTTAAATCGCTAATTATTCCATTTATATTAGTATTACTAATTCAGTGTGCTGTCTATATATTAATGAGTATTATTAATATATTAGATATGAAAGTATATTATCTATCTTTACTTATAGTACAAAGTATCTTAATGGGTGCTACGATTGATTATGCAATATTATTTACAAACTATTATAGAGAGCTAAGGAAAGAAAACAGTATAAGAATATCTTTAAAAGAAACATATAATAAATCAATTCATACAATTCTTACATCATCACTAATAATGATTATTATAACTGGTGTATTAGGGTTTGTCTTTAAAGATCCTGCGATAGGAGAGATCTGCCATATAATAGCAATCGGAGTAACTATTGCAGTATTATTAATATTATTTGTCTTGCCAAGTATTATTGTCTTATTTGATAAAAAGATAGTTAATAATAAGAGTAAATCATAAAATATATAAAAAAAGTTTGCTTTTTTGCAAACTTTTTTACTGACATAAAATTAATAATTATTTGCTTTTCTTTCAAAGAATGATTTAGCGTGAGAACAAACAGGGCAAACTTCTGGTGCTTTTTTACCAATGACAATATGACCACAGTTGCGACATATCCAAATAGTATCACCTTCACTAGAAAATACTAAGTCATTATTAATATTTTCAATTAATTTTTTGTATCTTTCTTCATGTTCTTTTTCAATTTTGGCAACTCCTTCAAAAAGATTAGCAATTCTTGTAAATCCTTCTTCTTTTGCTTCTTTAGCCATTCTTTCATACATATCTGTCCATTCATAGTTTTCACCACTTGCAGCATCATTAAGATTTTCTAATGTACTAGGAACTTCGCCACCATGAAGTTCTTTAAACCATAATTTAGCATGTTCTTTTTCATTATTAGCAGTTTCTTCAAAAATTGCAGCAATTTGTTCAAAACCATCTTTTCTTGCCTTAGAAGCATAATAAGTATATTTATTTCTTGCTTGTGATTCACCAGCAAATGCTTCCATTAAATTTTTTTCTGTTTTTGTTCCTTTTAGATTTTCCATCTTTACTTTCCTTTCTTACATTCATTACAATAACCAGAGTAGGTAATATCATAGTTTACTATTTCAAAATCATTTGGAATATTTTTATACTCAATATTAGATGCTTCATGTATATCAAATATTTTATTACATTTTAAACAAATAAAGTGATTATGTTTAATATTCAGTTTGTCATAATGATCTTTCCCATCAAAAGTTTTAATTTTTCTTATCTTTTGAAGTTCTACTAGAATATTTAGATTTCTATATACTGTTCCTAAACTAATATTTAAAATACTTTTTCTAGCAATTTCATGTACTTTTTCTGCTGTTAAATGATTGCATGAATTATTAATAATATCTAGTATTAAATTTCTTTGTGTAGTATTTCTCACAATTACCTCCTTAATAGTAATGATTACTAATAATATATCATAATAATTTACTGATATCAAAAACTTTTATGTAAATAAATAATAATTTTCTACTGAAAACGGAAAAAATATGGTAAAATAGTGTTAAGAGGATAGAATGGCTATATTGGCTAGCTGCAATAGAGAAATTTGAGACAAGCCTCCTTTACCATTGTAGCTTATACTATTCTCTTTTTTTTATCATTTTGTAACTTAGATGTAACATTAGTTATATATAATTAAGATGGAGTTGATAAAAATAACACTTACATCAAGATAAAAATAAAAGATTTTATAAAGGGAAAAACTCTAATAATGATAGTAATGAGATAGGATTATCTTTAGCAAAAGCAATAATAGAAAAGGATAATGGAAGAGTTATTATGAAATCTTTAAAAGGAAAAGGAACTACTTTTAGTATTAAGTATTAAAATAACTTAATTACTTTAGAGTTTTTTTTTACAAAACATTATGTTTAACATGACATAAAAAACAAAAATGAGACATTTTTGCCTCATTTTCAGAAAGGAGTGTGTAGATTAAATGAAAAACATAAAGTGGGATGCAGAGGAAAATAGGTTGCGGTTTCGCTTATATATCCATCTTTATAACTTAAATGCCCGTATTTCCTCTACAATTAAATTATATCACAGTATTTACTGAAATCGGTAGAAAATGTTTAAAAAAATAAAAAAATTATGTAAAAAGAAAACAACCATTTTGGTTGCGATATAAATAATTATTTTGTAAAATTCATTTGATTAAATATATCAGTATCATAAAACTCTGCCATAGTTATCCCAAAAACCTTACACATTTTATATATGTTTCTGGAACTAGGATTTTCTACTTTATCATTTAGTAACGCAAATAGTGTTGCTACCGGTACAGTGGAAAGTTCTGATAACTTATTTGGAGTAATATGGTTCTTTTCACATAGTTCAAGTATTCTATTGATTATTGCCTGCGTAAAAGACATATTATGGCCTCCTTTGTCTATATGTAATTATATCAAAAAAAAAATAAAAAAATCTCTTGATTTCAATAAATTTTTCTGAAAACAAAAAAAATATTTAAAGTATTGATATAAAATTTACTGAAATCGGTAGAAGGTTTACTGAAATCGGTTGACATTTTTGGTAAAAAAAGTATAATATTTCTTGTATAGGATCTTATGCTTTTCGCTTTTAAACAACTATTTAAAGATCAAATTTTTGATACAAAATGTGGTGATAATTATGAATCAAAACGAAATTGTTTCAAGTAATAATAAATATAATGAGAATAAAATCAGTTCGTATTTTTATAATAAAACAGTACATGAAAAAAGTAAAGAGATAATTGATAACTTACATAAGTATAAACCAAGTAAAAAAGTGTCAGTGTTACTTGGCGATTATTATGAGCAAATGGCAATTATATCAAATTCCATCTTAGAAAGTCTTGGTTGCAAAACAACTATTGTTCCTAGTTGTGAAGCATTAATTCAAGAGTTTATGGATAATCCAGATAAATATAATGTAATTATCACAAATAATACTTATTCAAATAATGGTAGTGGAGAAGAAGTTTTAAAAGCAGTAAAAAAAATAAAAAAAGATATAAAGGTAATTGTATTAACGGTTGAAAGAAACGAAACCAAATATTTTATAAATGTAATTGGTTTTGATGGTTATTTAGAAAAACCATTAGATCAAAGAAAAGCAATTTCCGTACTTACAGCATTGATTCCAAGATTAAAGTTTAAAAAAGTCGAACCAATGTATTACATATATAATAATAAAAATAGATTTTAAAAGTTATAATATATATTGAAAGACAAATAGTAATTTGTAAAGGAGAGTTATGAAAAGAAAAGTATCAGTAATTATAGGTATAATTCTATTTATTATTGTCATTGGATTAGCATTAAATGTTGAAATAAAGAAAAAATTCATAAAAAGTGATACTATTGTTGAAATAGAAAATAGAGGATATAATTCAAGTGATATAAAAAATATTAAAATAGATCATTCATATATAAATAAAATTTTAAGTTATAATGAGTGGAGAATTTCCGTTGAATTTGAGAAAAAACCAAATATGTATTTTTGGTTTACCTATAAAAATAAAAAAATAATCTTTGAAGATGTTAGTGCTGAACCGATGTTAGATAAAGAAGAAACCATCAAATATAGTGAAAAATTTAAACAAGGTAATTTATTAAAAGATTGAATAACAAATTATAATTTTTTTGTTAAATAAAAATGAATTTGTTATAGAAGGATGGTAGCAAGAATGAAAAAATCAGAAATGATAGAAGCTTTAGCTACTAAAACAGGTTTAACAAAAACCGAATGTAAAAAAGTATTTAACACTACTTTTGAAATTTTTAAAGATGAATTAGCTAAAGGAGAAAAAGTTTCGGTTGCAGGATTTGGAATATTTAAAATTACTGCAAGAGCTGCTAGAGATGGCAGGAATCCTTTAACTGGTGAAAAAATAAAAATTAAAGCTTCAAAATCAGTAAACTTTAAACTTAGCACAGCCATAAAAGACAAAATAAATTAAATGTTTTTAAACAAGTCAAAAATGGCTTGTTTTTTTGTAAAGTGAGAGAAAAAATTAAAAAAATCTACCGAAAACGGAAAAAATGTGGTATCATATATATAACAAGAGGATATATTGCAAAAAAGAAAGGAGAAAATATGTGAAGTTAATTTATAGAATGCTACCAATTTTTATAATAATAGTATTCGTATTTTTGGTATTCTTTGTTGAGGAATGTATAAGGTTAGAACTTAATTTGTATGATAAGCCACTTGTTAAATTAAAAGTTGAAGAAATAAAGAGCAATAACAAAAATATATATATTGAAGAAATACATAGTTTAGGTTTTACTGTTAGATATGAATATGATCTTAACCAAATGTCAGAGGATCTAGTCCAATACACAATTTCCAAAAAGACTTTTAAAACAATGTTTAAGGAAAATGTTTGGCAGTGGTCTAAAGATACAAAAGAGGAAAACATCAAAAAAATAATTACTGAAAACAACTACACTATTGTAGATGTTAGAACTAAAGAAGAATTTGATTCGGGTCATTTGGTTGATGCAATAAATATACCAGAAGAGATATTAGAAAAAAATCTTAATAAACTTGACAAAAACAAATATATTTTTGTTTATTGTAGAAGTGGAAGAAGAAGCCACAATGCAATGATTAAATTAAATAAAAATGGTTTTAAAAATGTTATTGATTTAGGTGGATATGAAAAAATAACAGTTTTTAAAAAAAATAACTAAATTGGAGGAAAAAAATGAAAACTTTAAAAAAAGAAATAATTAAACTTATTGTTATAATAGCACTTGCAGCTATAATGTGTGGGGTAGTATATGTTTTATCAAATAATAGAAAAATTAATCTTCCTAAAAGGGGAGAAGTTGAAGAAGTTTTAATAAAGGAAGATAATAGAGTTGTTACTATTAGTGATAAAAAAGAAATAGAAAAAATATACAAAATTATAGAAAACAAAAAGTCTATGAAAAAAAGTGTAACAGATACACCAAAAGATGTTAAAAAACTTATAAAAATTTCTTTCATTATAGGTGATGATGAAAAAAATATAATGAATATTTATATGAAAGATGATATGTATTATCTTGAACAACCATACAATGGAATATTCAAATTAAGTAAAAAAGAATATGAAGATATAATGATGTATTTATCTAAAGTCTATACTATTGGTGAAATGTCAAAATATAATGTTACAAACAATAAAATAATGATGGAAATAAAAAATAACGAAATGAAGTCAGAAGACATGATGAATAACAAAATTAAATTGATTATCAAAAATATGACTAAGAAATCCTATGAGTATGAAGAAGATTTTTATGTAGAAATGGAAAAAGATGGTAAGTGGTATGAAGTAAAATGGACAGAGGAACCATCATTTAACTTAATTCTTCATGTTATTAAGGGTGAGGAAATAATTACAACTGAAATAGATGGAATGTTTAGAGAATCTTTGACAAAAGGAAAATACAGAATTGTTAAATCATTTACTGAGGAAAATGCAAGTGAAGATACTGAAATAGTATATTCAGCAGTAGAATTTGAAGTTAAATAAATAATATAAGAGAAGAAAGCATTTCTGATACTATATAAGTAATGCTTTCTTTTATTGTAAGAAGATGGGGAGATGCTTAAAATGAAAGAAAAAACACCAAATTGGTTAAAACTAGATAATGCTGCAACTATTTATCCGTCAACATTATCAAGAAAATATGCTGCTATGTTTCGTGTTAGCATGACTTTAAAAGATAAAATAGATAAAGATGTTTTACAATGTGCATTAAACAATGTAATAGATAGATTTCCAACATTTAAATATCAGTTAAAGCAAGGACTTTTTTGGTGTTATTTTAAAAAAATAAAAGATAACCCCATAATAGAGCAAGATTATAATAATCCTATGTTTAGAATAAAGTTTAAAAATTATAGAAATTATCTATTTAGAGTTAGATATTATGAAAATAGAATTGCAGTTGAATTTTTTCACGCCTTAACCGATGGTACGGGAGCAATTATATTTATATCTACATTAGTAGGAGAATATATTAAATTAAAATATAATACAAAAATTACATATAATAATTATGTTTTAAATCCAAAAGAAAAAGTTAGTAAAGAAGAATATAGTGATGACTTTAAAAAGTATGCTAGAAAAACTGGAAAGTTAGTGCATGAAAAACCAGCATACCATTATAAAGGAACTCTTATTAGTAATAATGATTTAAATGTTATTACTGGTATTATTAAGATAGATGATTTTAAAAAAATAACTAAAAAGTATGAATGTACTATAACCTGTTTATTAGCATCATTATACATTCTATCTATACAAGAATTATATAATAGAGAACATAAAAAGAAAAATAAGGAAGTAAAAATATCAATACCGGTTAATTTAAGAAATTATTATAAAAGTAGTACAATGAGAAATTTTTCTTCTTATATAAATGTTGGAATAGATACTACATATGGTAATTACTCTTTAGAAGAAACAATAAAGATAGTTAAAAACACTTTGGAACTTAACTTGACTGAAAAAATGTTAAATGCTAAAATAAGTGCTAATGTAAAAATAGCAAGAAATTATTTCATAAGACTCTTACCAATGTTTATAAAAAAACATATAATGTCATTTGCCGAAAAAATGATGGGGGATAGATATTGTTCTAATACTTTATCTAATCTGGGAAATATTGTATTACCCAAAGAAGTAGAAAAATATGTTTTAGAAATGGGAATTGCAATAGGAAAATCAAGAGGAAAGCCTGCATCATCAGCAGTGGTTGGATATAATGGTAATTTATATATAACTATAACTAGAAAAATAAAAGAAGCTGAATTTGAACGAATATTATTTACTACATTAGTTGAAATGGGAGTACCCGTTTTAATAGAAAGTAATAGGAGGTTATGATGAGTTATTGTGTTAATTGTGGAGTTAAATTAAAACAATCTGAAAAAGTTTGCCCTTTGTGTAATACAAAAGTAATAAATCCAAATAACTTAAAAGATAAGTTTACTCCAGCATATAGTCAAGTAGTTGAAAAGCATAAAGGAATAAATAAAAAATATTTGTGTGAATTAATAACAGTTGTATTAATATGTGCAACCATTATTACAGTTTTATGTGATTTGATATTTACAGGAAATATTACATGGAGTATTTATGTAATTGTATCTATTTTGTTTTTGGATTCTAAACTATCATTTATATTATTTAAAAATAAATTTATTCCATTAATAATTGATTTATTTGCAACTGAAATATTAATATATGTAATAGCATATTTAAATAACGGATTACATTGGTTTTATTATTTAGTTTGTCCATTTATATTTATAATTTGGATTTATATCGTCCTTTGTGTATTTGTATTAAGTAAGAAAAAATATAATTTATTAAGAAGATTTTCTGTTGCATTTTCATTTATATCAGTAATTCTTTTAACAATAGAGATGTGTGTTGATATGTTTAAATATGAGAAAATTCTTATTAATTGGTCAATATATGCTATATTACCAATAACAATTATAGGATTAATTCTATTTATGATTTCTTATAATAGAAAATTAATGGATGAAATAAAACAAAGGATATTTATTTAGATGGAGGTGTAAATATGTTGAATAAGTATAAAAAATATATATTAATAGCAGTATTCTCAATAATTATTTTAATTATTATTGATATATCACAAGCACTCATATTTCAAAATAGTCCAGTATTAAAGATAAGGGAACACTTTGATGGAGGGACACTTTATTATAAAGACAAAGGACTAATTACCTATACTTATAATTGCATAGGTGAAAAAAGAAAAACAGTTTTAAAATGGGAAAAATATTCTTGTCCTTTAAAAAAAACGACTTTTGAAATAATAGATGAAAGTAAGAATATTAAAGATTTTACATGTGCTGAAGCCCTAGAGGAAATATACAGAGATGATGAATATATTTATTTTTTAAGTTGTATGAAAAGTGAATACATAAAAGTAAATTATAGTTCAAATCATTTTAGTGAAAATATTATAACTGCTTTAAAAGAAGGAAAAGTTAAAATATCAGATTTAGATATATTTAAAATAGATTATATTAAAAAAGAAATAAGTAAAGAACAACTTAAAAAAGAAGAACAAGTTACAGATAATAAAGAAGAAAATAAAAAAGAAGAGCAATCAAAAAAAGAAGAATTAAATAAAAAAAATAATAAAACTAATAACAATAAAAATAATTCAAATCAAAACAATAGTGTAAATAAAAATAACAATAACATTAATAATAATAAAAGTAATGGCCAAAATGGTGGAACAACAAAACCAAAACCAGAGGAAAATAAACCTAATCCTCCAAAAGAGCCAGAACCAAAATCCGAACCAAAACCACAGGCTGAAATAAATGATGAATATAGAAAAAAATTAGAAAATAAATATTTAGTTAAAATCGTATATAAGGATGAGAATGGAAATTACTTAATTGGTGGATCTATAAATACTGAAAAACTATATGATGATAATGAGATAAATAAGTATTTGAAAGAAATTGAATCTACATTAAAAAAATATCCAAATGGTTTCTTTAAAGAAATGAAAGATAATAATGTATCTCTTAGAATCTATATGGTAAATAAAATAAATGGTGGTCATTCTGGGATGACAGATGGAAGGAATCAAAGTAATATTACAGTAACTATTGGAACGGATGGTACTAATTTGTTTGAGTATACCCTTCACCATGAATTAATGCACTATATAGATATTTATATGAGACAAAAAGATCCAACATTAAATTTAGCAGAAATAATGAAATCCTATAATCCAGAAGGATTTAATTATGGTTCTAATGATAGTACCTATGATTATAATTTTTCAAATCCAAATGATGCCTATTTCTTATCATATTATTCAAGGCAAAGTTATTTAGAAGATAGAGCAGTTTTGTTTTCTGATATGATGACTAGAACAACAAAAAGACCATATTACAATGATGGTACTCCACTAAATAAAAAAGCAAAATTAATAAATGATCAACTTCATAAATATTATAATTGTGTTTCAACATCTGTAAGAGAACATTGGGAAAGATTTATTTAAAGGAAATAGCTATATATTAGAAAATAAATTAGGGTATTTAAAAAACTCGTATATTCACTTTGTTAGATAATTTATTAGGAATAATCATTACAGCATTGTTGATACTAAATACAAGAATTGCTAATATGGACTATATTTCATTAGTGAAAGCTTGGTCATTTAAATCTGCAATATCAATGTTGTTTATAATTTTGGGTAATAGTTTTGGAGCAATTATTATGTCATTGTTTAATAATAAAATTAAATCGTAAATAAAATTTTGTGAAATTATTCAAAATTATAATTTTTTTTAAGCAAAAACGCTATTTTTTACATAATTTTATTGCAAATGTATATGTATAAATCAACCGAAATTAGTAGGAAAAACAAGCAAAATGTGATATAATGAAGCTGAAATAGAATAATTTTATAACACGTTGTAAAAGATAGGAGTAGATATGTTAAATAATAAAGGTCAAACATTAGTAAAGTATGTATTAATAATGGCTATAATTTCGACGGTTATAATTGGGATGTTCTTCTTTTAAGGAATGAATTCATGGATCAAATTGCTAGATTATCATGTGGATTATCTGGGCAAGAATACCATGATGGAGATAAAAGAGGAAAGGGTTATTGTGAATAAAAGCTTGGTTTAATGAAAAATAAACAAGATTTAATAATTAATATTTTTAAAATCAAATAAGGTTGGAAGGAGGATTTAATGAAAACAAAGAATAAAGAAAGGACGCTTGCTATTGTAAAGCCAGATGGAATGGTGTATTTAGATGAAATTATAGCGGCCATTTACAATGAAGGATTTACTATTAAAGATTTTTATCTGAAATATTTGGATAAAGAAATCTTAAAAGAACATTATGCTCATTTGGTAGATAAACCATTTTTTCCAGAACTTGTTGACTATATGACTTCTGATAAAGTAGCAATTTTACTTTTAGAAGGAGATAACATAGTTGAAAGATTTAGAAAGTTGATAGGGCCAACTGATAGTAGGATTGCAGGGCCTGAAACAATAAGGGGAAAATATGGCACTGATAAAAGCATTAATGTGATTCACGGATCTGGTAGCAAGGAAGAAGCAATAATAGAAATAGAAAGATTCTTTAAGGATAGGAGTAACTAATGAGAAATGTAGATGTAACATCAAAAATAACACATGGAATGTATGTTTTAACAACTAAAGGCGGGGGCTGTATAGTTGATGCTGTTGCTCAAGTAGGAAAAGGAGAAAAACCTACTATCATAGTGTCAGTAAATAAAAAGAATTTTACTAATCAATTAATTAAGTTAAATCAAAAATTTGCTTTGTCAATTATTGGGAAAAAAGTTAATCCAAAAATTATAGAAACATTTGGATTTAAATCAAGTAGAGAAATTGATAAATTTAAGGAAATAGAATATAGAGAAGTTGATGGAATAAACATTATTAGTAATACTTTAGGTTATTTAATATGTGATGTGGAGGGCTTTGTTGAAAATGAAACTCATACTGTATTCTTTGGTCAAATGTTTGAAGGCGATATAACTAGTGATGATGAAGTTATGACATATCATTATTATCAAGAACATAAAGAAGAATTAATTAAAATAACAACTAAAGATAATAAAACTTTTTGGGTATGCACATTGTGTGGATATATATATGATGGAGAAAATCTTCCAGAAACCTTTGTGTGTCCTAAATGTAAACAAGGAAAAGAAAACTTTATAAGGAAATAATGGTGAACTATATGAAAAATATTTATATAATAACAGGAGCTAATGGCTTTCTTGGAAACAATATTGTAAGATTACTTGAAAAAGATAATAATAACGAAATAAGAGCATTAATTATACCCAATGATAAAACAGATGCTCTAAAAGGGCTTAAATGCAAAAAATTCTATGGTGATGTAACAAAGATAGAAACATTAAAAGATATATTTAATATTGATGAAAAAGTTAAAGAAAAAGCAAATATTTATGTTATTCATTGTGCTTCAATAGTATACCTTGATAGTAAATATAATGAAAGAGTATATCAAGTTAATGTACAAGGGACTAAAAACATCATTCAAAAAACCAAAGAAATAAAAGCTAAACTAGTCTATGTTAGCAGTGTACATGCAATAGAAGAAAAACCAAATCATGAGGTAATGGATGAAAATGCAAGTTTTGATCCAGATAAAATTATTGGTTTATATGCAAAGACTAAAGCTGAAACGACAAAGTATGTGTTTAATGAAGTTAAAAACAATAATTTAAATGCTTGTGTTGTATTTCCATCAGGACTTCTAGGGGTAAATGATTTTACCAATACAAATATGACCGTTTTAATAAAAAATATCTTAAATGAAAAACTTCCTTTGGTAACTGAAGGTGGATATGACTTTGTCGATGTAAGAGATGTCGCTGAAGGTATTATTAATGCTTGTACTAAAGGTAAAAAAGGGGAAGGATATATTTTATCAGGTGAATATGTAACCATAAAAAAAATAGCTGATTTGGTATGTGAGTATGGTGCTATAAGACCAATAACAAAAGTTGTTTCAATAAACATGGTTAAAAATATTGTTCCTTTATTTGAACTATATTATAGATTTAGAAAAAAAACACCATTATTTACTAAATATTCATTGTATACATTAAAAGCCAATGCTAACTTTACAAATGCTAAAGCAAAAAAGGATTTAGATTACCAAACAAGAAATATTGAATATACAATTAAAGATTTAGTTAATGAAATAAAAAGTAATAATAAATTATAAAATAAGGATATTCCTGTAATTGATAGGAAAATGATATGAAAGACAAATTAAAAATACTTGCAATGATAATATTTGGAATTATAATAGGAATTTTTTCAAAATATAGTGAGACATCGGGTAAAACTTTTTCTCATTATTTTGGAATATTATCTTACGGTATATTCTTTTGGTTTTTCATTGCTACTTTGATTTTATGTTTATCAAAAACAAGAAAGTTATTTAATTTATATTATTTATCATTTATGGGATCAATGCTTGTATCATACTATTTATATTCAAAGTATGTAATAGGTTATTATTATTCAAAAATAGTATGGTTTTAGATTATAATGTTATTTATAACAGCGATAATTGGAAATATATTTTACAAAGTGAGAAATACAAAATTATTTAGATGTCTATTTATTATTGGCTCTATTGTATTAACTATATATGATAGTATAAAATTATATGGTTTTGGGAACGGAACATTTATAATAGAAATAATTTTATCCATAATTGGCTATATAATAATAAATAAAGAATCAAATAAAAAAAGAGAAGGAAGTGAAAATAATGAAAGTGGTTTTTAAGGATAATATTAAATCATATTTATTAGTATTTTTATTAAGTGTACTTGCGGGACTTTCCGTAGTAATATGTTTAATGCTTCCTAATAATAACTTGTGGTCTTTTTCTTACTGGAGTTCAAGTACTTATGGTTTTTGGATAGGTACAATATCTCTTATAGTTTTACTAAGCGAGAAAAGAAAAACAGCAGTTATTAATACTTCAATGTATGTGTTTATGATATTTCTAATTACTACAATATATCAATTAATTAAAATGCATTTTAATTCGTATACTCCATTTGATTCATTAATGGAAATACCAATTAATAGTATTAATGGATGGTTATTATATAGTATTATACCAGCAGTAATATGTGGAGCTTTAGGAGCAATACTTTATAGTGGTAGAAAAGATAAAATATATAGTAAAATATTATGTATTATGCCAGCAATATTTATATTAATAGAAACAATTATATTATTTATATCAGTATTTACTAAACAAATGAAGTTATTTTCTGCTATTACTGATCTTATATGTCTTATATTATATATATTATTTTTGATAAGGTTTGTATTTAATAAAAATATTAAAACGGGGGATATATGAAAGAATTATTTACAGGAAATTCAGTAATAAATCAGTTTATACAAGTTATACCAATCACTTTATTAGTAGGACTATTTTATATAATATTTAGATTTTTAAAACTAAAAAAAAATAATAGTGATATTAATAGTAAAAAAGAAATCTTGTATTTAATATTTGTGTGTTATATAGTAGGATTATTTAATTTAGTATTAGTTCCTATAAACTTTTGGAATATCATTTGGCATAATATATTTTATAATTTTAATGAAAATCCGTTTGCAGGAATATTTGATTTTTCATATAATTTTATTCCAACAATATATAAAATAATTATAGGTAACTATGCTTTAGGTGACTGGGTAAAGACAATGATAGTGGGGAACCTCTTGATGTTTATTCCTATGGGGATATTGTTATCATTATGCTTTAAAAATATTAATAAAAAGAATATATTTAAATATGCCATTTTAATACCATTTACTATTGAAGTTCTGCAATTTGTAGTCGGTAGAAGTTTTGATATAGATGATTTAGTAATGAATTTTTTAGGAATTGTTATAGGATATTTTATAGTGGAATTAGTAAAAAAAAATAAAATGTTTAATAAATGTTAAAACTCTTTGACAAAGTTCCAAAGACATTTGGTAGAATGCAAATATCAATACATATATAATTGCAAGTGAGAGGAGAGATAAAATGAAATTAGGAAATAATATTTTAAAATTAAGAAAAGATTGTAACCTTTCACAAGAACAATTAGCAGAAAAAATTAATGTTACTAGGCAAACAATATCAAATTGGGAACTTAGTGAAACTTCACCAAATCCAGAGCAGTTAAAATTATTATCAAAAGCATTAAATGTTAGTATTGATGAATTATTAAATAATGATATTAAACCTGTGCTAGTTGAAAAAGTTAGTAACACTGAAAAACTTGCCGGGTTAATAATCAAAATACTAAAAGTAATAGGAATATTATTCATAGTTGGGTTTGTAGCTATAATTTTATTAAGTGTCTTTTTTGGTAGTAGACAATCATCAAAAACAGAGAAAACGGAACAAACAGTACAAGTAAGTTGTGTCCTTAATAATGAAAAATACGAATATCTTATAGAATATGATCAAAATGATAATATAATAGATGCTAGTGGTAGTGAATATATAATAAATATTGTTAAAGCTAAAGAATTTAATAAGGCTAAAATCTTAGTGAAATATATAGAAACTTATTTTAAAGATAATGGTGGTAAATGTTAATCTTAAGAAAATAAAAAATATATTTTTATAAAAGTCAAAGTGATTGCGGTTCAATGTCAAGTAGTGTTGGTGGTGCCAGAAACTAATGATAAATGAATCAGTAAGAGGACTAAAATTTAGTTCTCTTTTCTTATAGCAGTATGTTTAATTTGTTTAATTAAATTATTAGTATATTCAATAATTCCGTTAGAATATTCATATTCAAATGAATTTAAAATATATTCTTTAATTTCGTTACATATTTAGGTAAAATAATATCTAAAAGTGCAAAAAATGTCGTAATTTTTGTTACGATTGTATACTTTTAATAAAACTGAGTACCAAAATGGCTTCAAATTTGAATTTTTGCTTAAGACAAAATTTAAAAATTTAATATCTTTTTAGTATCAAAATTTTAAAAAGTGCGATTTGCAATCAAAAAAAATTTGTTTTATAGTACCAAAACGAAAGGAGGTGATTCCCAAAATGATTAATCAAACCCTTTTAGTTGGTAGGATAGTAAGAACTCCAGAAGTTAAACAAATTGATGGCTCTAAAATCTCTAATTTAACTATTGCCGTTCCAAGAAGCTATAAAAATATAGATGGAGAATATGAAACAGACTATATTGATTGTACTTTATGGAACGGTATAGCAGAAAATACTTGTCATTACTGTAAAAAAGGAGATTTAATAGGAGTAAGAGGTAGACTTGAAACAAACAATTATGAAAAAGAAGGTGCAAAAATATATAAAACAAGAGTTGTTGCAGAAAAGATAACATTTCTATCATCACTAACAAATAAAGACAAAAATAAAGAATTAGAATAGTAAAAAAGCCTATTTACTTAAAAAAATATGTTTAACTTTAAGTTAAAACGAGTAAAATTATCGATTAATTTTTTTATAATTTAAGTATAAAGAAATTTGAGGTGATTTTATGTATTTAGGAAAGAGAATAAAAGAAGCACGTAAAAAAGCAAATATGAGTCAAGAAGACCTTGGAAAAATTTTAGGAGTTTCAAAGGTTAGTGTGTGCCACTGGGAAAAAGAGGTTAAAAAACCAAGCAGTAAAAATTTGATTGAATTATCAAAGATATTAAATACTCCGCTTGAGTACCTAATTGGTAATGATTGTTATGTTGTTTCTGATACAAATAATAATTATGGTATGATGATGGCAAATGAAGAAATTGAAATAATTAAAGAATTAAGACATCATAAGAAACTATATGAAACATTATCAGAAAATCCAAAAAGAGCTTTAGATAGATTAGACAAGAATTTATTTTAAAAGTTCTTTTTTTTTGATATAATTAATTATGTGGTGATAAATAATGAATAACGAAGAAATAATAAATAAAGTAAAACTTAAAAACACTTTATCATATGATGAGTTAGCATACTTTTTTAATGGTTATTTAAATGGCACTATAAATGATGATGACATGACTAAGATGTTAAAAGCTATTGTAAAATATAAGTTAAATAAAAATGAAATATTTGATCTTTGTGATATATTTATAAAGTCAGGTGAAGTACTTGATTTAAGCACCATAAAAAACTTATGTGATAAACATTCAACTGGTGGTATTGGAGATAAAACAACTTTAATTATTGCCCCTATAGTTGCCTGTTTAGGTGTAAACCTTGTTAAAATGAGTGGTAAAGGACTTGGTTATACCGGAGGAACAATAGATAAATTAGAAAGTATAAATGTAAATACAGATTTAGATTATGATACTTTATATGAAAATGTTTCTAAATTCGGTTTTGCCATAACAAAACAAACAAAAAATCTTTGTCCTTTAGATAAAAAAGTATATGCCCTAAGAGATGTAACCAATACAACTGAAGACATAGGACTTATTGCAACATCTATTATGAGTAAAAAAATAGCATGCTCATCAAAAAATATAGTAATTGATTTAAAGGTAGGCAAAGGAGCACTAATAAAAAATAAAAAAGATGCTTTAAAACTGGCAACTATTATGAAAGAGATAGGTATAAAATATAACAGAAATGTAATATGTGTCCTAACAGATATGAATAAACCATTAGGATATAATATTGGTAACAAAATAGAAATTATGGAAGTTTTAGAATTTTTACAAAATAAAGTAAGAGGTAACCTTTATGAATTATGTGTTTATTTAGCAAGTAAAATAGTAGAAATAACTTTAAATATTCCTTTTGAAACAGCAAAAATAAAAGTTGTAGAACAAATAGAAAATGGTAATGCCTATAAAAGATTTGTATCTTATGTTACTTATAATAATGGTAATATAAATATTTTAAAATTACCAGATGGTTTAAAAGTTTATGCAACACATACTGGTTATATAAAAGATATAGATGCCTTAAATTTAGGAAAAACATCAGTTTTACTAGGAGCTGGAAGAAAAACTAAAGAAGATTTAATAAACTATGATGCAGGTATAATAATTGAAAAACATGTAACAGCAAAAGTTTTAAAAGGGGATGTTTTATGTACTTTATATGGCAATACTAAAAATATAAATATTGATGTTAGTAAATACTTTAAAATATCTAAAATAAAACAAAAATCAAAAAGTGTAATAATAGGATGCTTATAATGAAAAAATATTATAAAATATATCTTGATAATGATACAAATGGCATGCTCCTTAATATACTTGAAGCTATAATAGGAAGAGTGAGATTTACATGCTTAAATGACTTTTCATATCAGGACATAAAAACATATGAAAACGTTTTTGTAATAGCAGAACTTATAGATAACAATTTATATGATTGTATAACAGGAATAAAACTTAATGATACTAATGTTAAATCTTTAGAAGAAGTAAATCAAAAATATGTTATAGATGCCTTAAAATTATATAAAGAAGAAGATATAGAAAGATATAATAATGCCTTAAATGAGTATTTAAATTATAAAGATAAGGGTATCAAGAAAATATAAAATATATAAAAAGAATAGTAGGAGGAAAATATGAAAAATAAAGGATACTTTAAAAAAATTATTGCTATAATATTTATTTTGCTAATTAGTTTTAGTTTTAACTTTAATGTAAAGGCAGATGAATATAATGACGAAGAAGTAAATGATACTGAAACAAAAGAAGAAATTGAGGTTACTACTGAAGTGCCAAAAGAGGAAATAAAAGAACAAACTAAAGATGAACCATTAAATGTAGCAACAGTTGTTAAAATATCTATAATTGTTTTATTAGGAACAGTAGTTGTATATTTTTTAAGTAAAAATGAAAAAGATGAAGAAGTTTAAAGTAAAATAATAGTAATAAAAAAGCACTTGGAATTAATTATTAATCCAAATGCTTTTTTTAATCTTCTTTTTTATCATTATTTTCTTTATTAGTATCATCATCTAAAGAATCTTTTATAAAACCTAAATCTTTTAACTTTTTAGTAACATATTCTGCAGATTTTTCACCAGATATTCTTGAAAATTTACCAAGTTCAACACCTTCTTGAAAGAAAAGAACAGTAGGGGTACCATTAATACTTAACTCATTAAGAAAAGTTTCTTTATTATCATTATCCATATCAGTTAAATTAATAACATATGCCAAAACTTTATTTTTATTTAATACATTTGTAAAAATTGGAGTAAAAGCAGTACAATGTTTACAATTAGTTTGCTTAACATATAAAATAAATGTTTCATTATCGTTTACCATATTTATATAATCTTCATAGTTTATCTCTTTTAAATAACTATTATTATCTTTGTTATTAAATATAAGTATTAAAGATATTAAAGTAGCAATAATTACAGCCAATATTATAAAAATCTTTTTCATATACTTCCTCTTTTCCTAAAATATAATAACATAAAATAAAATAATTGTAAAATTTCTTAATTAAAGTTGACAAAATATAAAATATTATGTAATATAAATATGTGAGAAAGAGAGGTTATATATATGTTTTTATTAGATGAAGCTGCTCAATTTTGTAGTGATACTGCTAACATTTGGCGTTTAATTGGTATCATTATTAATATTTTTAAAATTGTAATTCCAATAATTATCGTATTACTTGCAATTTTAGACTTAGGTAAAGCTGTAATGGCTGGAGATGACAAGGAAATAAAAGAAGCCCAAAAAATGCTTATTAAGAGAATTATTTATGGTGTTGTAATATTCTTTGTCGTAACTGTAGTACAAGCAGTATTTAATTTAGTTGGAGGAAATGAAAACAATGATTCTTCCATTTGCTGGACTTGTGCAACTAAGCCAGAAGCTTGCCCTAAAAAAGACTAATTAATACATGAACCAAATAGCACTAGTTGTTATTTGGTTTTTTTGTTATAATAAAAAAGGAGGTAAAATTATGAACTTAAATATTTTTGATATAGAAAATATTATTAATAATATTGATATTGAAAAAGTAAAAGAAATTGTAACGTTTATATCAACATTTGTTGTATATGGTGGTTTTATAGAGGGTAAAAAAAGAATAAAACTATGTAAAAACGAAGAATTAAAAGAAATAATTATAAGACCTGATTTTAAATATGAAAAACAAGACTTTGAAATATCAAATACATTTAATCAGGAAATGAAAGATGTAATAATAAATTTTATAAAAACTTTAAAAGAAAAAAATCCCGAATTTTCATATGAATTGTTATTTAATAACTTGACAACATTAACTAAAACAACTGATATTTCATACTTTATAAAAAGTATATTACACTTTATATATATTGATGGAGCATATAGTACTGTAAAAAATAAGATAAGTATTTATAATTATAAAAATGAAGTAATAACACATGAATTATTGCATGCTGCAAGTACACTATTTACAGGAAAAGTGGCATATTGTGGCTTTTCTCAAAGTATATTCGTGTCAAAGACTAAGACGTATGGTCGCGCCATAAATGAAGGATATACACAGGTTTTAAATAAAAAATATTTTAACGATACAACTAAATCTTATGAATATCAAGCCCAAATTGCTAAATATTTGGAAGGAATAGTGGGAGAAAAAAACATGGAGTATCTATACTTTAAAGCTGATTTATATCATTTGATTGCTTTATTAACAAGATATAATGATGTTACATCTGTTTTGAATTTCATTGTGGATACTGACAAATTACTTTACATTAAATATAATCCATTAATTGATAGAAAAGTAGAAGATAAATTAAATAGCGTAGCTTATTTTTTGGTGGAATCATATCTTAATAAATATCAAGATAATGAAGACTTAGAAAACAAGTGCGTTAATTTTTTCTGCACCGAAAATCAAATAAATAAGATGTTAAAGTATGCTTTTAATGAAGAAAATGTAAGAAGATTAATAAAACAATATTATGAAGATAGTCTAAAAGTTAAAGAAAATCCTATTCAAAAAAATTAATTCTTGTTATTTTACCTATTTTATTGTATAATATATAGTTGTCAATTTACTTAGGGGGCAGTTTATATGATATTAAAATTATTTAATGCAGGAGAAATATTTACAAAATTTTTATCATGGATATTTTCAACAGTTGCTATGGTATACGATGGAATGGTATCTTATACTAAGATGCTTACTGGTTCACAAATACTAAATGAAGAAATAGGAAATATTATAGAAAATGTTTATACATTAATAGCAATTTTTATGCTATTTAGAATAACTGTTACAATGTTTGGATACCTAATAGATCCAGATAAGTTAAATGATAAACAAACAGGTACTGGAAAAATGTTAACAAGAATTGTAATATCATTAATATTAGTTATAGGATTTCCAGTTGTTATGGATACAGTAATATCACCACTAGAAGAAGCTATTTTAAATCCAAGTGATGGTAAAAGTGTATTATATACTTTGTTTAATCCGCAAAATAATAAAACTAATGTAGATAGTAGCAAAGAATATACAGCAGGAATAGCTTTTGCAAGAGAGATGGTAGCATCATTATCAAAAAATCCAGATGAAGTATTAGAAAGTGATTTTTTAATAACTAAAGAAGGTAATGATGATATATCAAAAAAAGTAGAAGAAGAAGAAATATCAATAGATATTTTTATGAGTATTTTATGTGGAATTGCTCTTTGTGTATTATTAGCTGCTTTATGTATTGAAGTTGTTATACGAAACTTTAAACTATTAATTTTAAGAGTATTATCTCCGGTAGCCTTTATATCATATATAAATCCCAATGATAAAGTTTTAAATAATTGGACTAGTAAATTTATTGGTTGTTATTTAGATTTATTTGTTAAAATATTGGGAATAAATATGGCAATATATTTTATTGGACTTTTAAATGATTCTGTTACAGGATTTAATAAATTATTATTATATTTTGGAGCATTTGTATTTGCTAAGACAGTTCCAAACTTTATAAGTGAAATCTTTGGTATTAAAAATATGGGTGGAACATTTAAAGATTCAATGAATGCTGTAAAAACATCCCTTGTTACTGCAGTTGGTACAGCTGGAGCATTTGTAACAGCAGCCAACAAAGGTACCATAGGACAAACATTTGCAGTTTTAAATTCTGGTTTTTCAGGAAAAATTGGTAATGTTGGTAAAGCATTTAGTAGCAGTAATACTGCTGTTGCCAAAAGAAAAGCCGAAGGAATAGGTTGGCGTGAAGCTCAAAAAGATGAAATACAAAACAAATTTCCTTGGATTAAAAGTGCAACTCAGCATAAAGATGCTGCTAAAAGTGCTGGGGATAATTACAAAGCCCTTGATGGTGCTCTTGATGGGTCAGTATTTAGTAGTGATAAATCAATGCAACAATTACAAAACATATATGATTCTGGTACACTTGAAGAAAAATTTGCTTATGCTAATGCCTTCGGTGTGACAGGTGAAAAACTACAAAAGTTTAATGAAACAGAAGATACAAGTGAAAAATTAAGAATGTTAGATGAAGCTTGGGGAGAAAAGAAAGGTCTTGCAAGAGCAAGTCAGTTAATAGAAGCAAAAGAAGCGTTCTTAAATGGTAATGCTAATGCCTTCCAAAAAAATATTGTAACTTTAGCATCAAGATTAGATGCCAGTGAGAAGTTTGTTGGAGTTACACCATCAAGAGTATCAACAGTACAGGCTAAAGATAAAACAGACAAAGCAAAACAAGAAGCAATCCAAGATGCAGCTATTGCTCTTAAAATTGCTAAAGAACATAACAAATCAGGATATGATCCAAAAACAAAAACACCAACAGAAAGTAAAAGAGATAGTAAGAAATCTAAATAAAAAACTAGACATATTGCGAAGTTTTAAGATAAATGTAGACACATAAAAACTGTTTACATTTTTTATTGCAATAAAGTTAAATATTGGTTATAATTAAACTAATAGGATAGGTAGTGTAGTGGAAGTATAAAATATGTTTTTAAAGGCTTAATTATATTAATTTTATTACAAAATAATACAGTGTAAATTTTTTTTGAAAGTTTAACAATTATTTGAAATAAAAACATTAATAATTCAATAACAATCCGCTATTTAATTACTATTTTAATTAAAAAATAGAGGTGAAATATAATGTTGAAGACTGGATTTTTTAATGTTGCATATGTTTTTATGAAATTTATAGCGGGGGTGTTTACAAGTGTTGCTAAAAACTATGATATGATGATTCATTTTATTAATGATTTTGCAGAAGAAAAATTTTTTGAAAAGATACAAGCAGTTGAAAATAACATTTATGTATTAGTTGCAGTATTTATGTTATTTAGAATAACTATGATATTAATTGGGTATTTAATAGATCCAGATAAAGTTAGTGATAAACAACAAGGTGCTGGAAAACTTATATCAAGAATAATCATTTCTCTTTTACTTGTTATAGCATTTCCAATAATATTAAAAGGTGTAAACCATTTACAACAAGTTTTACTTGAAAATGATAGTCCATTATTTAGAATATTTGATGTTGGAAGTGGTGATCAAAGAAGTGATTTAGAAGAATCTGGAAGTAGCAAGTGTGATATTGAAAACATGTATAATAAAGGACTTATAAAAACTAATGAAGATATTATATCAGCTTATCGCGAATGCCCAGCAAAAAATTTTAAATCTAAAGGACTATGTAAAGCATTAAATGAAATAAATGGTACTGAATATAATTGTAAACTTTATAGTACTTCAGTTGAAGGTCCTGTTAAAGCAGCACTTAAAAGCTATTATGGTTTAAAATATAATGGAGAGTTACCTAGTATTGGAGAAATATTTATAAATTATAATTTTTATGATTTAATAAAAGAAGCAGCTAGTTCATTAAAAAATGGAGTTTCTTTAAGAGGAACCATAGATAGCACATACATTACAACAAAAAATTCAAAAGGTAATAATGAATACAATATTATGTTTATAATAGATCAAACAGCAGAAGATATAGTTTATGATGAAATGGTTAATAGTGAAGGTGGAGCAGCTTTTGCAAGAAGTATAGTTGGTTCATTTGCAAGTGATTCTAAAGTCATAACAGAAGCAACATATTCTAATGACTGTGATGGTGGATGTAAATTTTTAGAGTCAAGTGATGCTAATGATGCAGTTGCAAGAATTGTTGAAAATGAAGAAAATAGTTTTCAATTTGACATTTTTCTTTGCGTGATTTGTGGTATTGCTATAATTGTTTTTATACTAATTTTAATGATTGAAGTTGTAATACGTCAGTTTAAAATGGTTGTACTAAATATGTTAGCACCTATTGCTTTTGTATCATATATAAATCCCAATGATAAAGTTTTAAGTAATTGGTTTCAAAAGTATGTCGGATGCTTTTTAGACTTGTTTATAAAATTATTAGCTTTACAAGTAAGTGTATTATTAATTGATGAAGTTGCTAACACTGATTTTGCTTATGGAGGAGCTGCTAAAATATTATTCTATATAGGAATATTTATATTTGCTAAAATAGTTCCAAACTTTATAAGTGATATATTTGGACTTAAAAATATGGGTGGAACATTTAAAGAATCAATGAATGCTTTAAAGACAACTGCATTTGCAGGAACTGGAGCATTAATTGGAGGAGCTATAGGAGCTGCAAGTGGCGCCGGAAAAGGTCATAGTTTTTCTACAGTCGTTGGTGGTTTATTTGGAGGTCTTGGAAGAGGATTTGCAAGTGGAAGCAGAGGACACATTTTAGAAGGAGGAATAAATCAGGCACAAAGAAATGTTAATGTAAGAGAGGCACGTTTAAATGGTTCAAATTGGCTCGATAGACAATTATCGCATTTAGGAGTTAATTTAACAAGTGATGAGGATAGAAAAATTAAAGAGTATAAAGAAAAAGCAAAAAGTCATCAACTTGCCGTTGATTATGCAAATAATGCCAAATCTTATGTTGAAGGAGAGTTAAATAAAGGTAAGGGAGATAAGTATACAAACTCTAAATATATGAAAGATTACAGAAAAGCTAAGGAAGAACTTACAAGGCTTGAAGCTGTTAAAAATAGTATAACAAGAGAAAGTGTTGCAGCAGGAATAAGTCATGAAGGAATTACTGATAGTATGTATAATCAAATAGTTGATGAACAATATAAGAGTTCTCTAGCAAAAGCTAAAGAGGAATATAGCAAACAATATGATGTATTACATGGCAATTATGATAATACTAACAAAGGTTTAGCAGATCTAGCTATTGAAGAATATTACAATACTGCTACTAATGATAAAGATCTTCAAACTATGAAAGAATCAGGAGCAAATAAAATGTCTATGTATAAAGAATTAACAACAAACGATAAAGATGGGGAAGACAATGGCAATAAAGCTATAGATGTATATAGCTGGGAGAGTGTTAAAAAAGGTAAAGAATATCACAATAGCTATGCCGTTAAGGAAAATGACAAAGCATCTACTATTGAAGATAGCAAATCTTACAAAGCAAAAAAAGCAAGTCAGGATGTTAATAAAAAATAATTAAAACGGTCAAATATCATTTTTAAACATTTAAAATAAAAAAATAAGTAATATTTATTGTTATTTATTTTTTTTTTTGCTATAATAAATTTGGATTGATAGGTGAAAGTTATGAAGATAAAGAAAATAAAATATGTATTACTTAGTTTGCTTTTCACACCACTTACTTGTTTTGCAGATAATGGTGGAGAAGAAATTATTGATGATTGTAGTAGCATTTTAGGTGCTGGAGTTGTTGAAATATTAAAGTATGTATATACTGGAGCAATGATATCAATTCCATGTATTACTTTAATATTAATTGTTAAAGATATGGTAACAGCTGTTGCAGCAGGTAAAGCTGATGATATGAAAAAAGCACAAAGTACTGCTATAAAAAGATTAGTAATTGGTGTTGCTATATTATTTATACCAATTTTAATTAAAGCAATAATAAATTTAACAGGTATTGCAACATGCAAATAAAAAATAAAAAAGGGGAATAGTAAAATGATATTAAAATTTTATAATTTTGGTGAAATCTTTATTGAATTATGTTGTGGTGTTTATACAACTGTTGCAAAAGCGTATAACCTTATGTTAAGTTTTACAAATGGGAAGGCCTTTGATGTATCAGTAATTAACGATACAATAACATCAATTACTGATACTATTTATGTTTTAGTTGCAGTGTTTATGCTATTTAGAATAACTGTTACAATGTTTGAATATTTAATTGATCCAGATAGGGTAGCAGATAAACAAACAGGAGTAGGTAAAATGATAACAAGAGTTGTTATATCGCTTATTCTTATAATGACTTTTAAAAGTCTAATTGTTCCTAAACTAGATCAGTTACAAAATGCATTGTTAGCAGAAGATAGTATTCTAAGTAGATTAGTTGATGTAAATGCTGAAACTTATAGTCAAGCTGAATGTAGGGAACAAATAAATAAAGCAAGAGGTATGATAGCAAGTAACGGTATGAGTGGTGAAAATGCTAACAATAAAAAAGGTGGTATGGCAGAGCTTATTCAAGGATGTATGTACTATAGTGGAATAATAGATGATATAAAAAATTCTTCTGCGTATAAAAATGGTTCTGGTACAAAAAAAATTATTTGTCAAATGAACGGTAAAGTAACATCTTGTGATGCAATACCAAATAATTATTGTGCATTAAAAGGTGTTTGGTATTCTAATAAAAATGGAAGTCAATTAAAATTTACCATAAATTTCACAGATGATATAGAAAAGTGCTCTAGAACAGATGAATTATTAAAAGGTGGTTATACATATAACCAAATTGAATTAGGTACAAGTAATGCAAGCAACACTGAAGGTTCTAAATTTGCTAGAGAAATTATGGCAACCTTTACATCACAACCAGATAAACTGCTAGAAACAAGTTTTATAAATAATCCACAAGGTAACGAAGATTTTGGTAAATTAGTAGAACAAAAAGAAATAGATTTTGACTTATTTATATGTATAATAGTTGGTATTGGTTTAATTGTTGTTATTTTAATTTTATGTATAGAAGTAATTATCCGTACGTTTAAACTATTACTTCTTCAAATATTAGCACCTATTGCTTTTATGTCATATATAAACCCTAATGATAAAATATTAAACAATTGGTTTCAAAAGTATGTTGGATGCTATTTTGATTTATTTATAAAAATATTATCAATAAGACTTGCTGTTTTATTTATATCTAAATTTTCAACACAAGTTAGTGGACTTTCTGCATTACTTGTATATATTGCAATATTTATATTTGCAAAAACAATCCCTAATATAATAACAGATATTTTAGGTATTAAAAATATGGGTGGAACATTTAAAGAATCAATGAACGCTTTAAAAACAGCCGCTCTTGTTGGAACTGGAGCCTTAGCAACAGGTGGCATTGGTTTTATTGCTGGTATGGGAAAAGGTGGAAACTTTGGAACAGCAGTAGGAGGTCTTTTGGGCGGAATGGTAAGAGGCGGAAATGCTGGAGCTAGAGGATTTAGCAATATAGCCGGTGCTGTTAGCGGACAAAGAAACCGAGCTGTTTCAGCAAGACAAAGAAATGCCCAAGGGGGTAGTTTCTGGGGACAATTTGCTTCGGGATTTGCACATACATTTGGACATCAAGATGCTTATGATAAAGCCGAGGAACAATATAAAGCAGCAGATGATGCATTAAAAGCTGGTAGCAGTTTTGAAGACTATGCTATTGGAGAAGCAAGAAAAAATGGTGATTTATTTGGACTTGGAAAACTAGAGCAAGCTCAGTCAATACTAAATAATGGAGGTCAAATTTCAAGTGATATTAGCTATGTGGATAAAGACGGAAAACAACAAATATTACGTGTTACAGACGCTAATGGAGCAGAAGGTATTGATAATGTAAACAAAGCATTAGCAGATGCTAAAAAAGGTGCAGTACAACAAGTGGCAACAGCACTACAAAATGATGGTAAATTTAAGCTTGATGGAAATACAGTTGAAATTGCCAGCTTAACTAAAGCAGGACATATAGATGCTGAAAAGGCAGAAAAAGGTCAAAAAATACTAAATACTGCTGATGGTTTATTTAAGGCAGCTGGAGTCGAAGGATATAGTGACGATATATCAACAGTTAAAGGTAAAATGGAGACAGCACAAGCCGCTGCTAAAGATAAAATGGAAAAAACAAGGGCAAATCATAATGCTACTAACAATAATAGATAAATTAAAAAATAATCCAAAAAAGAAAGGGGCAGTAAAAAATGTCAGAACAAACATTTTTAGTACCAGCAAATAGTAAAAGGGCAAGATTAATATTTGGATTCTTTAGGCCAATAGACCTAGGAATATTTATAGCGGGAATAGCAATAACACTAATATTACTTATGGTATCATCAGTAGCAGATATAAAAAATGTTATACTAATAATACTACCAGTATGTATAGCAGGAATGTTAGTATTTCCACTACCAAATTATCATAATGTTTTATGTTTAATACAGGATATATTTGCATTTTATGTAAATAGAAGAAAATATATATGGAGAGGATGGTGTTATAAATATGAACAACGCAATGAATAATATGCAAAATAACGTAGGAGCGAAAGTAAATAGAGGGCAAACAAATACAAAATCAACAAGAAGAGTATTAAGTAAAGAAGAACAAACGAATCCAAAATATACTGAAAACTGGATAAATGTAAAAAAAATATCAAATGGGATAATTTATAATACAAGTGGAGATATGATAACGGGAGTAAAAATAAGTCCTAAAAATATTTTCATATTAGACAGATATTCAATGGATAATACTTTAGTAGGACTTATGAATTTTTATAATACACTAGACTATGAATTTTGGTTAGTAATAGCAGATAGACCAGTAGATATAGCAGTATATCAAGCAGAACTACAACTTTTATATAATAAAGCAAGTGATCCAACAATAAGAAAAATAATAGGACAAGACTTAGATAAGGGTGATTACTTCGTAAATAATAGTGTAGTAGATACAGAGTACTATTTATTATTTAAAGAAAGAAATGTAGATATGATGCAAAAGAAATTAAGAGGTATGATAAACGGTTTAGCAGCAGCAGGTCTTATAGCAAGTCAAACATCAACTGATGATTTAAGAATGGTTCTAGATAACTTCCTAAATGGAGGAAGAACATATAGTAGTGGGATGGTGATGCCATTGTGAGTACATTTAAAAGTGAAATAGCTCCAAAAGGATTAGATTTTACAAATCCAAATTATATAGTAGTAAGCGATAAATATATGTCAATACTAACAGTAGTATCATGGCCTAGAAGTATAGGTGTTGGATATATATCAAATATAACAAATATGCCTGGGGTAAAAATTGTAGTAAAGCATATACCAGTACCATTTTCAATGCTATCAAAAATGTTAAATAAGGAGCTAGCAAATTTAAAAGTAAGGTATCAAGAAGAAAAAGATAGAACAAACCAGGAGAGAATAAGACAAGATTTTGATACATTAGAATCTTTTGTACAACAACTTGCAGCAGCTCAGTCTAAAATATTTGATTTCCAAATGCATGTTGTAATAACAGCAGATACATTTGAAGAGTTAGAATTAAGAAAAGGAACAACTAAAAACTACTTAGATGCAATGGGACTAAGGGCAGTACCATTAAGATTTGAACAAGAAAAAGTATTAAAAAGCATTTTACCAATATTCCCAAAACAAGTAATAGAGGAAAGAGTTGGAACAATAATGCCAAGTCCAACAATGGCAGCAATGTATCCTTATATATTTGATAGTATAAAAGATCCAGGAGCATCATGCTTACTTGGAACAGACTTTTCAGGAGGAGTAGTTCTATTTAATCAGTTCTTATATCAAATAAGAAAAGAACATAATAGAAACAATGCTAACATGGTAATACTAGGAACATCAGGTTCAGGAAAATCAACAGCAGCTAAACTATTACTTAGAACATCAATAAGAAATGGCTATAAAGTAGTATGTATAGACCCAGAAAATGAATTAGTAGATATGGTACGTCTTTTTGGAGGAGATACAATAGATTTAGGAAAAGGTGGAGATTTTGGACTAATAAATCCACTTGAAGTTTTAGTAGATGCTGATGAAGAAGAAATACAACAAGGACTTGGCTATACTGTACTTACAAAAACATTACAATTTTTAAAAGGTTTTATGAAATATTATGACCCATCAATAGATGAAGATGTACTAAATCTATTTATAGAATTAGTACAAGAAACATATCGTCGTTTTGGAATAGATTTTACAACAGATTTTTCTCGTCTTACATCACAGCAATATCCCACATTTGATGATGTTTATGCCACTATAAAAAGTAAATTAATATCAATGACAGATATGACGCATGAAAGAGATGTAATGGAAAGACTAGAACTTAAAATAAGACCGCTTACAAATGAATTAAGATTTTATTTTAACGGACATACAACAATAGCACCAAGAAGTAACTTTATCGTGTTTAATATAAAAGAACTAATGAATAGTGATACTAATATTAGAAATGCTCTTTTCTTTAACGTATTAAAATATGCTTGGAGTTTATGTCTTGAACCAGATGTAAATACAGTAATGATGGTAGATGAAGCTCATGTATTATTATCAGGTGGTAATGTATTAGGAGCAGACTTTTTAGCACAAATTCAAAGAAGAGCAAGAAAGTATAATACAGGAAACATAATAATAACACAGCAACCAAGTGATTTTACACCACAAGCTGTAATAACACAAGGAAAAGCAATATTTGATAATGCTTCATATTACTTAGTAATGGGACTTAAAAAGCAAGCAGTAGAAGATTTATCATTATTAATAGATTTAAATGATAATGAAAAAGAAGCTATAAAAAGATATTCACAAGGTAACGCATTATTTGTATGTGGTTCAAGAAGAATGCAAATAAATGTAGTTGTAACACCAGAAGAATTAGAATCTTTTGGAAGTGGTGGAGGACTATAAAATTCACAAGTTTTTGTGAATTTTTTTCTTTTTAAAAAATAATAATTGTTATTTTTATAAAAATAAGATATAATTATGTTAGTAATTCCGTTTGGAGGGGTAAATATGAAATTAAAATTTAAAGCAACCGCAAAAGATTGGTTAATATTTGTATTATTTGTTATAGTATTATTTTATTTTATAAGTATCTTAGTTGCCAATATATATACAATAGTAAGAGGCTTTGGTTTTGCAGGTCTTGATCCTTTTGTAATATTTAAACATAATTTATTTGGTACAACTCTTTTATTTTTTTTACTAGCACTTGTTGGTATTATATTGGGAGTAAAATCATACTTTTTTGAAAAAGAAAAAGGTTTTGGTATAAGTGTTGGAGAAAAAGAAGATAAAGGGTATTCAAGATTTGCTACCATAAAAGAAGCAAAAAAAACATTAAAAAAAGTTAATGTAACAGATCCTGTATATACTGATGCTGGTTTTCCACTTATAAATGATGGTAAAGAAATATGGGTTGATCCAGGAGAAAGTCATAATATAGTTGTTGGTTCAACTGGTGCTGGTAAAACTCAGGATGTTGTATTACCACTTGTTAAAATACTTGCTAAACATGGAGAATCAATGATTGTAACAGACCCTAAAGCAGAAATTTATAAAAATAATGCAGGTTTATTAAAGAAAAGGGGATACAAAATTGTTGTTTTAAACTTCCGTGAACCACAAAAAGGTAATTGTTGGAATCCACTTGCCTTACCATATAAACTATATAAATCAGGTGATACAGATAAAGCAATGGAACTTTTAGATGACGTTGCTAGTAATATTTTGTATGAAGAAGGCGGACAAAAAGATGCTTTCTGGGAAAAATCATCAGCAGACTATTTTACAGCTTTAGCTCTTGGACTTTTTGAAGATGCTAAAGAAGAAGAAGTAAACTTAAATAGTATCTCTGTTATGACAACAGTAGGAGAAGAGCGTTTCGCAGGTAGAAGTACCTATATAAAAGAATACTTTAATGATAAAGATCCAGCAAGTGCAGCTTATACCTGTGCATCAGGTACAGTAATGGCAGCAGAAGAAACAAAAGCTTCAATACTTTCAACTTTTAAACAAAAAATAAGACTTTTTGCATCACGTGAAATATTAAGTGAAATGTTATCACATAGTGATTTTGATATGTTTGATATTGGAAAACATAAAACAGCCGTATTTTTAATAATTCAAGATGAAAAAAAGACATACCACTCACTTGCAACTATCTTTGTAAAACAATGTTATGAAACTTTAATAGGAGTAGCCCAAGAAACAGAAAATGGTGTATTACCTGTAAGAACTAATTTCATTTTGGATGAGTTTCAAAATATGCCACCATTAAAAGATATAACAACTATGGTTGCGGCAGCAAGATCAAGACATATAAGACTTACCATGATTATTCAAAACTTTGCAGGACTTGATGCTGTATATGGAAAAGAAGTAGCTCAAACAATAAGAGCTAACTGTAACAACTTACTATACTTACTTACAACAGAGCTATCAGCTCTTGAAGAAATATCAAAACTTTGTGGTGATAAAAAGGTAAAAGTAGGTAAAGGCGATAAGGAACATGAAGAATCAAGACCTTTAATTACTGTTGCAGAACTACAACTTATGAAGGAACATGAAGCTATTGCTATAAGAACAAGACAAAGACCATTAAAAACAAAGTTATACCCAAACTGGAAAATTAATTGGGGCGTTAAAAACTATGAAGCAGATCCATTTGTCGTAAGAAATATTGAACCAATAAAAGTATTCGATTTAAAAAGATTTGTAGAACAAAAACGTGAAGAAAAATTAAGAAGCATGATGGAAGATAATGATAATGAAAATCCATTTATGGGAGAGAATCCATTTAAACAACAAATGACAATGCAAAATAATCCGTTTATGTCCTCTATGAAACAAGATTTTGATGTTAATGAATTAGTTAAAAAGATAGATGAGAAAATAGCAGAACTTGAAAAAGAAGAACAAGAAGAAAATCTTGCTAAACAAAATGAAGAAAAACAAGAGGAAACTGTTATATCAACTAAAGAAGACAACAAACCTTTACTTGATGATATGACACAAAAAGATATAAAAGAAACAAATAATAAAAATGAAACTTATGAAGAACATAAAGAAAAATTAACAGATGATGAGTTCTTTGATGATTTCTTTGATGAATAATTATAAAAGTATGAACCTTTGTTCATGCTTTTTTTGACAAATATTAAAAAAAGTTGTATAATATAGCAGAATTAAAAAAAGGGGGATATTTATGGATAAACATAATGATTATTTTGATTTAGAAAAATATACCGAAAACATAAAACTAGAACCAAGAATACTAGAACACTTAGAATATACAACAAGTTTATTTCAAGAATATTTTGATAAACTATCTAAATATGATAGTTACTCAGTTATATACTTTTGGATAGATTCCTTATTTAACGAACTAAATTCATCTAACAATATCGAAGGATTATGTACGCCATCATCAATACTTGAAAATGACTTATTCTTTGATACTTTACAAATAAGTAATAATAGAATACATAAACTTCATTCCTTTGTTTATAATGGAGGAAGTGAAAAAAGTAGTTATAGACAAAAAGATGTAACAGTTGAGGGAGTAGTAAATGGTATGCCAAATGTCTTTTATTACCCACCAAAGTTTACTGATGTTCCAAAATTTATGAACGATTACATTAAGTTTTACAAAACAAAAGGGATTCAAACAATTAACTCTAATCCCTTTATTAAAGCATCATTATGTCAGCTTTTATTTATAAGAATACACCCTTATCAAGATGGTAATGGAAGATGTGGTAGAATGATACAAAATATTAAGTTTACAGAAATGATAAATAATTTATATGGAACAAATTTAAAACTATGTCCTTTAAATATTTCACCAAGAATAAGTGATTATAAAGTACAATATTGTGAAATGATAGATAATATAACATTTGGACTATATAAAGATACAAACCACGAAATAAATAATTATTTAAACTTTATGCTTAATATGTATGATGAACAATTATACTTTTTAATACAAAAACTTGATAAAAAAAGTAGTGTACTTGAAAGTATAAGTAAAAATCAAAGTCTTGAAAGCAATGACTTTATAAAAACAGTTGATAAAATGAATATAAAAAGAATTAGACAATAAAAAAAGATTAGAATTTAAATTTTAAATTCTAATCTTTTTTATCTTTATGAGAATTGTTATAAGTTTCAAATGATTTCATTATCTCAATAGGTATTGCAAATATAATTGTATTTGATTGGTCTGATGATAAATCATTTAAAGTTGCAAGTGTTCTTAAATGAAGTGCACCTGGTGTATCACTCATTTTTTTAGCAGCAATAGCTAAATTTTCACTTGCTTCAACTTCACCAGCTGCTTTAGTTATAACAGCTACTTTTTCACGTTCTGCTTCAGCAACTTTAGCAATAACTCTTTGCATTTCTTCAGGAAGAGAAATATCTTTAAGTTCGATATTTTCAACCTTTATACCCCAAGGGTCAGTTGCTTCATCAATTACTTCACAAATTTTAGTAGAAATCTTTTCACGTTCTGCCAAAAGCTCATCTAAAGTTACAGAACCTACAATATTTCTCATTGTAGTTTGTGTAAGTTGACTTGTTGCATAATAATAATTTTCAACAGCAAGTATAGCTTTAGAAGCATCAAATATTTTATAATAAATAACAGCATTAATTCTAACAGAAACATTGTCTTTTGTTATTGCATCTTGTTCTGGAACATCAACAGCTTTAGTTCTTATATCAACCTTTTTATATGATTGAAATATAGGTAATACAATATTCCAACCAGGATTCATTATTTTAGAAAATTTTCCTAAGCTAAATTTAATACCCCTTTCATATTCATCTATTTGTCTAATAGAACAAAGTAAGATAATTGCTATAATTATAATTAGAACTAAAATCATAAATTAAACTCTCCTTTCATTATCTATTATATTAGATTTTCTATTATATTTCAAGATAATTTAATCGTTATAAATATAGCAATAATACCAAGTAATATACCTATAAAAAACTGAGAATTTATCTCAATAGGAGTCATAAAAAGAGCAGGTATTGTAGAAATTACAAAGCCAATAATTGCACAAAATGTATAATCATGATACTTTTTAAGAAGAAAGTCAATTAACTTAGAAAGGTATAAAAACCCTATAAAAACTCCAATACCTATAAAAAATAATGTTTTTATATCTAAAGTATTTATACTAGTTATATATATTTTATACATACCAATTATATTTAAAAGAATTGTAGATGATATCCCAGGAATAATAGTTGATATAGCAATAATTATTCCTACCAAAATTAAAGATATATAACTTGTTTCATTAATATTAAAAGAATAAGTATTTTTATAAAATAAAAGTATTATACCAAGAAGAAAAGTTATTACAAAAGGTATTAAGTATAAAGGTTTAAATTCATTTACATTTTTAAATAAAGAAGGAAGGGTACCTATCATAAAACATACAAATATGATAGATGTTGCAAGGGGATACTTATTTAATGAAAAAAGAATAACATTACTAAATAAAAATGTACCAACAAGTATTCCAGCACCTATTGGAAAAAGATATAGAAAGCTTTTTTTAAAGTCTTTAAATATATTACTTATTGCATGTATACAGTTTTCATAAACTCCTAAAATTATAAGAATAGCACTACCACTTAAACCTGGTGTTATATTACCAATACCTCCTAATAACCCTTTTATAAAATTCTTCATCAAATCCTCCGTTTAATAAATTATATTGTCTTTTATAAAATAAATGCATAATATATAAAAAGAATAACCATTATAATAAATGAAGTATGAATAAAATATATCATTAAGAATAAAATTCTTTGAATCTTCATTTATTACACTTAAAGAGACAAAAATATCGACAAAATATAACATTTTTCTTGACTTTTTATATTAAAGTGGTTATCATAAAAAGCATTAAAACGTTTTGGGGGATTTGTCTTGAAGATTCAAAGGCGTTTTTATGGAATAAGTAAGTATAGCTGTTGTATTTATTTATTCAAAAATATTAAGAAAGGGAAGGTAATGGTTAATGAAAAGATTTTATTCACTAGTTTCTATAATGCTTTTTGTATTAACTATTAGTTTTGCTAATATTAATACAGTAAAAGCGTTAGAAACAGAAGAAATTGAAAACCAAGAAGAAATTGTAGAAGAACAAGAAACAGAAAAAGAAGAAGAACAAGAAGTAGAAACTTATTCTTCAGTAGTTGAAGAAGATGATGAAGAAGAAGTAAAACCAGGACAAGTTACTGGAGATAAAACAGCAGAAGTAGTAACTGGTGATGGTGAAGATGGTAGAAGTGCTGATGTAACAATCACTGTAAAAGGTGAAGGTTATAACGAAGTTTCAACTGACAAAAAAGAAATAGTTTTAGTACTTGATGCATCAGGTAGTATGAAAAATACTTTAGGTGGCACATCTAAAATGGCAAGCTTAAAAGCAGCAGCTAAAGAACTAATTAAATCTTTATTATCAAATGGTAACAAAGATTTAACAAAAGTTGGAATAGTATATTATGCAAGTAATGTTGATGCAAATGATTACTGTGAATTATCAAATGATGAGGAAACTTTAATAAGATGCATAGACAGAAAATTTGCAGATGGTGGTACTAACGTTCAAGCTGGTGTTAAAAAAGCAACAGAACTATTTGAAGATGAAACAGCAAGTAGAACAATAATCCTTTTATCAGATGGAATACCAACATACTATAATGATGAAAATGGTAATCTTCATGGTGATGGTAATAGTGATAACTATGAATACACATCCTTTCATGAAGATACAGATTATGTATATGATAGATGGGGAAACCTAGAATCTTATACAAGAATATATTATCTTGATAAAGGAAAAACACAAGTTGTTAAAACTTGTAAAGCAACAGTAAATTTTCCATATGATGATTATGATTGTACTACAGAAGAAGAATATAAACCGAGTACAAAAGCAAAGGATACTATAAAAGATTTCAAGAAAACTGGAACTGTATACACAATAGGTTTTGGTAATGTTGGAGAAAACGCTCAAAAGTTTTTAGAAGAAATGGCATCAAGTAAAGATAACTATTTTAGTGCTGGTTCAATCGAAGGACTAAAAGATGCATTTAAAGCTATTGAACATCAAATTGACCTTATAGCAAGTGATGTAAAAGTTATTGATACTGTACCAGATACATTTGAAGTTGATAAAGATTATTTAAATGAAAAATATTCATCAAAAGAAACTTTAGAAGATGGTTCAACAACTTATAAAGATAAAGATGGAAATGATGTTTTAAATGTTAAAGAAAATAAAGATAGCACAACAACTCTTACATGGTATATTGGAGAGTTAAAAGCAAGTGCTATAAATAATTTAACATTTAGAATTAAAGCAGTAAATCCATATTATGGAAGCATGTATACTAATAAACGTGCAACAGTAAGCGGAGTAGCATCAAATGGAAATCCATTCTATACAGAAACAAAAAATATAGAATTTGATTTACCACTTCCAAGTGTTGTAATTCCATCTGTAACAGATGATGATGAATATGATGTAAATCAAGGAGAAACATTAAATGGAAACATTAGAGATAACGATTATAATGGTAAACTAAGTCAAGATGGTTTTGAAGTAGTAGATCAAATAATAGTTGTTGATGGTGTTTCAAAAGGAACATTAAATGTTGCAAATGATGGTTCAGGAAGATTTACATATCTTGCACCAGAAGATTTTTATGGAGATGTTAATTTCACATATTACATTAAAACTATTGCAACAAAAAATGGTAAAACATATGAAGTTATAAGTAATGTATCAAATGTAACAATAACAGTTAAAAGAATACCTACAGATTATGTAATACATCATTATATAAAAGGTACAACTGAAAAAGTAGCAGATGATGAAACAGGAACTGGATATGTTAATGAAAAAGCAACAGGAAGAGCTATCTTAGACCTTGAAAACTATACTTTAGTAGATAATGTTTATGTAAAGACTATAACTTTACAAAGAAAAGGAAATGTTATAATATTCTATTATGAATTAAAAGAAGCTGCCAATGTAACAGTACATCACTATATAAAAGGCACAACAACAAAAGTAGCAGAAGATGATATTTTAACAGGAAAAGTAACAGAAGGCTTTAAAGCATATGCACATCAAGATTTAGATATTTATAAATTAGCAGATGGAGAACCAAGTTTTGTTGAAGGAACATTTGCTTTAGAAGAACAAAAAGTAATATTCTATTATGAATTAAAGGAAGCTGCCAATGTAACAGTACATCACTATATAAAAGGCACAACAACAAAAGTAGCAGAAGATGATATTTTAACAGG
>CAKOPC010000002.1 GCA_934098705.1 uncultured Bacilli bacterium | reverse complement strand
CCTGACAAGGAATTTCGCTACCTTAGGACCGTTATAGTTACGGCCGCCGTTCACTGGGGCTTCAAATCAAAGCTTCGTACCATATCGACTTGCGTCAAATACTAACCTCTCCTATTAACCTTCCAGCACTGGGCAGGCGTCAGCCCCTATACTTCGCCTTACGGCTTTGCAGAGACCTGTGTTTTTGGTAAACAGTTGCCTGGACGTCTTTACTGTGGGTCTATCACTAGACCATCCCTTATTCCGAAGTTACGGGATTATTTTGCCGAGTTCCTTAACCATAGTTCTCTCGCTCACCTTAGGATACTCTCCTTGCCCACCTGTGGCGGTTCTCGGTACGGGCACCTATACAATTAACCCTAGAAGCTTTTCTTGGAAGTTTGGCGTCATAAGATTTAAAAAGTATCGCTACTCTCGTCACCATCACGCTTCAGCTTAACAATATGTGGATTTCCCTGCATATTAGCCTTTGCGCTTAGACCAGAATCCAATAACTGGCTCTTATTAGCCTCCTTCGTCACTCCATCAGTTGTATAGGTGGTACAGGAATATCAACCTGTTATCCATCGACTACGCTTTTCAGCCTCGCCTTAGGACCCGACTAACCCAGGGAAGACGAACTTGACCCTGGAAACCTTGGGCAAACGGTGGACGTGATTCTCACACGTCTTGCGCTACTCATACCGGCATTCTCACTTCTAATCGCTCCAACAGTCCTCACGATCTATCTTCAGCGCAATTAGAACGCTCCCCTACCATTACAAAGTAATCCGCAGTTTCGGTATTATGCTTTAGCCCCGGTACATCTTCGGCGCAGTGCCACTCGACTAGTGAGCTATTACGCACTCTTTAAAGGATGGCTGCTTCTGAGCCAACCTCCTAGCTGTTCTAGCGACTCCACATCCTTTCCCACTTAGCATAAATTTTGGGACCTTAACTGGCGATCTGGATTGTTTTCCTTTCGAGTGTGGACGTTATCACCCATACTCTGACTCCTCCATATATTATTCCGGCATTCGGAGTTTGATTGCAATCAGTACAGCTAGACGCCGCCATCTCACATTCAGTGCTCTACCTCCGGATAACTCATTGGAAGGCTAGGCCTAAACCTATTTCGGGGAGAACCAGCTATATCCGAGTTCGATTGGAATTTCTCCGCTATCCTCAAATCATCTGCGCCTTTTTCACAGACGTCAGTTCGGTCCTCCATAGCGTGTTACCACTACTTCAACCTGTTCAAGGATAGATCACTCGGTTTCGGGTCTATTACTGCATACTAAATCGCCCTATTAAGACTCGCTTTCGCTTCGGCTCCACTTCTTCAGCTTAACCTTGCATGCAACAATAACTCGCCGGTTCATTCTGCAAAAGGCACGCCATCACCCATTAACGGGCTTTGACTATTTGTAAGCACATGGTTTCAGTATTCTATTTCACTCCCCTCCCGGGGTTCTTTTCACCTTTCCCTCACGGTACTTGTTCACTATCGGTCACTAGAGAGTATTTAGCCTTACGGGATGGTCCCCGCAGATTCAGACAGGATTTCTCGTGTCCCGCCCTACTCAGGATACCTCAAAGAGTTTGTAATATTTCGTTTACAGGACTTTCACCTACTATGGTATAACTTTCCAGAAAATTTCAACTATATTACAAATTTTTGACTCTTATAGAGAGGTCCTACAACCCCATTCCGAAGAATGGTTTAGGCTGTTTCCTTTTCGCTCGCCACTACTAAGGAAATCGATTTTTCTTTCTTCTCCACTGGCTACTAAGATGTTTCAGTTCACCAGGTTGTCCTCAATACAACTATTTATTCATTGTATGATATCAACACATTACTGTTGATGGGTTTCCCCATTCGGAAATCTCCGGATCAAAGTTTACTTACAACTCCCCGAAGCATATCGTTGTTCGTCACGTCCTTCATCAGCTTCTAGTGCCAAGGCATTCACCATGCGCCCTTAATAATTTAATCACCATTTGTTTGATATTTGTATCCTATTTTGATGAGTTAAAAACATTACTGTTTTATGACTCTAATAACATAGAAAATTTTATGTTACCCTTTATACATTATCTAGTTTTCAAAGAACAATTTCTTGAGAGATATGATCTCTCAAAACCAAGCAAAACGTTTATAGCTAGTACTATTTTAAATACTTTTTTCTTTCTCCATAGAAAGGAGGTGATCCATCCCCACGTTCCCGTAGGGATACCTTGTTACGACTTCACCCCAGTCACTGGTCCTACCTTAATTGCCCCCCTCCCTTGCGGGTTAGGCTAGCAGCTTCGGGTATTACCAACTCCCATGGCGTGACGGGCGGTGTGTACAACACCCGGGAACGTATTCACCGTGACATTCTGATTCACGATTACTAGCGATTCCAACTTCATGAGGTCGAGTTGCAGACCTCAATCCGAACTGGGGCCGACTTTGGAGATTTGCTCCACCTTACGGTATTGCTTCTTTTTATATCGGCCATTGTAGCACGCCTGTTGCCCTAGACGTAAGGGGCATGATGATTTGACGTCATCCTCATCTTCCTCCGATTTATCACCGGCAGTATCCTTAAGGTTCTCAACTGAATGTTAGCAATTAAGGACAAGGGTTGCGCTCGTTATCGGACTTAACCGAACATCTCACGACACGAGCTGACGACAACCATGCACCACCTGTCACCGCTGTCCCCGAAGGGAAAATCTTGTTTCCAAGACGGTCAGCGGGATGTCAAGCCCAGGTAAGGTTCTTCGCGTATCTTCGAATTAAACAGCATGCTCCACCGCTTGTGCGGGTGCCCGTCAATTCCTTTGAGTTTCAGCCTTGCGACCGTACTACTCAGGTGGGATACTTAATGTGTTAACTTCAGCACCGAGAAACCCCGACACTTAGTATCCATCGTTTACGGCGTGGACTACTAGGGTATCTAATCCTATTTGCTCCCCACGCTTTCGTGTCTCAGCGTCAGTGATGGCCCAGCAAATCGCCTTCGCCACTGGTGTTCCTTCTAATATCTACGCATTCTACCGCTACACTAGAAATTCCATTTGCCTCTACCATACTCAAGTAAATCAGTTTCTAAGGCGAACCAGAGTTAAGCTCTGGACTTAAACCTTAGACTTAAAAAACCGCCTACACACGCTTTACACCCAATAAATCCGGATAACGCTCGCCCCCTACGTATTACCGCGGCTGCTGGCACGTAGTTAGCCGGGGCTTATTCAAAAAGTACCGTCACTCTAGTATCATTTCCTATACTAGTCGTTCGTCCTTAATAAAAGAGTTTTACAATCCAAAGGACCGTCATCACTCACGCGGCATTGCTCGTTCAGGGTTTCCCCCATTGACGAATATTCCTAACTGCTGTCTCCCATAGGAGTTTGGGCCGTGTCTCAGTCCCAATGTGGCCGATCAACCTCTCAGTTCGGCTACGCATCGTTGCCTTGGTAAGCCATTGCCTTACCAACTAGCTAATACGCCGCAGGCTCATCTCAAAGTGAAGCTTTAAAGGCTCCTTTTAATATTAAATAACGCATCATTTAATATATCATCCGGTATTAGCAGTCGTTTCCAACTGTTGTCCCAGTCTCTGAGGCAGATTCCTACGTGTTACTCACCCTTTCGCCACTAAGCGGTAATCCAAATCCACTTATATCAATTAATCAGCAAGCTTTCATAATATCAATAAATTTCATTGGGCCGCTCCGTTCGACTTGCATGTCTTAGGCATGCCGCCAGCGTTCATCCTGAGCCAGGATCAAACTCTCAAATAAAATATATTTTTTAAGTTTGATTTTTCATTTTAACCTAGCTATCAAATAAATCAATAAATTGACGTTTTGCTTAGTTTTCAAAGATCATATTTCATGTTGCTTTTTTCTCAAGTTGCTTATACATTGTATCAAACTTTTTTTGGAAAGTCAAGCACTTTTTTTAATTTTTTTTAATTTTTTTGCTTGTCACATTTTGTCGTTTTCTTTCCTTTTTTGTTTGACATGAATTAATATATCACTTAAAAAAAGCCTTGTCAACAAAAAAAATGAAAAATTTTTAATTTTTTTTTAATTTTTGTGTTTTTTGCTATATTTATGCGGTTTTTAGGGCTTTTTTTAATTAATAGTATGCCTTTTTTTTATTTATATTCACCTTTATTATATTTTATTTTACTTTTATATTTATAATTTTTTTGCTTTCTTCATAATATTTTTTTATTACCTCATCATTAAAAGGAAACTCTCTGTTTCTAACTCTATTAATTAACTCGGTTAAATTATCTCTTAAAATTTTATCAAGTTCATTTGAATAACCCATTATCATTTTATGATAATTATACTCTTCTCTATCTAATACTCTAAACGAACCATTGGGATACACTCTTAAATCCAGATCATAATCAATGTATTTTATTGTGTTATCCTCAATTACATGAGGTGATGCTATATCACAATAATAATATGTGCCATCATTTTTTAATTGTCCTATTATATGAAACCAATTCTTTTTTGAAAAAAATATAATCGCTGGTTCCTTGGTATACCATACCCTACCATCAAATTCTACTACCTTAGTTCTATAATTTGTAAAAATATTGTACTCTTCAGTTGAACCAAGATAAAAATTCTCTTCCCAGCACTTATGAATTGCCCCATCATGCTTGTAACAATGCGTTTTAAACTTTTCACCAAAATTCATATTACTTCCTCCTTACTTGCTTTTTATTAAAAATTTGACTATTTTACTACAGTATCAAGCGCTTGTTGTAACTGAATATCATTTTCAAAGGTGCTATTATTAAAATACTCTTCACCTTGTTTTACTTCCATTGTTGGTGTTACACCTACTTTATTTATTGTGTTACCCATTGCAGTAAGCCATGTTTCACTTGTAATTTTTAGTGTTCCACCATCTTTTAATTCTATTACTTTTTGAACTGTGCCTTTTCCAAAGGTTGTAGTACCAATAATTTGTGATTTTTTTACTTCCTTAAAGGCTGATGCTAGTATTTCAGATCCTGATGCACTGTTCCCATTAACTAATACTACTATATTATTTTGATATTGTTTTACATCTTCTTCTTTTAATGTGCCATATGTTGTTTCAATTTTTCCTTTTCTATCTATTTTATATAATGGTTCTTTAGATGTAAAAAATATATTTAAAATTTGTTTTACTGTTGTTAGATGCCCTCCTACATTATTTCTTACATCAATTATTAAACCATCTATATTATTTTTTTCAAGGGATGCTAATTCTTTTATAAATTGTTCTCCAGTATTAAGTGCAAAAATAGATATTTTTATATACCCTATTTTCTTACTATCTTTAGAAAGTATACTTGATGTTACTGATTGAATATCTATTTTTTTAGTTGTTAGCGTCTTTTCTATAGTTTCATTATATCTTTCAATAACTATTTTTACTGTCTTATTGTCATTTCCTTTTATTAGACTTGAAATATCATTTAGTGTTTGTCCTTTAACATCTTTACCTTCTACTTTTATTATTTTATCATTTAACTTTATATCTGCATCAAAAGCCGGTGTATTTTCAAATACTTTGCTAACATAAGGATATTCATTATCAACTAGTGTCATTTCAATTCCAAGTCCGTAGTATTGTCCATCAACAAGTTCATTAAACTGTTCTGTTTCCTTATCATCAAAGTAAACTGTATATCCATCTTTTAAGTATCCTAACATTCCGTTTATGGCAGCTTCTTTTAGTTTACTTTTATCTAGGTCCTCATAGTATTCATTAATTATAGTATTATAAATATTTTCTATGTCAGTTATATTTTGTTCTGTTTCTTTTTTATCTTGTTTTAAATTAGCATATATAAATGATTCACTTATAAGTATGCCAAATACAAAAGCAACAATAATAAGTAGTATCATTTCTAAAGTATTAAACTTTAACTTATTTATTTCTAATTTTTCATCAATTTTAGAGATAATTTTGTTAATATTTATTTTTGCTGAGATTTTATTATCTAATTTTTTTGTTTTTTTCTTTAAATTTTCATAGGTACTAACAATTTTAATATTCTTCTTTTTACTTTTTACATTATTATCATAAGTTTCAACATCCTTTTCTAAGGTGTTTTCGGCTTTATTATCTGGTTGCTTTTCTATTATATTTTGTTTTGTTCCTTCTTTTATTTCTTTTGTATATTCTTCCATAATATTTTCTTTTATTTTTTTATTTTCTTTCGTTTTTTGTTTGAAATTTATATTTTTTTGTTTTGTTTCTTTTTCTTCCATTTTTATATCACCACTAGTATAATGATACCATAATTTGTTAATTTTGTTTATTATTTTTATTATTTGTATAATTTATTTTTAAAAATTTATATATAATAAGGATACAAATTTTTAAATTTTCAATAATTTTTTCACCATTTTCTTATTATTTAATTATTATTTTTTATTGTTATACTTTTGTAATTTTATAATTTTTAGTTTGCATAATAAAAAATGTAATTTAGTTTTATAATTTTATATTTATTTTTCAATAAAAATAAGTAGACCATATTTTTTATTGTGACCTACTTTTTTATTTATTCAAATTTTACTTTTGTTTTAAATTCAAAATGATTTATATTATTATAATTTTTATTTATAGTTTATTAAATACTTTTCAAATTTGTCTATATTTTTTTATATTAACTTTATATTTATTATTGATTATTTATTATTTATAATTACTAAATATTTTTTAAAATAGTCTCTACTATTTCTTTTCCTTCAACATATGATACATTTTCTCCGTTTTTTATTTTTATAATAGTTGGTCCATTTATTCTTAATGAAGAAGCATCATTAGCAGCATTATTGCTATCTTCACTTACAATACCTTTATTAATTGATAATTTTAAATTAACCTTGTATATTTTTGACTTTGTTGAACTATTTATACTATTTAAAATACTTTCATCATCATAGAATAATACATAATATTCTTCATCATTTCTTGTAAATGTTTGTCCTGCTGTTATATTAGAGTCATCATATTTAGTTTCGTCTTCTGCTTTCTTATCTTTTATTTTTCCAATTATACAAAACACTAAAATTATAGCCAATATAACAATAATTATTTTAAAGAAGTTCATAATTAGATTCTTTTCTTCATTTTGATTTTTATCTTCATTATATATTTTCTTTGTATTTTTTTGTATCTTTCTTTCTATTTTTGACATTTTATTACCACCTTCATTTAAATTATATAATAAAATGTTATAAAAATAAAGAAAAAAGGAAAAATAAATTTAAATGTTTAAATTTTATTTTCCTATCAATTTATTAATATTTATGATTTTTTTATTTTTCACCTATTGTTGCTACAACATTTATTGATTTAGCAACTTCTAATAGTTCTTGTTTTGACATTACATCTGACACTATATAATACTCAACGCCATTACTAATCCAAGTATATGATGTATCAGTTAATGCGCCTACTGTATCAATTAATAAATATGGCTCTCCATAGCTTGGAACTACTGTAAATTCTTTTTCTTTACTTACATTTTCTTGAACTAAGATAAATGAACTATCTCCTTGGAATGTCATAATTACTCTTTGTCCTACATTTGTGTCAATAACTTCCTTATTTGATAAACTTGTATTTGAAGGTAGATAAAGTGGAAATAGTGTATCTTCCATTTTTGATGTTGTTTCATCATTTATATTAGTTTTGTCATTATCTGTTTTATCTTTATCTATTTTATTTTCTGTTTCCTTAGTATCTTCATTTTTATTTTGTATTATTTCATCTATTTCAAAATAGTTATCTTTAAAGTTTGCTTTTTTATCAAGTTCACGTACTTTAAACGTAATTTTTGGTATATCATCTTTTGTTAAAACTTCTACCATTTTTAAATTGCCGTCTTTATCCATATGAATATTTTCTTTAACAAGTTCTTTATTATTTGAATAGTTAACACTTACTTTAAAAATATAGTTTCCACCTTTTTCCATAAATGCTGGTTCTTTATCATTTTTAAGGTCAGTCATTAATGATGTTAATATGTAACTTTGAGAATTGTTATAAGGCCACTCACTTTGAAATTTGAAACTTTTATTTAAGGATGTATTAATAACATAAACTCCGCCCTCATTTCTTAAAATTATTTGTTCATAGTTATTTGATTTATTAGTTAAAACAACTTTGAAATTATCTGGTTCTTTATAACTTACTTTTACATCATATGAATATACATCATCATTATTGTTAATACTTAAATCTCCATTTATGTAATAACTTTTAAGATTTTTAATATTGTTTATAAATTTATCCTTTAGTTTTTCCTCATTAACCTTTCCACAACCTGTAAGTAAAAGTGTCATTCCAATCATAAATATTAAAAAAATTTTTTTCATTTTTTCACCTCTTTTTTATTTCTAATTAATTATATTTAAAACAAATATTAATATTCACGAATAATTTTAGTTTTTTTGTTTATCATAATACTAGATATTAAATAAAAAAGGAGGATTGAATGTGGTTACATTGCAAAAGGTTTGTCTTGTCTTTACTATAATTGGTGCTATAGTATGGGGAATACTTGGAATATTCAATTTCAATTTAGTGACTTTTATTTTTGGTGATGGTAGTATATTATCAAGAATTGTTTATATTTTAGTTGGAATTGCAGGTATTATAAATATTGGACTTTTAGTACAAGACATAGATGTTAAATAAAAAAACAAACTTCATCAAAATAATCGAAGTTCGTTTTTTTTTATTATTGTTTTCTTATTATTATTTTTACTTTTGTTTTCTGTGGTGTATAACTTAATTTAACGTCATCGCCAGTTACGGTTACTTCTATTTCATGTGTACCAGAACTTAATCCTTGTAAATCTACAACTGCTTTTATATTATCTGCTGTTATATTTTTAAGGTTGTTTTCTGTTCCTTTTACTATAACATCAATACTACTATCTTCTTTAGAAGCAGCCTGTGCTACTAATCCATTATCTAGATTTTTTGTTTCAATGGATACTCCAGTAACTTTCTTTTCAGTGATGCTATCAAGAGTTACCTTTACAACAACACTTGATATACTCATTTCTTTTACTCCTGATGGTTTTGATAAGTTAACATTAAATTCAGTATTTTTATTTAAATCGTTAACATTTATTTTTACTGGAATACTTGTAATTTTATCTAAACTTTCACTATCACCATAAATTGATACTTTTGTTTCACTTAAAGTTATACTATCTATTGATTTTCCAAATACAACATTACCTTCTGGAACGACTCTTAATGGTACTTCTTTACTTGGTGATGTTATATCTAAAGTTGCATCTACTGTTTTTGGTACTATTTCAATATCAACTTTTTCACCATTTGAATCATATGCTACTAAAGGTATATCTTTAAGAGTTGTTGTACCAACACTTGGATTTACAATTTTGCTTACATCTACTAAAGCTTTTACAATAGCTACTTGTTCCAGTTTATAAGCAGCACCTTTTATATACACTTCATTTCTACTAAATGAGATATTTGATACGTTATATCTTGTATCCATTTTTTGCTCGTTTAATATTTCTGCTGTTATTGTACGTGCTTCTGTTAATTTTTCATAAATTACAACGGCAACTGTTGAAGGGGTTAATTTATATTCAACGCTTGATACTGTACCATTATATTTTAAAGCAACCTCATGAGTTCCTGCCCTTAAATCTCTTAAATCAACGATTACTTCATCATTTGGATATTGTTTAGCAAGATAAAGATCTGCTCTTCTACCTATTAATGTTATATCAACTTTGTCAGGTAACCCTTCAACAACATAAGCTTCTTCATTGTATAATGCTTTTAATTCTTGATTTGTTAAGACATCTGCAGATTTATTTAACATTATATCGGCATTTTTATCAACGATTACAAATGCAGTAAAAGCAAGTATAAGTGAGAATACTATTAAAAATATTTTATTGTTTAACAATCTATCAAATGGTTTATTATTTGTTCTAAATAATTTCATTATCATAATCATTAACTTACTTATTGGAGTAATGATTATTTTATCAATAATTTTATATATTGCCTCTATAAATCTATATACTGCTCTACCTAATTTCTTTAAAAATTTATGGTTTTTCTTTTTGGTAAGGGGTTTTTTAGTTTTACTCATGATATACCTCCTCACTGTTTTCTTCTTCTTCAAAATCTGCTACTTTTGGTCTTAACTCATCAATAAGTAATATTCTTGCATCATCTATTGTTAAATTATAATATAGTTCGCCTTTTACGGCTACTGATATTCTACCAGTTTCTTCAGAAACAATTATGGCTATTGCATCTGTTTCTTCTGCTATACCTAAAGCAGCACGATGACGTGTTCCTAATCTTTTATTTATTTTGCTACTGTTTGATGTTGGGAAAACTGCTCCAGCACAACTTATTTTATTACCTTGTATAATTACTCCACCATCATGAAGTGGGTTGTTTGGAAAAAAAATACTAATTAGTAATTCTGGTGTTACATCAGCGTAAAGGTTTATTGATTTGTTAATATAATCTTGTAAACTTACATCTCTTTCTAAAACTATTAATCCTCCAATTTTTGCTTTTCTAAGATAATCTACAGCTTGTATTATTTGGTATACTAATTTTTCTCTTTCATCAACTGTTAATGTTTTATGTCTTCCTAGAAGCTGTGTTCTTCCAAGTTGTTCTAGGATTGTTCTTATTTCTGGCTGGAATATAATTATAAGGGCAAGTGGTCCCCACATGATTATGTATTCAAGTAAAAGCCCAACAGTTACTAAGTTGAAGAAATCTGCTAATACTTTTAATATTACTATTAACATTATTCCTTTAAATAGTAATGATAATTTTACATTGTTTTTGATATTTTTTAGTATAGTGTAAAAAAGAACCCATACAATCGCAATATCTACGACTTTTCTTATTATATCTATAATAGACTCAAAACTCATAAAATCCTCCAATACATTTAATTATAACATTTAATTTTATTGTTGTAAATTTGTAAAAATACTACCTTATTTTAAACTTTATTTTACTATAGTATATTTATTATATTACATTTTTAATAAAATTGTAAGATGTTTTTAGCATGTTTTTTTGTCTCTTTTTTTATTTCCTTATATTATAAGGTATTTATAAATATATATTTACAAAAAAATAAAAACTCCTGATTATTACCAAGAGTATCTAAACATTTTTGGTGGAGAATAAGGGACTCGAACCCTTGACCTCCTGCGTGCAGGGCAGGCGCTCTGAGCCAACTGAGCTAATTCCCCAAAAACTTATCCAGTTTTAACTAGACAAGAATTATTGTATAATATTTTTTTGCATTTGTCAATAACAAAAAATGATTTTTAAAGTTTTTCTCTATATACTATCAATATTAATTTTTACTAATTTATTTTCTTTAAATTTACTACTTTCTTGAACTAATGTTCTTATAGCTTTAACTACCTTACCATTTCTTCCAATTAGTTTTGACATATCATCTTTATCTACAACTACTTGTATTAATATAAGGTCATCACTATCTGTTTCAAATTTTTTAACGCCTACTGCATCTTTATTATTAACAACAGCTAGTACTAATTGTTCTGTTAATTTTACTAAACTTTCGTCCATTATTTATTACCTTTTTCTTCATGAAATTTTTTCATAACGCCTGATTTTTGTAATAAATTTTTAGCAGTATCAGTAACTTGTGCACCATTTCTTAACCATTTTAGAGCAACTTCTTCATTTACTTTTATTTCAGCTGGTGTTGAAATTGGATTATAAAATCCTACTAATTCAATATATTCTCCATCTCTACTTCTTCTTGAATCTGTTGCAACTATACGATAACTTGGTCTTTTTTTTGATCCCATTCTTGTTAATCTAATTTTTACAGCCATAACATTTTCTCCTTTCAATACGGATTTAATATACAACATTTTTTTTGATGTGTCAACCTTTTTTGTTGACAGATTACTATATTTTATTAATTTTTTTTTAAAATATTAAAAAAACGACATCATTTAAGATGCCGTATAATTTTAGAATAATGAATATAGCATTAATATTACAATATTTGCTACCGCTATTACCGCTACAACTTTTAGAGCCCATTTAACCCAAGTAGGATATTCAACTTTAGCTAAAGCAAGTCCTCCCATTATAGCACCACAAGTTGGTGTAATTAAGTTAACTAAACCATTAGCAGCAACTAATGTCATAATAGTAACTTCTGGATTATATCCTAAACTAACAGATAGTGGTACAACGATTGGTGTTGATAATGTTGCAAGTCCAGATGATGATGGTACTAGTATTGATAATACTATATGTAATATATAATTAAGTGGTACAAATAGTAATTCTGGTAATTTTGATAATACTTCTGTTGCATTATAAATAATATAATTATCTAAATATGTTTGTCCCATTAATACACTTGCACCTCTTGCAACTGCTATTACAAGTATTACTCCTATCATATCGTCAGCTCCATCAACAAATGTGTCAACAAAGTCCTTTTCGCCATATCCATTTACTATACTTATAATAATTGACATAATTGCAAACCATAGTGCTGCTTCATAGAACCACCAATTTCCAAGTGATGAACCAGTAAGCCATCCTGTAAATCCATCAAAGAAAGTGATATTAAAATCATTCCATGGGATAAATCCTATTATCATTATTATAAATGTTAAACCAAATAACCATAATGTAACTTTTTGTTTTCCAGTTAATTTTGCTTCTTCTTTTGAAGCTTCTACATATTTTCCAAATTTCTTTTCAGCTTGTTGTTGTTCTCTTAATGAAAGAATTGTTGAACCTTTGTCTTTCTTTACTTTTTTAGCATACATAAGAACAAAGAAAGTTGAAATTGCATATGTTGTAAGCCATAAAACTGTAGCTATTAAAATTAAGAATCCTTGATTTACTTTCATTCCTTCTGGTAAGGCATCAAGGGCAACTCCAGTTGCAAATGGATTTATTGTGGAACCTAAAACTCCAGAACCTGCTCCTAAAAGAATTACAGCTGAACCAACTAATGGATCCATGCCGGCTGCAAACATTGTTGCAGCAAGTAATACATAAAAACCAACAGTTTCTTCTAGCATACCATATGTTGTTCCACAAATTGAGAATATAAACATAAGTATTGGAATTAACCACAATTCTTTTCCTTTTAATTTTTGTACTAGTACTTTAATACCTGTTTCAAGTGCTTTTGTTTTGTCAATAACTTTTAAGAATCCTCCAAGGATCATAATAAATATTGCAACATCAACAGCATTCTCAAAACCTAATATTGGTGCCATTAATACTTGTGATAATGTTGCACCTACTGTTCCACTTCCGTTTACTATGTTTTTATCAACGAAAGTAGCATCAGGTAATACATGTGATAAAACTGCTAAAAAGATTATCAAAATCATAATAATTGTATATGATGATAGCATTACCTTACTTTTCTTCTTTGCCATAATTTTACCTCCTTTTTATGACTGTGCCACTTGTTCCATTTAAAGCATCATTTGCTTTAGATAAAGATGTTATAATAGCTGTTTTACTATCATCATCTTTAACAAAGTCTAAACAAGCCTCTATCTTAGGAAGCATACTCCCTTTAGCAAACTGTTCTTCTTCTAAATATTTATAGGCTTCACTTACAAAAAGTGTATCAAGACCTATTTGGTTTTCTTTATTGTAATTTAAGTATACTTTATCAACTGATGTTAAAATAAGTAAAATATCGGCATTTATTTCTTTTGCTAATTTTGATGCTGATCTATCTTTATCTATTACAGCATCAACTCCAATAAGAGTGTTATTTTTATCTATAACCGGTATTCCTCCGCCTCCTACTGCTATTACAATATCACCATTATTAAGAAGTTCTTTTACAATACTTCCTTCAATAATTTTTTTTGGTATAGGAGATGGCACAACTCTTCTATATCCTCGCCCTGCATCTTCCGTAAAATGATAACCTTTTTCTTGTTCTATATTTATAGCTTCTTCTTTAGTATAGAACATTCCTATTGGCTTTGTTGGATTTTCAAAGGCTTCATCTTTTTCATCTACTAGGACTTGTGTTATTAAGGATACACAATTTTTTTTAATACCACGATTTTGTAATTCATTATAAATCTGTTGTTGTATTTGGTACCCAATATAACCTTGACTCATACTACCACACTCTGGAAATGGCATAAATGGTGTCTTTACGCTACCATTTGCCGCATAGTCCATTGCAAGATTTATTTGACCTACTTGTGGACCATTTCCATGTGTTATAACAACTTCATTACCTAAAGATATTAAGTCTACTATTGCCTTTGATACATCTTTAAGTAATGTTATTTGTTCACTTGGAGTTTTACCTAAGGCATTTCCTCCAAGTGCTATTACGATTTTACTCAAATTATCACCTCATTGTTGCATATACAACTGCTTTTATTGTATGTAATCTATTTTCTGCTTCATCAAATACTTTTGATTTAGGTGATGAAAATACTTCATCTGTAACTTCCATATCTTCTAAACCATATTTTTCATATATTTCTTTACCAATAGTTGTTTTTAAATCATGAAATGATGGTAAGCAGTGTAAAAAGATAGCATTTTCATTTGCTTTATTCATTACATCTTGTGTAACTTTGTATGGTGTTAAAAGTTTAATTCTTTCTTGCCATACTTCCTCTTTCTCACCCATTGATACCCATACATCAGTATATATTACATCTGCATTTGTAACAGCAGATGTAACATCACTATTTAGTTCAATAGTTGCTCCACTTTCACTAGCGATTTTCTTGCATTTATCAACTAATTCTTGATTAGGCCATAACTCTTTTGGAGCACATGCAACAAAATGCATACCTAATTTTGCTGAAACAACCATTAATGAGTTAGCAACATTATTTCTGGCATCTCCCATAAATACTAATTTTATTCCTTTTAAATAGCCAAAATTTTCTTTAATTGTTAAAACATCTGCTAACATTTGAGTTGGATGAAATTGTGTTGTAAGACCATTCCATACTGGAACATTTGCATTGTTTGCTAATTCTTCAACTATTGTTTGATCGAATCCACGATATTCAATACCATCATACATTCTACCAAGCACTTTTGCAGTATCGGCAATACTTTCTTTTTTACCCATTTGTGAACTTCCTGGTTCTAAGTAAGTTACCCCCATTCCTAAATCAAGTCCTGCAACTTCAAAAGCACATCTTGTTCTTGTTGATGTTTTTTCAAATAATAAAACGATATTTTTATTAGTTAAATATTTATGTTCTATTCCTTCCTTTTTTTTAGTTTTAAATTCTTTAGAAAGTTCAAGTAAATAATTTATTTCTTCTTCAGTATAATCTAATAATGTTAAAAATGATCTTCCTCTTAAATCCATTATTTTAAATCCTCCCTTATAAGTGGCATACTCATACATCTTGGACCACCACGGCCACGAGATAATTCAGCACTACTCATTTCAAGAACTTTAAGACCATGTTCTCTTAATATATTGTTTGTTATATTGTTTCTATCATAAACAACAACAACTCCAGGAGCTATACATAATGTATTAGTTCCATCATTCCATTGCTCTCTTTCTGCTGCTATCCTATCGCCTCCGGCACATGGTATAAGATCTATTTTCCTATTTAAATATTTTTCTAGTATTTCTTCTAAACTTCCAGAAATTTTTCTTACAGTTAAGTCTTCAGTACTATCTTCGATATCTCCTTCTGTTATTTCAAATACCTCTAAAGTATCAATTATACCTGGATGATATGTAAATTTATTATAGTCAATTTGAGTAAATACTGTATCCAAATGCATAAATGCTCTTGATTCTGGTATATTAAAGGCAAGTATTGTATCAACTTTACATTCTTCATCTTTGAAAAGATTTTTAGCAAGTTCATCTATAGCACCAGGTTCTGTTCTTTGAGATATTCCAACAGCTATTATGTGGTCGTTTAAATTTAAAACATCGCCACCTTCAATATGATATGGTAAATATCTATCATAATATTTTTGAACTTGGTCTTTATAATCTTTATGATAATTAAATATATATTCAGCATAAATTGTTTCTCTTCCTCTTGTTGTTGAATACATTTTATTTAAAATAACTCCATTCCCACAACTTGCAAATGGATCTCTTGTAAAGTATAAATTAGGAATTGGATCAGCTAAAAATTCACTTTCTTCACTTACAAAATCAACTAGTGATTGTTCAATTTCCCTTTTTGCTCTTGGAATTTCTTCTATTTTTATACCTTCCATTGTTTTTAGTACTAATTCTTTTTTATCTTTAAAACTTTTTAAATATTCAAATACCAAATTTTTATATTTTGGAGTTCTAATTCCTGCTTCATAAATGAATTGACGAAGGAACTTATCTTCTATTTCATCACTTATTTCTAATACTTCTTTCATTAAGTCTTCAAGATAAACAACTTCTACTCCATTTTCTCTTAATATGTGGGCAAATTCATCATGCTCCTTTTGTGCTTCTGGTAAATATGGTATATCATCAAATAATAATCTTCCTAATGTATCTGGTGTTAAATTCAATAATTCATTACCAGGTCTATGAAGTAATACTTTTTTTAATGTACCAATTTCACTTTTTACATTGATTGCGTTATTCATACTTTCCTCCTCAAAGTAGCCTTCCTACTTTATATTTACATTTTACTATATGACTTATTTTAAATCAAGTGGGTTTTGTATATATTTACATGTTTTTGCTTTATTATAAGGATAAAAATAAATTTATTCTGGTACATATATAAAATTTTATTGAAGCATAATATTAAATAAATTTATTTTTTCCTGCCACATATATAAGGTAACATAACATGTAGAACTTGTCAATATATTTTTCAAACGTTTGTTTGTATTTTTAAAAAAAGTATAAGTCTTACACTAACCTTTTGGTTATATACTATAATACTTATACTTAATTTATATATCCTTATTATATATAATATATTTTATATTATCTTTTATCTGTTTTACTTAAAAATTCTTGTAGTCTTTTATTTTTTTTATCATTAAATAATTCTTCTGGAGTTCCATAGGCATTTATTTTGCCATTTTCCATAAATATTACTTTACTAGCACATTCTTTAACAAAATTCATTTCATGAGATACAATAATCATTGTTATACCTCTTTTTACTAATCCTTTTATAAGGTTTAAAGCATCTTGTACCATTTCAGGGTCAAGAGCGCTTGTTGGTTCATCAAGCAAAATAATATCGGGGTTCATAATTAAAGTTCTTATAAGTGCTACTCTTTGTTTTTGTCCTCCTGATAATTCATCTGGATATGCATCCTTTTTTTCTATTAAGTCCATATCCTTTAAAAGTTTGTAGCATTCTTTTTTTGCTTCTTCTTTTGTTTTTATACCGAGATTTACTGGGGATAAAATAATATTTTCAGTAACTGTTAAATGTGGAAATAAATTAAATTGTTGAAATAACATACCCATTTTTTGCCTTACAAGGGATAAATTAACATTCTTTTTAGTTATGTTAACGCCCTCAAATATAATATCTCCTTTAGTTGGAACTTCAAGTAAATTAATGCATCTTAAAAGAGTTGATTTCCCGCATCCTGAAGGTCCAATTATTACTAATACTTCATTTTTTTGAACTTTAAAACTTATACCTTTTAAAACTTCTTGTTTATCAAAACTTTTTCTTAAATTCTTAACTTCTAACATTATTTATCCTCTTTTCCATTTTACTTACTAATTTTGAAAGTCCTAAAGTCATTACAAGGTATATTATGGCAATTATTATAAGTGGGAAAAAATAGTCATAAGTACGTGATGCAATAATGTCTGAAGCTTTAGTAAGTTCCGCAATACCTATATATGCTCCTACTGATGTTTCTTTAAGCAATGTTATAAATTCATTACCAAGTGCTGGCAAAATATTTCTTATAGCTTGAGGAAGTATAATTAACCTCATAACCTTTCCATAGCTTAGTCCTAAAGATAATCCTGCTTCCATTTGACCTTTTGGTACTGAATTTATACCTGCTCTTATAATTTCTGCAACATAAGCTCCAGAGTTAATACCAAAAGCTATTATGCCAACAAGCACAATATTTATAGTACTGTTTTTAAATATAACATAATAAATTATCATAAGTTGTAAAATAACTGGTGTACCACGTATTACATTAACATAAAAACAGCTTATATCGTTTAACATTTTAAATTTTTTATTAACTTCATAGTTGTTTCTTATAACAGAGATTATGGTACCTATTATAATACCTATTATAACTGCAAAAAAAGCAATAATAACTGTGTTAAATAATCCTTCAAGAATATATTTATATCTATTATCATATATAACACTTTTATATAGTGATTCTAAAATGTTTCTTATAAATTCCATAATTTACCTATTTAGATGTATGTTTTATTATAAATTCATCTATCTTTCCTTCTTCTTTTAATCTTGTAAGAACTTTATTTATAGTGTCAAGTAATTCTTTGTTATCTTTTTTTACTATCATTCCATAATTATCACTGGTAACTTCTCCTGGTAAAATAATTAAATTATTATTATTTTTTATTATTTCTTTAGCAGGCAAATAGTCCATCACAATAGCATCAACTTTAGATGATTGTAAATCTTCTACTGCTGCCAAATACTTCTTTTGTCTTATTATAGTTGCTTCTTCATAGTTTTTTGTTACATAGTTATCAGCAATACTACCAAGTTGCACGGCTATTTTTTTATTTTTAATGTTGTTTACATTTGCTATAGCACTATTATTTTTTACTATAACAACTTGTTTTGATGATGAATAATTAATTGTAAATGAAACTTCCTCTGCTCTTTCTTTTGTATAACTTATACCAGCTGCTCCAAAATCTGATTTTCCTGTTTTTATTTCATTTATAATTGAATCAAAAGCAACGTCTTTTATAACAAGTTTTTTACCCATTTCATTTGCTATTTCATTTGCTATATCAACGTCCACTCCAACTATTTTGCCACCTTCATAATATTCGTATGGTGCAAAACCTGCTTCGGTTGCCATGACAAGCTCATTTTCATTTTTTTGACATCCAGCAAGTAATATTGTCATTATCAATGTAATAACTATTAATATCTTTTTCATAAATATTCCTCCCTATAATAATTTAATTATAGCATTTAAACTTTTAAATAGCAAAAAAAATAAAAGGATTAACCTTAAAAACCTTTTATTTTTACTTTTTATCGTTTATAAAATCTTCTTTTACTTCTTTATCTATTTGTTCCATCACATTTTCCTGTTCTGTTTCATCTATTATTTCTTCCCAATCATCTTCATCATCATCTATTGCTACTTTAACTTTTGTATCCCCAACAAGTTCTATACCAAGTTCTTTTTCTATAGAATAATCAATTTTACCATCTTTAATATCTGCTTTAGTACATGTTGGTTGTTTTAAACTTACAACTATTACTTCTTCATTACTACTTATATTAGCTTCTTTCTTTCTTGTTACATTTAAAAGTTCACTATAAGATATAGTTTGTTTTACAACAACTGTTTTGGTATCGTTGTCATAAGCATACCAAATATTAACATCACAAGATCCTTCTACTCTTATTTTATCTTGTTCTTTAAATCCTTTAAAAGTATGATTTATAACCCAGCATCCTAAAATAGTTGTTGGAACTTCTGTAACAGAAAAAGTGTAGTTATTAGTAAATGTTTTCTTACCCTTTCCAATAACAGATTTTGTAACAATTTCTCTATAACTTGCCACTATATCACCCCTCAATGTAGTGTATGCAAAAAGTTTATAAAGTTTCAAAAAAAGAATATGTAAATTTTACTCTACATATTCTCCATCTAAACTCCAAGTTTTAGCATCTGTTATTTTTACATCTACTATTTTACCAATTATATCTTTTGGTCCTGTTAAATTAACAAGTTTACCACTTTCTGTATAACCTGTTAATAATTTGGAATTTTTAGCACTTACATCTTCTACTAATACTTTTACAGTTTGATTTATTAACACTTGATTGTTAATAAGTGCATATTTATTTATAAGTTCATTTAATCGTTTTAACCTTTCATGTTTTTCTTCTTTTGGTGTTTCATCTTTCATATTATAAGCTGGAGTTCCAACTCTTTTTGAAAAAATAAAAGTATAGGCTAAATCAAATTTACATTTGTTAACAAGGTCTAATGTTTCTTTAAAGTCGTCTTCTGTTTCACCTGGAAATCCAACAATTATATCTGTTGTAATGGCAATATTTGGTATTTCCTTTTTTAGTGTTTGATAAAGTTTTAAATATTCTTCTTTAGTATATCTTCTACCCATTAATTTTAGAATTCTATCGCTTCCTGATTGTACTGGTAAATGTACTTGATTCATAATATTTGGATATTCTTTTATGGTGTTTATTAACTTTTCTGTAAAGTCCCAAGGATGACTTGTTACAAATCTAATTCTTGGTATACCTATTTCGCTTGCATCTTTTAATAGGTCTGCTAAATCATAATCAATACCCAAATCTTTTCCGTAAGCATTTACGTTTTGTCCTAAAAATGTTATTTCTTGGTATCCTAAATCTTTTAAGTTTTGAACTTCTTTTAAAATATCTTTTGGAGCTCTACTTCTTTGTTTTCCTCTTGTATATGGTACAATACAGTAAGTACAGAATTTATCACAACCAAGTTGTATATTTACAAAGGCTTTATATTTACTTGTTCTAACACTTGGCATACCTTCTATTATATTACCTTCACATGATGTAACATCTATATCTAATTTAGAGCCATTTATGGCGTTATATATATGACTGCATAGTGTATCAAGGTTATGTGTTCCAATAACAAAATCTATAAAACGATATTTATCCATTATTTCATTTACTATATGTTCTTCCTGAGTCATACAGCCACATATACCTAATATTAAATCCTTTTTTTGTGCCTTTATATTTTTTATTCTACCTATCATACCAAATACTTTATTATTGGCATTTTCCCTTATAGAACAGGTATTAAGTATTATTATATCACTATCTTTCATAGTTTTAGATTTCTTATAACCCATCTCTTCTAACATGGCACATATATTTTCACTATCTCTTTCGTTCATTTGACAGCCATATGTTTTTACGTAATAATATTTATCTTTAACTAAGTTTTTATATGCAGGATTCATATTAAACTGCTTTGTTAGTACCAAATCTTTTGTTCTTAATCTTGCTTTATTCATATCAGGTAAATTCATAAGTTACCACCTCTTCAAAAAAAGATTATATACAAAATTTTGTAATATTGCAAGCAAAAAAAAATGACAAATAATATTTTGCCATTTAATTTAGTATTTAGAAATTACTCTCTTCTATTAACTTTTCATAAACAATTTTTAGTTTATCTTGTTTTATCCTTAAATCTCTTAATATAGAATACGCATCTTTTATACTTATTTTAAAGAAACATCTATCATTTTTTAAAAGTTCTTTTATTAACATTTGTTTTTTTAATTCATCATCATTATTTGCTTTTTTTATATAAGTTTCATTTAAAGCCCTTAACTCATTTAACATGTTTTACTCCTTTATTTACTCCAGGTATCATTTCATCATTTTCATCTATATATTCCAAAATTTTATCTTTAAAGTAAGATGTTAATTCTTCTTTAGTTGTAAGATGTAGTCCCTTACTTTGAGATACATTAGAATAATAATAAATATTAGTATCTACATTTTTTAAACTTTCTTCATTAAATACCACTATAATACTTGATTTATCAGTTTCATTATTTTTAACAAAGGTTACATTTAATTTATTATCCTGTTCTTCTTTAGTAAATAGTATGCGTTTTAAGTTAGTTATATATTCTAAATTATCAACTCCTACAAGATTACTTTCATTTATACTTTTAAGAAAAATATCATATCTTTCCATAAGACTTATATTTATATCTTTTTTATACTTACTTTTGTACTCATCAAGTTTTTTATAAAACTTAATATCACTTTTTTCCTGTTTATTTATAGTTTTATATACTTTTTCTTTAACACTTGTAAACTCTTCTCTTGTTTTTTCATTTTTATTAATACAATTTATACCTACTAAAGGATTTAATATTTTAGCATTTATCATATCGCCATTTAATATTGATGTTACAGAATCTGCTTTTACTAAATATTTATCTACTTTAAATATAAGGTAAGAGTGTGATAAAGAAAATTCTTGTTTTGATTGAAATACAAAGGGAGGAACATTAAAATCAATGCCTAATTCTTCTAATAGTTTGGCATATATTAAAGAAAATTCATAACAGACAGCATTATTGTTTTCTTTAGTTATATTTTTAATGTTATCTATCTTTACATGTTTGTCTAAAACACTACCTCTTTGATTATTTACTAAATATTCTTCATCATAACTTAATATTTTACATAACTTTATATAAATATATGTAGCAATATCTAATTTTTTATAACTTTTAGGAATATCTTTTAATATTTCTTGCTTTAGTGAATTACTAATTGTAACTTTAGGAAGAGGGTCAGTTTTTAAAACTTTATTAATAGCTTCTATATCAATATCTTTAGAATTAATAAAATCATTTATCTTAGTCAATATTTTTTCATCAAAATCATACCTATTTAAAATATCATTATCTATAAAGAAGCTTGTTAAAGAATATATAAATTCTTCTTTGGTATATGATGTTTTTTTAGATACACCTTTTAAAAAGTTATCATATTCAAAACTTTTAAGGTGTAAAAACTCTTTAAAATATGGTACTTTAATAACTACTTTTTTACCTTCCACTATTAGTTTTTGTTTCTCTTTTTCATATTTTTTATCAAATGCTTCTTGTGAAGTTTCATATCTTAAAGTGTTATATCTTTCATACATAGTATTTGTCATATTTAAATGGGTTTTTACAATTAGTTTTCTTATACCATTTAAAATATCTATTAAAGATAAGGAAATATATCTTTTGTAATCACCATTTATTTTATAATATATATTAAATCTTGGTCTATCTTTATACATTTCACTAACATATTTATAATAGTTATCATTTGATAATATTTCTTTTAATAAAGTTACACTTATACTTTTATTATTTTTTAATACTATTTTTTCATCATTATTATACTTATCATAAAGCTCTTTATCTATTATAATATTGTCCTCTATTATTTTACTAACTGGCATTTTATTCACCTCCTAAAGTTTTATTTTTTATAGATATTCTATAGGTTTTATTATTATATTTTTATCCATTTCATCTGGTATTTTTATATTTAATATATTAAGAATAGATGGTGCTATATCTTTTAGACTACCATTTTCTACCTCATATTTATTAGAACATACTATTAAGTATACAGGATTTGTTGTATGAGTTGTTAACATATTACCATTTCTATCTAACATTTCCTCACAGTTACCATGATCTGCTGTTATAATAAGTAAAATGTTATGTTTTTTACACTCTTTATATAATCTTCCAATACAGTTATCAACTTCTTCCATGGCTATTTTAGCAGCACTAAATATACCAGTATGACCTACCATATCGCCATTAGCGTAATTTACAACGGCAAAATCAAAATTGTTTATTCTTTTTATTATTCTATCTGTTACTTCTTTAGCACTCATTTTAGGGTACATATCATAAGTTTCAACATCTTTTTTTGGTACTTTAACACTTGTTGTACCTTTTAGTTTTAAGTCCCTATCTCCATCAAAAAAGTGAGTTACATGAGGATACTTACTAACTTCCGCTATACGAAGTACTCGGTATTTATTTTTTGATAGAACTTCTCCTAAAGTGTTTTTTATAACGCTATTTTTAAAAGCTACTTGACATTTTATCTTTTTATCAACATCAGTCATTGATACAACATATAGATTTTCTAATTTTTTAGTTTCAAAAAAATTAAAGCTTTCATTTGTTATGGCACTAAATGTTTCAGTTAGTCTATCTGGTCTAAAATTAGCAATTATTATTCCATCATTATCTTCCAAAACACCTAATTTATTTATAATTGTTGGTTTTACAAATTCATCATATTCTTCGTTCTCATAAGATTTTTCAACAACTTCCTTATAATTTTCGTTATATGGACCAAAGTTATTAACACAAACATCATAATAAAGTTTTACTCTGTCATAAAATTCTTCCCTATCCATGGCATAATATCTGCCTGCAATAGTTGCTATTTTACCAAGTCCTATTTCATTTATATAATTTTGTAAAGTATCAAGATATGTTAAGGCACTATTATATTTAGTATCTCTTCCATCTAAAAACATATGTAAATATAATTTTTTAACATTTTGTAAAGAAGCAAGTTTTATAAGAGATAATATATGATTTATATGAGAATGAATACCTCCATTTGATAATAGTCCAAATATATGTAGTTTTGAACCATTATTATTTACATGATTACATACCTTTATTAGTTCTTCATTTTGAAAAAAGGATGTATCTTCGATTGCCTTATTTATTCTAACAAGAGGTTGGTCTGTTATTCTACCACTTCCTATTGTCATATGTCCTACTTCGCTATTTCCCATTTGTCCTTCAGGTAGTCCTACATAATTTCCTGAGGCATTAAGAAATGATGATGGATATGTTTTTAATAAATTATCCAAATTAGGTGTAAAGGCTTGTTTTACAGCATTACCATACAACTCTTTTTTATATCCAACCCCATCAAGTATTGCTAATATCACTTTTTGCATAATTATATCACCTCAGTTATGCAAAATGAAGCATAATATGGAACATACTTTATACCTTTTTTCATACTAAAGTTGTCATACCCTAATCTTATTGATAATGGTATATTATATTTACTAATAGTAAGAGAAAGACTTTTTGACTTACTACTATGTTCTTTTGATATAAGTTCTATTGGTATTACTTTACCAGTACGTGTTTGAATAACTATATCTATTTCACATTTACCAACAGAGTGGTAGTAGTATATATTAAAACCATTTTGATATAAAGTTTCAACAACATTATTTTCATAAATTACTTCTAATAACTTATCATTTGTTAATAATCTATTTATATTAACATTCATTTTTCTATATAAAAAACCTGAATCATTATAATATAATTTAAAACTATCATCATCTTTTGCTTTACTAAGAGGAGATGTTATTTCACTTACCTTTACACTTTTTATTAAAATACCATTTTTAGTTATATAATTAAGGGCATTTATATATTCTTTAGCTCTTCCACCTGGTTTTACAAGACCATATACAAATTTTTTATTATCTTTTAGAAGTTGGAAAGATGTATTATCTAAAAGTTCACTACATCTTTTAACATCAGTTAAATTGTCTAACTCTAAAAATTTATTTTTTAAAAGTTTCATATTTTGAAGATGAGTATTTGATAATAAGTTATAATCTTTATTTTCACTAAAACTTGTTATAGCACTTGGATACCCTCCCGTTAATACAAAATCATTATAAAGTTCAAATGCTAAATTATGAAATGGCATTGGTTTATCATTTTTAAATGAATCTTCGATAAAGTCTATAAGCTGTTCTTTACCAATGAATTTTAAGTATTCTTTAAATGTTACAAGTCCCATTTTTTTTAAAGTTATCTCACTACATTTATTTTTGGTTACAAATTCTTCATTTGAAGTTATCATTATAATATGGTAATCAAATTTACCTAAGAATATCTTTTTTATAGATTTAAATATTGATTCACTTATGTTATCAAATATAATTAGGCTTTCTCCTTTAAATATTGTATCAAGTGATATTGCAGATAGACCTCTTACAAGTTTTTCTAAAGTTGTATTTTTTTCAAATACATAATCAAGCTCCAAATTATCAAGACAGTCAAAATAGATAGTATTTTTATATTCTGTTTTACCAAACTCTAAACAAGTATATGTTTTTCCAATATTTGGTATACCATACAACAATATTGGTTTCTTATTTGTATCAATTTTCCATTTTAATAGTTCTTTTGTTATTTTTCGTTCCATATTTCGTATCCTTTCTACATTTATTATCACTTAAAGTATAAAACAAATAAAATAATAAGTCAAGACATAAAAAAATACTATGATAAATTTTAAAGATAGACAAGATAAAAAGAATCGTATACAATATTGTTATAAGTTTTTGAAAGAAGGTTATATTATGATTAGACATTATGAAAATAATTTTAAGAAAAAACTATGTAAATTAATCTGTGTAAAACATAAATCTACACTTAAAACAGCACAAGATTATGATGTTCCTTTAAAAACTTTGGAAAAATGGATTACTGCTTATAATAAAGATAATACTTGTTATGATAAAAAAACAACTTCTAATTATAAAAGTTTATATTTAAATGATTTATCCCGTGATGAATTAATAAGAATTATAATAGAAAAAGACCAAGAAATTGCTAAGTTAAAAAGAAAAGTAAAAAAAAGCCAAATTAATTAAATTTGACTTTTTTATTAGCTTGGAACTTTTCTAAATTCTAATCTTAATTTATCTGCTATGGTAACAATAAACTCTGAGTTTGTTGGTTTAGCTTTATCTATATCAACTGAGTGCCCGAATATATCTTCCATTAAATCCCAGTTACCTCTATTCCATGATACTTCAATAGCATGTCTTATAGCTCTTTCAACTCTTGAATTTGTTGTATCAAATTTTTCTGCTATTTTAGGATAAAGGTCTTTGGTTATTCCTCCTATAATTTCGGGATTATTATAAATAATTGATACTCCTTCTCTTATATATTGGTAACCTTTTATATGTGATGGGACACCAAGTTCATGTAAAATATTTGTTATTGATATTTGCAAGTTATGATGATATAAATCAAGAGATGGATTAACATATGTATTACTATCTCTTAATTCAAGTACTCTTTTTTCAAGTTCTACTAATTCAAATGGTTTTAATAAAAAGTAATTTACGCCAAGCTCTGATACTTTTCTTATCATTTCTGGTGCATTATATGATGTTAAAACAATAACTTTTTTATCTATTCCTTCATCTTTCATCTCTTCTAAAACAGCAACACCATCTTTTCCCGGCATAATAAGGTCTAGTATTATAATATCAAAATCATCTAAATTTTGTTTCATAATGGTTATTCCATCATTACCATTATTTGCTGTATGTGTTACTACAACATCTTCTCGTTCTTCAAAATATTCTTTTATCATATTAACAAGTGCTACATTATCGTCAATTATGAATAATCTTAATTTATCCATTTTCCTCTCCTTTGTTACTTCGCACTTTTATTATAATACAAAATTCTACCTAAAACTAGTGCTATTTATGACCTCTAATCGACCAAATCAAGCAATTTACAAGCACTTTTTACAGACGTTGATGCCTTACCTATAATATATCCATCTAATGATTCTATTTTGTTTAGTTCTTTAATAGTTTTCTCATTTATTCCGCCACCATAACATACTATAGGGGTTTTTTTATATTTTCTTTCTATTACTAGTTTAATTAAATCTACTATTTCACTAATTTCTTTATTTGATTTTATATTATCATCTGTTACTTTATAGTTTGGTTCATACACAATAACAAGTTTGTTAAAATCATTAATATTTGAAAGATAAGTTTTTAACTGTTTTAAAATGACATCTCCCGTTTTTTGTCTTTCATATTCTTCATATGTTTCCCCAACCATTATAATTGGTGTTATATTATTTAATATACACTCTAATACTCTTTTTGCTATAAGTCTTTTATCCTCATTTAAATATGTTTCTCTTTCATGGTGATTAGTTAAAGCATATTTTACATTAAATGATGAAAGCTGTGCACCACTTATACATCCTGTTACTTCTTTTTCATCTATTGTTTGGCTTCCTAAAATAAAGTTATATTTCCCATTAAAATATGGCATATATATAGGTGATGGTAACATTACAACATCTAAAGTTGTTGGAACCTTATTTTTTATATCATTTATATATTCTAAAACATCATCTGCTAACATATATGATTTATGATTAAATATTATTATTTGTTTCATTTTTGCTCCTTTATATTTATAAGTCCTGGCAAATCTTGGTTAACTAAGTATTCAAGGGTTGCTCCTCCCCCGGTTGATATATATGTTATTTTATCCTCTAATTTTAATTTTTTTATACATCCTACTATATCTCCTCCACCTACATATAGATTTTTTTTATTATTTATTAGGAAGTTTATTATTTCTTTAGTACCATTTCTATATTTACTAAATTCATATACACCAAGGGGACCATTCATAAATATTGTTGATACATCTATTAATTCATTTTTAAACATATCTATTGTTTGATTACCTATATCCATTGAAATAAAGTTATTTGGAAAATCTGTTATAAAATACATTTCTTTTTTAGTTAAGTTACTAAATTTTTTAGATCCATAAAAGTCAACAGGAAGTATTATCTTTTTTGTGTATTTTGTTAATAAGTTTTTACATGTTTCTAACATATCTTCTTCATAGGTACTTTTACCAATATTTATACCTAATGATTTTAAAAAGGTATTAGACATGGCTCCTCCTATAAAGAGGTAATCTACTTTTTCTATAAGTCCATTTATAATATTTATTTTATCTTTTACTTTGGCTCCCCCCATAATAACTGCAAATGGCTTCTTTGGATTTAAAAGAGGTTTTAAACCTTCTATTTCTTCTTCTACTAAGAATCCTATGCCTGAATCTAAATACTTTGATATACCATAGTTTGAAGCGTGTTTTCTATGTATTGTACCAAAAGCATCTTCTATAAATATATCTCCTAAAGAAGCCCAAAACTTAGAAAGATTTTCGTCACATGAACTTTCAAGTTTTCCATTTAAATCATAGAATCTTGTGTTTTCAAGAAGTATAGCACTGCCATAAGGCATTTTAGATATTGTATCTTGTATTTTGTTAAAATCAAGAGAAGGACAAAATAATATTTTATCATTTAATACTTTTTTTAATTCTTTATATACTATATTTAGACTATACTTTTTTTTATCTTTTTCTTCCTTTACTTTTCCTAAATGTGATAATATTACTACTTTAGCATTGTTTTCTAATAAGTAGTTAATTGTTTTTAATGATTTTGTTATTCTTGTTTTATCAATTATTTTATCATTATTAATACTTACATTTAAATCACATCTTAGAATAACTGTTTTATTATTTACGTTAAAATCTGTTACTTTTTTCATATATTCCTCCTAGTATCATATAAATTGTACCATTTTATTGGAAATAAAAAAAGTATTATTTTTTATATAATACTTTATTTCTTACTCTTTTTAATAATTTATACCCTAATGTATATGAGGCACCAAGTATTGATAGCTTTGTATTATTTGTATAGTTATAGATAATACTGTAAGCAATAGTTGGTGTAATTATATAATTAAAGTAATTTAATTTTTCTATATTGTTTTTATAGATTTTAACATTTTTCATATTTATATTTTATGTTATTAACAAAATATTGTTAATATGTTAATAAATAAAATTATATTTGCATTAAATCTTTTTCTTTTTCTTTTACTAGTTCTTCAATTTTTTTATTGTAGTCATTTACTATATCTTGTATTTTATCTGTTGTTGTTTTTTCTAAGTCTTCTGGTAGTTTTGCTGCTTTTATTTTTTCTAATATTTCTTTTCTTATATTTCTTATTGCTATTCTACCTTCTTCTGCTACTTCTTTTGCTTGTTTAACTAGTTCTTTTCTTCTTTCTTCAGTAAGTTCTGGAATTGTTATAAATACCACCTCACCATTATTATTTGGTGTTACACCAAGATTTGCTTCAAAGATAGCTTTTTCTATAGCACTTAAACAATTTTTATCAAATGGTTTTATATTTATTGTTCTTGCTTCTGGTACAAATATTGTTGCTAGTTGTTTTACTGGTGTTGGTACTCCATAATATGAAACCATTACATTATCTAACATATTAGGATTTGCTCTCCCTGCCCTTATACTTTTTAATCTTTCTTCTAAGTTTTCTATTGCTTTATTAAAGCTTACTTTTGCTAAACTACAAAAGTCTGTTTCCATAATTCATCTCTCCTATACACTTTATTATACTTAATATTTATTAAAAAGACAACACAAATTTTAAAACTAAAAAAGATTTAGAAATCTCTAAATCTTATTATGCATTTATACTAAATTGTAAATCGTAGTTTATATTTCCACCAGATGCTCCATTTTCACAGTCAACATCTTGTCCTTCAACCCACATATAAACTCTTATTTTTGTGATACCTTGAGTTAATCCACCGAAAACTTGTACTGATTCATCAAAGTTTTGTACTGTTGAATAATCAACAGTTACTGGAGTAAAGTATGTTTCATTTATAGCAGTCCATGTTCCACCAGCTCCAGTACATGCTTCTTCAGTTGTTTTATCTTTATCTCTTACACCACCATTTAAACATGCTTTAAATTTTGATGAAGCTTCCTTTAATAAAACATCATTATCAGTTTGGATTTCTGCCTTTACACCCTCATATTCAATTCTATCAGCATTGGTTGCAGTTGTTGTTACGCCATACACATCTGCTGCATTTGTAATACCTGTTGCTGAGTGAACATCATAATTTGGTTCCCAAATATATATAGGTGATGTTGCATCTCCTTTTATACCTTGGATGTTTTTAAGTTCAGTACCATTTGGAACATTACCTAATACTATAAAACCAATACGTGATGCATTTTTAATTCCTTTATCATCACCTTGTGCTGTAACATTTGATGTTTTTGTCATATATAAGTCTCCAGTTTTATCAACTTTTAAATATATATCAAATGTTATAAATTTACCAACATTACTGTCAGTTGTTCTTTGTTCAGTTGTTTGTGTTGCAGTTAAAATATAATCACCAGCAGCATTTGTATCTGTTACACCATAAAACATTTTTAATCTTCCATCTGCACCAACTTCTTTTCCTGTTGATACAGGTTCTAATGTATCAGGCAACTGATTAACACTTAAAGCTTGTGTTTCTGGTAAATAATTCGTATGAGCACTGGTAATATCAGTTGTTTGAATAATTGATTTCCAGTTTGTTCCATCTGTTGATATTTGAATACCATTTTTAGCAGCAACATTTACTGTTATTTTATTAATAGTTACAGTTTCATTAGCAGTAAACCATGCGTATGATGAAACTCCAAGTAATGAACCTGTTACACATAATAATAGTAAAAGCAATAATAATCTTCTTTTCTTTTTATTCCTTTTTTCTTTTTCTTTCATAAATTTTCCTTCTTTCTATTCCATATAGCGTCTTTTCTATTATAAGTAAATGATAACATATATTTCGACACTTTGCAACAAGTTTTTGCTAAATTATTATTAAATTATTATTAAATTATTTGTTGTGAATTTATTATTATTTCTATATTCTCCATAATATCTTGATACATATAGTTTATGTATGTTGTTTTAAAATATATTTTTAATGTATAAGTATTTAACACCTTTTCTTCTTTTAGTAACTGTGTTTCTTTTGTCTTCATATTATAAAAATATGTTCCGTATTCATCTTGTATTTTTTCTTCCTCTTCTATTATATTTGTAGTTAAATATTCATTTTTATATAATTCATATTCTAGTGGTAGATTAGTTGTTGCTCTTATCATAAGATCGTATTTTAAATCAACTTCAGCTACTTTATCATTTTCATAATTTGAAATTGTAAAAGTGAACACATATGGTTCTTGCCTAGGCACCATATCATGTATTGTTAAAGTATTTGTATAATAATCTTCCTTTAAAAGATAAAAAGCAATTTTCGAGGATACTTTTACATCTGTTTTTGTTTCATACTTTGAAAAGACAACAGGAACTAAATTAATAGCAATAATAAGTAATATAAATGAAATAGCAAGTTTTAATGATAATTTTAATTTTTTATTATCTATCATAGTTCTTCAATTTCATCACTTTCATCTAAATATTCAATCTTTTCAACATTATTATTGTTATTACTATTAATATTTTTATTATCTTTTTTACTCTTTAATACATCATTATTATCTTTTCCTTTATATGAAAAAGCAATACTAAATAATGTTAAAGTAACTATTATCGATACTAAAACCTTTGGTTCTGTTAAAGTCTTTTTCCATACTCCAAGTCTTGGTATTATCTTGATAACCTTCCCCACAACTACATTTTTATCTATTGGATTATCAGGTGTATTATTGGCATCCCCTTTTGTTATTATTATATCTTGTTCCATTTTAACAATTCTATGAGTTATAAAATCTTTTCCAACCTTATATGTAATAATATCATTTTCTTTAACATCTTTTGTTATTTTTACTATTATACAATCATCTATATTTATTTTGTTTTTCATTGAACCTGTTGCAACATCAAAAAATGTATATCCTAAAAAGTTTACATATGGTTTGTTTAAAATGTTTAAAACAAAAAAATTATATAATGCAAAAAAAACGATAATGGTAACAAAAAACATTAAAATATTAGTAATTATTTTTACTATTTTTTCTAATTTGTTTTTCAATTTACCACCACCATTTTTATACTTTCATATCATCATTTAAGTACTGACTAAACTTAATATTTACTTTTATTTTTAATTCGTTATCGTATATACTTCCAAGTTCATAATCTTTGTTATTATCTTCAATATCTTCCCAAATAAGAGTTGTTCTTATATTATGTTTTTCACTATTTTCTATATCTTCCAATGTTATTAGACCAACATATGTATTATCATCTTTTTTTAATAGTTCTTTATTATTTATTTCTTTTAAAGAAACTACATGAATTGCATCATTTTGTATATCACTATAATCAAATGTTATTTCATATTGTATAGCAACATCTGTTCCTTTAGGATCTATTATTATATCATAATATCCCGCCATAGAAGGCGCAACCCTTCCCTCTTTAACATGTTCATTACTGTTCCAATAAATATTATTAAGTTCTATGTTATTTGTTTTAATGGCATCAATATCATTTATATTTATTTCCCATTTAGCCATTTGAATTTCCTTATCTATCTTTTTATTTGTTTCATATAAAGCATAAGTACTTGAAACTATGTATGCCATTATTCCAAGTACTATTATTGTTGCAAATATAATTATTTTTTTCATTATAGTTCTTCAACTTCTTTATTTTTTTTAGAAGTCTTTACTGTTTCTTTTTTTTCATTTTTTATTTCTTTTACAACTTCATATATTTCATAGATAAATATAAATAGAATAGGTAAAATAACAAATAACAAGAAACCCCATCTTGATTCTAATGCTTTTAGAATCCCACCTAGATTATTATATACTTTAGCATCTTCTAATGTACCTATTACATACTCTTGAGATAATGGATAATTGCCCTCTATTGTAAATGTTGTTTCTTTTTCAACTGTTTCAACTTGATTTACTTTAGAAAAACTAACATCAACTTTATTAGCATAAGTATTATAAAAGAAAATATGTTCTCCTTTTTTTATTTCACTTTTTTCATTATGTCTAACAACCACTAAATCTCCTTTTTTTAACCCATTTCCTAATTTATCATCTTCAACAATTATTAATGAGCTGTTTTTAAATGTTGTAATATTGTACTTATTATAATTAAGAAGACATGTTGTTAAAAATACAACAACCGCAAGATACATAAGTCCTATTATTCCAAATATTACTTTTAACGCTTTTTTCATTATTACCACCATAAAAATTATATCACGTATATTTTCAATATGCAATTTTTATTTAATCTTTTTTCCTTTCTAAATTATTTTTTTTAACATCAATTACAAACTTTATATTTTTTGTACTTAAATTACTATCTATTATAGCATTATAAACAATTATTTTCAAAATATCTTTTTTTATATCTGCAACATTTTCTTTATCTAAGTTTTCACATTCTATATTCAATAATTTATAATGTTCTTTTATAATTTTTTCTATATCTTCATTTTTTAAAAAACTTGTATTATTTATTATTGTGTTAAATGGAGATAACAAAAAGAATTTTAAATTTTGTATTACTTCATTTGTATTCTCTAAACCTTCTTTTTCTATACTTTTAATTAGAAAGTTGTAGTTATAATAACTTATTTTTAAAACCTCTAATATAGATGATGAATCATTTATATTATTTAAGATTTGATTACAAAATCTATCATTTTCTAGTGTATCATATAGTTCTTGTAGTTTTGTAATCTTTTCATTTATTAAAAGGTTATATTTATCTTGTTTTATTTCATTTTTACCATTATAGAACTTAAACATATTATTATATTTTCTCAATAGTTTTTCTTCTTTATTTATTTGTTTTAAAGTTGTTTTAAAACTTTGCTTATACTTATCTTTTTCTTTATATATTTCTTTAACATTATTTATTAAAAATACATATTTTAAATAATTTTCATATTCGTCTAAAGAATTATATAAACTTTTTAAATCTTCATGATACTTTTTATAATCAGTATCATTTCTTATAAATATTTTATATAATGAATCAATTTTACTTTCTTCATAATCTTTTATATCATATAAACCATCATAAAACTTGTTAAATATTTTATCTTCTAAAAGTTCTCTTTCTCGACTTGTAATCAATATTTTATTAATTGATTCTTTTATTTCTTCCTCATTTATTTTTTCTGTTTTTTTATTTAAATACTTAATAAAATGATTTTCATATTTTTTATATAGATATCTAAAGTTTAGCGAAATAATAGTTATTATTTCAGGACATTTCCAGTAAATGTTTGTAAATACATCCTTCATTTTTTCATCATCTATTTCTATAGTTTGTTTATTTGTTAGGAAGTATTTTAAATAGTTATAAGAATAGTAATTAATATTTATATCTTTAGTTGTAATAATTATGTTACATTTTTTAAAAGTTTCAAATAGTTTAACAATTATTTGATTTAATTTTTTTAAATTATCATTAAGATTAATATTTAATTCATATATATATTTATCAATATTTAATTTTTCATAAGGAGATGTTATATCATTTTTTAATCTTAAATATTCTATAAGTGTATTTAGTTTTTTATTTATTTCTTCTTCATTTATGTCACTTTTATTTATGCTAAGTATTATATTATTGTACCTTTTAGTAATTTCATCATATAAATCCTTTTGCAATTCACAACTTACATTTATTATTTCTAAGGCCTTTTTTTTAAATTCATCAGTATTTTTTTTATTTGTTTTTGGCATATTTGTAAGAACTTCATTTATAACATTTATCTTTTCTTTATATTCATCAATCATTTTTATCACCATTTGATACTTTTTTAAGATCACTTTCCAACTTGTTTATAAAATCTGTTATTAATTTATACATTTCTATTAATTCATCATTTGTTAGTTCTTTTGTTTTAACATCTTCCATATTTTTACCTCTTATATATATATTTTACTTTATAAATATGTATTTGTAAACATCTCCAATATAATTATTTCCATCATATAAACTAAAGTACAATTTATATGTTCCTGTTTTTAAATTATCTTTAAAATGAATATAGTAGTTTAAATTTTGAGGTATAGTATCCGTTATTAAATACTCATACTCATTATTTGTGGCATCTAGATTATCTATTATATAATCTTTTAAATCAACGGTTTCATAATTTGTATTATATATACTATCGTAATTTCTTCTTTTAAGTGATATTCTAAGATTTGGAGATGCAAGACCTGATGTATATTTTATATTAAATAGAGATGATGTTTGACCATTTAAATTTTTGCCCGTTGTTTTATCTATTGTGATTTGTTTTTCATTAGCTGTTACATTTAAACCATATATTGCATTTACAATTTCAAGACTTATTTCTTTTATATCAGATGATATTAAACCATAATAGATTCCATCACCCGACCCAAATGATTCTATAACAACAGTATATCTTCCACTTGATAAACTGCTGTTTGTTGTATCGAAGATTAAATCTGCTTTTACATTTGCAACCTTATCTGCAACACTTATTCTATAGCTTCCATCCATTCTTGGACTATATGATATGCCATTATAAATTAGAAAGGTTCCCATAAGGTCATACCCATTTACTTTATTTCCATTTTGATCTTTTAAAGTTATTTTTAAGCCCAGCTTTTTCTCATAATAATTTGTATCTTGAACTATAATACCACTTGTTAATTTTTTTTGTGTAAATGATAAATTAACCGTTAGTTTATTTGTGTGCCCTACATACATTCTATCTTTTTCAAATGAAGCAGCAACTTTTATTAAAGCATCAGTATCTTTATACAGACTATACCCCATTATTCTTTGCTGGATACCAAGAACTTCAATTAATATTTGATCATTTTTATCTCTTAACTGTATTAAAAGTTTTTCATCTATTTTATCTTCTTCTATACCGCTTTCACTAAAATCTATTATAAACACAAACTCTTCTATTGCTTTTTTAACATCTTGATGGTAGTAAATATTTTGCTTTTCTATTTCATTAAAGTTATTATTTAAACTATTACTACCCATTTTTATAAATTTAGAAAATTTATATGAACAGTCATTATGCACTGCATATTCTAAAATAGAATTTTGATAATCCTCTTCACTAACTACATAATAATAATATTCTGGCTCATTTATATTAGCATAGTCAATCATTGTAATTCTTGTATTTTTAGGAAGCGGAAAACTTGATACAAGTACATGATGATAACCATCTTTATAAAATGGAGTTTCACTTTCTGTATATAGTGAATAATATGTACTTATGCTTGACTTTGTTGTTATATTTGTTGCTGTTGTTGCAAATAAATCATATTTTCTACCTGCTGTTATTGCTCCTTCATATTCATTTGTTTGATATAGAGCTCTTGATAAATGAACTATTATATTTAATCTTTCAACTTTATTTTCTATAGGACTTATTGGTGTTATAACTTGAAGTGATATAGTTACACTTCCCATATTTTTAGCAGTTTGTAAATTTTTTGAGTGATATAGATAAAATAATAAACTTGGTACTGTATTTGAGTTTTCACTATAATATGATGTACTACCTTTATAAGGAACAGCACTTACATCATCTGTATAAAATGTAGTTTTAGAAGTGCTCATCCATCCTGTATTACTATTTTCCATAACTAAACTCATTTTGGTATCAGCATCTGGAGAAATTCTTGGAATACTATTACTATCTGTTAATGTTACATCTTGATCAAGTTCGCTATACGAAAATCCAACAACACTAAATACTGTATTTGGTGCAGAAAAATTAATTAATGGCAATTCAACTGTTCCTAGTGTTGAATATTTTGATGCTACAAGATCAATTTCATATGAAGCTACAAGCTCTCCAGCAGCCCACATATAATAGTTAGCATCGTCTGGGGTTGGAACTATATATTTTTGTTTTATAACTTCTTTACTTTCTTCATTTTCATAATTTGTATAAAATCCATTTTTAGTAATATCATGATTAGTTTCATGAAGTCCAAGTACATAACTACCATTTGAGAAATAATAAAGGTTACTTGATGTTATACTATCACCATTTTTATATTTAGAATTATACATAGCAGTTTCTATATTACCATTTCTATCATGATTATAAAGTCCAAAGAATGTCATTCCACTTACCTTACCATAAGCAGTCACACTTTCATTTTCTGCTATATTTATATTTTTTCCTTCCCATACATAAAGTCTATTATCCACATTTTTAGTTACATTACCATTATCATCTATATTTACAACAGATAATTTTTCACCGTTTCCATCATCAACTAATGAAGAAAATTTTTGGAGCATATTTGTCCCATTTGCAAGATAAATACTTGTATTATTTTTTAATTTTAAATGACCAATTCTTGAAATACTAAATAATACATTTGAGTATTCATTTGTTCTATCTGTTGCTCCTTCCAGTTCTATATTAGAGTTACTTATAGTTACAATATCTGCTCTTTGAATTGATATGTTTTTCATATAATTTTCTTTTGTTCCATAGTTATTTATATCAATATAACTATATCCTCCTGATGATGAGGCATTTCCAGAACCAAAAATTGATCCTTTAATTTCATATTTATCGTGATTTTTGGCATCTAACTTAATATTTATTCCTGTTGTTACACTTATAAAACTAAAATCATATTCACTGCTTCCTGATGCATTAGCTTCACCACCACCAAAAACTGTGCCTCCTATTACAATATCGCCTTTGGTTAAGTTATTAATACTTGATGTTATAGTGCCTATATTAAGATTTGTTATACCATATACTTTAGCAGTATTAGCACCACCATAAACATTTTTACCAACATTACTTCCTGTTATATTTACGGTTACAACGGAATTATTATTTTCTTCTGTACCAGTATTGGCAGCATTACCACCACCAAAGATATGATTTGAAACAGTTGTTTTTCCTGTAACATTTAATATAGTATTGCCATTTACAATAGCACTTTGACCATTTCCTCCGCCATAAATACTTCCATATATATTAGAGTCTGTTATGGTTACATTAGTATTATTATCAACACCTGCTTCGTTTCCGCCACCAAAAATATCTTTGTTTATAACAGTTGATGTTACATTTAAAGTTACATCTCCTACTTTAGCACTATTTCCCCCACCAAATACTGTATTTATAGTACTTTTATCAATTAAAAGATTTGTTTTGTTAACACTACCTCCTAAATTGTTACCGCCATATACAGTATCAATAGTTGATATATTTAATACATTAATTTTAGCTTCTTCTACCTTACCACTACTATTTGAACCGCCATAAAGATTTTTTATTTTACTAGTTTCAATATTTACTAATGTATTATCAACATCAGCTTTATTTCCCCCACCATATACGTTTTCTATTTCCTCTGTTATATCTTTCACTAAAATATCACTTGCTGTTGCCTTAGCTTCGTTTCCGCCACCATAAATATTTTTTACTGTTCCTCCTGTTACATCTACATCAGTTTTGGTAACGTTACCTCCTAAGTTGTTACCTCCATAAATTGTATTTACACTGCCTCCAGTTATATTTATGTCTGTTAAAGGTACATTACCTAAAATATTTGAACCACCATAAATATTAGTGCTACTGCCTTTTGATAAATTAATATTTGTCTTTTCTTTTATGTCAGCTTCTTCACCACCACCAAAGGTATCTGTTACTTTAGCCCCTAAAATATTTACGTTAGTTGTTGTTGTAACTGTTTTTTTACCACCACCATAAATTGTTTTTATGACTCCTTCATTAGCATTTATGTTTGATACTTCAAGAGTTCCACCTAAATTATTACCGCCATATATAGTATCTACACTGCTTCCATTTGCATTTATATTGCTTTCAGGTACATTACCACTACTATTTGAACCACCAAATACAGTTTTAGGACTATCACCATTAAGTTCAATATTTGTTTTTACTGTTACATCTGCAGAATATCCCCCACCATATATAGTATCTACTGATGAACCATTTATAAAGACATTGGTTTCGTTTGATACTGCAACATTTCCGCCACCATAAATGGTTTTTATTGTTCCATTATTTAATGTTACGCTACTTATATCTGTTTGTCCTCCTAAATTGTTACCTCCAAAAACATTGTTAGCATTACCAGATTCTATCAAAACATTAGTTTTTAAAACTTCTCCTAATTTATTTGAACCCCCAAAGATGTTTTCCTTTATACTTGAGCCGTTAAGAGTTACATTAGTTTCATTTGCTCCAGCTTCATTTGAACCACCATAAACATTTTGAGATGTACCTCCATTAAGATTAACATGTGTTGTTAAGACTCCAGTTTTATTTCCTCCACCATAAATATTAGTACAATTTCCATCATTTAAATTTACAACTACTTTGCCATTTGGTGTTCCTGATGTATCATTTCCACCATAGACATTTTCTATAGTTCCATTATTTATATCAACATCTACATTACCACAAACATATGGTGTTATATCGGTACTACCTTCACCGCCTCCAAAAACATTTTTTATAGTTCCATTATTTATAGTAACTTTAGTATTATAATTAGATACTGTAGTATCTCTTGATTCTCCGTTTACACTACCATAGGCACTTCCACCATAAACACTATTTATAACTGGAGAATTATCATTATCGCCCACTACAACATTTACATTTTCTGTTACAAATGTTCCAACATTATTTTGGTTTAGATAACCACCTTTACCACCACCATAAACGGAACCTTTTACTTCACCATTTATTATATTAACATTTACATCACCATAAACTGTTCCAAGTTCATTACTACCACCATAAATAGAATTATTAACAACTCCTCCTGTCATTATAATTGTGATATTTGCTTTTGTTTGAGATTTTCCAGCACCATTATTGTTTCCTCCGCCGTAAACAGAATTATCTATTTGTCCCCCATTTATTTTGATTAAAGTTTCTGTTTCTGTTGCCTGTGAAACAACTCCAGTTGCTCCATAATTTCCTCCACCATAAACAGAACCTCTTATATGGCATTTATCATTAATAATAATATAAGAATTATCATTTGAACCAATAGTTGATGAACCTTGTTTTCCATTACCTATTCCAAAAACACTACCTGATTCTGCTCCAAATAAAGTATCGTTATTGCTTACAAGAGCTTCATCTCCTATTTCAGCAACTCCTCCTATATATAGGTAACTACTACCATTTAACTTACCATCACCTTCATTGGCATTATATCCATTAGAACCTCCAAATACTGAATATAAAACTTTACCTCCAGTTATTTGAACTATTCTATTTCCATAAGTTGCTGTCTGTCCTGCTCCTGATGTTATCATTGATACTTCTCCGCCAGTCATATATATATAAGTATCATTATAATTTTGTCTAGAGCTATTTGTAAGTGGTCCACCAATTAAATTATAAATACTTCCACCTTCAACTACTATTTTTCTTGCAGCATAATGCTCTCCACCCATTCTGCCACCAACATATATTCCAGATGTATAATCCTTTTTACCTTGTCCATATATTCCACTTTTAACAGTTAAAGTAAAAAGAATACCTGCATTACTATTTGAATAATAGTTGTCGTTCCATGAACCACAAGCACAGTAGTATAATATTAAATTGTTATTATTATCGCTTACTCTGTCATAATCATTACCATAAATTGCTTCTGCTTTTATATATATATTTTGGTGGTTAGAATTTTGATTATTAGTATTTGTTATAGACATTGTTTGATAATAACCACTTTCAATAATTAATCTATATTTTGTAAGATTTTGACTACTTCCAATATTATATCTTGTGTTATCTCCCCCAAGTATTGATCTAAATGTTGCATAGTTTCCTTGTCTTTTAATATTTCTACCTAGTTTTACATTTTTATAATTTCCATAAAAATAACCCCTTGAATTAGGACTTGATGATGGTTCAATATTTAATGTATAGTTTTGACCTGATGATATTGTTATATATTCAATTCTTGTTGCATTATAACATTTAACATATGTTCTTGATATATTCCATGTTGGGTTATAATCAATGTTATTATCTATTCCTTTTAAGGTAAACGGTTTACTATTATTTCCCCAACTATCACTCCTATTTTGATTCATAATTAAAATGTTAGTATCTCTAGTTACAAGGTAATAGTAATCATCATCTTTACTTACTTTATTTTCAACACCATTTTCATCATAATAGTTTATTAGTTCATAAACATTACAAGTATTATAATTACAGTTTCCAGTTAAAATATTTCCACTTTCATCATAATAACCTGCCATATTTTCTCTATATGCAATTTCTTTTAATCTGTAGAAACCAGCCATATTAGAATTTTCATTAAACAAATTATAATAGATATATTCAACACTTATTGGTTCTAAAGTTTGTTCTATATCAACACTTTGCATATAGTTATATTCTAATTTGTAATAATTTTTAGTACTATCATATATTTGACTTTCTACTTTTTCATAATAAGTACAGTTTCCCCACCAAGTTCTACAAGTACAGTTATTATTTTGCCTTACTCCTTGTTCGTTATACATATTGGCACAACTTTCACCATTTGCTATTGATACACTAGTATAATAATCATCTGTTATATCATATTTATATTCAAGTTCAAAAACTTTAATATTTTTCATAACAGCATTATCTAGATTATTTAGAGCATTATTCCATGAAGTTTGTCCTAGTATTACTTTATTTGCTGGTACATAACTTGCATTAAAGGTAATTGTTATATCACTTGGAGTGTCATTGCTATTATAAGTTACTGGTATTTTGGCATATCTTACATAATATGTATTGTCAAAACTTAATTTTACATTTTCATAATTTGTTATCCAGCCATTAAATGCTAAATCATCTGGAATATTAGCAAAAGGATTATCTATTAATTCTAACATTACATAATCATCAAGTTTTGATTCTGTGCCATTATCATTAACATTTAATACTTTGTAATATACGTACTTTGACTGTGTTTCACTTATTCCAACATAGCTTGTTGCATTATGTATTAAATCTAAACTATCATATGTTATATTAAGTCTTACTAAATTTTTGTTACTATATATTTTTTTATCAACAGCAGTTGGCAAAGTACCATCATTTTCTGTGTAATTTAATCCCATGTAGTAATACCAATCTCTCATATCGTCATTTATATACACAGTATCTTCGGTTACACCACTTTGCTTGCTATTTGGATTTGTTACATAATCCCCATATGTTTTAAAGAAAGTAGTAATTAAAATTATTAATAAAGAAAATACAGGAAGCATAAAAATAATTTTAACTTTTGTATTTGAACTAAGTTTTTTAAATTTTAATTTCTTTATTAACTTTTTCATAAGTTTCCCCTTTCTTTATTTTTATTTTGTGTTTATTTTACTATGATGGATTAGTTGATAGTTTTAATGTTAACTTAGCATCTCCAACTGATGCTTCATTTTCACAGTCAACATCTTGTCCTTCTATCCATATGTATATTCTTATTTTACTTATTCCACTTGGAATATCAAATATTCTTTCATAACTATCTCTATTTGTTTTAGTAGCATAATCAACATCTACTCTTTTAAATTTTGTACTATTTAAAGCCTCACTTGCACCGCTTAATGAGATATTATCTTCCCTTGTTATTTCATCTATTACACCATCATAATCTATTTTTTCACTATTTTCCATGGTTGTTGTTATTCCATATGTATTAAGTGCATTAAAGACACCACCTTCTGTATGAGTATCATAATTTGGTTCCCAAATATAAGGCTTTGTTGCTCCTTTTAAAGCTTGAGCTATTAAATAATTAGTATCTTTGGTTACATTACCTTCATTTAAAAAAGCGATTCTAAAAGCATTTTCAATTCCTACAGTTTTTTCACCATTATATGTTACTTTTGAATCTGTTGTTAAATATAGGTTTTTAGGAGCTGTTGTCCTTAAAAATATATCAAAAGCAATAAACTTACCACTACTTAAAACACCATATCCAAATTCCTCAATACTTCTTGTTGTTGTTAATAAAAAGTTTCCATTTATATCATCATTTGTTGCAATACCATGATATAGTTTTAAAAGACCATTATCATCAATTAATCCCCCAGTTGATACTGGTTCTAAATAAAGGGGAATTTGATTTATACTTGTTTGATAGGTTGTATCTTTAACATCAATAAGTTCACTTGTTGTAAGAGCAACTTTCCAGTTTAAGGCATCTGCTGATATATCAATTCCCCCAACTGTTGCTACTTTTATATCAAGTGAATCAATAGTAACCATCCTATTTGCTGAAAACCAAGCATATGACGATACTGAAAAAAGTATAAGTGTTCCAAATGTTAATAATAACAATAAAAATAATCTGTTTACTTCCTTTTTCTCTTCTTTTGTTTTCTTCATAAATACCTCTTAATCAACAAAATGTTCATCTCTTATTTTTACATGCATCTTGATTTCTCCACCTAAAATATCATCAAGACAGTCTGGGTCGTCCCCTTCAAGCCATATAACAATAGTATATTTATCTATTTCATTTGGTTTTATTAAATCACGTTCTCTTACAAAAACTTTGTCTTTACTATAAAAAGGTGTTGTGCCATTTTCAGGAAGATTTGTTATACTGTTTATTTTGGCATAAACAGTTTTTTCACCATTTTCAAAAACCATAACTCTTAATGCTTCATCAACATTTTTTATTACATCATCTATATAAAGTTCAGTCCAGTAATTTACTACATCTTCCCCTATATTTTCAATATAATAAGTATACGCTATATAATTATCTCCATTATGAGAGCCGTCTTTTTCACTATCAATGTCTTTTGGTATCCAGTCAATAGATATATTATCCAAAAAATCAATTTTTCCTGCGCTTAACTTTACTTGGGGTTCCTTATATTTAATATCTTCATAAAGTACTAAATTTTGTTTTAAAGTAGTATTTTTGTCTAAACTTATTGTAAAATGACCGCCATTATATGTTACTTCAAGGATAATGTAGACAATAATTAAAAAGATAAGTATAAATAGTAAAATCCATTTGGCTTGTTTATAAAACTTTTTCCTGTTTTTTAACTTTTTAGCTGTTACCAGTACTTCTTTTGCCATACGTAATACTCTCCTATCATTACATTATCAATATAATAATATCATAAAACATGACAAAAAACAACATTTATAATGCTTTTAAATTTTACATATTTTTTGTAAAATTAATGTCTTATTTTTACACAATAATTGTCTTTTTATTTACATTTGTTATACAATAATAATGTAAAGATATATAAGGAGGGATAAATTATGATTAAAATCAAAAAATTTAGATTATTAATTGCTTTTATTTCTCTTTTAATGTGTTTAACTTTTATACAAGATACTTATGCTAAATATATTAACAATGTAAGTGGTGAAGCTAATATGACAGTTGCTAGATGGAAAATACTTGTTAATGATGAAGATATAACAAGTGGTTCTTTAGCACAAGAAGTTATAACACCAGTTTTTAGTGGTAATGAATATATAAAAAGTGATGTTATTGCTCCTACATCAACTGGTTATTTTGATATAATAATTGATGCAAAAGATACTGATGTTTCATTTAATTATACAATAACTGCTAATGCTTCTCTTGAAAGTAGTGTTACTGACCTTGTTACAACAGGATACTCTATAAATGGTGGTGAAGTTGTTAACTTTGAAAGTTATAATGAAAATATAACAGGTCTTGTAAATCATAATACAACTGATGTTTTAACAATTAGAGTATATGTAATGTGGAATGATGGGGACTCTAGTAATATGGATAATGATGCCGATACTTTAGCTGCTACAGATGAAAATAGCAAAGCATTACTAAATGTATCTTTATCATTTATTCAAAATAAAGGCGAATAAGAGATTATTCTCTTTTTTTAACAATAATATCGCCTTACGCATATATAGTAGCATACACAAAATTGTATGTCAATACTTTTTTACGTACATTTGTTTGTTTTTTTGTATAGCTTTTTAATAACCTTTTTTAAAGTTATTTTTATAAAAATATTTTTAACAATTATTTTTATAGATTTAAAGGTTTTTAATATTCTGTTGATAAATTACAAAAGTTTATAAATAAAAAAATAATGCTTAAACAACATTATTTCAACATTATTTTTTTATTAATTATTCTTCAACTTGTATAGCATTTATTTTAACAACTAAACTTATGCTTGGAACACTTGGATTACTTTTCTTAAATAAATAAGCTTTATTACCCCAATATGTATCTTTAGCGTCATCTCCGCTTTCATAAGGCCATGTAACTGACAAGGAAAATTCTCCCTTACCACCATGTGATGCCATTAAATGATTATCTGTATTAAATATAACTTTAAATGGGTAATCATTTGCTAATTTTTGTGATAGTTCTTCGCTTGTAAGATTTGGCCCTGTTTTATATGTTTCTCCTAAAATAGAAGCACTTATTATTTCATATGTAAATTTAGCTTTTGTTTCACTATTATTTGTTGCTGTTATTTTTTGAAGATATGATGTCATACCAGGATAAACTTCTGCTATATCAAAATTTATCTCTTGGGAAAGTTCAGTACTTCCAACAGTAAATGAAACATCCCAAGCCTTTACATGAGCTGTAATATTTGAATCCACTTTAGTTGTATAAATAAACCATGCAAAAACATTAGTAGATAAAAGAAAAAATAAAAGAAGTATAGTTGATAGTTTAACTTTTTTAAATACTTTTTTTATTACATCAAAAATATCTTTCATTATAATTCTTCCTCATCATCTTGTTTTTTAGATTCTTCTTTTTCTTTTAATTTTCTTTTCTCCTCTTTTTCTTCCTTTTTTTCCTCTATTGCTTTAATAATTTCTATAAATGTTAATACAACTATCGGTACAAATAAAAGAAAGTAGAATCCATATAAGTTATTAACAATTTTTGTTATAAAACTTAGTATAACTGTTTTGTATATTATTTTACCTATTATTTGTTCTTCACTTATTTTAGGATCTTCGCTTTGATTAGCAATTCCTTTTGTTATAAAACTGTATTTTCCATTTTTAACTTCTTTTTTTATAACTTGATGAGCTACAATTTTACCATTAAAATCATCTTCTTTACCATTATATACAACATCATCTAATACTTCTATATCTTTAGCTTTTACTTCTTTTGCAAGTACCATATCTCCAACTTTATATTTTGGTTCCATACTACCTGTAACTATAGTAAATAATCTATAACCACCTAAAGATAAATTGTTATTTGATACTTTTTGTATTATTATAACGGACATTATTAATATAATAAATATAGCTATAACAACCTTTATAAAACCTAGTGTAAATTTTACTATATCTTTTTCCATTATATCATTATATGTTTTTTTTAACTTCTCTATCATATTAACTTTGCCTCACTTACTTTTTTTATATATTCATTAAGATATTTTTTAAATCTTCTTTGTAATTCTATATCATTTTCTACATTTTTATATTTTATTACAGCATATTGTTTACTTACAATATTTTTTAACATTTCTTCATTTAAAGTTTCATTTACATCAAGTACTTTTTCTACCATATTTGCAATTAATTTTTCTGCTATTTCTTCTTTATTTATTTCTTCTTTTTTTTGTTCTTTATTTAAAGATGTCATCACTAAATAGTTTAACATCATAGTTTCATCTATATATTTTTTTAAATCGCCATTATCGTTATAATCTTTTTTTTCTTTTATGTTTGCACTATCATCTTCTATATTTTCTTGAAGATAATTCCACAAGCTTAGTGCATATTGAAAATTAACATTTTTTAATATCATATTTGTCTTTTTTATGGGAGATGTTACAAGGGCAATATGTAACTTATCAATGCTTTTAAAGACATCTGCTCTTGTTAAATCTGCTATTTTTATTTCAAGTTCTGCTATTTGTTCTTCTAATGACTTAACTTTTGAGGTTTCTTGTTTTTCAGATTTTAGATTTAATGATATATTAACATGTTCTTTGCCAACTTTAGTTACACCATTATAGGTTAATAGTTTATTATCTTTACAAAATGGATCTTTTATTCCAAGAGATTTTTTTCTAGCAATATAAAACTGCATATTTTTTATTAAACTATATATAAATCTGTTTTCATAAGTATTAAAACTTTCTTCTTTATTTATGTTTAAAATCTTGGAAGGCCTTACATCTCCTGTTTTCTTATTATAATCTTGAATAAAATTAGTATTACGTGATAAATGCTTTATGCTTTCAACAGTAATTCTTCTTGCAAGCTCTATTTTTACAACGTCTTCTTCATTTACAATAAATCTATTAGGATTTCTTAATATGTTGTCAAGGTATGGTATCGTTTCTGTCATTTTATCTATCCAATTTGTATCTGTTTCAACTTTATTATAATCTAATTTTACATTTAATGAAGAATCAATATTATTATTAAATGATTTAACTAGGTTTTTATTATTAGCGTTATAAAAATTTAATACTTTTAAATCATCCATTTTATCCTCCTAATACTTTTATTAAGCTAATTTCTTTAATCTTAATAAATATTCTTTACATTCTTTAAATTCATTTTCTCCAAATTTGTCATCCAAAAATTTTATATAGCCATCTATTTCATCTCTTATATAAGAAATGTTTAATTGCTCGAATTTTCTAAGTACTTTACGTGCCATAAAGTAGTCTATTCCATTAAGTTCAGTACCTCCAGCTGCTTTATATACTGGTACAAATTTTTTCATATGAGCTACAATACGGTTACCAAAAGCAATACGGAAATGTTTAATAACGTAGTCATCCATTTCTTCAATTTTCTTTAATGATTCTTCTGTTATTTCATTTTCTTTTATTGCAGTTTGAAATAACGAATCAAGATAGGAATAATTTATATCTTGAGCATCTGTTTGAACTGGTTCAAATGCTTTTCCTTTATCGTTTATATCTATTGGCATAGCACGGTCGTATACTTTATCTGTTACCATAAATGTAGAATCATCATTATTTATTGTTCCTATATACCAAACATTTGGAGCAATTTTTAATTTTCCTCCAATTAACTTTTTAGGGTCATTTTTCCATTTACTTGGTACAAGTTCTACTATCCACTCATCTTTATTTGGCATTTCAAGTATTGATAACATTTCTGCAAAGTAGTACTCAACACGTGATATATTCATTTCATCCAGTATTACTGTATAAATATCATCAGTATAACCTGCCATATATATTTCCTTTAATACTTCTGTTTCATTAAACTTTTTGGTAAATTCGTTAAAATAACCAAATAGCTCTGTACGGTCTCTCCATGATGGTTGTACTGAAGCAACACAGGAATCGTGTTTTAAAAACTTTCCCCATGCATAAGCAAGAGATGTTTTACCAGTACCAGATATACCTTGTAAAATAATAAGTTTAGTTGAAGCAATGGCAGATATAAAAAGTCTTATCATTTCAACAGAATAATATAATTTAAGTTTAGATGCAGCAAAATTTCTAAACAAATTAACTAATTCTTCAAGAGTAAATGTATTCCCATAATTTTGAATTTTATAATCTTTAAACTCTTCGTCTATTTCGTTTAATTTAGCAAATCTTATTCCTAAGTTTTCTTCTTCTTCTGGTTTTGCATTTTCTTCTGTTTCATCATCTTCATCAGGAGATAGACCAAGTTGTGATACTTTCATAGATAATATATCTTGTTTTTCTTTCGTCATTATAGCAACTTCTTTATTAAGTTTAGCTATTTCTTCTAACATTTCTTCCTGCTCTACTAAAGTTTTTCTAAATCTTAAATATTTCTTTATTATAAAGTAAATTATAAATCCAAGTGCAGATATTAATATTAAAAGTAAAATAATTGTTAAAGACACAAAAACCCATTCAGCACCATTAAAATCATTTTTATACTCGTTAAGTATTTTTATATATGATCCTATACTAAAGGTATCTTTTATTCCAGTTAAAAGACCACTAAAAAAGCTTTTAAAACCTGAGAAAAATTGCCTTAAAAATTCATATAAAAATCTTATAAATGTATTCATTTTAATCCTCCTAATACGTTACTATGTTTGTCTTATTCTTTAGTTCTTTAAAGTTTAACTTATCATCATTTATTATTATATAATAAAACATATCTAATTGTAATAATATTTTATCATTTATGGTAAATTCATTATCTATTATAACAGCTATTTTATAGCCATTTTTAATCATATTTTTTATATTCTTTTCATTATTTTTATAATCTTTATAAGTAATTTTAAATATTAGCCTATCTTTTATTAAATCATTATCTATTATTTTAAATAATCTTTTTATTTTTTGTTCTTTTTCAAATATAGTATAATCAAAATCTACTAAATAGTATTTATTAGTATTACAATATATCGTATCATTTAAAATATTAAATGTTAACATATAGTAATAAACAAATATTTTTTGCTCGTTAACAAGGTCTCTTTGATATGCTTTATTTATGGCAAAAGTACTATAAATTTCTGGAAACTTAATATTATATTCTAATGTTACATTATATAATTTTTTAACATTTGTTTTTTCATATTCTAAGTAAAAATCATCTGTTTTAAATGATAGAAAAAATTTTTCTTTTATTTCAAATGCAGATTTTATATCTTCTTGTATTTTTTTATTTTTATCCTTATCTTCATTTATCAAACTGTTTTTATACATAATAATTTCATTTACTAAGTTACTATCATATTCCTTCATTTCTATTAAATTTTTAGCGTATAAAAACATTTTATAATTTACTTCTATTTCATCTTTATAATATAGTGTTTCTTTATTCATATGGTTTTTTAAGTCTTCAAAATTTTTATAAATATTTACATTTTTTATTTTAGAATCTGGAGCATAAAAGTCATAAAAAGCATATGATATGTAATTATCTATAAAACTTTCAATTATGTCTTTTATATAGTATTTTTCTAAAATCATACAAGCATTATTATGTACCATTTTTCTAAAATATGATGTATATGTATCTATAATATTTTCTTTCATAATACTTTACCTACTTTCAAAGTTAATTACTGATGTTTCATTGACTAAGGGATATGTGTAGTTATTTAATGGATTTACTTTATAAAATCTAACCATTTGTGATGATATGGCCTCCATTTTAAAAGTGTATCCATTAATATAACTATTACCCTCTATAAGGCTAGTTGTTTCATTTGTTTTTATTAAATATGAAGGATTTGTTAAATCAAGTCTTACAACATTTGGATCAAATGTTAATGTTATATAGGCTGAATAACATTTATCTTTTTTAGAAGATGGAAGGTTAAGATATGGCCCAATATCAATTCTATCACCAATATTATAATTATCAAAAGCTTCTTCAACTAAATAATAATCTATAGTATTAGTTATTCTAAACTCTAAGTAGGGACTTTTTTCTTCATCTGTTATTTCATATGATAATCCTATTTTACCTACCTTTAAAATGAATCTTGCGGATATTGTTTTTTCATAAGGTGATGTTGACGTTGCAGATACATATATAAGTATTGTATCACCATCATGAAATGTTGTATTTGGTGTTACTACTATATTAAATGAATCATTATTAACACTTCCATATATTACACCACTTGTTTTTGTTATTTGGCAAGTAACTGTTGACGGACACTGATAAGTAATATTATAACTTATATCTGTTTCTGCCTTTAATAAATTATTTTTTATACTATTCATATTAATATTTATTGTATATTCTCCCGCTCCAGACCAGTTATCTAAACTATAAGTTGCAGTTTTATCTTTTAATTTATCACTATTAAAATAAAACTTTTTAGTTTGAAAATAAAAATTTTGCAAACCATCATGAAAATATTTACCAAATGTAAGAGAAGATGTTATAACAAGTAATAAGATACAAATTAAAATTATAAATTTTTTTCTTTTTAAAAACTTAATATTAATTTTTTTTAAACGTTTATATCTCATATAATTCATTCCTTTATTGTATATAAAAATTATAACATATTATAAAGGATTATTCTATAGTATTTTTTATCAACAAAAAAGATTCAAAGTTTAATCTTTGAATCTTAATTATTAATTTGCAGCATTTACTTGACTCATTACTTCTTCGGCAAAATTATCATTTCTTTTTTCCATACCTTCGCCTACTTCATATCTTGTCATAGACTTAATAGTACAATTATTTTTACTTGCATAATCTTTTACTGATAAACTTGAGTCTTTTATAAATATTTGGTCGTTTAAGCATACTTCTTTATAGTATTTTTTAATTCTACCTTCAACCATTTTTTCTGCTATTTCTGGAGATTTTCCTTCGTTTATTGATTGTTCTTTATATACTTCTCTTTCAGCATTTAAGACATCTTCTGGAACGTCATTACTTGTAAGGTATAATGGTTTCATTGCTGCAACATGCATTGCAACATCTTTTGCTGTTTCATTTGAGTTACCATTTAAAACAACAAGTGATGTTATTCTTCCGCCCATGTGGCTATAGATTCCAAATACTTCATCATCTGTTTTAGTTACTTTTTCAAATCTTCTAAAACTTATTTTTTCTCCAATTTTTGCAGTAAAGGCAACTACTGCATCTTTTATAGTTTCTTTTCTATTTTCTAAAACTACTTCATTTGCTTCTTCTAATGTTTTAGCATCACTATTTAATAATGATTTTACAATATCAGTTATTAAATCTTTAAATTGTTCATTTCTTGCAACAAAGTCTGTTTCACAGTTTAATTCTGCGATTACAGCTGTATTATCTTTACTTTCTGCATATGTTAATCCTTCTGCTGCAATTCTTGATGCTTTCTTTTCTGCCTTTGATATTCCTTTTTCACGAAGCCATGTTATTGCTTCTTCCATATTTCCTTTGCTAGCATCTAATGCTTTTTTGCAATCCATCATGCCAGCTCCAGTTTTTTCTCTTAATTCTTTTACATCGTTTGCAGTAAACATAAAAATTTGCCTCCTTATTTTAAAGCATCGATTAATTCTTGCTTTTTCATTGTGCTATAGCCTTTAATATCTTTTGCTTTTGCCATAGCTTTTAATTCTGTTAAAGTTTTTTCTTCTAGTACATCTTCTTTAATTTCTTGTACTTTTTCTTTTACTTCTTTTTTAATATTTTCTGCTTTTACTTTAATATTTTCTGCTCTTTTATGAGCTTTTTCTTTTACTTCTTTGATTTTTTCTTTAACATCTTTTTCTATATCTAAAGTTTTCATTTCTTCTTTGATGTCTTTTACTTCTTTAACTGCTTTTTCCATAATGTTTTCTTTAGAATTTTTATCTTTATCTTCATTTGATACGTAATTAATCATTTCTTTACCATAAGCTTCTGCAACTGCATTTGCTAATACACCAATTACAAGTTTTACACTTCTTACTGCATCATCATTTGCAGGAATTACGTAATCAACCATATCTGGATCACAATTTGTATCTACAATACCAAATACTGGAATATGTAATTTTCTTGCTTCTTTTATTGCTGTTTCTTCTTGTCTTGGGTCAACAATAATTAATGCATTTGGAAGATGTTTCATATCTCTTATTCCACATAAATTACGGTTTAATTTTTCATATTCCTTTTTTAGTTTAATTACTTCTTTTTTAGGTAAAAGTTCAAATTTACCTTCTTTTTCCATATTTTCTATTTCTTCAAGTCTTTTAATTCTACTTCTTATTGTTCTAAAGTTAGTTAAAGTTCCCCCTAACCATCTTTCAGTAACATAATACATACCTGTTCTTTGAGCACTTTCTTGCATTGCTTCTTGTGCTTGTTTTTTTGTACCTACAAATAATACAGTTCCTTCTTTTTCTGCTATTTGTTTTAATGCAACATATGCTTCTTCAATAAGATTTGCTGTTTTTTGTAAGTCAATTATATATATATCATCACGTGATGTATATATATATTCTTTCATCTTTGGATTCCATCTTCTTTTTTGATGTCCAAAATGTACTCCTGCTTCTAATAAATAATTCATTGATACTACTGTCATATTTTTTTTCTCTCCTTTGTTTTTATCTTCTACTAAATTCTAAATAACATCACCTTAAAGGCACCCGATATTACAATTCTTTAGTATGTTTATTTTTCTTCTTTTTTTGGTTTAGTAGCAGTCTTAGTAGTTCTTGGTTTTGTTTCTTTTTTAACTGCTTCTTTTTTAACTGTTTCTTTCTTTTCTTCTTTAGCTTTTACTTCTTTTTTTGGTTTTACTTCTTGTACTTTACCATTTTTAGAAATTTCAACTAAATTTTTAAATGCTTCTTTATCGTAAATAGCAAGTTCTGCTAACATTTTTCTATTTACTTCTACTCCAGCTTTATTTAAACCACTAATGAATTTAGAATAACTGATTCCATTATTTCTACATTCAGCATTAATTCTAATAATCCATAATTTTCTAAATTCTCTTTTCTTTTGTTTACGATCACGATATGCATATCTTTCAGAACGCATAACTTGTTCTTTGGCAGTTTTAAATAATCTATGTTTACTTCCAAAATATCCTTCGGCTTTATCAAGATATTTTTTTCTTTTTGCACGTGTTGTTACACTTGTTTTTACTCTTGTCATACTAAAATTTCCTCCTTATGCTTATATTACATTTTTAATTCTTTTTAAATCACTTGCATTAAGTTCTGATTTACTTCTTGACTTAATTTTTCTTGCTGCTGTTTTCTTTCCTGTTTTGTGGTTATTTCCAACATTTTGTTTAGATATTGTACCACCTTGTCTAATGTTTAATACTTTTTTTGTACCTTTATGAGTTTTCTTTTTTAATTTTTTAACTTTCATAAATCCTCCTTATGTTTATTTATTTGGTGCTAAAAGCATAGTCATATTTTTTCCTTCAAGTTTTGCTGGTTGTTCTATAACGGCAATATCCTTTACTCTTTCAGTAAATTTATTTAATACATCATTACCTAGTTCTGGATGAGCAAGTTGTCTTCCTTTAAAACGTACACAAAGTTTTACTTTATGTCCTTTTTCTAAATATTTTGATGCATTGTTAACTTTTGTATTAAAATCTCCAATATCAATTACTGGACTTAAACGATATTCTTTAAGTTCCATATTAGAGGCTTTTTGTTTCTTTGTTGCTTCCTTTTGCTTTTTTGCTTTTTCGTATTTATATTTATTGTAATCCATAATTTTACAAACACCTGGATTACTATTTGAATTTATTAATACTAAATCTAAGCCAGCATAACTTGCAATAGTTAAAGCATCTTTTATTGCCTTTACTCCTAATTGTTCTCCATTTGGTCCAATTACTAAAACTTGACTATTTTTGATCTGTTCGTTGCATAACAAATCATTATTTTTATTTGCTATATTAAACACCTCCAAATATTATAAAAAGAGTACGAAATGTACTCTTATCCACCAAAAAAATATCTTATCTTCTACTTTGGCCTTTTACCCATCAGCTAAATAATATAACGCCAATCAGGTGGATATATACATCTCTTTCCTTTTTTTACAAGTATGATTATACCATAATATATGATTTTGTCAAACATTTTTTAATAAAAAGTAGGATTTTTTCTTTATTTTATTGATTTTTTATGTATTTATTTATTTTTTTATATACTTTTGATGATTTTTGTTATGAATATTCATTTTATTTTTTAATAAATTGTTATTGGAAAGGTTTGTTTTGTTTAAAGATTAGTAATCTTTATTGCTTTTAATAAGTATTTACTTTATAATATTATATTAGCTGGAGGTTCTAATGAATACAGAAAATAAATGTTTTATACCAGGTGATATTGTAATTTGTAAAATTGATAATGAACTAAGATTTGGACTTGTTATTTCTAAAAATGATAAACATAATAAATATGTTGTATTACCATTTTTTAAAAGATTAGTTTCCTATGATGATTATATGTTCCCTTATAATAAAATTGATGATAATAAAAAAAGATTTATAAAAATGGATCCTTATTTAATTGATAAAAATGATATTTTTTGTTTTGTTAAAGAAATTGATTTTGATGATGGCATAGATATTAGTAAAAAGATGCATTATATTGGTAATATTTTTAAAAAATTCTTTAACTCTACCTCATTTTATCATAATTATAATCCTAATTATAGATTAGATATAAATGATATTGTTGAAAAAAATCATAAACTGTTTTACATTGTTTATAAAGATTTAGACTATTTATATTTGCTTGATATATCAAAATCTCCTTTTGATACTTTTGATAATTGTTATAAATTTCCAGGCAAAGACATTTATATTTCCTATGATAATATTACTAAAGTTAATATTAATGATAATGGCTATAAATTTAGATATAGTTGTGGTAAAATGGCAAAAAGAGTTATTAACAATAATGTTAATAACGAGCTTATAAGAAAAAGAAACTTAGAAAATGATTAACTAAGTTTCTTTTTTATATATTATCTATTGGAAATTTATTCGTCAACTTTAATACTTCTTTAGAAAGTTCTTCTAAAACTGTTTCATTATTTTTATTTTTTAAAGCTTTATAAATTATATTTGTTAGTTTTATAAATTCATCTTCTTTAAACCCTCTTGTTGTCATAGCGGCACTTCCAAGTCTTATACCACTTGTTGTAAATGGTTTTTCATTATCGTAAGGAATTGTATTTTTGTTTACTGTTATATGAATTTTATCAAGTACTTTTTCTGCTTCTTTTCCTGTTATATTAAAGCTTTCTTTTACATTTAAAAGCATTAAATGATTATCAGTGCCATTTGATACAACTTTGCATCCTAATTTTATAAATTCATCACACATTGCTTTGCAATTTTTTATAACTTGCTCTTGATATTCTTTAAATGTTGGTTGTAATGCTTCATAAAAACACTGTGCTTTTGCTCCTATAACATGCATTAATGGACCACCTTGAATACCAGGGAATATTGTTTTATCTATTTTTTTTATTATTTCTTCGTTATTTGTTAGAATCATACCCCCTCTTGGGCCACGTAATGTTTTATGAGTTGTTGTTGTAACAACATCGGCATATGGTACTGGGGATGGATGAAGTCCTGCTGCTATAAGACCTGCAATATGAGCCATGTCAACCATTAAATAAGCTCCTACTTCATCACAAATTTCTCTAAATTTTTTAAAGTCAATAACTCTTGGATAAGCACTATATCCTGCTATAATCATTTTAGGGTGAACTTCTTTAGCAATCCTTCTTATTTCATCATAATCTAAACACTCAGTTTCTTCATCAACATTATATGGTACGATTGTATAATCTTGACCTGAAAAGCTTAAAGCATGTCCATGTGTTAAATGTCCTCCATGAGAAAGATTCATACCCATTACAACATCACCTTTATTAAGTAATGCTCTATAAACAGCCATGTTAGCACTACTTCCTGAGTGAGGTTGTACGTTTGCATATGATGCATTAAATAATTCACAAGCATATTTACGTGCTAATTCTTCAAATATATCAATATACTGACATCCACCATAATATCTATGTCCTGGATAACCTTCTGCATATTTGTTGGTTAAAATACTACCTTGCAATTCTCTTACATACTTTGAAGCATAGTTTTCACTTGCTATAAGTTCAATATTATTTTGTTGTCTTTCATGTTCTTTTTCTAAAGCTATTTCTAATTCTTTATCCATTTTATTCACATCCTTTATGTTTAATTATATATGATTATTTAAAAATTTAAAAGGAAAACTTTTATTATTTTTCTTTATGATTATGATGACTATGTCCTTTTACTCCATACTTATTAGTTATAGGATCTTTAAATAAAAAGTTTTTTATAGGATTTAACGTTACAACCATGTAAAAACCAAATATTAAAAACAAAATGATAAAGCTAATATAATTATAATAAAAGGAAACTGGTGCTAGATTTAATACTTTAAATCCTACATATTCACTTAAGAAGATAGCTACATAAAATATTATAATGTCTATAAATAGTACAGCTTTCTTAGTAAATATTTGATACCCATAAAAAAGAGTTGGTATAAGTATTATTATTACTAAAGCTCCTAACATTTTTGCTAAAGGATAATTTCCATTTGTACCGTAGTATAAACCATCTACCATCATCCATAAAAAGTAGGGAGTTAGGGCTATTTTTATATGTTCCCAAGTTGATTCGTTAACTGCTGCAAACAGAGAAATTATTTTATTATGTGATGTCATTTCATAAAGAAAGTGAAGTAATGTTCCAACTAAACATATAAAGATAGTTCCAATTATAAAAATTTTATCCATAAATCCTCCTATGATATTTTTTCTATTAATCTTTTTAGTTCTCTATTATATGTAAATCTATAATGTCCTGTAATAGACATATCTGTTTTTTCAATACGGTCTTCTTCCTTTTCTTCTTGATCTTCACTTCTATTTTGAATTAAATAGGGAATACCATTTTCATTTCTTTTATTAGAGATAATAGCAATATGAGCTCCATAATCAAATACTACTATATCACCAGGCATAAAGCTTTCTATATCATAAATATCAGTTGTTAAGCTTTCTGTATATTCTTTTAAAAATGCTTCTTGATTATCTACTCTTCTAAAGTCAATATTATCATCTCTTATATCTATGTCATATCTACCTGTCCCATCTTTTTGATCCTTTGTTATGTCATAAACCATCATATCTTTTAGGTAATATCCTGCTTCTTTTAAAGCACGCCAAATAACATCAGTACACACTCCTTCATCATCTGGAGGGTATCCACCATCATAATATTTACTTACATAAATTGGATTTCTATCTCTTTCTTTTTGAGCTCCCAATAAAATATCACTATAATCATCAATACCATCATTATCGTAATCAGTTTCACTTTTTATAACATTAATACCAAAATCACTAGCATAAAAATACTCTTCATGATTATATACTGGAGTTAATTCTTTATTTAAAGTCATATAGTAGTATCCTACTTCAACTAGAAGACATAATGTTATAGAAATAAGTAAAAATCTTAAAACTTTTTTATATCCTTTTTTTAATTTTTTTCTTCTTCTCACTTTATTCCTCCTACTATATATAGAATATCACAATGTTATCATAAAAGTAAATAATTGTTGGATTAGTTTACTTTTGAGCCTTCATCTCAAATAGGATATCTCTAAGTTCCATAGCACGTTCAAAATCTAAGTTTTTAGCAGCTTCTTTCATTTCTTTTTCTATGTTTTGTAATAAGGCTTTGTCATATTTTTTATGTTCTTTATTTTCTTTTATTATAGTTTTTTCATCTTTATTTGATATTACTTCTCTTATTTCTTTAATAATTGTTTTTGGTACAATATTATGTTCTTTATTATATTTTTCTTGTATATCTCTTCTTCTTTTGGTTTCATCTATAGCAAGACGCATACTATCAGTTATAGTATCTGCATACATAATAACACGTCCATTTTCATTTCTAGCACATCTTCCTATTGTTTGAATAAGACTTCTATGACTTCTTAAAAATCCTTCTTTATCAGCATCTAAAATAGCTACTAATGATACTTCAGGTATATCAAGTCCTTCTCTTAAAAGGTTGATTCCCACTATACAGTCATATGTTCCAAGTCTTAATTCTCTTATTGTTTTTAATCTTTCTAATGTTTTTACTTCACTATGTAAATAAGCTACTTTTATATTTAATGATTTTAAGTATGATGTTAATTCTTCTGCCATACGTATAGTTAAGGTTGTTATCAAAACTCTTTCATTTTTTTCTATTCTGTCATTTATCTCTCCTACTAAATCATCTATTTGTCCTTTTGTTTTTCTAACTTCAACTACTGGGTCTAAAAGTCCTGTTGGTCTTATTATTTGATCTACTTCTTGTTCTTCTTTTGCTATTTCATAATCTCCTGGAGTTGCACTTACAAATATTACTTGATTTAATTTTTTTTCAAACTCTTCAAAAGTTAAAGGTCTATTATCAAGAGCACTTGGTAATCTAAAACCGTAATCAACTAAAACTTGTTTTCTTGCTCTATCACCGTTATACATAGCTTTAACTTGAGGTAATGTTACATGAGATTCATCTATAATTAAAAGATAATCCTTAGGAAAAAAGTCTATTAAGCATGTTGGAGTTTCGCCTTTTTTTCTACCCCCTAAATGTCTTGAATAATTTTCAATACCACTACAAAAACCTGTTTCTTCTATCATTTCTAGGTCATAATTTGTTCTTTGTTCTAATCTTTGAGCCTCTAAAAGTTTATTTTCACCTCTAAGTTCTGCTAACCTTTCATCAAGTTCTTCTTTTATACTAACACAAGCTTTCTTTAAGTTTTCACTACTTGTTACAAAGTGGCTTGCTGGAAAAATTGATATAGTTTTTTTATCCATTATAATATGACCCGTTACAACATCGAAGACACTTATTCTATCAATTTCATCACCAAATAGTTCTATTCTATATCCTTTTTGATGTTCTCCAGTTGGTATTACTTCTATAACATCTCCATGTACTCTAAAGGTACCACGTTTTATATCTATATCATTTCTTTCGTATAACATATCAACAAGTTTTTGAAGTAATTTATTTCTTTTATAACTTACTCCAACATTTAATGTTAACATGTTATTTTTATATTCATCTTTTTCTCCAATACCATAAATACATGAAACACTTGCTACTACTATAACATCTCTATTTTCTATTAATGCACTTGTTGCAGAGTGTCTTAATTCATCTATTTCATCATTTATCATACTTGTCTTATCTATATATGTATCTGTTTGAGGAACATATGCTTCTGGTTGATAATAATCATAATAGGATACAAAATACTCAACTCTATTTTCAGGAAATAACTCTTTAAGTTCACTATAAAGTTGTCCTGCAAGTGTCTTATTATGAGCTAATACTAAAGTTGGTTTATTAACATTTTTTATAACATTTGCCATAGTAAATGTTTTACCTGTTCCTGTTGCTCCCTTTAATACTTGATATTTTAAACCACTATTTATACCGTTCACTAATTTTTCTATTGCCTGTGGTTGATCTCCGGATGGAGTATATTTTGATACTAAATTAAACATTTTGTCCTCCTTATTATAGCTTAATTTCATTTAAAATTTTATCATATAATTTCATTAAAATGAACCAAAATTAGGCCGACACGAATAAAATACACATCTCGGCCACAAATTTATTAAACGATACCAAATAACATTAAATGGCACTAAATATCACTAACTGATATTATTCTATCATTTATTTTATGGCATTTTAAGATATTAAATTACAGATTACATAGTGCTACTTTTAAGATTTTATTTAAATTCAGTAAATGATATTTTTTCATTAAAAATAGGTAAATATTTAAAAAGATTACTTTTCTATTTTTACAGTAATCCTATTTGATTAATTTAATCTATAATATTCTATAAAAATTATTTTTTAGTTATTGTTCATTCAACATTTTCAAAAATTTATCCTTTAATTCTGGATATAATTCATAAAATTTATTTACATCAAAACCATTTTTTTTCCATTTAATGACCTTTGGAATTAAATCACTATTATCTTGTGGTATTCTATTTGGTTTTTCAGGATATAAATATAGCCTTATTAATCCTTCTTTATTTAATTTAATTAACTCGTCATATACATTTTCAATATATTCTACTTCTAGTACTTCCTCATCTTTTTCACTAACAACTTCCGCTGACCAACCAGTTTGTCCACTTTTAAAATTGGAAGCATCGAGTTTATAGATGTAACCAGAACAGTTAAATATTTTTTTAAACATATCGGATTTTCTTTCAACTAGTTCTACTGGATAGTCAATTCCATCACCAGATAATGAATAATACAGGTCATTACCTAATGGTGACAAAAAAATTGTTGATATAGCTTTTGATACACATGCATATACCCATTTTTTCATATGAGTACTTTCGTTTGTTTTAATAATCTTTAAATTTGGTATTGAACTCCCGTGATAAACATATTTCATATTTTACTATCCCTTCTTATTAAAATTTTTGATAAACTATAATTTAATTTATCATATTCTTTTTGATTACTAAGTTCAATTATAAATTTTTTAATTCCTTCTAATATTCCTTTTTGAATATAACATGAAACATTATTTTTATTAACTTCATTTAAAATAGCATTAGCATTGCATCCACCATAACAATTTTTAAAATACTCACATTCATCAATACATTTTTGTCTTCTTGAAATGTTCTTTTGTAATAGTTTTATAAAATTTTCATTTTCAAATGCTTCATCTATAGATGTAATTTTTGTAATATCTCCTAAGTCGTATTCATCTAAGCATAATCTATCGCATGGATATAAATGTCCATTACTATCAAAACATAACCATTTTCCTAAGCAAGAATTAAAAGTACAAACGCCACTTCTTTCATTTAATATTAAATTTACTAATTCTATACAAGTAGACACATTTATATTACAATTTGTATCTAGCGACCAATATTTAAAAAATTCTATAAAATTTTTGATATATTCATCTGGATTTAAATTGAAAAAATTATTTTCTTTTGCCGCACCATCATTAAACATAGGATTCATTTTCATACCTAAATTTAATGATTTAAAGTATTCATATTCTCCAATCAAATTATTTACATTATTTTGATTAACAACCAAAACCGCCCCAGGATACATTTCATTTAATTGAAGTAATTTAATATTCTCTAAAATTCTTTGTGTATGCGATCTAGTTTTATCATTTGTCAAACCATCAAATGATAACCCAATACTAGTATTATTTGTTTTAAAAAAATCTATATTTTCTTCATTCAATAATGTACCATTTGTTTGTAATGAATATATAAATTTCGAATCAAACTTTTTACAATAGTCATATATTTCTTGATAATAATCTAACGGTGCCATCAATGGTTCTCCACCATGCCACACCAAATTTATATATTTATATTTCTCTGCTAAAAGTTCAATATACTTTTTTAATTTATTAATATCTAACAAAGAATTTTCATATCCATATTTTTCAGCAAAACAGTACCTACATCTCATGTTACATTCATGTGTAGGTTTAATTAAAGTATTAATTTGTTGCATTTTTAACTAAAGTACGAGTCATCATTCTACCTGGGGTATTATCATGAGAATTATTATGATAATCTGGATGAGCACCACTATTATCATGTTCATTTTCATGATAACAATTCATTTCTATTTTATTTTGATTTGATTGTGCCATATATATTTCATATAATCTAATAGCAGCAGTCTTCATATTTTTTAAAGTTTCTATCTTTCTTGAATTTTTCATAGTTTAATCCTCCATTTCATTTTATTATGTAATTTAAAAGGTGACGAAAAAAGTAATCGCCACCTTATGTATTAAATATTAAACGGATTGTAGATTAAGTAGCGATAGTATCGTTTCTTATAAATTTACCATTATAATAACAAATAATATTAGTAAAATCAAGTGAATTTTATCATTTTTTGTAAAAATTTACCATTTAAAGGTTAAAACATCATTCGCCACGAATGGCCACGACTCTCGGCCACAAATTTTATTTGTTCATTTGGTACCATCGAGTGTTATTTAGTCCGTTTTTCAGGATTAAATAACATTAAATAGCACCAAATAACACTATTTTTTTGGTACTGTCATAATATGACACAAAATACTCAACTCTATTTTCAGGAAATAACTCTTTAAGTTCACTATAAAGTTGTCCTGCAAGTGTCTTATTATGAGCTAATACTAAAGTTGGTTTATTAACATTTTTTATAACATTTGCCATAGTAAATGTTTTACCTGTTCCTGTTGCTCCATTTAATACTTGATATTTTAAACCACTATTTATACCATCTACTAATTTTTCTATTGCTTCTGGTTGATCTCCACTTGGCTGATATTTTGATTCCAATTTAAACATAAAGTATCCCTCCTTAAAAGTACCTTTACTATAACAAACTAATTTTTCAAAGTCAATACATTTGTTTGTATTTTTTTGTCAAAAAATTTCCCTTTATAAAATACATTTTTTTATTAATAATTTAAATAGAATATTAATAATTAACATGCATCTTTAATTGTTTTTATAATGATTTTGTATATTAAAACAAAAAATATTTTGGTAATAAAATTTATAATTTTTTTATACTTATATTGTAATTAATTATCTTTATTTTCTATATTTTTTGCTTCAATTAATAATTTATCAAAATCTGAAACAAAACTTTTATCTTGTATTACTTTATATTTTTCATATTCCAAAAATGCTTTATCTTGTGCCATTTGGTGAGATATTTTACCTTTATCATTTAAAACTCCATAATGAAAAACTTTAATTGCATTTTCTACTTCATTTTTCCAATCATTCATACACATTACAATATTTCTTTCAGCATTATTTTCCGCAATATCTAAAAATAAATTAACTAAATTATTTAAATTTTTAATTTCTTTTTCATCTAAATAATTTTTTGCAATAATAACATCAGTTTTTAATATTTTGCCATTAGGAGAATTTTCCCAAGTAGCAAGTCCCATATTTTCTTTTTTAGAATCTGCTCTATTATAAATTATTTCAGCAGCAGTTTTGCCTGTAATTGCATAATGAAATTTATTTTGAATAGTTTTATAAAAAGTTAATGCAGTATCACTATTTTTATCATAATCAATAGAACATTCAGCAAATATATCAGTAATTTTTTGATAAAACATTCTCTCACTTGTACGAATTAATTTAATTTTCTCAAGTAATCTTTTAAAATATTCCTGATCTGTTTTTCTTGCTTTCATAAATCTATCATCATTAAGTGCAAAACCTTGAACCATATAGTCTTTAATTATTTTATTTGCCCAGGTTCTAAATTTAATTGCTTTTTTAGAGTTAACCCTAAATCCTATGGAGATAATCATGTCAAGATTATAATATTTTGTATTATAAACTTGTTTACCATCATTACCCATATGTGCAATTTTTGCACATGTGATATTTTCATTTAATTCATCATCTTTATAAATATTGTTAATATGTCTTACAATTCCGCTTCTATCAACATTAAAAAGTGATGATATTGCTTCAGTATTTAACCAGACATCTTCGTTTTCTAATAATACTTCTACTTTTGTATTACCTTCTTCATCACTATAAAATAAAATGTTTTTTTCATTACCAATTATTGTGTTATTCATATAAATTCCTCCTTAAAAACATCCTTACTATAACAAACTAATTTTTCAAAGTCAATACATTTGTTTGTATTTTTTTGTCAAAAAAAAGTCTTATATAAAAGACTAATTTTTTTTAATAAAAGACATTAATTAACAAAATTGTTAATATTTCATCTTGTTTTTTATATCAATATAATTTGCTAGAATTATACAACAGTCAAATACTTTTTTTACTTATTTATTATCAGTTTCTTCTAATTTCTTTAATATTTTATTTTGATTTGCAATAATTTTTTCCATTTTTTCATACAAATCTTCTAAAATAAGTTCACTTTTTAAATCTGTTTTATAATCATTTTTACTTCTTATACTATCTTTTTTAGCAGCTCTATTTTGACTCATCATAATAATTGGGGCTTGTACTGCTGAAATACATGATAAAAGAAGATTAAGTAAAATAAAAGGATAAGGGTCAATACTTTCAAAAGCATATAAATTTAAAATTATCCATACTATTAAAAATAATATAAAGCAAAGTAAAAAGCTCCAACTACCTGCAACTTTTGTTAATTTATCAGAAAGTCTTTCTCCAAAACTTTTACTTTCTTCATCCTCTTTTATAATATCTATGGCTACTGGCTCTTTTACAAGTGAATCCATCAATTCTTCTTCATTTCCTTCTTCTAAGTTTTGATTTAAAAGTAACTTTACTATTTCTTTTTTTGTTATTTTCTTTTTCATATACTACACTCCTATAATAAAATAATACTATTTATTAACAATTATGTAAATATAAATGTTATAATAAGTATGAGGTGATTTCATTGTTTTATATTGATATTTGTAATTTTAATGATATTGATGCTATTACATTTGATAAAGTTTTTAACATATTAAATGATGTGCAAAAGTATAAAGTTTTAAAAAATAAGAGAAAAATAATGTCTTATTATCTATTAGAAAAATATATTAGAAACAATAAATTAAATATAGATATTAAAAATATGAAATATAACATAAATGGAAAACCATATTTTGATGATAAATTTAATTTTAATATATCCAATAAAGATGATATAACTATTTTAGTTACATCTAAATATGCTATAGGGTGTGATATTGAAAAAATTAGAGATTATAATCCCAATATTGTAAACTACTATTTTAATGATGATGAAAAATTAGAACTTTTAAAAAGTTCTAATAAAAATTATACATTCTTTAAATTTTATACTTTAAAGGAAGCTTATATAAAAATGATGGGATGGCATATTGGCCATTTTAAAAATTGTCCTTATAATAATTGTTATACCAAAACTATACGATATAATAATTACTGTTTATCAATTTGCCTTACTATTAACTAATTTACTATCTCCTGTTTTATAATCAATTAAAATACCATCTTGAATATTATAGATAAAGACAAAGAAAGATAAATCTTTTCCCTTATCATAAACAGATGCTGCTTCTATTAAAACACCACTTACAAGCAAATTATCATCATAAAATACTGGAGTTACTCTATATAAAACATTGTTACCTGTTTTCTTTATATAATTTGCAACTTTATTTTCATATTCTAACATACTTTTAGTATTCATAAATCTTGTGCATGTTATAAGATTTTTTTTATTATCATTTTCTCCAGTTAACTGGTATCCTATTAAATGACATCTATTATATAAATATTTTCCATCTACATTATCATATTTAATAGTATGCCAACCACTTGGTTTTATCATACCAATACTTCCTCTTTTTGTTGTTGGCATTAAACTTTTATCAATGTTTGCAAAAGCAATACCACACCTTCCTAATATGTCAAGCTCACTATAACTTTCGAATGTTTTACTATTATAATCTTCATCTGTAAATAATGGAACATTATTGTTAATTACAATAACTGGACTACCATTATATTCTGGAATTTCATTTACGTTATATGATATTGTAGGGATTGCTAAACTTTTATTAAATATATTTTTTATTTCTTCTTTGTTATTAGTAAATACAACCATTAATATAATTAATAATAATGGTAATATTTTACTTTTTTTAAGTCCTTTTTTCATATACTACTCCATTTATTCTTATTTATGTTTAAATAATACAATTTTAAGAATTAAAAAATGCTTTTTAATGCTCTTTTATGTAATCTTTATAACTTTTTTTATTTTCTTTTGTATATCCTTCCATAATATTTTTATTTTTTGATACTATTTCCTCTATTAATTCTAATAATTCTTGTTCTTTCTTTGATGATGTCAATTCTTGTTTATGTTTATTTTTATCAAAACATAAAAGACTTATTTTAACAAGTACACCATTATAATATCTTTTTAAGTTATAAAGCCATATTATATCACTTATTTTTTTGACTATTAAATAATCATTATAACTTATTACTTTATCACAAGTTACAAATACTTTTAGTTTTTCATAATGCTTAGTTTTACTATTTAGTATTTCATTTTCTAAAGTTTCTTTGCCATATTCTTTTATAACTTTCTTTATTTTTACTTTTTTTACAATATATAATATTAAAGATACAATAAATAATGTAATACAAGTAATAAATATTGAAACAGATACAATAAACATATCTTCATTAGGATCTTTAGTTTCATCAAAATAAGTATTTCCAAAATAACTGCTAAAGTTATCTTCAGTTATAATTTTCTTATCTACCATTTCATTATATGTTGTTATTGTTATCTTCTTTAAATCATCCTCAGTATTTGAAGTATAACCTTCTAAATAATAAGAAAAATTAACTTTATCAAGATTATATTTTGTTTCCATATCATTATATGTTATATCAGTAAGTCTTAATAAGTACATATAGTTATGTTCATCAAAACCTATATAATATTTATATGTAATATTATCAGTTGTTCTAGTGGCATAAAAATATGGTAATGTTTTGATAGTTACATTTACATATTTATTTGCTTTATCTATGTTTCTTGTTATTAAACCATTATATGAAACACTTTCATCTTGTTTATTAGCATAATTTACCATCATTATAAATGATATAATAGTTAGTATTAAACTTACTATCATTAATATTAATATATTTTTATTTGGTTTAAATATTTTTTCTAAATTCATAAAATACTCCTACTTAAATGATATACTATTTATTATATTTTTTGTTATAGTATCTATATTACCAACTTTTTCACTAAAATAATTAGTAGAATACACAAGAGCATAATTATTATCTGTAATAACATAATATAGTTTATCTTCAACTTTATCTTCTAAATAATCTATTTCAAATACTTTATAACCGTTTTCTAATGTAAATTCTTTAGTTTCTGTTGCTTCATATTCATCTTGCTTTAACATGTCATAAATTTGATTTTTCATTTTCTCATAATCATTTATAGTATAAGTTGTTTTATAATATGTTACAGATATTACTCCGGAATAACCACTTTCATCAAAATCTGGTACATAATAAAATTTATTTTTTAATGTTTCATCATCATACTCTTTCCAGTTACTTGGAATTTCATAGGAAATATGATTTTTTGTAATTTTATTATACTCTTTACTGCTATCAAAAAATAGTATTGCCCCTATCATAATGGCAACTATTAACACAATTATAATTATTAACATAGTGTAATTTTGATGAATTCTTTTGGCAAAATAGTACTTTCCATCAACTTCTTTTATAGCATCTTGATAAATTAATGATTTAAAAATATCATCTTTATCTATTAAGTTAATATTATTTAAAATAGTTTCTTTATCTATTAAATTATTTTTTGATGTTGCATTATATTTTTTAAATTCATTTTCATACAATTTATAAGTTAATTTATTAACACTTCTATAAACTTTACTACCTTCATTTGCCTTGTTTTCGTTATTTACTTTATTTTTAATAGATGATATTACACCACTTATACCAAGTCCTGTAAAGATAAGTGAAATAATATAATCTTTTATAATAGCAGTTTTAAACTCACTATTATTATAAAGGTCAGTAAGTGTTATACTACTTCCATCTTTTATTATTAAAAGTTTTGGTATAATAATAAGAGTTGCAATAGTTACAACAATAACTGATATTATTATTATAAAAATTGGTAAGTTTTTATCTTCTTTACCTTTAAATATTTGGTAACCTTTTAATGCTCCTAAAGCAATTAAAATTGCAAGTAATGATAATATCATATTTCCATAAACATACATAAGTACCCAAGGAATAGATGCTATAAAACCTCCTATAAGTCCCCCAATAATTCCTAAAACATAATTTTTGCCTTTCATTTTAATCCTCCCTAATTTATATATTAATTATAACATATTTATAAAAAAACATTAACAAAAAAACTCCATAAAGGAGCTTTTATACCTATTCTTCTTCTATTATGCCATAACCTTGTTCTTTTCTTTTATATAAAACACAAGTCTTATTAGTTTTTTCATCTTTAAATACATAAAAGTCATGACCTAATAATTCCATTTGTAATATTGCTTCATCAAAGTCCATAGGCTTTAACTCAACACTTTTTTTCTTAACAATTTTATTTGTATTATCTTCCTCTATATCTTTTGTTAATAAGTCAAGTTTTTCAAATTCAAAGCCATATTTAGCTTTCATCTTTTTACTTTCTAATCTTTTTTTATTTTTTATAATACTTCTTTCTAATTTATCAAGAGCAGTATCTATGCATGCATAAAAGTCTTTACCTTTTTCTTCTACTCTTAGTGTTATATTTTTAAGCGGAATTGTAACCTCTAACTTTTGATTTATGCCATCTATTTTAAATAATAAATTGGCTTTTATACCTTCTCCATCTTTTAAATATTTTTCTAACTTTGTGAATTTTTCGTCAGCATAATTTTTCATTGCTTCTGTAATTTTCATATCTTTACCACGAATATTTAATTTCATATAATCCCTCCTATGATTAAATTATAACATGATTTAATAGAAAAAGCCACTATTTAGTGGCTATCATTTGTTTAACGACGTAAACGTCTTGTGCTTGTAATCCTTTTGCAGTTTCAATTAATTCAAAAGAAACATAATCGCCTTCATTTAATGTTTTATAACCATCTTGTTTTATTGCTGAATAGTGAACGAATACATCTTCACCTGGTTTATATTCAATAAATCCAAATCCTTTCTCATTATTAAACCACTTTACAAAGCCTTTCATAATTCCACCTCTTTTTCCAAACTATACTTTTTTATTTTTCTATTTTTATTAGCGCGCAAGTATATATTAACAGAATTATCAGGCTTTTTACGTTTATGGCCGTAATATGTTATATTTTAGTCACATTTGGCATAATCTTTTCTCATTTTCTTTTTAAAACTTCTTGACATAAGATTACATTTTACATTATCTTCAAATTGCACAATGCCATTTTCAAAGTCCATTACAGATACTTTTTCTATATTAATTAAAGCACTTTGATGACTTCTAAAGAACCTAGAATCTAAAATTCTTTGAAATTCGTTTAAGCTCTTCACAACGTAATATTTTTTATTTTTACATACAATAGTACATTTTTTACCATTTAACTCTTTTTCTATATAATAAATATCATTATATGGTATTCTAAGTAATAATTTATCTTGTATTATACTTAAAAAGTTCTTATCAATTTCAGTTATCTCTAAAACTGTTTTGATGTCCTTTTGTAAGTGTTCTTCAAAATTTGTTTCACTTATAACATCTATTAGAAATGATGATGAAATATTGCTTTCCTGTCCCTCTTTATCAATGACAATAATAAAAGCTTTTGTTAACTCATATTCATTTTTTATTAAAGAGATAGTGTTATTTATATAATCAGTATCTTCATTTTCTAGTATAAATATATTAGTACCATAACTATCTTTACAAAAATTAATAAAACTATTATTACAGTCATTAAATTTATGTATTTCATAACCTATATCTAAGTTTATCATTACCCTTTCTATACTATTTACGTATTTTTCTTCATTTTTACTGCCGTTACTTAAAATAATAAAATTTAGCATATCAATTTCCTTTCTTCTTTATATATTTATTATTTATTTTAACATTTATATATCTGCTAAAAAAAATAGTTAAGTTGAAAACTATTTCATTAATTTTAAAAATGCTTGTTTGTGAAAAGTATTAATACTTCTTGATGAATAAAATTTTTGATCTTTACCAAACTTAGTAAAGTCCATTGTATCCGAAATGTAATTAATGCTTTGCTTTTTCCAATATATTCTTAATATTATTTCTGTTTCATAGTCATTTAAATCTTTTTCTTTACACATTTGTTCTAATTTGCCTTTATCTGCTGATAAAAATAATGTTCCTAATCTTTTTGGCATTTTTCTTCTTCCTTTACTACTATATAATGCATGTAAGCTGACATTAAACATCCTAAAATTATGCATAAGAATACACTAACATATATACTTGGTATTAAAGCTGTTATTATAAAAAAGGCAGTCCAAGTAAATGTAGTACACATAATTGTAGAATTCAAATGGTATGTTGATCCTAGAAAAGTTCTTGTGAAGAAGAAACCTACTAAGAAAAACGAAAGTTCAGCAAAAGCATTATTAAATATAGCAATAGCAATAACTCCCGCTGTTTGAATAAGCTGTATTGGTATTGTAATACCATAGAATATAATGTTTTCAAGGGTTGCTTGAAGTTTTTCAGCTTTTTCTTGTGAGTAATTCTCTATTGCAGTAGTATCATTAAACCATATCCCATTCTTCCTTTTTCTCTTTTTATTTTTTTCTTTTTCTTCCATAAACACCTCCCATATTAGTAAAAAGTTATTGGGTCCTTATAACTTAATACTATTTCAAATTAGCAAGTTTTGTTGATAATGCTTTAGCAAATGCAGCCTCTTTCTTGAATGAAGGAAACCAGAAGTAACAATCAGGCATTTTTTAATACCTCCTTTTCTTTCTTATTCTTTATATATATTTCTTTTACTAAAATTAGTATAAACATAATTAAAAAATAATCACAAGAAATTAAAATTCTGCTGTAATAATTTAGACTATCATAATCAATAAATCTTAATTTATATAAATAACATATAAATTGTACTATAGTATTAATTACAATACTGCCAATGCCATACAAAATATACTTTTTATTTTTATTGGAATAAAAGTAACAAAATATAATTATAAATAAAATAATAAATATTTCCAAAATACCTTTCCCATAGGTATAATTAATAATCGCGTTTAGAACTATATATAATATTGAATATGGAAATATCTTTTTAAATTCCTTTATTCTAAAAACTAAAAATACAAAAGTATAAAAATTTAATATGGTAATAGTACAGGCTAAGCAAAAGTTTACTACTTTACCACAATTAACTTTTGATAAATTTTCAGCAGTTAACTTGTAAAATGGTAAACCTACACTTTCTAGCATTACGTTGGTTAAAACTAACATCATCATAAATATTGCTATCCAAACAACTACTCTGGCTATCTTTTCATCTACTCCTAGCCATTTACAAAACTCTTTCATAACTTATTTCCTACTTCCTTAATACATTATAAGACAAAATTTAATATCTTTTGCGAAATTAATACGCAAATTGGAAAAAATTGTCAATTTTATTGTAATACAAATGGTAAAAAAAGTGAACTATTAATTTTAGGTTCACTTTATTCTTTATTTTTGGATACTTTTTTATCCTTAATTATGCTTGTTCGTGACACTATCCATATGACAAGTAAAAATAGTGCAACGTATATATATTTACCTAAAATTTTATCTTTAGTAGTGTAAATAATTGATGCAAATGCAAATAACATATCCATAGCATATATGGCAAGAACTGTATTCCTATGAGATAATCCCATATTTAACAGTTGATGATGTAAATGACATTTGTCTGGTAAATATATTTTTTGATGTTTTATAGTTCTTCTTATTATAGCAAATAGTGTATCTAGTATTGGTATACCAAGAATTAAAACTGGTACAAAAAATGAAATAAATGCTGTTGTTTTAAATCCTAAAAGTGATATTACTGCTATCATGAAACCTTGGAACATCGAGCCTGAATCTCCAGAAAATATTTTTGCGGGGTAAAAATTGTGATATAAAAATCCAAGAGTTGACCCTAACATTATAAATGATAAGGTAATTGGTAATATGTTAGTACTACCTTTCATAAAGGCAATTATTCCTATAGTTGCATAAAATATAGAACATGTGCCACTTGATAGACCATCAAGTCCATCTATTAAATTTATAATGTTTATGCAAGAAAGAACAAAAAATATTGTTATAGGGTATGATAAAATACCAAAATTTATAGTTAATCCATATAGACTAATTTTTGTTAATAATATATCTCCATAAAATATTAATACACAAGTTGCTAGTATTTGTCCTAGAAACTTTGTTTTAGCATCCAGTGGTTTTATATCATCCATTACTCCTAAAAGAACTATTAAAAAGCTTCCTATAAGAATTGAATTCATTTGTAGACTTTGTACTCCAAATAACATATAACCAAATAAAAAGCCTAAAAATATTCCAAGTCCGCCAAGTCTAGGCATAGGTTTTGTATGTACCTTTCTTTCATTTGGAATATCTAAAGCTTTTATATGAAATGCAATTTTTTTTATATAAAATGTTATTATAAGTGTAAATATCATACATGTTACAATTATAAGTAATATGTGTGTAATATTATTTAAGTCTATATTTTGAATCATTTTTAACCACCTTAGTTAATTATAACATTTTCTTAGTTATTAATCAACATAATGCAGTTTATCAAGTAATACTCCCGTTCCTTCAGCAACACAAGTTAATGGTTCTTCTGCTTTAAAAACTGGTACTTCTAATTTTTCTTCTAAATACTCACATAGTCCTTTAAGTAATGCTCCTCCGCCAGTTAAAACAATTCCTTTTTCTATTATATCTGCTGAAAGTTCTGGGGGAGTTTGTTCTAATACTTGTTTTACCATAGCAGTTATTTTTTCTATACTTTCTTTTAAAGCAAGTGCTACTTCATTACTATCTATAGTTATTGTTTTTGGAAGACCTCCTACCAAATCTCTTCCTCTTACATCCATTTTTTCTTTTTCTTTACCTTCTTTTACTGTTCCTATTGTCATTTTTATTCTCTCTGCTGTTTTTTCTCCTATTAATAATTTATATTTATCTTTTATATAATTTATTATGTCTGTATCAAAGGTATTTCCTGCTGTTTTTATTGAAGCACTTGTTACAATATTTCCAAGGGATAATACTGCTATATCAGTTGTACCTCCTCCTATATCAACAACCATATTGGCAATAGGTTTTGATATATCAAGTCCTGCTCCTATAGCGGCAACTTTTGGTTCTTCTTCAATGAATACTTTTTTTGCTCCAGTACGCATTGCGGCATCTGCTATAGCACTTTTTTCAACTTCTGTTATATTTGATGGACAACATATTAATATCCTTGGTTTTACAAATGAACCTTTTATTTTTAATTTCCTAAGTAAGTAGTCAAGTAACATACCAGTTGTTTCAAAGTCTGCAATAACTCCATCTTTCATTGGTTTTACAACTTTTATTTTACCTGGTGTTCTACCTAACATTTCACTTGCTTCAATACCATATGCTATTGGTCTTTTTGTTTCTTCATCTATTACAACCATACTTGGTTCATTTAAAACAACGCCTTCGCCTTTTACATAAACTAAGATATTAACTGTTCCTAAATCAATTCCTATATCTTTTCTAAACATTTTGTTACTCTCCTAAAGTTTTGCCATAATAATCTTCTGGATTTATTGCTTCATTTTTATATATAAGTTCAAAATGTAAATGATTTCCTAAATCACTTTCTGCTTCATTTACACCACTTGTTCCTATAATATCTCCTTGATTTATTTTATCATTTTCTTTTACTGATACTTCTCCAAGACTTTGATAAACACTTATAAGTTCCGTATTATGTTTTACTATAACAGTTTTACCTACGATATCATCTTCTTTTACTTTTATAACTTCTCCATCAAGTACTGCCATACAGTTAAACATATTAGTGGCACTATATGATACTCCAGTACTTTGTATGTATGTATCATTATAATATATTAAAGAATCTTCTTGACTTTTTGCATCTTTTTTATAGTCATAAAAACTTTTAACTAATTTTACATTATTATCTGTAAATGGTTTTACAATATTTTTATTTATTGTTTTTATAACTGGTACTACATCATCCATAAGTATTTCACTTGATACATATACATAATTTTTAGCTTCTATTTCTTCTGCAACAAGTAAAGATTTAGAAAGTAAAAATGTAAATAGTAAAAATGCTACAACACACATTATATATAAACTTGGCATTACAAATGGTTTTAATCTTCTTTTAACCATAAAAAATCACCTCATTTTAATTATTAACTAAAATGAGGTTTTTATACTAAAATAAATTAAATGTTTCTGTTAAATCATAAATAAAATTAGTAATTAAGTAAATCATACAAAAAGCTAAGAAAAAATAAAATAGTTTGGCTTGTAAATTTTTATTTTTTTTAAAAATATTATTTATATTTATAGAGTCAAGGGAAAAGATAACAAATATTGCTACTATAAAATATAAATATGCTTTAGGATTCATTATTTACTATTTCTTTCTTCAATCTCTTTAAGTTGTCTATTTCTTGTTATATATGGTTCTTCTTCTATTGGTTTTGATTTTAAGAATCTTGTTACCATTATTTTAGCTTTTATTTTATTAATTTTTCCACTCATTGCTATAACATTACAGTTATTATGTTCTTTACATAATTTAGCTTCTTTAATAGTACTTATCTTACCACATATTATACCATTTACTTTGTTACATGCTATACTCATACCAATTCCTGTTCCACAAAGTGCTATACCATAATCTACTTCTTTTTCTGTTATTTTTTTACATAGTGATTCTGCAAGTAATGGGTAGTCTACTCTTTCAAAGTTATTGGTTCCTAAATCTATTATTTCATAACCTTTTTCTTGTAAATAAAGTTTTAATACTTCTTTTAGTTTATAACCACGATGATCTGCTACTAGTCCTACTTTCATATTATATTTTGCCTCCTTATAACAATATAATTATATATCAAATAATAAAAAAAAGAAACCTTAAGTTTCTTAATTTAAACCATACTTCTTATTGAATTTTTCTACATTACCTGCAGAATTTTTTGTACTTTGTTTACCTGTATAAAATGGATGACATTTAGAACAAACATCTAAATGTACTTCTTCTTTTAAACTTTTGGCAGTAAAAGTATTTCCACAGTTACAAATGAATTTTGTATCTTTATATTCCTTATGTATTCCTTTTTTCATTACTCTTGCTTCCTTTCCGCCATGACAAAACTTTGTCATAGATAATAAATTTCTTAAGTATTGTATCAAATTTTTATAAATTTTGCAAGTGTTTTAGGACTTTTTATTTATGTTTTTAATAAATAAGACCATTATTTAAGTATATATTTATAATTTCTTTTTTAGTTTTTGAATAATTTAAGTATTTATTAAAGTCTATGTAATAGATATCGTCATCTAAAATGTACTTTAATTCATTGTTAAAATATTTTAGGTATTTTTTATCTATGTCTTTTTCGTATACACCTAAAACAATTATTTTACCTCTTGCATATTTTTTTACCTGTGTTATTAATTCTTTATAGTTTTTTATAATATCATCTATTTCATTATATATATTTATATGGTTATTACTATTATTTAATATGTTTTTTATATCATCTTTTCCTACACTTAAAAATAAGATACTACTTTTTGCAAGATTTGTTTTTATACTTTGTTTATTATTATATATATTACTTGTTAACTCTGTTATTTTTATAGTATCATAGGTTATATTTTTGTAGTTTTTAACATTTTTTATATCTATATTTTCTATTTTAGTATCTCCTAAAGATAATATTTTAATGCTTTTTTTATAAAAGGATTTATAGGTTATAAAAATAGTTATAGTTACAATTAATAAAAAAATTATTTTTTTCATATTTTCACCTCAAAAAAATAGAGCTTATACTCTATTTATATTTCTTCCATTTCTATTTTAGCACCAACATTTTTTAATTTTTCAATTATTTCATCATATCCTCTTAGTATGTGATCTGCTTCATCTATTATTGTTTCGCCATCTGCTATAAGACCTGCAACAACAAGGGATGCTCCGCCTCTTAAGTCAGTTGCTTTAACATGTTTTCCTGTCAATGATGTTTTGCCTTTTATTTTACATATTTTCCCTTCTACTTCTATATTTGCTCCCATTTCATTTAGATATGGAACGTGCATATATCTATTTTCCCATATGGTTTCTTCGATTGTTGATAAACCTTCACACTTAGTTAAAAATACTGAAAATGGTTGTTGTAAATCTGTTGGAAAACCTGGGTAATAATACGTTTTTATATCATTTTTCTTAAGGTTTTCTTCTTTTTTACAGACAATATTGTCTTGATTTATAGTTATATTGGCATTACTTTCTATTAATTTTTCTGTTAGAGCTTTTAAATGTTCTGGAATAATATTATCTATTTTTAGATTTTCTCCTATAAGGGATCCTACTATTACATATGTTCCTGCTTCAATACGGTCTGGTATCACTTCAATATAACCTTGATGAAGTTTGTCTACTCCTTCTATTTTAATTGTTTTGGTACCTTCAAATGTTATATTAGCACCCATATTTTTTAACATGTTACAAACATTTATTATTTCAGGCTCTTTGGCAGCATTATTTATAGTTGTTACTCCTTTTGCTTTTACTGCTGCTATTATAAGATTTATTGTTGCTCCAACACTTGGTACTGGTAAATCTATTACACATCCTTTAAGTTCATCTGCTGTTATTGTATATTTATCGCCTTCACATTCTATCTTACATCCCATTTGTTCGAATCCTTTTAAATGTAAATCTATTGGTCTTTTTCCTATATTGCATCCTCCAGGAAAATACATTGATACTTTTTTATATTTAGCAAGTAATGCTCCCATAAAGTAATAAGAGGCACGTAATTTTTTAGCTATTTCTTCTGGTATTTCTTTATTTACCATATTTTTAGTATTAATAACCATTGATTCAGTACTTCTTTTTACAGAAACATTTAAGTATTTTAAAATCACTTCAAGTGAATCTATGTCTGAAATTTCTGGAATATTACATATTGTTACCTCTTCATCTGTTAATATAGCAGCTGGTATTAGTGCAACTGCAGCATTTTTTGCTCCACTTATTCTAATTGTTCCAGTAAGATGGTATCCTCCCTTTATTTTTATTCGTTTCATAACGTACTACTTCCTTCCTACTTTTTCTACTTTAATATATGAAATTATTAAATTTGTGTTCTTATCTTAATCATATTATGCCTATTTATAAATGTCAATTAAAATATTTTTAAAAGTTCCCTTAAATTTTTTATTACTTTAAAATCGCAATCTTTCTCTTCTTCTTGAGAAAACTTAATTCCTATTCCGCCTTCACTTTCCCACTCTCTTAGGTTGCCACTATAATCATCTACTAAAATAGAATCTTTAGTGTGTACCATATTAGTTTTTGATATACTTTTAGGACAAGGTATGATAGTTATATCATCAAAGTATTTTCTTAAATAATTTATTTTTAAAACTGCTTCATTTATGCTTGTTACATGAGTTAAAATAGCTATATTAAATTTATTACTATCTATTATTTCTTTTATTGCGTTAATACTATCGCATAAAATATTTTCATCTTTTATTATTTTTCCCCAAGGATAATTTGAAAAGTAAGCATTTTGTTCTTCATATGGTCTATCTTTACCTATATAAGATGGATCCTTATATAAACAGGTTATAGTGTCTAAAATGACTCCATCAAAATCAATATATAAGTTTTTCATAACATCACCCTACTAAAAGTATACATTAATTTAACTATATTTTCAAAAGTTTTACATCTTTTATGTAAAATAAAGATAAATTATAATAAAAAAATGTAGAGTTTATCCACATTTTTTTATTGTTTACTAATAAAATATTAATTATTTTTGTCTTTTTATTCCTGTATATTTATAGCCTTGATTTATTAATGATAAGTCGTTATCACTATCAGACCATACACTTACGGTATAAGCATCTTTTATTAGTGTTCTTGTTTTAGTGTGATAGTAGTATTCTACTTTAGTTATTTCATTTTTATTAAAGCCTGTAAGTACTCTTCTATCTCCATATATTGGTACATCTTTTATAACAACGTTACATTTTGCACTTAATTCTTCTTTTGTTTCTGTCTTAGCTGTTTGTGTTCTTACATAAACATCCACTATATAAACTGGTTTTGAAGTGCATGTATTTTTACATACTGCATAATCCATATCAACAATGTCATATCTTGTTGTCGCAGTATCTGCCGGAATGCTTGATACATTTGTTAATCTATGGCTAAATTTCCATTCTCCAAGACTATATGTAACATCACCACTTCTATAATATGTGTAGCCACTACATACATAATCTTCATATGTTCCTACTACTCTATCATGTCTTACTTGCCAAATTGGGCTATTTTTGTCTGTTTCATAAGATTTTATTTCTTTTTGACCGTTTTTCTCATTCCAGATAAATTCTTGTTTACCAAAAATTATATTATCTTTTTCTGTATAAGTCTTATTACTAGACCAATCACTCCAAGCTGAATATTCTTTTTCAAAATGTTTTTCATATAAATATTCATATCTTGTATCTTTTATTACTTTAATACTACATACAGCTGTTTTACCATTTGAATTTTTAACATATCCATATATTACATGTTCACCATTTCTTGATACAGTATATGTTTCATCTTCATAATTAGTTGAAAGACCAATTCCTTTACCTATTAATGTTCCAGAACCTGCATTTGTCTTATCGAATCCTATAACAACATTACTTTTATATGTTCCATCACTATTTTTGCTTCCACTTACAACTTTTAGGGTACATGATGGTTCTAACTCTTGTTTTGTTATTGTAATATTACATACGGCTGTTTTACCACTTGAGTTTTTAACATATCCATATATTGTTGTTGCTCCTTCAGTTGTTACTGTGTATGTAGAGCTTTCATAATTTAATTCTTTACCTACACCAAAATCTGTTAATGTAGCATTTGCTCCAGCATTTTTCTTATCAAATCCTATAACAACATTACCACTATATGTACCATTTGCATTTTTTGTTCCACTTATAACTTTTAAGGTACATGATGGATCGCCAACTGCTGGTTTTATTTCTTTTGTTTTTATTACTTTAATACTACATACGGCTGTTTTACCATTAGTATCTTTAACGTAACCATAAACTGTTGTTGTACCATTGTCTTTTACTGTATATGTGCTATTTTTATAATTTGTTTTTACACCAACACCTGATTGTGATATTGTAGCATCGTTTCCTGCAGATTTATTTTTAAATCCAATAACAACATCACTTATATATTTACCATTACTTCCTTTAGTTCCACTTACAACCATTAAAGTACATGATGGATCATATTCTTTGCTTCCATTCCCATTATTGTTATTTGGTTTTTCTTCATCTTCTCTTTCACATATATAATTTTTACAATAGTCATGACATCCTAGATAAACTATTATATATTCTTCTTCACTTCCACATGAAAGATTAATTTTTAATTGCCACTCATTACCTACTTTTGTTATTTCTGTGTATGATGCTGTTGTATCACACATTTTTCCGTTTTTATCTGTTAATGGTAATATTAACTTTTTATCTATCATTTCTTGTAAGGTTAATTTAAATGTTTCCCCTTCTTTTTTAGGTACTCTATCTACTGTGTAATAATCTTTAGCAGCATCTTTCATCCTTTCAATATTATCTGCAAAAATTTGATTTAATAAAGGATTTAAATTGTTATTATTGTTATTTGAGTATCCTTTTATTAAAAATATTATTAAAATAGCAAGTAATATAATTAGGATAACTGTTAAAGTCCATTTTAATATTTTTAAAAGTGGATTTTCATTTTTTACTGTTATTTCATCATATTCATTCATAACTTACTTCCCCCTTAATTTATCTTGTTCTAACAAGACTTTCTGTATCATTAAATGAATTAGTATTTATATCTTCTAAAGCTTTTCTATATTGTTCTTGCATGCTTTTAAGTTCTGCTATTCCAGATGAAACTGCGGCATCAACACCTTCGTTATAATAACTAGCATAGCTTCCGGTATATCCTGCTTTAACACTATTTCCAATTTGTGTGATATCACTACTTGATGCATTAAGAAGTGCTGTTGTATCATACATAAGAGTATTTAAATAGCTTTCAATTCTACTATTAGCATCTAAAATTCCTTGTTTTCTAGCATTTTCTTTGGCTATTTCATCTTGATAATCTTTTTCAAAATCACTTTTAGCTTCATCTTCGGCTTTTTTTACTTCATCTTCTCCAAAATCTTTAACTGCTTCATCTCTTGATATTATACTACTATTACCTTGTGAAGGTTTACTATTACTTGATGAACTACTTTTGCTACCTTTATTGCTGTTTTTATTATTATTTTTATTATTATTTTGATTTTTTTTCTTATTAAAGTATTCAAAGAATAGACTTGATGTTACTTTATTTGTTTCATCTAATTTACTATTCATTTCATTAAACCAAGTCATTAAATTATCAAATTTAACTTCACTTGATGTTACATAATCATTTAATTTATCAAATCTTTGAATTTCAATAGTATCACATGTTATCATTTCTATTTTTCCATGTGTTTCAAGTAAATTACCATTTTTATCATATTTATATATTCCCATTGCTTTATCATAAGTATCTTGTGTTATTATATGAAAATAATTAGCACCTGCTGGAACAATGGTATGTCCTATAAATGATAATACACCAGGATAATTATCATAATTTATGTCACCTTTATTTGGTTCTAATCCATACATTTCTTTTGTCATTTTTTCAAGTTTTGCTTTATTCTCTTTACTTGGATTATCTCTTGCTTCTTTAAATGTATTCCAGTAATTCATATATATATTGTAAGCTTCTTCATTTATAAAGAAATCTTTATTTACAATAGCTATATCTGCAACACTTGAATAAAATGATGCTGTTTCACAAAAACTTCTATAATTATTTGACATCTTGCTATAAAAATCAGGGTTATCTTTTAATATTTCTTTTAAATCTTGAATAGTATAATCATAACCATTTAAGTATAGGTAAGCTGTTAACCACTCTTCACTAGTTATATAAAATGTTTTATTATCTATTTTATAGTTATCTTTTAATGTTATAAAGTTATTTATAGCACTTTCTACATTTTCTTTAGCATTTGTTAATACTTCACTTTCTAAATCAAGTGTCGTAACTGCTTCTATCACTTTGCCTTTTTCATTTTCTAGGCTTAATTTTTGTGGTTTAACAAATTTATTATAATGAACTATTCCATAAGCTGTTACAATACTAAGTAAAGCTATGGCTAAAGCACATCTTGAAAAAGCTGTTTCTCTTCTTATTTTATCATCATTAGTTGAAGTTTGTCTTACGCTTTTTATTTTTTTTGGTTCTTCTTCTTGTTTAAACTTTGTTAATAACTCTTTTTCATAATCTGTCATAGTTATTTCATCATCTAAAACTGTTTTAATAAATTTTACTTTACCACTTATAATGTCTTTTTTTATACTTTCATCTTGTTTTACAATGTCTTTTATAGCTTCTTCTTTTGTCATTTTTGTTAAATCATATCTTTGATTTTTAAAGTTTATTGATATTAAATTATCATTTTTATCATAGTTTTTATATATATTTCTATCGTTCATATCATTTTCCCCCTTTAGATATAGATTTGCCTTACGGCATAATCTTTAAGAACGGCTTATATTATATCACTTTTTTTTAGACTTGTCAAACTTCTAAACCTTACTTTTATACTGTTTCTCTATCCATTTCATTATAATATTTAAAATGCTTGTTATTTCATCCTCAGTCAAGGTTTTATTTTCAGCTATTTTATACCATTTGTTTAGACATTTCCTACAACAGGTTGCAGTTGCATGTTGTGCTATAAAAACAGGATGTCCTTTATAAGGTGTTTGATGCCCATCATTTAATGGTTTTACAGCTAGTCTTTTTTCTATAAAGTCTTTAGCATGACTTCTTATCTTTACTAATCCTACTTTATCTATATAATCTATGTATTTTTTACCAAGTTTAAAACTACTTCTAAATTTTGATTTTGCTAAACTTTCTAACATTTTATCTGTATTCATAAAAAACCTCAAGTATTATTATAAAACAATTATTTAAGTAAAAAAAGACTTATTTGTTTAAAATATATTTATCAAATAAGTCTTTTATTAAAAATCTATAGGAAATATCATCATCTTCTTCTACTTCTAAAGTACAAATTGGGGGAAATAGTACGCACCAAAAGTTTTCTCCTTCACCATTTCCAAGCGTAATAACAAGTGATTCATATTCCCCTTCTTTATATACAACCCCTTTATACTCTTTTTCTGGAAAATAATTAAGTCCAAAAGAAACTTCATAATCCATATCAACGTTTAACTTTTCTAATGTTTCCTTAATAGTTTTTTTATAGTTATTCATATTATTTTGAATTATATTTCTTGAATCATCTATAGTATTTGATACTTTAAGTTCTTCATAAAAAGCCTTTTCTAAAGCTTCTTTTACTCTTTTTTTAATATACTGGTCTTTAGTACTATTGCTATTTGCTATTACTCTAAATCTTATTGATTCATCTGGTATTACATAATAATTATTTTTTACTTCAAATGCAATGTATAAAAAAAATAATATGCTTATAAAAATTAATATTTTTTTCATTTTATCACCTGATTTAATAATGGTAATATCAATTAATTTTTATGCAATATTATTTAAAATAAATATGTATCTATCAAAATTATTTAAATCTTTCATGCTTATAATATTGGCATCTTTAAAATATTTATTTGCAAGTTTTATTACTTCTTCTTTTTCATCATGACCTATTTCAAAAGCTATTATGTTTTTACTATTTAAAATATTCTTAGCACCCTTTAGTATTTCTTCATAATATTTAGTACCTCCATATAACGCTATATGTGGTTCATATTTTAGTACATCATCTTCAATATCACTGTTTTCATAAAGATAAGGCGGATTACTTATTAAAATATCATACTTTGATGTTATTTTAGATAACATATCACTATGTATAAATTTTACATTAGCATTATGTATTTTGGAATTTTTTTTAGCAACTTTTAAAGCTTTTTTAGATATATCTGTTAAAGTTATATTACTTTTTTCATTTAATAGTTTTAAAGATATACCAATAACACCACTTCCACACCCTATGTCACATATTGATACATCTTTTTTGAAATGTTTTTTTAAAAGTTCATCTGTTTTTAATACTAATTCTTCTGTTTCAAATCTTGGTATTAATACATCTTTATTTACATAAAACATCCATGATAAAAATGGTGCTTCTTTAAGAAGGTATGATACTGGAAGAGGACTTTTTATCATTTTTTGATATTTTTTTATTATTTTTTTATCATTTATTACTTCTATTTCATATAGTTTACTTCTATCACAATTTAATAGTTTTTGCATAATGATTTGTTTTTCATTAATTGTATAATTTGAGTCTATTTTTAATAAATCATTAATATTCATTTTGCATTAACTTTCTTTTTTGGTCTTCATTTATTAGAGCCTCAATTACTTCATCAAGGTCTCCTTCTAAAACTCTATCTAATTTATTTATAGTAAAACCTATTCTATGGTCTGTTAATCTATTTTGTGGATAATTATAAGTTCTTATTTTTTCACTTCTATCGCCAGTTCCTATTTTTATTTTTCTATCATTACCATATTCTTCTTCTCTTTTTCTTAATTCTTCTTCATATAGTTTTGATTTTAATATTTCCATGGCTTTAGCTTTATTTTGTTGTTGACTTCTTTCATTTTGACATGTTACAACAACTCCGGTTGGTAAATGGGTTATTCTAACGGCACTATCTGCAGTATTTACACTTTGTCCTCCTGCTCCACCACTTCTATAAACATCTATTTTTAAATCACTTGGATTTATGTCTATTTCAACATCTTTCATTTCGGCAAGCACAGCAACTGTTGCGGTTGATGTATGGATTCTACCGTTCGATTCTGTTTCTGGTATTCTTTGAACTCTATGTGTACCACTTTCATACTTTAGCTTAGAAAAAACATTATCTCCTTTTACCAAAAATTCAATTTGAGAAAAACCGCCACCTTCATTATTTGAGGCGTTTATTATTTCTGTTTTAAAGCCTTGTTTTTCGAAATATTTTTGGTACATTCTAAATAAGTCCCCTGCAAAAATATCTGCTTCATCTCCGCCAGCTGCTCCTCTTATCTCCATAATAACATTGCTACCATCTCTTGGATCTTTTGGAAGAAGTAATATTTCTAACTTCTTTTCTATTAATATTTTCTCATCTTCTAATTGTTGTAATTCATCTTTTGCTATATCTTTTAAATCTTCATCTTTTAATAATTCTTTATCATCTTCAATATTTTTTAGTATTTCCTTATATTTTTTATATACGTTTACAACTTCTTCCATAGAACTTGCTTGCTTTGATAGTTCTGTTAATAAATTTATATTTTGCATCACTTCTTCTTGTTGCAACTTTTCCTGTAATTCATTATATTTTTTTAAGGTTTCCTCTAATCTATCTATCATATGAACCTCCTTTTATGATTGTTCTTCTAAATCTTCTTCATCTACTATAACTAAATCTTTATATTCATCTGTTATATCATCGTCATCTTCTTCTCTTGAATCATCATAAATGTCTTTATCTTCATCTTCGTATTCTTCTTCTACATCACTATTTGGAGTATCTTCAATATCTTCATCTTCTTCTAAGTCACTAAATTCATCATCTAATTTTAACTTAGCAACAGAATGATTTTCTTTTAAATCCCAGTTGCCTGTTTCAAGTAAAATAAATCTTTTGTCTGTTGTTAATGCTGTATAAAAATCCCCTATTTTATTTTCAAAAGTTTTTTCTGGTAACTTTAATAAATCACATATTTTTCTAAAAAGATCTGCTGTTGATTTTTCTTTTCCATTTTCTTTTAATATTAATTCTGCTATATCACTATATGACATAACTTCTAAATCTTCATACTTTAAATTTTTTAAACTTTTCATAAACTTTACATCCTTTCTGGACTTTCTATTCCAATTAATTTTAAAGCATTATAAATAGTAATTTTAATTGCTTGTAACATCAATAGTCTTTCATTTGTTGCCTTAGAATCTTCTGTTATTACTTTTTCTTTAGCATAATAACTATGGAACATACTAGCTAGTTCATAGGCATATGTTGCTATAAGATGTGGTGCATAATTATTAGCACTTCTTGCAACAACTTTTGGAAATTCTAATAATTTTGCTAAAACATTATATGCATCAATACTTGTAATTGTTTCAAATTTATAGTTTTTATCTATATTTATTTCTTTATCTTTTAATATAGAACATATTCTAGCATGAGCATATTCTATATAATATACGGGATTCTCATTATTTTTTTGAAGAGCAAGGTCAACATCATAATCCATCATACTATCAATACTTCTGGCAACAAAAAAGTATCTTACAGCATCAACACTTGTTTCTTCAACCAAATCATTTAAAGTAATTGTCTTACCTGTTCTTTTTGATAATTTATACTCTTTACCATCTTTTATTGCTCTTACCATTTGAATTAGGTGAACATCCAATTTATCTTTATCTTGTCCTAACATTGTAACAGCAGCCTTTAATCTTGCAACATAACCATGATGATCTGAGCCAAAAACATCTATTAATTTGTCAAAACCACGATTTAATTTATCTAAATGATATGCTATATCAGGCATAAAATATGTGTAAGAATTGTCCGTTTTTACTAAAACACGATCTTTTTCATCTCCAAATAGAGTTGTTTTTAAATATAATGCTCCGTCTTTTTCATAAGTATAACCTTGTTCTTTTAGTTTTTTTAAAGCATCACTAACCAAACCTCTATCTCTTAGAGTTTGTTCACTTGTCCATACATCAAAATTAACATTTATGGCCTCTAAATCTTCTTTTATTCTATTTAAAAATGTTTTAAGACCATAATCTTTGAAAAATTTAACATCATTTATATCTAATTTATTACCGTATTCATCATATAACTTTTTGGCTATATCAGTTATTTCTTTACCGTGATAATAGTCATCTTCCATATGACTTTCTAATCCTTGAATTTCTTTATATCTTTCAATAATTGACAAAGCCATATTATTCATTTGATTACCAGCATCATTTACATAATATTCTCTTGTTACATCATAACCTGCAAAAGCTAAAACATTAGCTAAGCTATCTCCAAAACAAGATCCTCTTGCATGTCCTAAATGTATAATTCCTGTTGGATTAATGCTTGCAAACTCAACATTTACACGTTTATTTTTAGATTCTAATTTTCCGTATGAGGAACCTTGTTCTATTATATTTATTATATTGTCTAATAAATAATCTTTTTTAACAAAAAAGTTAATAAATCCAGGTCTTACAATTTCTATTTTTTCTACTAAATTTGAAGAAATATTGTTTTTTATATCTTCTGCAACATCCATAGGATTCTTACCTAAAACTTTACAAAACTTTAAAGCAACATTTGATGAATAATCTCCATGTTCATTATTTTTGGGATGTTCTATTACAATATCTTCTTCTTTTAAATCAAACTCTATACTGTTTTTTATAAGAGTTTTTAATTCTTTTTCAATATCCATAATTTCCACCTTCCGTATAAGTTAATGTTAAATTAAATCTATCATCTTCTATTTGATAATTAATTATAATCTTTTTTTCAAAAATTTCAAGTTTATTTATTAACAATTTAATGTTAATATCTCTATTTTGTATTTTATCATGCAATATAAGTATATTATCTTTAAATAAAAAGGTAAATAAGTAATTATTATCTTCCTTTATTAAAATAGTTTTATCTATGTCAAACGTATAATTAATATTATTATGTATAAATAATATTTTATTATTATCTATATTTCCATAACAGTTTATTTTAAAATCATTTAGTTTTAAATCTATTAAATATTTATTTATAAATATCACCTCAAGATTTCACCTTAAGATTATAGCATAGGTATTTAATTGTATCAATATATTTTTATTAAAAATTAAAAAAACTGTGTAAATATCTATTAGATAAACACAGTTTATAACTATTTTGTATATGGTAATAGTGCTATTGCTCTTGCTTTTTTGATTTCTCCTGCTATATATCTTTGATGTTTTGCACAAGCACCAGTTACACGTCTTGGTAAAATTTTACCTTTATCATTAATGTACTTTTTTAAGATTTCAACATTTTTATAGTTAATATCTTTTCCAGCACACATATAACAAACTTTTTTCTTTTTTCTAAAAAATTCTGCCATGTTAATCTTCCTTTCTTTTTAAAATGGTAGCTCGTTATCTTCAATTTTTATTTCATCACCAAAGTCTTTAAAGGGATCATCTTTAACTTCTGTTCCTTTAACATCCATATCATATGGTGTTACGTTATCAGCATAACTATTGCCATCATTATTTGAATTTGGCATATCATATGGAGTTTGTGTTTGTCTTTGATCTCTACTTGCTTTTGTGTCTAAAAATTGAACATTGTCTGCAACAACTTCAGTAACATATCTTTTTTGTCCGTTTGCATCGTCATAACTTCTAACTTGTAAACGTCCTTCAACTGCTACTTGGCTACCTTGACCTATATAATTTTTTACGTTTTCAGCTTGTTTTCTCCAAACAATTACTGGTATAAAGTCGGCTTCTCTTTCTCCATTTGCACCAGTAAAATTACGATTTACTGCTACAGTAAAAGATGCAACAGGAAGGTTAGTTCCAGTGTATCTTAATTCTGGATCTCGAGTAAGTCTTCCAATTAATAATACTTTATTCATAAATACCTCTTACTTTTCTACTTTTACAATTAAATGACGAATAACATTCTCATTTACGTTAGCAAGACGATTAAATTCTTTTACTGTTTCAGCATCAGCATTTACTTTATAAAAGAAATAATAGCCTTTTTTATGTTTATTAATTTCATAAGCTAAATCTCTTTGACCCATTGCTTGTTCTTCAGTTACTTCACCTTTAGCGTTTAAAATTATGTTTTTCATATCTTCTGCAACTTTGTTAATAGTTGCTTCTTCTAAAGTTGGATTAACTATAAACATGATTTCGTATTTATTCATATTTACACCTCCTCTTGGACTTATGTCTTCTTAATTTATAAGAAGCAAGGAGTAACTTAATTACTCGTTTTGTATTATAACAATAAATATTTAATTTGTCTAGACTTTTTTACTTATTTTGCTTTTTAAAAGAATAAAAAAACAATAATTTTGAAACGTAAGTAGACAATTTATAATTTTTTATACAATATTAATATATTGTGAAAGGAATATTTTATGAAGAAATATACTTATGAATTTAAGAAAAAGTTATGTAAAATGGTTTGTATAAATCATAACTCAACTTGTAAAACTGCTAAAGAATATGGAGTGCCTCTTAAAACATTAGAAAAATGGATAACTGCTTATAATAAAAATAATAAATGTTTTGATTTTGAATATATAAATAATGAAAAGGTTAAAAAGCAGTTGTTAAAACAAGCAAAAGCTTTAAAAATTGAAAATGAAATATTAAGAAAGAATTTTGAAATTTTAAAAAGAAGCAAGCAAAACTAATTACTAGGTTTGTACTTACTTCTTTTATTTTTATCTTATTTTTTATGAAAGTCCTTTATATATAACAAATGTTACTAAGGCTACTAAAAAGATAAGTGATATTATTTCCATTACAAATAGTACAACAGCATATGCACCATTATTTTGATTTAGTATATCAGTATTATTTTTTATTCTTGGTATAGTTTCATCATATCTTACTCTTTCAACTCTATTTTGATTTTCATAAGTATCATTTTGTTTTATGTCTTTAAAGTTGTCTGTTACATTATCCACTATTTCTTTTTTATTTAAAAGTATGTATTCTTCTTCATATCCTTTAGCAACATCACTTTTAGTTCTTATTCCTTTATTAATACAAAGATTAGTTATTCTTTCTAATTGCTCTTCATTTAAAGTGTAATCATGCATAGCATTTTCTACTTCTTTTTTTATTTTTTCTTCAAAATTTTTAGTATAATATTCATCAAATGATGTTTCATAATCCATTTTTTTAAAGATGTTAACAAAATATGGCTGTAAGTAGCTAGGAACTTTTGACATATAATCTCTAAAATTTTCTAAAACTTCCATATCACTTACAACAGCATCTTTTGTATCATTAGCATACCATCCTAAAATCATTAGAGCAAATGATACTCTTTTGTTTTCTTTAGTAGATTTTCTATCTGCCATTAAACTTATTCCAGTATCAAAACCTGCCATTGTTTTATCAAGTGATTCGTTTTTAAATAGATTTTCAGGTAATATTATTTTTCCTGTTTGCTTATTAATTAGAATACTATCAATATTTATTCGTATAATGTTTCTTGACTCACCCTCTATTTTTTTTGATACTTCTTTCATAAGTTTACCAAAAGTTGTTAATTTTAACTCTGCTTTATTTATTTCATTATCGTTTAAAAAACTTCTTAGGGTAATGTTATCTTCCAAACTCATAAGTGCACCACCTTATCATACAGATACATTATATCACTTATATTTTAAGATGTAAAACATATTTATATAATAAAACACACTAATATTTATTTTTTAGTGTGCTTCAAGTTCATAACCTTTAACATGTAAATAATTTTTAAAGGCTTTTCTTATTTTTAGTAATTTGTTATCTATTTGTTTTTTTGTCATATCCATTATTTTGGCTATATCATCATATTTAAAACCATTATATTTTAGTTCAAATATGTTAGCTTCATGAAATGGTAAATCATTTTTAAAAGTTATTAACAATTTTGTTAATTCTTTTTCTTCAATTTCTAAGGCAACATTATTTTTTTCTTTTATATCAATATTATCTAAGGATACGGACCCTGATATTATTTGATTTTTATGGGATAAGGACATCCTTATATAATTTAACATATATTTTTTTATAAATGATAATGCTAGGGTATAAAACTTAATATTTCTTAAAGTATCAAATGTTTTTAAAGCCATATATAAACCTATTTTGCCTTCTTGATTTAATTCATCTTTATTTATTCCTTTTTGTTTATAATTATTGTAATAATAATTAGCATATTTATTTATTAAATTCTCATATTTTTTAAATATTATGTTAAATGCATCTTCATTATTTTCATTTACTAAATATATAAGCTCATAATCATTTATAGTTTTATAATCCATTAATATTCCTTTGTCTTACAACTTCATATATTAATATACCTGCTGCAACAGATGCATTTAGACTATTTATTTTGCCAAGAAGTGGAATACTTGCTATGTAATCACTTGACTTTTTAACAAGATGGGCTACTCCTTTTCCTTCATTTCCTATTACAATACATGTACTACCAGTATATGATATGTCTGTATAATTTTCTCCATCCATATCAGTTGCTGTTATATAGTAACCTTTATCTTTTAAATATTTTATTGTTTGCACTAAATTGGTAACCATACATATTTTCATATTAGTTGCTGCTCCAGAACTTGTTTTCATGACAGTTGAATTAACACTTACACTTCTATCTTTTGGTATTATAATGCCATCAACTCCTGCAGCTTCACATGTTCTTATAATAGCACCAAAGTTATGAGTATCTTCAAGATGATCTAGCATTACTATAAAGCCATCATCTTTTATTATATCATCTATGTCGTAGTATCTATATTCTCCAATATCCATAATAATTCCTTGGTGATTGCCACCTATCATTAAATCAAGTTCTGTTTTTGTTAAAAAATATGGTTTTATATTTAATTTATTTATAATTTCTAAAATGTGTTTATCAGTAAAATTTCTATCTAAATATAATTTTTTTATATTTTTTTTGTTCTCTAAGTAAAAAGAACAACTATTTTTTCCATATACTAACATAATTATTACCTCTTTTTTTGATTCTTATTTTTGTATTATTGTTACATTTTTTTAAAGTTAATTTATAAATTCATAGGTAGTTTCATCTTTTGTATCAATTAACTTTACACCTTTATTTAATAATTCATCCCTTATTTTATCCGCTAAAGCATAATTTTTTTCTTGTTTTGCTTTAAGTCTTTCTTTTATCTTTTCTTCAATTTTAGCTTTATCTATATTTTTTATACTTACATTTTCTACTTTTTTTAATAAATCTAGTGATAGAACAGTATCATAAGATTTAATAATTTCTATTTTTGTTGTATCATTTAAATCTTTATCTTTTAGACAGTCATAAACACATGTTAACATTGCAGATGTTGACAAATCATTATTTATAGCTTCTTTAAATTTATCTTTATACTTTGTTAATGCCTCTTCATTTAGATTTCCATCTTTTTTAAGGTTTGATGTTTTATTTCTTAATTTTAAGTACGCTACCTTAGCTTGATCTAATGATTCATAGCTAAATATAAGCTGATTTCTATAGTGAGAACCTAGGCAAAAATATCTATAACATAATGGGTCATAACCTTTTTGCTTTAATAACTTCAAAGTTAAGAACTCTCCTTTTGATTTACTCATCTTACCATTTTTGTCATTTAAATGTTCGCCGTGCATAAAATAATTACACCATTTATGTCCAAAATAACTTTCTGCTTGTGCTATTTCGTTTGTATGATGTGGGAATATATTATCAACACCTCCGCAGTGTATATCTAAATACTCCCCAAGATATAATGAGGCAATCGTAGAACACTCAATATGCCATCCTGGATAACCAACTCCAAAAGGAGAATCCCACTTTTGTTCCTGATCTTCAAATTTACTTTTAGTGAACCATAAAACAAAATCATATGGATTTCTTTTGTTACTATCTTCTTCGACACTATCACGAACTCCCACCATTAAATCTTCTTCCTGTTTACCACTTAATTTATAGTAATCTTTAACTTTTGATATATCAAAATAAATATTGCCACCAGCTTTATAGGCATAGCCTTTTTCTAATAGTTTTTCTATTACTTTTATATAGTCATTTATATGATCTGTTGCTTTTTCTAGAATAATTGGAACTTTTATATTTAAATCTTTAAAGTCTTTTAAAAATGCTTCTGTATAAAATTTAGCAATTTCTTTTGGGGTTTTACCTTCTTTTTTGGCTTCTTTTGTCATTTTATCATCACCAGTATCAGCATCACTTGTTAAATGACCTACATCTGTTATATTCATTGCTCTTTTAACATTGTATCCTAAATATATTAAACTTTTTTCTAAAACATCTTCGAAAATATAAGTTCGTAAATTACCTATATGGGCATAGTTATACACAGTTAAACCACAGGTATATAATGTTACCTCTTTTTCATTATTTGGGATAAACTCTTCTACTTTTTTACTTAAGGTATTATATATTTTCATAAGTGTCCTCCTTCTTTATAATTTATGATAACAGAAAATTAAAAATTAAACAATTAGTTTTTAAAAAAAAGGCAAATCAAATTAATTTACCTTCACTATGTTATCTATTTTTATTAGAGTTTCACCCTCTATTATATTGTCTATTACTTTACTTTCAATATAATCACTTATTATTTTATCTACCCTTCTTGCTCCAAATTTTTCATATTCAGTTAATGATATTAATTCTTTTATAATTTTTTTATTTATAGTAAGTTTTATATCTTGCATTTTATAACTCTTTTTTAAAGAATCAAGTTTATTTATTATTATTTTTTCTATATCTTCTTCTTTTAAATCGTTAAAGTATATAATATTATTTATTCTATTTAAAAATTCTATACCAAAAAAGTTTTGTAACTGTTTAAAATCTCTATCCTCATTTGTTTTATTAAATCCTATTTGCTGTGTTTTAGATATAAGGTTTGATGTCATTATAATTATAGTATTATCAAATCTTATAGTATTTTTACTACTATCTTTTATATAGCCTTCATCTAGTATTTGTAAAAATAGATTTAGTACTTCTTTGCATGATTTTTCAACTTCATCAAGTAAAAGAACTGAGTATGGTTTATCTTTTATTTCTTCAAATACTGATTTTTTATCATCGTAACCAACATATCCTGCGGGAGAACCTATTAACTTACTTATACTATGTGGTTCTTTATACTCACTCATATCAATTCTTATTAAGTTTTTGCCATACATTAATGATGAATATTCTTTAGCTAGATATGTTTTACCAACACCTGTTGTACCAACAAATAGAAAGGATATTGGCCTTTTATCTTTATTTATGCTGTACTTTATTCTTTTTGAGGCTTCATATAATTTATCTACTGCTTTTTCTTGACCTATTACTGTGCTATTTAATTTTTGCTTAAAAACTTTTAGTTCATTATTTTCTATATCAAGTGGTATTTTACTTATTTCATATATAACATCTTTTACATCTTTTATAGTAACTTTTTTTACCCTTTCTTTATTACTATATTTAAGTTCTAGTTTATTTAATTTATCTAGTTGTTTATTTTCTTCTTGTTTATATGTAAATGCTAAAGAAAAGTTATTATCTATAATACTTTTATTTTTATCATTTTTTAAACTTTTTATTTTATCTTTAGTTTCTTCAATTTCTTGTTCTAATCTTTCTTTAGTTGTTTTAGCTTTAGAACATACTTCATCCAAAACATCTATTGCTTTATCAGGCATTTTTCTATCATATATGTATTTAGCGGATAGGTCTACTATCGCATTTATAGCATTATCATCTATTTTTACTTTGTGATAACTTTCATATACTGGGGATAGTTTCATTATAATATCTTTTACTACTTCTATACTTGGTTCTTCAATTACAACTTTTTGAAATCTTCTATCTAGGGCTTTATCTTTTTGAATAAATTTTTTATATTCTTCTGTTGTTGTTGCTCCTATCACCTTTATTTTACCTCTTGCAAGGGATGGTTTTAATATATTGGAAGCATCTATTGCTCCTTCGGCACCACCAGCCCCTACAAGAGTATGTATTTCATCTATAAAAATAATTACATCATCATTTTTTTCAAGTTCTTTTATTATTTTACTTAATCGTTCTTCAAATTCACCACGATATTTAGTTCCTGCAACTAAATTTGACATGGATACAGATATTATTTTTTTTCCATTTAAACTTGGTATTTTTTCATTTTCTATAAGTCTTGCTATTTCTTCTACTATAGCAGTTTTACCAACCCCAGCATCTCCTACTAAAAGAGGATTATTTTTACATCTTCTTGATAATATTTCTATCACTTTTTTTATTTCTTTATCTCTTCCTACTACTATATCACCATTTTTTACTTTTTCATTTAAATTTATTCCAAAACTATCTATTAACATTTTACTTTTTTTATTCTTCTTTATTATTTTATTTTGCATATCTTCATACATTTTAGTAACATTTATATTCATTCCTAACATTATTCTTATAGCAATGCCATCCCCTTCTTCAAGAAGAGATGTTAAAAGATCATATACTGTTACGTCATCCTTTTCTTTTAAGTTACTTGCATTATCCAAAATATTTCTTAAAAGTGGTGTATAAAGATAAAAATCATTACTTTCATGTCCTAAACCTACGATATTTATAAGTTCTGTTTTAAAGGATTTATATGTTAAACCATATTTTTCTAATTTTGATGTTAAATCTTTACTGGCACATTTTAATATTGATAAAAGTAAATGTTCACTTCCAATATAAGGGTGTCTTAAATTTACCATTTCACTTCTCATATTAATTAATACTTTTTTTGCTTCTTCATCATATTTTTTAAACATAGATTTCCTCCATTAATATTCTATGTTTGTAATGAGGAAAAAATAAAAAAATTATGCAAAAAAAATTAGTGATTTTAAAACCACTAATTTTTGTTATATTACATAGAATATTGCAAGTACAACAAGTATTAATATTAAAAGTCCTACAAACAACTTCCAAATTTGTTTTATCCATTCTGGATAAGTAGTATTAGTCTTTTGTAATGTTGTAAGAAGTAATACACTAGTTGGCATAGCAATTAATGCTAAACTATATATACTTACAAATAATACACTTAATATATTTGCATCTACATCTTTAAATGATGCAAAATATTGTAATACATATTGTGGATAGTAGTAAATGTCAACATAAAGTAAGCTTCCTAAAAGTGCTGAAATACCTGTTGTTGCAACATTAAATTTTTCTGCTGTTATGGCTTTTGTAATTGTTAAGAATATTGGGAAAGAACTTGCAATTACAAGTACCATATAAGCACATACTGCAAGTACTGCTGCTTTTAGATTTTCTTTAGCACCTTTACATATTGAGTCTATATAATCATTGAAACTTACTTTATATATTATAGCAGTTATTATACTTATTACTATAAGTGTTCCTGTAAAGTAGATAAATTTAGAAGGACCACTCCAAGTTCCAAAGGCTGTTATTCCTCCTAAAAGTTTATCAAATAAAGCATAGTCGCCTATTTTTACTCCAGTTATTGCTGTTAGTGCATCATCAAACCAAGTAATATTAAAAGCATCTTTTAGGTTTGTTACACCAAGTAATAAAATAACAAATGCTAAGCAAATCATTGTTATAATAGGCCATACTTTTTGACATGTATTTTTTCTTTGTTTATCTTCTGCTGTTAAAAGTTCCATTGCTTCTTTATTTAAATCTTTAGCTTTCTTTAAAGATTTTAAACGTAATAGCATAAATACTATTAATAAAGCTAGTGATAATACTAAAAGTATTACTTTTAAAAGTATAGCGTCATTATAAGATACTCCTAAAATATTATTAATTATTCCATATGAATTGTATGAATATGTTGATCCTATCATACCAACAACTACTCCTCCTAATGTTGCAAGAAGTGCTGTTATCTTATCATATCCAAGCATAATAATTACTGATATTACAAATGGGAATATAAATAACATTCCAAGTTCTAATCCTGTAAATGATGATAATAAAGCTATAAGTACTGTTGTTACAATTAAAGTTATTTGTTTATGTTTCTTTAATGGTTTAACAATAGTATCTAAGGCTTTTTTATATACACCAGTTGCATTTAATAATTCATAAAATGCTCCTACCGCTAAGATAAATACAAATACGTATGAAAAATATCCAAGCGTTTGAACTGGTATATTAATTAAATATCCAAGTCCTACCTCAGCTTTACCACCGCCTTGTAATGTTCCTTGGAAATATGATGCATTAACAAACCAAGTTAAGATTACATAAGCTAATATGACAATTCCTACTACTTTAAATAAATTATGTTTTTTCATATTTTACCTCCTATTAAATATTATCACACTTTTTAAACAAAAAATAAAGAAAAAATGCATAAATTTGTATATTTTATGCATTTTTTGGTTATAATATTATATTTTATTCATCTTCTAATTTTTTTTGATCGTTTAATGGTTTCATAAGTGGGAACATAACGCAATCTTTTATATTTTCACTATTTGTTAGTAATTGTACTATTCTATCAATTCCCATACCCCAACCTGATATTGGAGGCATACCATATTCCATAGCATCAATATAATCATAATCCATTGGCATTGCTTCTTCATCACCTTGTTCTTTTAATGCTGCTTGTTCTAGTAATCTTTTTTCTTGTTCTACTGGGTCAACAAGCTCTGAGTAAGCATTTATTATCTCTGCTCCATTTATAACAAGTTGGAAACGGTCTGTAATATTTTTATTGTCATCATTTGCTCTTGCAAGAGGTGATAAGCTTATTGGATGTTTACTTAAGAAAATTGGATTTACAACATGACATCTTGCTACTTTTTTATATAGTTGATCTACTAAATTACCATATCCTAAATCTTCAAGTGGTGTTTCACTATCTATTTCTAATTTTAATTCTTTTATTCTATCTAATAATTTTTCTTTAGTGTTATAAACATCTATATCTATATCAACATATCTTAATATTAAATCTCTAAATGATACTTCTTCCCATTCTCCAGATAAATCTACCTCTTTATCTCCTACCATAACTTTTAATGTGCCAAACATGTTATAGATAATTGTTTGTAACATGTCTTTTAATAGTTTCATGTTATCTTTGTAATTTAAATAGGCTCCATATCCTTCTATCATTGTAAAATCTTGTAAGTGTGATGAATCCATACCTTCATTTCTAAAACATCTTGCTATTTCAAATACTTTTGTGTATCCTCCAACAACAGCTCTTTTAAGATATGTTTCTGGAGCAATTCTTAAATATAAGTCAATATCTAAAGCATTATGATGTGTTATAAATGGTCTTGCAGTTGCACCACTTGGTTTATTATTTAAGATAGGTGTTTCTATTTCTATATAACCAATATTATTAAGATAATTTCTTAATTCCCAAATGAATTTTGATCTAAATAAGAACTTTTTACGTGAATCCTCATTCATTATTAGGTCTATGTATCTATTTCTATATATTGTTTCTTGATCTACTAAACCATGAAATTTTTCTGGAAGAGGTTTTAAAGCTTTTCCTAAGAACTCAAAATGACTAGCTCTTATAGTTTTTTCTCCAGTTTGAGTTGTAAATATTTCTCCAACAACTCCAATAAAATCACCTATATCAAAGTTAGTTTTAAATTCTTTATATTTTTCTTCTCCTAATAAATCTTGTTTCATGCATATTTGTATTCTGCCTTCAATATCCCCTATTGTTAAAAATGATAATTTTCCCATTTTTCTCATTAATACAATACGTCCTGCAACTGAAACATCCTTTGTACCATCTTCTAAAACACTAGCTTCTTTTAAAGAATAATTTGTTTCATACCTTTCTGGATAAGGGTTCTTTATTTCTTTTAATTTATCTCTTCTTACTTGTTCTTGTTCTGTTATTTCTCTCATTTTTGTATAACACTTCCTTTTTATGTACTTATTTTAACACACTTTTATAAATATTACTAATAATTTTTATAAAAATTAAAAAAAGTTACTAAATTGTAACTTTTTACCACCACACATCATATGCTGGGAAATTAACATAGTCTCTTGGATTTCTTACTTGATCTAAATATGTTGCAGCAAAGTAATGTCCCTCTAAAACTTCAAAGTGTAAGTGGGCTCCAGTAGAACATGGATCGTAATATAGTGTATTACCTCCTCCTACTTTAGCAACTTGTTGACCTTGAACGACAAAGTCTCCAACATTTACATCTATTTCGTATAAGTGCCAGTATCTTGTTGCATAACTTACACCATTTATATTGTGATCTATTGTTAATACTTTACCACCACAACTATATTTAGCAATATTTACAACTTTTCCGGCAGCTGATGCAAGCACTGGGGTTCCTTCACTATTTCCACCAATATCCATACCTTTATGGAAATCACTACAAACAGCACATGGATCAACTCTCCAACCATAATCATCAGTTATTATTCCTGACTTTACTGGTCTTATAAAACCACTTGATGAAGGAATTAAACTAGTACAAGTACTTAACTCTTCATTATCTTTACATCCTAAATCACGATATTGTTTTATTTGTTTTTCTGCTATAGATATTTGTTCGTCTATACTTTCTACTTCATCAAAGAAACTATCTCTTTCTTTTCCAAGTGATGATATCTTATCAAGTATTTCTCTATTAAGTTTATTTAATTCTACTTTTTTATTTTCTAATTCTTCAATATTTTGCTTATTTTCTTTTATAAGATTTGACATTTCAGCAATTAGTTCATTACTCTTTGTTGTTAACTGTTCTACAACTGAAATACGATATATTAAGTCAGTAAAACTTTCTGCTCCAAAAATATATTTTAAATAAAAGTTTTCACTATTTGATATTTGTAAAAAGGAAACTAAGTCTTTTATTTGTTCTTCTTTAACTTCAATTTTACCCTCATAATCTTTTATCTCTTTTTCTTTGTCTGCAATATCATTTGTTGCTTGTTTTATCTTTTCATTTACTTGTGCCATCTCTTGCTTTTTTTGCTCTATTTCTTGTTTTACTTTTTCATCAGCTTCTTCTTGTTTTCTTTTTTCTTCTTTTAATTTATCAAGTTCTCTTTGGTAATCATTTATAGTAAGAGCATTAACATTTATATTTGATATACTAAATGTTAGAAATATTGTTAATAGCAAAAGAAGTGTTTTAACATACTTCATTATATTTTAACATACCTCCTTACTGCTCTTGAACTTCCTACCATACCAACAAGCACTCCAATACATAAAACAACAACTGATAAATTAAATACAAATGGTACTGGTTTTACAAGTTTTATAAGTGATGAGAAAAGTACTCCACCCATTTTATTATAAAGTGCCATATAACCATAAATTATAACTATTATTGGTATAAATGATCCTATTATTCCAAGTACAATACCTTCAATTACAAATGGTAATTTTATTCTCATATTTGATGCTCCAACAAGACGCATAATATATATTTCTTGTTTTCTTGAAAATATTGTAAGTTTTATAGTATTAATAATTAAGAATATAGTTACAACAACAAGGGCAAGGGCTGCAATCAAAGTAATTTTTTCAACTGCTCTAAATGCACTAAGCATTTTTTCTACTAATCCTTCACCATATTGTACGCTTGATACTTTATCAAGAGCTTTTATTTCTTCTGCCGTCTTTCTTATATTATTTACATCTATAACCTTTATTGTATATGTATCTTTAAGGGGATTTTCAGTATTATCCCAGTTATCTAATACATCTTTTAAACTTTCATAGTCTTTAGCCATATTATCTTTTACTTCTTGTTTTGATGTATAGTTGTAATAATCAATGTTATCCATTTTCTTTAAGTTGTCTTCAAAATTTTCTCTGTCTAATTCAGTTGTATCATTATCTAAAAATGCTACAATAGTTACATCTTTTTCTATTAATGTTGTAAAGTTTCTAACGTTTTCACTTATTAAAAAGGATGCTGCTATAATTATTAGGGTTATTGTTATACATGTAATTGATGCTAGAGATAAACTAAAATTTCTAACTACACTTTTAAAAGCATCTCTAAAGCTTCTAATAGTCATTCTAAAACTCTTCATGTTTAAATGTTCCTTCCTTATAATCTTTTACTAATCTTCCTTCTTTTAAGACAAGAACTCTTTTTTTCATTTTTTTAACAATATCAATATCATGTGTAACCATAAGTATTGTTGTTCCTAATTCTTCGTTAATCTTTTTTAATATTGCCATTATTTCCATACTTATTTCTGGATCAAGGTTACCTGTTGGTTCATCACAAATTAATATTTTAGGAGAGTTTGCTATAGCTCTTGCTATAGCTACTCTTTGTTGTTCCCCTCCACTTAATTTATCTGGATAACTTTTAGCTTTATGTTTTAATCCTACTTTATCTAATACTTCTAAAACTCTTTCTCTTATTGATGATGTGTCTGCTCCAGTTACTTCAAGTGCAAAGGCAACATTTTCATATACTGTAAGTTTTGGTAATAATTTGTAATCTTGGAAAACTACTCCTATTTTTCTTCTTAGTTGATATACTTTAGAGTTTTTTAATTTAGCAACCCTAACGCCTCCCATTACTATTTCTCCTCTAGTTGGCTTTTCTTCTCTATATAACATTTTTATAAGAGTTGATTTTCCAGAACCTGAGCCTCCAATTATAAAGACAAATTCTCCTTTTTCTATTGAAAGACTTAAATCATATATTGCGCCTACTCCATTTGGATAAGTCTTATAAACATTTTTCATTGTTATTAAGTCCATAAATACCTCCTATAGAATCTTAACTATTTATTATTATATCATATTTAAATATTTATTTTAATGCTTTTTAAGATATTTAATAGTTTTTGGTGTTAATCTTTACATCTTGTCCTTTTATTTCATAAGTATCTGTAATAGTTACAAATGCTTTACTATCTATCATTTTAATTTGTTCCTTAAGCATAAAATATTCACTTGTTGGTACAACAACAAATACCATTTTTAAACTGTTATCATTATATTTTCCTTTAACATTAAAAATAGTTGCATCATGATGCAAAACATCTGTTATAAAGGAATTTATTTTATCATAATGCTTACTTATTATATAAAATGCTTTATTATTACTTATTCCTACTAATACCTTTTCACCCATATAGTCTGTAATATAAAGAGTAATACATGAATACAATACAATATTTATACCAAGAAAATACCATCCTATTAAAACTATTATTATATTCATTATAAGGCTTATTCTTGATACTGATTTTTTACGCTTGTTAGCAATTACTTTTGATAAAATACCAATTCCTCCAGTATTTAATCCTAGTTTATATACAACGCCATTTGTTGCACCATTTAGTATTCCTCCAATTATAGCAAACAATAAAATATTGCTTTTATCAAATAAAAATATATCTACTAATCCTTCAGTTACTTTTACCATTAATGGATAAACTATTGTTATAAATAAGGCAGCTTTTGTGTCTTCAATGTCAAGATATATATATGATACGATAAGTAGTATGAAATAGAGCAAAAATAAAACTAATGAAGGGTCAAGAGAAAAGGCATAATTTAAAATAGTTGCTATACCACTTGTTCCTCCAAGTACTATATTACATGGTAATATAAAAAGATTATAATTTATCGCAGATATTAATAGTGATAGAGCAAAAAGAGAATATCTCTTTATTATATCTTTTGATAAAATTTTGTTTAATATACTATTATTCATTATTCTCCACCTAAAACTTCATAGGCATCTATTACTGTAATAAAAGCATTTTTGTCTATTTCTTTTATTCCTTCTTTAAATTTATAATATTCTTTAGTTGGAATAACAGTAAATAATACAGTCGTTTTGGCTTCTGTATATAAACCCTTAGCTTTTATTTCTGTTACACTATGATTAAGTTCATTTATTACGTATTCCGCTACTTTATTTGGATTTTCTGTTATTATGTAAAAAGCCTTAGCATTAGATACTCCAATTAATACTCTATCTGCCATTATACTTACTATATATAAAACTACTATAGCGTACATAAATTTAGTCCAACCAAAGATAAAGGCTCCTGATAAAACAATAAGACCATCCACCATAAGCATTGATGTACCCATTGTTATTTTAAAATATTTACTCATTATTTTATTTATTATATCAGTTCCTCCTGCTGTATAACCTGCCTTAAATACAAGTCCTAAGCCAAATCCATATAAAACACCACCAAATATAGCAAGAAGTAATTTATCACTAGTATCTATTTTTAATATTACAGATATGTTTTCTGTTATCTTTATTAAAATAGGTAATAAAATGGAACCAAATATGGCATGTAATGTGGTTTCTTTATCAAGAAAAATAATCGATAAAATAATACATATAACAGAACAGATAAAGATAAATAAGGATACATCAATATTTATAAATTTTGTTGCTATAACACTAAGTCCTGTTAATCCCCCAAATACAATATTATTTGGTGATATAAATAAGTTAAATGATATAGCCATAATTGTTATACCTATAATTAATTCTATATATCTTATAATTCTATTTTTTTTATAAATCTTCTTTATGATACTTTCCATACTACTTCTTTAAATATCCTAAAACAAACATATCTAAATTGCCATCAAGTACACCGGATACATTACTTGTTTCAATATTTGTACGATGGTCCTTTACCATAGAATATGGATGCATAACATAACTTCTTATTTGTGAACCAAATTCTATATGTTTATCATTTTGTTTTAAATTATTTAATTCTGCCTCCTTTTTTTCTTCTTCTATCATTTTTAATTTACTTTTTAATATTTCAAGTGCTTTAGCCTTATTTTGTTGCTGACTTCTTTCATTTTGACATGTTACAACTATTTTAGTTGGTAAATGGGTTATTCTAACAGCACTATCTGTTGTATTTACGCTTTGTCCTCCTGCACCACTTGAGTGATATACATCAATTTTTAAATCACTTGGATTTATTTCTATATCATTGGCATCTTCTATAAGAGGTGATACTGTAACAGCAGAAAATGATGTATGTCTTTTATGATTAGCATCAAATGGAGATAATCTAACAAGTCTATGCACCCCTTTTTCACACTTTAAATAGCCATAAGCATATGTTCCTTCTACTAACATAGTTACATTTTTTATACCAACTTCATCACCATACTGAATATCTATGATAGTTGTTTTATAATTTTTTTGCTCAAAATATCTTTGATACATTCTATAAAGCATAGAGGTCCAATCACAAGCCTCAGTTCCCCCAGCTCCTGCATGAAGTTCAAATATACAATCATTATTATCGTATTTTCCACTAAATAAGGTTTCTATTTCTAGTTTTGATAAATCATCATTTATTTTAGCACTTTCTTCCTCAAGTAATTCATATAACTCTTCTTCATCTTCTAAATCATCTATAAGAGATAAATTATTTGTTATTTTATTTTTTATATTTTTTACATTGTTTATTATTTTTTCTAAATATGATTTTTGTTTTACTAAATTATTACTTAGTGTTTTATTCTCCCAAATATTATCTTGTTGTAAAGATTTATTAACTTCTAAAAGTTCATTTTCTTTGCCATCTACGTCAAAGTATCCTCCATAAATCTTGCAATTTGCTTAAATAAGTTTCATAAGTTTGTTTTAGTTCATTTTTTTCCATAATATTCCTCCATCAAACATTTGTATACCTAAATTATACCTTAAAATACTATTTTTTTCTATAGTATTTAAAAAAGATATAATTTTTTTATATCTTTTTATCTTCTTGCACTATCTATTATTTCATTTTTATCAAAGCTGACATTTAAAAAGTTTCTTGATGCTAAATAGTCGCATAAATGTACAAATTTTTCATCTTCCTTTTCTGGAACAGGTAAACTATTGCCAAATCTATCAATATTCCAAGGTCCCATATGGCTTCTTATAAGTCTTGCAACTGTTTCTATATCAGCTTCACTTGATTTTAAATTGCCACTTTGTTCTTTTATAAAATTTGCCATTAATAAAGGATGATTAAAACATGTATACGTACTTTCAAGTTTTCCTTTTTTTAGACCATCATGTAGAATTATTGCCATCCTGATTAAGTCTTTATCGTGTTCAGTGAAGTTTTTAGAAAATACACTGTCATTAAATAACTCTTCTGCTATTTTTTCTGCTACCTTTACATGTCTTATTAATCCTTTTTCTCCAAGAGAAAACGAAGGATGGTATTTACCAGTTGAAGAGGCTGCTATTTGAAAGAAATAATCTGGTAAATTATTTAATAAGTATTTAGTATCTTCTTTTATTATATTATCATTTATTCTTGCTATTTCTGTATTAAAATTATCACTTTTCATTTACTACTACTTCCTTTACTTTGTTTGATTACAATTTTTTTGATTTCAATATTTTTAAATATATATTTTTATAATATCAATAATTATTTTTAGTGTCAATAATTTAAAGGAAAAGGACAAAATAAAAACTCTTAATTTACAAAAAGAGTTTTATCCATTATATATTAATGTATATTATTAATTAAATATATATATTATATTATGTATAAAGATTGGATTTAGAAGTATTAATAAAAAATTATAAATTTTAGAGTTTTGCTATTTTTTAATAATTTGTAATATTTCCTTGCCATGACATTTTACTTTTATTGGAGGTAATATTTTTTTTAGTTCTTCTTCACTTTTAGGATTATTTTTTACTATAAGTTCCAACTCATTATCATTAAATATGTAATATGGTGGTACTTTCATTTGCCTTGCTTTTTCCAGTCTAAAATCTTTTAAACTTTGTCTTAATTTTGATACCTTTTCTTCATTCGTTTTGTATTTATCAGCAATGCTATGATATTCATTAACATTTGCGAGCAACCAATTTTTGGCCATTTCTTCCATTACTTTTTTACTTGATAATAAACTTTTATCATATGATTTTATATCATTTTCTATATATTTTATTAAATTATCCACCTTTACTATGTTACTTTTTATATCTTTAGGAGCAATTTTTATATTTAATATTGATTTAGGATTAGCAATTACAACTAATGGCTTATACCATAGTTTATCAAAATATTTTTCTCCAATTGCAACACTAAGCTTACTATTTTTTGACATCCATTTACTCTTTAAAATTTCTTTGTGTCTAATTGCTTGAGTATATGGAGAATATATTGATTCTTTTATTTTTTTACCATTATATTCATATTCTCTTTGAAATTGTCCGTTACTATCTACATAAATATTACCTATTAAATTTTTACACTCTACTAAATATATATACCCTTTAGATACTATCACATAATCTATTTGTGCTTTAGTATCATTATGTTTAATTGTAACATCTCTTAGTACATATAAACCTAAATTACAATTTTTTAGTTCAAAGCTTATTGCTTCTTCGCCTTTTATACCCAGTTCTAATAATTTTATGTCCTTATTTATATTCGGTGAATTATTTTCTTTTTGAATTTCTTTTAATTCTTCTACTTGTTTTTTTAAATTGCTATCATCTTTTAGAAAAATTGTTTCTTTGAAAGTATCAAATATGCAGTCTATTATATTCATATGTTATCCTCCCTAGTATAAGTATAACATAGTTTTATTATTTTTCTAACATATTATATTTTTTTAATATAAATATTTGATTTTGAAGATAAGATTTGTTGCTTTTTTAATTTTAAAATGATATTTATGCTTTTAAAAAAATCATCTTTATAATGTAATCTATTGCTTTTAATACATTATAAAAAATGACTTTTTAATATTTTTATTTAAACATTTTTTTTAAGATTAAGAAAATTAATCTTTAAATATATCTGTTAATCTTTTTTTGGCTTCTTCTACTAAAGATAATTGTTGATATAGATATCCTTCTTCATTTAAGGTATCTGGAATGTAGTTTTCATATTCTCTTGTTTTGCCATCTATTAAATCTATTACTGATAATAAACTTCTTATTTCAAAATTTAGTTTATTTCTTATATCTTCTACTTGCTCTTGCATTATCTTGATATTCCTTCCTTATCTATAACTTCATTTAAATTTGATTCATCCATAGTAAGATTATACTTTGCTTTGGCAAATTGACTAAATGACATATATTCATTTTTATCTTGATTTTTTGTTCTATATATTAAATACTCTTTGTAAATAGAATTAGAGGTTTGTTGCTTTTTATATTTTTGGTAATCTGTAAGTCCTAAAGCACTATCACTATAACCAATTCTTATATCATTTAATTGCTGAGGTGATAACATAGAAACTGTTGCATCTTTATCTATATAGCCTCTTTTTTTTAGCATTAAAAGGCCTCTTTCTTCCACTGATAAATTTGCCATTTCTCTTAATTCATCCATTTTTGCTTTGATTAGACTTTCTGCTTTTTCTTTTTGATATACATCACCATTTTTTAAATCATATTCGATAGCTTCATTACTAGAATATTGTAGTTCTTTTATAGCAGCTTCTCTTAAAGCTATTTCGGCTTGTTTATTTTCATTATATTCATTTAATCTTGCTTCATTTGATAATTCTATTACTGCTTTTTCTTTACTTACCTCAGTAGTATAATTTGTTTTTCCTTTAAATTCTGCATCACTTAAGTTTAAATTATCCAATTTATAGTTTGCCTTTACTTCCCTCATTTGCTTTTTTATATCTTCTATTTTATTTAAATTGTTAGGATCTTGAGCCATTGTTTTTTGAAGTTCATATGTCAATTCTTGATATAAAGTCATTCCTGTTTGCTTTGTTTCTTCCCTCATTTTTTCTTCTCTTTGTTTTTCTATTTCTTTTTTATATTTATCTTTTATAGATTCTATATTAAATTTTTCTAAATAGCTATTTGATTTCTCATACGCTTTTACATAACTACTCTTTACTTTTTCAAGATATGATTTTATATCATTTAAAGAAGAATCATTTTGCATACTATTTATACAGCTGTCTAATTTTCTTAAGGCATTAGAACTTAATACCTTATTTTTATAGGCTTCTTTTATTTGATTGGAATTATCTATTATATTTTTTGCTTGTTTATCGTTTTGAAAAAATTTATTTTGTTTTAGTTCTTCTAAAGAACTATTAAAACTTGCAATCTCATCACTTATTAATGGTGTTCCATCTTGATGAATTACTTTATATTGCTCTTTTTCTCCCATAAATTCTTGTTTTTTTATTTTTTCTAAAGCAATAATAAATGATGTTTGACTGTTTTGATACTGATTATATGAATTATATAGTAGAAAATTATTATTTTCAAGTTTTAGTGACTTTAAAAGTTTTTCTATTTCTTTATCATCATTTTCTATTCCTTGTTTGCTTGATTTATTTAGATTATTTATAGTGGATTTTATTACATTATTTAAGTTTGTTATCTCTTCATTATTTAAAACTGTTCCAAGACTATCTAAAGCACTTTTTACATCACTTGGTAAAGATGTTTGTGCTTGATTATTATTGGTAAAACTTGATAGTTTTTGATTTAATGCTACAAGATTAGTGTGTTCTTGTTGTAATGATTTTAAGTCATTTTTTAAAAACATTTTATCAATTATACTAACCTTTCCATTTTCTAATTTTTCTTTTGCTCTTTCTAATTTAGCATCCGTTTTTTGTAATCTTTCCCCAATATTTTTTTGCATTGACAATAATAAATCACTATTATTCATATAAATTCACCTCTTGGTATAAGTATAACATTTATTTTTATCTTCATATATTATTTTTATTTTGTTTTACAATTATTTACATAGTGGTTGGTTTATATGTTGTTAAAATGGTTATATTTTTATATTTTTCAATTTACGATTAAAAATCTTTCATCATTTAATGCAAAACCTTGAACCATATAATCTTTAATTATTTTATTTGCCCAAGTTCTAAATTTAATTGCTTTCTTAGAGTTAACCCTAAAACCAATAGAAATAATTATATCGAAATTGTAATATTTAACTTTTCTTTCAACTTTTTGATTTCCTTCTTTTTGAACTTTCAAGAATTCATTGACAGTTGAATTTATATCTAATTCTTCTTCATCAAAGATATTTTTAATATGCAAACTTATATTTTGTTTAGTCGTATCATATAAGTCAGCCATCTGTTGTTGTGATAACCATACTGTTTCTTCTTCAAGTTTTACATCTATTTTTGTCGTTCCATCATCAGTTTGATAAATTACAATATTATTGTTATTTTCTTCCATTGTTTTACTTCCATTTATATTAGATTTTAAAAGGTGTCAACAAATATAATCATTGTTCACACCTTTTTTTTACTACATATTTTTAATATTTTGTGGACAAGTTATAAAACTCGAACCAATTTATAATTTTTATAATTATTAGTTTTCCATCATTTTATGCTACTTTACATAACATTGTTTGTATTTTTTTCCCGAACCACATGGCTTTTTATAGTAGGTATTTTGGTAGCTTCTCATAGCATTTTGTGTCTCTTTTCGGCTATTGAATGCACTTGGGAGCTTCCGACAGCACTTGTAAAACCTAGCAGAAGGTATCTAAAATACTTTTTTAACGATTTTTCACAATTTTTTAGTAAGTTCTTAAAATCATAGAAAAAGACTACCTTTTAGGCAATCTCCTATATTAATAACATAATCTATAATCGATTATCATAGACTATCAATTTTAATCATCTAAGTGGTCAATGGCGTATTGAGCTTCTTCTTTAGTAAATTTTTCTCCATATTGAGATACTAATTGATCATAAATTCTATTTTTAGACATACTCATTGTATCTCTATATGATTTAGCTTTTGCTAGTGCATTAGCATTCCAATCCCATTCAATATTATCAATAGCATATTGAGCTGATTCTTTATCAAAGCCTTCTCCATATTCAGATGTTAATTGATCATAAATCCCTTGTTTTGACATATGCATAGTTTTTGCATAAGATTCGGCCTTTCTTAATGCATTTTTTTGCTCAGTAGTAGGTTCTTTTCCTAATGAATAAGTAACAGTTATTTTACTGCCCTCTGTAACTTGTTCAGTTGCATTAACACTTTGTTTTATATATCCATCTTTTGAGACAATATCTGAATATTCTCTTTTAAAACTACAATTTAAATTTTTTTCTTTACACCAAGTCAATATTTCACTTTCTGACATACCACTAAAGTCAATTACTTCAACTTTTACCTTACTTACTGTATTTAAATTACTATTTGAGTTTGAACTGTCATTGTTTGTTGTTGTTTCATCACTATTTCCTCCAAATGCGATAGCCAAAAATACTATAGCAAATACAATAGTTAGTATTATTTTTGTATTCTTTTTCATTTCAGGATGAAACTTCCACATTAAGAAAATTCCTACTGGAGCAAAGAATATAAGCATTACCCACATAAACCATGCTTTGGTATAAAACTTACTTGATTCATCATATTTAGCTTCACTGCTTTTTTCTGAAGATGATGCTTCTTCTTTTTTTACTACTTTTAATTGTCTTCCACATTTTGGGCAAACCATTGCATCTTTTTCAATTTCTTCGCCACAAAACTTACAAAATTTTTTATCCATTCTTATTCCTCCTAAACATAATACGGATTAGGTTTACATAAAATAGTTATAAAATCAACTATTAAACCTATTCCAAATAAGCCAACTGTAAATAGGTATAAAACTCCCATTCCAGCTTTACCTTCATAAAACTTGTGCCCACCAAAGACTCCTAAGAAAATACATAATAATAACGCTATCCATTTATCACATTGTTTTCTTCCGTATGCACCATTAATTGTATTACTATTGTTAATAACAACTTGTGGATTTGAATTAGATGTTTCTGCTTTTAATTCTTCTAATTGTTTGCCACACTTTGGACATAAAACAGCATCAATAGCTACCTTATTACCACAAAATTCACAAAACTTTGTTTTCATTTTACCTCCTTTCACTTCCAATAAAAACTGTTTTAGCAAGTTATAGACTAACTTACACATTTATTATATCACATATCTCACCGAATAAGTGAGTATATTTTCACCGAATAAGTGAGAAAATATTATTAGAAAGGTGTGATGCTATATTGATAAATAAAAATGATGAAAATTATGTTTACTATCTTGTAGCAAAAAACCTTAAAAAACAAAGAAAAACAAAAGGACTTACTCAACATAAATTTGCAGAATTATGTAATTATAGTGATGGATTTATAATGAATATTGAAAGTGAAAAATATTATCAAACGTTTAGTTTGGGAACTTTATGGAAATTTGCAGAAGTATTAAATATTGATATAAGAGAATTTTTTAAACCAATAGATGAAGAAGATAATTAAAAAAGGTATTATCTTTTTTTATTTGTGTTCTAAGCCACTTTGACAATGGACACAATTTTATATTATATCAAAGCAAAAATGCTTACAATCCCTTATAAATAAGTAAAATGTTGCATTTTAAGTTTTTACTAAAAAATTGCGAATATTGTACTAAAAAGGGTATCTAGATGCCTTTTAGATATTCACCGGAAGGTATCCAAAAAGGTATCTAAAGTATATTCTGAGGTTTTTGGAGTACGAAAAAAGCCCGTAATTACTGGGCTTTTACTACTTTCCACAACAGTTTTTATACTTCTTGCCACTTCCACATGGACATGGATCATTTCTACCAATTTTTTCTTTTTTTACCTTAGTGTGTACTTTTGCAGTATCATCACTTCTATTAGTACTTATAACTTTTGTTTCTTGTTTTCTTTCAATATTTTGTCTTATTTCTGCTTTTAATAGATATAAAGTTACATCTTTATCAATATTCATAAGCATTTTATCAAATAATTCAAAACCTTCCTGTGTATATGCACGAAGTGGATTATCTTGAGCATACTGCCTTAAAACAATACCTTCTCTTAAGTGAGACATAGTATTTATCTGTTCCATCCAGTACTTATCAATTATATTTAAAGTTATTACTTTTTCAAATTCATCTGTTATCTCTTTTGGTATTTCTTTTAATTTATTTTCATATTCCTTAACAATTCTATTATATATAAAATCTATTATTTCATCATTTGATTTATCTTTTAATTCTTCACTATTTATTTTTGATTTTAATAAATTTTTATTTATATATTCTAAAATAGCATTTATATCTTTTTCTTCTAACTTACCTTTTTCATTTTCATATTGTTCTACAACATCTGCAACATGATTATACATTGATTTTAAAACTTCTTCATGAATTGAATCACTATCTAAAATAAGATTTCTTCTTTTATAAATATTTTCTCTTTGACTATTCATTACATCATCATATTCTAGAACTGTTTTTCTCATATCAAAGTTATTACCTTCTACTCTTTTTTGAGCTTGGGCTACTGAATTTGTAAACATTTTACTTCTTATTGCCATATCACTGTCTAATCCTGTTGATTCTAATAGTGTTTTTATTCTGTCTGAACCAAATCTTCTCATAAGTTCATCATCCATAGCAATATAAAATTGAGTAAATCCTGGATCTCCTTGTCTTCCAGAACGTCCTCTTAACTGATTATCAATTCTTCTTGATTCATGACGTTCTGTTCCAATTACACATAATCCTCCTAACTCTTTAACACCTTCTCCTAATTTTATATCTGTTCCACGTCCTGCCATATTTGTTGCTATTACAACAGCACCTTTTTCTCCAGCATGTGCTATTATTTCAGCTTCTCTTGCATGATTTTTAGCATTTAATATCTCATGTTTTATGTGCTTTTTATCAAGTAATGCTCCCAACTCTTCTGAGTTTTCAATAGCTATTGTACCAACAAGTACTGGTTGTCCTGTTTTATGTCTTCTTTCTATTTCATCTGCAATAGCTTTATATTTTGATTTTTTATTAGCATAAATTAAATCAGCCATATCTTCTCTTATAACTGGCTTATTTGTTGGTATTTGAATAACATACATATTGTATATGTTTCTAAATTCCTCTTCTTCTGTCTTAGCAGTACCTGTCATACCTGATAATTTTTTGTACATTCTAAACAAATTTTGGAACGTAATTGTGGCAAGTGTTTTTGTTTCTTGATTTATAGTAACTCCTTCTTTGGCTTCAATAGCTTGATGTAATCCTTCCGAAAAAGCTCTACCCTGCATTAATCTTCCAGTAAATTGGTCTACTATTATTATTTGTCCATCTTGTACTACATAATCAACATCTTTTTTCATAGAATAGTTAGCATGTAATGCTTGATTTATAAAGTGTACTAAACTTGTGTTATTTACATCATATAAATTGTCTATATGATAATATTCTTCTGCTTTCTTTACACCTTCATCTGTTAAGTTTACTTTTTTTGTTTTTTCATCAACAGTATAGCTTTCGCCTTCTTTTAAACCTTTTACAAAACGATCCGCTTCTAAATATAAATTTTTACTTTCTAAGTATCCTCCTGATATTATTAAAGGTGTTCTTGCTTCATCTATTAAAACAGAATCAACTTCATCAACAATGGCATAATTTAATGGTCTTTGTACTCTATCTTCTTTTCTTACTGCCATGTTATCTCTTAAATAATCGAAACCAACTTCATTATTTGTTGTATATAAAATATCACAATTATATTGTTCTCTTTTTTCACTTGGTGATAATTCTCTTAAGTTTAACCCTACAGTAAGTCCTAAAAATCTATGAATTTCACCCATCCATTTGCTATCACGCTCTGACAAATATTCATTTACTGTTACTATATGTACTCCTTCACCTGTTAAGGCATTAAGATAAGCTGGAAGAACTGATGTTAAAGTTTTTCCTTCACCTGTTTTCATCTCTGCTATATTTCCATAATGAAGAGCAAGTCCTCCTAAAAGTTGTACGTAGTAAGGACGTTCATGTATTACTCTAAAACATGCCTCTCTTGCTGTTGCAAAAGCATCAACTACTATATCATCAACTGTTTTACCATTTTTTAATTCTTCTTTTAATTCTACAGTTTTATGTTTTAACTCTTCATCTGTTAACTTTTTATATTCTTCTTCTTTACTTACTATTTCATCTGCTATTTTTTTAAATCTTTTTAACTCTTTATATTCATGATCAAAAATTTTTAATATACTCATAATAATCCTCCTTATTTATATATAGATTTATTATTTCTTTGCAATATTTATTATAATGTAGATATGGTTATAAAGTCAACATTTTAACATTTTTATTTCAATATAAAAGGACTTTGTACTACTTTAAGTCCTTATTTTTTTTATTTGTGTTATCTTCAATATATTTAGTAATATTATTTAGAATTTCATCATTTCTTTTAACTATTTCACTAAACTTTTCTTTATCTTCCAAAGCCTTTAATAAATCTGTTTTTTCTTTATCATTTGGTCTTCTTCTTTTAATACTTTCTCTACTTGATTTATCCCAGTTATCCTTTTTTACAGTTATATTATATATGTAATATATGCCTTCTTTTAAGATATCATAACTTAATCTTACTGCTTTTTCACTTTTTTTATGATATGACCCAGCAAGTTCTGCTTCATACTTTTCTTCTCGCATATTAATATTTCCACATGATAATTCATCCAAATACTTTTGTACTCCTAACAAGTGTCCTTTATCAACAATTTGTTTTACATCTTTTTCTATTAATGATGTTGTTTTATCATACCCTTTAAAAATTAAAAGAGCTGTTTTTTCTTGCTTATCTACCTTTTCATTTTCTAATGTTTCTTCTTGTTGGGGTGTATCTAGTGCCTTTTTTATTACATTTAAAGTTTCCATATCATTTATTTGTTTTAAATAATTTATTATTTCATCTATATATGCTTTTCCCCAGTTTACAGTTGTTTTTATATAATTTTGTATATCTTCCATATTTTCTGTTAACATCATTGATGTAATTACACTATAAATACTTGATGCATTTGGGGATAAAGATAGTTTAGAATCTTCTTCATATAAATTTTCTATTTCTTCAAAATCTTCTTTTTCAAGTGGTTTTTCTTCTTCATCTTTTTCCTCAAGTTCTTTTTCCTCTTGTAATTCTATTTTATTTTCACCACTTTGTTTAATTTCTTCTTCTTGTACTTCTTCTTTTACTTCTTTATTTATGAAACTATTATTATATTCTAGAATTTCAAGTATTATTTTTACATCTATGTCTTTTACAAGGTTATATATTTTATATAAATCTTGTCTTTCTAAATCTATTATTTTTTCACTTTTTATATCTTGTTCTACTTTTTCTATTAATGCTTGGAGTTTAACTGCTTCCTGTAAATTATCTCTAAGTTTTATAATTCTATTAATTTCTAAAGTAGTACACTCAAGTATTCTATTTTCCAAATCTTCATAATTTACAAATCTTCTTTGATCTTTTTTAAATTTATATGTTTGAATATAAAAGTATATTAAATCTTTTAATTCTTTATAATTTGGTCCTCCAGTTATAAAAAATACTCCTCTTAAATTGTCAAAACTTTGCTTTGATAAATAAAAATGTTCTGTTTTTCTTTGATGTTCAAATATTTCTTTGGCATTATTTTCAAATTCTTGAAATACTGTTATATTTTTAGAGCTTTCTAACATTATATTTATATTTAGTTTTATTTGATTTTTTAAAAGTTCTATATCTTCTTGTAGTTTTTTAATACTTATAGAATTCATGAAACCACCTTTTTCTACTTTATATTTTTTATTATAAATTTATTTAACTATTTTGTCTACCTTTAATTATAAATTAAATCTAAAATGACAAATATCTCCATCTTGCATTAAGTATTCTTTGCCTTCTATTCTAAATTTACCTGCTTCTTTTACTTTACTTTCTGTTTTGTACTGAATTAGGTCTTTATACGCAATTACTTCTGCTTTTATAAAGCCTTTTTCAAAATCACTATGTATTATTCCAGCACATTCTTTAGCATTCATACCATCTTTATATGTCCAAGCTTTTACTTCTTTTGGACCACAAGTAAAATATGTTTTTAAGCCTAAAAGTTCATATGTTTCTCTTGTTAATTTATCAAGACCAGATTCATTTATGCCTAATTCTTTTAAGTACTCATACTTTTCACTATCACAAAGTTCTGCAAGTTCACTTTCTATTTGAGCTGATATAATAATTACTTTAGCACCTTCTTTTTTTACATATTCTTTTAGGGCTTTTACATAATTATTTTCTGTACCTATTTCATCTTCTTTTATATTTGCTATATAAATATGTGTTTTTAATGTTAAAAAGTTAAATGATTTTATGGCAATTTGTTCCTCTTCTGTGAATTTTACAAGTCTTAATGGTATTCCTTTTTCTAGTGACTCTTTTGCTTTTTCTAAAGTATTAAATTCAATTACTGTTTCTTTTTCTTTGGTTGTTTTGGCTTTTGTTCTTATTCTATCAATACGATTATTTATAATTTCAAGATCTGCAAGTGCAAGTTCTAAATTTATTACCTCAACATCTCTTACTGGATCAATACTACCATCAACATGAGTTATTTCTTTATCATCAAAACATCTTACAACTTCTACTATTGCATCTACTTCTCTTATATGTGATAAAAATTTATTACCAAGTCCTTCTCCATTTGCTGCCCCTTTTACAATTCCTGCTATATCAACAAATTCAAATGTTGCTGGTTTTAATTCTTCTGGAGTGTATATTTCTTCTAATTTTTCCATCCTAATATCTGGAACTGTTACAATTCCTACGTTTGGTTCTATTGTTGCAAATGGATAATTTGCTACTAAAATGTGTTTTTTTGTTATTGCATTAAATAGGGTTGATTTCCCTACATTTGGAAGTCCTACTATTCCTGCTTTTAATCCCATATTACCTCTTCCCTTCAAGAAGAATTATACATAAAAAAAAAAGATATTTCAAGTGTTTTGAAATATCTAAAGTGTTGGATATACATTTGGTCCTATAGGTAAACCTATTATATACCACATAATAACTATTATAATCCAGCATAGTGAAAGTCCAATAAAATATGGTTTCATTATATCTAAGCCTTTTCCAATAGTTATAGGTTTTTCTTTATCTTTATTATATATATTTAAATAACCTATATAAACAATGAAATATGGTAATAGTGGTGTTATTCCATTTGTCATTGATTCTCCTGCTCTAAATATAAATTGAGTAAAGGCTGGGTTTATATTTAATTGCATCATCATAGGTACAATACTTGGTGATATTATCATCCATTTTGATACTGATGATGTTAAAAATATATTTGATACTGCAACAACAATAAGGGTAAGTAGTATTAAAAGTATTCCTGATAAGGACATTGACTTTAAAATATTAGTTAGTATTGCTGTTATAACTGTTCCTATATTTGATTCTTTAAATATAGCTATAAATTGTGCTGAGAAAAATAACATAACAAGTAAAAGTCCTATTTCACTAAATTTTTCTCCTAATTTTATAAATAGTTCTTTATCATTTTTTATAGATTGTGAGCCTATTCCATAGAATATTCCAATTATTGCAAATAAGATGCTCATCATATAAGTAAAACCATCTTGGAAATATGAATTAGTACCAAATAATTGATCCACATAGGCTTCTTCTTCTAAATCTAATAACATTCCTGATAAAGGTAAATTTGGAATTATCATATATATAAATATTATAATACCTATTATACCTGCAATTTCTGCATATTTTAAACCTTTTTTCTCTCTTTTTTCTTCTTTTATTTTTTTCTGTTCTTCATATTGTAAATCTAAATATTCTATTTCTTTTGTAACTCCTAGCTCATCTCTTGTTTTAAGTACATATCTTCCAAGTTTTTTAACAATAAACTTTTCTGTTATAATAGTACCTACTATAGATAATATGACACAGGCTGCTATCATGATAAATAGGTTTGATGTCATACGTACATAATAACTTTTATCTATTAAATTAGCAGCACTTGTTGTATATGGTAATAGGTTTATATCCATTGTTCCAACAAATAAGCTTATACCATAACCAAAGGCAACTCCTGCAAAAGATGTTGCTATTCCAACAAGGGGATTTCTTCCATTAAATAGAAATAAAAGTGCTCCTATTGGAATTAAAATAGCATAACCTACTTCATTTACTATACTTGATGCTAAAGCTATTAAAAAGAGCATAAAAGTAATTACTTTAGGATTTACTTTTACAAGTCTTCTTTTCATAAATGTTTGGATAAAACCAGTTTCTTCAGCAATACCTAGTCCTATTAAAGTTATAATTAAGGTTGATAAGGTAGTTGATGAAATAAAGTTTTTAGCGGCATTACTTAAAACATATTTTATACCTTCATAACTTAACATATTGTTAACTGTTACTATTGTTTTTTCTAATGTTCCAGTTGAATAATTAATGCTGTTATATGTTGCTGAAAAATCAAATAATTTTAATATAAAACTTAAAAATATTGTTACAAATATTAATATTATATAAGTTGTTATTGGATGTAAAATAATTTTTTTCATTTTTTTCTTTGCCATAATTATTCCTCCACTATTTTTTTTATTTTTTTATTAAAGTCAATTCTTGGCATTAATACTAATCTATTACATTTAATACATCTTACTTTTATATCCGCACCTAATCTTACAACTTCAAAGATATTGTTTTTACAAGGGTGTTCTTTTTTCATAATTACTTTTGTTCCTATTTTATAATTAATATTTTCCATATTTTTTTTCCTATTTATTATTATAATTTATTGTTTCAAGTATTCTATTTAAATCTTTATCATTTACAAAGGAAATAACTAATTTTTTATTATTTAATTTTACTTTTGTTCCTAAATAAAGAGATAATTCTTTTTCTAAATCTTGATATATTAAACTTTTTTGTTTTACAACTTTATGTCTTCTTGGCGTTTCATCGCCACTTGTCATGCTTTCAAGTTCTCTTACACTTAATGATTCATCTGCTACTTTTTTAGCAAGATACTTTATTTTTTCGGTATCATCTAATTTTGATAATACTCTAGCATGTCCCATTGTTATTTTATTTTCTGCTATTTGTTTTTTCACATCTTCTGGTAATGTTAAAATACCAAGTATATTTGTTATATGACTTCTACTTTTATTAACTCTTTTAGCAACTTCTTCCTGTGTTAAATTAAGTCTTCTCATTAAACTGTCATAAGCCATGGCTTCTTCTAAAACATTTAAATTTTCACGTTGTAAATTTTCAAGTATAGCGATTTCCATCATTTCTTCATCCGAAAAATCTCTAATAATTGCTGGAATAGTAGTTTTACCTGCCATTACTGATGCTCTATATCTTCTTTCTCCCGCAATTATTTCATAACCTTTGATACTTTTCTTTACGATAATTGGCTGGATTACACCATATAGGTTTATTGACTGAGCTAATTCCTTTAACTTTTCTTCATCAAATATTTTTCTTGGTTGATATGGATTTGTTCTTATTTCTTCTACTTTTAATTCTTTTACTTCATCAGGTTTAGTTCCTTCCATTATTTTTTCTTCAAGGTTGCTATAACTTACATCTTCTATATTAAATAATTCTTCAAGTCCTCTTCCTAATGCTTTTCTTTTACTCTGCTCCTGCATTTTTTTCTATCACCTCTTTGGCTAAATTTAGATATGCTTCAGCTCCTCTACTTTTTGGATCGTATACTATAATTGGTTTGCCATGTGATGGAGCTTCAGTTAATCTTATAAGTCTTGGTATTATTGTATTATAGACTTTATCTTTAAAATATTTTCTTATTTCTTCAACTACTTCTATGCTCATATTAGTTCTTGCATCAAACATTGTTAAAAGTACACCTTCAATACTTAAATTTGGATTTAAATTTTCTCTAGTATACATTATTGCTTTTAATAACTGGGTAATACCTTCAAGTGCAAAAAACTCACATTGTACTGGAATAATTACTGAATCTGCTGCAGTTAGTGCATTTGTTGTAATTATACCAAGTGCTGGGGGACAATCTATTATAATGTAATCATAATCATTTTTTATTTTATCTATATGTATTTTTAATTGTTCTGCTTGAAGATAATTTGAATCATTTCTACTATTATCTCTTATTTCAATATCAATACCTGCTAAATTAATATTTGCTGGTAAAACATATAAATTTTTGTATTTTGTTTTTATAATTACATCTTCTATTTCACATGAATTATTTAAAACATTATAAATACTTTTTTCAATATCTCCCTTATTTATTCCAATTCCTGTTGTTGCATTACATTGTGGATCTAAGTCTACAAGTAAAACTTTTTTATTTAATATGGCTAAAGATGCAGCAAGGTTTATACTTGTTGTTGTCTTTCCTACGCCACCTTTTTGATTAATTAATGAAATTACTTTTCCCATAATAATACTCCTACTTCTTTTTTAGACTATATATAGTTTATCAAAAATTGGAATATTTTTAAAGTATATTTTAAAACTTTTTTATAAAATTTAAAAAAGGTGCAAATATATTAATTTACATCCTTCTTATTTTTATCTATTTTTATTATAATTTGATATACATTATCAAAATCAAATTCCTCAGTTTCTATTTTAAAACCAAATTTTTCTGTATTTTGTATAGCTTGTCTAAAATTATTTATAGCAAAACGCATATCATATATATCATTATTTTGCTCCTTAGTATCATCTTGTACTTCTTCTTTTACTTCTTTAATATCTTTTTCTTTATTATCTAAAGCATCATTTGTTAATAATGATTCAATTCTATTATAGGCAGTATATTGTTTTGGTTCTTCATTAGTATATGAATTAAAATCATATTTTGGACCTTCATATTTAGGTGTTGGCATAGTATCATGTTCTGGAGCCATTTTTAATTCTTTTGATGTTGGAATATAAGTATTTTCTAATATATCTTTATAAGGATCTTTTGGTATATCATCTAAAGGTGTTTCCTCTTTTTCTACTTCGGTTTCATCTTGTCTTAACCTATTAAATATATTTCTATCTATTGGTTTATTTTCTACTTTTACCTCTTCTTCTTTTACTTCTGGTGTAATAGTTAAAGTTTGAGGAACTTCTTTATTTTCATTTTTTTCTTCTTGTACTATTTTTTCTTCTACTGCATTTGGGTTTACTTTGCCTGTTATAAGAGCTATTTCATCATCTAATTGTTTTACTGTCATTCTTTGCATTATTACTTTATTTAATAGTTCTTTTTGTTTTTCTGGGTCTTGTATATTAAGTAAACTTCTTGCATGACGTTCTGATATTTCTTCTTTTAAAAGAGCATCTTGTACTTCTGGTGTAAGATTTAATAATCTTAACTTATTGGCAACAGCAGATTGTGATTTTCCAAGTGTTTCAGCAAGTTCTTCTTGTGTTAAATTATCTAATTTTAATATTGTTTGGTATGTTCTTGCTTCTTCGATTGAAGTTAGATTTTTTCTTTGTAAATTTTCAAGTAAGGCAATTTTAGCACTTTCCTTGTCATCTATATTTCTTATTATCGCAGGGATAGTTGTACGCCCTGCAAGTTGTGAGGCACGGAACCTTCTTTCTCCTGCTATTATCTCGTATTTATCTCCTACTTTTCTTACAATAATAGGCTGAATTACACCATGTTCTCTTATTGATGTTGCAAGTTCTTGTAAATCTGTATCATCAAACTTTTCTCTTGGTTGAAATCTATTTGGCAATATATCAGCAAGTTCTAATTCGAATACTTCCTTTTCTAAATTCATAATTTATACCCTCTTTCATTCTTCGTACTATTAACCTATATTACATTATATAATATTTTTTATTAATTTACAAGTTATTTTAATTAAATTTTTGTTGCATACAAGTGGCAATACACTTATGAATAATTATGTTTTGTGTGCTTCAAGTTTATAACAAAGAAAAAACTACCATTTAGGTAATTTTATGTTTATTTTCTTATACGTTTTAGAGTATTTGTTTCATTTTCTAAGACTTTATTTAGATATTTAAATGTAATTTTACTATGTTCTTTGTCTAATTTTTTTACAACTACATTTATAGTATCTCCAACATTTAAGGTGTCATTTCCATGATATAAGCTTTTTTTCTTGCTATCATAATTATACTTTTCTGTTAATGAATCTATATATATTTTTCCATATATTTCATTGTCTGTTTTTACTGTTATAGTGTTTGAATTAATATTTACTATGATAACATTAAATATTTTATCCGTATTTTGTTCTAAATATTCCATTATTAACATATTATTTACAGCTCTTTCAAAGTCATCAGCATTTTTATTTGTTTGATTACAATGATTACATATTTCTGTTAATTCTTCTAACAATTCTTCTTGGTCTTCCAATACTTCTCCATGTAGATTTTTTTTAATTAACATATGAACTATAAGATCTATAAATCTTCTTATTGGACTTGTATAGTGAGTGTAATTTTTAAGGGCTAAACCAAAATGTTCCATTTTATCCTTTGTATAAATTGCTCTTTTCATAGATGTTTGAAGTATCATAAGTGAGATAATACTAGCTTCTGGAAGTTTAGATACTTGTTCCATTATTTCTTGCATAGCATAATTTGTATCTAATTTATGGTGAACTTTAATGTCATATCCCATATTTTTTATAACTTGTAGGACTTCTTTTACTTTTTCTTTATCTGGTTTTTCATGCACACGATATATAAAAGGTAAAGACATAGAAAAGGCATATTTTGCAATAGTTTCATTTGCGAGTAACATAAAATCCTCAATCATATGCTCTGCGATACCTCTTTCTTGGCTTTTAATTGTTATATTATCCTCTTCTTTTGATGATGATATTTCATTTTCTCCCATATTAATATAACCTCTTTTACATTTTACGTTATTTAAGATTTCACCAAGTTCTCTTGCTACCTCTAAGTCATTGATAAATGGTTCGTAACCAGGAATAATTTCACCATCAAATATTTTATTTACATCTTCATAACTCATTTTCTTTTTAGAATTTATAACGCCTTCAAAAATATTATAGTCAATTACTTGTCCTTTTTTATTTATTGTCATTGAAACAGATAGGGTAAGTCTATCAACATTTTCGTTTAAAGAACATATACCATTTGATAATAAATGATGAAGCATTGGTATAACAAAGTTAGCAGGGTAGTAACTATTACCACGATTTTTAGCATCTTCATATATTTTTGAACCATATTTTACATAATGAGAAACATCTGCGATAGAAACTAGTAGGGTATAAGTATCTAAATTTTTAGTCACTAAAAAAGAATCATCTATATCTTTAGTATCTACACCATCTAAGGTTACAATTCTTTTATCTCTTAAATCAGTTCTACCTTGCATTTCTTTTTCGGTTACATATTGTTTAATTTCTTGTACTTCTTTTAGTACATTTTGTGGTATATCAAGCTCTATATCAAACTTTTTTGCTATAGTTTTTATTTCAAAATCTGGATCTGTTACGTGTCCTATATAATCTTTTACATAAGCTGTGTAAGTATTATCATCCAACTTTTCTAAAACAAGGGATACTCTTTCTCCAACAACTAATTTTTCTTTTTCTATATTTTTAAGATTTATTTTATAAGGAAAGTCAAAGGAGTAGGGTACTAATTTTGTTTTGCCATCTTCGTATATATAGTCAAATATGTATTCATCTTTTTTTCTATAAATAATACTTTTTACTTCACCATACTGATTATTTTTATCTTTATAATTTTTATTTATTAAACAGTAATCTTTTTCTAAAGCACCATTTAAAAGATAGTTTGGAATAAATATTTTTTTATTATTTACTAAAACATAATAGCCATCTGTAGTATCATATTTTATTTTACCTGTTACAAGGCTTGTATTAAATGGAAATAGTGTATATTTTTTGCTATTTGTAAAAAGCACTTTTCCTTGTATTTGAAGTGTTCTTAAGGCTTCATTAAATATTGGTTCCTCTTTTTTGGTAACATTAAAAAGTTTTAATAATTGGTTATATGCATAAGTTTTTGATTTTTGTTTTTCAAAAAAATTAAATATACTTTGTTTTAACTCTTCTTTTTCATTCATATTAAATCCCCCTACATGTATTTATATAATAATAAAATTATTAGTAAAAGTAAACAAAATTTACAAATTTTTTAATTTTATTTTAGCATAACTTCTTGGATATTTTTTATTTGTATGCCCTATATGTTTTAAAACTATTAAAGATCTTTCACTATTTTCTTTTGGTAAGTGAAATTTTATTACTTTCTCTAAATTATATGATAGTATTTTTATAGCATTTAAACTTTCTTTTAGTTCTTCATCTATTTGTCCTTTCATTAATACTACATAACCATTTACTTTTGGTAAATTACATGAAAATTCAAGTAATATACTTGTTTTAGCAACTGCTCTTAATACAACAATGTCATATTTTTCATAAAATTTTAAATCTTCAATACGACTATGTATTGTTTCTATATCCTTTAAATTTAAGGCTTTTATAACATCATTTAAAAAGTTTATTCTTTTATTTAAGGCATCTACTAAAGTTACAGAAAGAGTAGGGAATATTATTTTTAAAACAAGTCCTGGAAAACCTGCTCCTGTACCAACGTCACAAATACTTAATTTTTGATTTAAAGAAATTGCTTTTATTAAAGTTAATGAATCGTAAAAATGTTTTAAATAGACATCTTCCTTTAAAGTTATAGCAGTTAGATTAACATTTTCATTATATTTTACTAACATTTCATAATAGGTATTTAACATTTTTAATTGTTCTTCATTAATATTTATACCTAATTCTTTTAAATTTTCAATAAATTCATTTATTGTCATTTTTATCACCTTTTTTATTATATAATAATTTTTAGTAAGAAAAAAGTACCAAAAGAGTAGGGTACTATTTATTTTTTTTCTTTAATTCTATCATTAAAATTGATATATCAGCAGGATTTACACCACTTATACGCATTGCTTGACCTATAGATGTTGGATGTACTTTATCAAGTTTTAATCTTGCTTCACTTGCTAGATTTTTAATATTTAAATAATCCATATCAGTAGGAAGTTTTAAATTTTCGTACTCTAGCATTTTTTGTGCTTGTTTTTCTTCCTTTTTTATATATCCTTCATATTTTATATTTATAACAACTTGTTCTATTACTTCTTTATCATATACATCTTCTACAAATTCTCCTACATTTTCGTAGTCTATTTCAGGTCTTTTTAATAAATCATATAGGGATATTCTATCTTTTATGGAACAGGAATTTAAACTATTTAAATATTCATTTATCTCTTTTTTAGGAGTTATATATTTGTTTTTTAAATAATTAGTTAATTTTTCTATATTTTCTTTTTTAGTTTTAAATCTATTATAATCTTCATCTGTTACAAGATTTATTTTTCTTCCATACTCAGTTAATCTTAAATCAGCGTTATCATTTCTTAAAAGTAACCTATATTCTGCTCTTGATGTTAACATACGATATGGTTCTTTAGTACCTTTAGTTACTAAGTCATCTATTAAAACTCCAATATATGCTTCATTTCTTTTTAAAATTAATGGATCTTTTCCTTCTAATTTTAATGAGGCATTTATTCCTGCAATTAATCCTTGTCCTGCTGCTTCTTCATATCCTGATGTTCCATTTATTTGTCCTGCAGTAAATAGATTTTCTACAATTTTTGTTTCAAGACTTTGTTTTAATTGTTGTGGGTCTATAGCATCATATTCGATAGCATAAGCATATTTTAATATTTTGGCATTTTTAAGTCCTGGAAGAGAGTGTACCATTATTTCTTGTATATCTTCTGGCATACTTGTTGAAAATCCTTGCAAATAAATATCATCATAGTATCTACTTTCTGGTTCTAAAAATAGTTGATGACGTTCTTTATCCTCAAAACGTACTATTTTATCTTCGATAGAAGGACAGTATCTTGGTCCAATACCTTCAACATAGCCTCCATACATACTTGATTTCTTTAAATTTGCTTTTATTATTTCATGTGTTTTTGGAGTTGTATAAATTAAATAACAATCTTCTTGATCTTCAACTTTGTAATATGGTTTATTTTCAAAACTAAATGTTATAACTTCATTATCTCCAGGTTGCACTAAAGCTTCACTATAATCTATTGATTCTTTTAAAATACGAGGTGGAGTACCAGTTTTAAGCCTTTGAATAGTGAAACCATATTCTTTTAATTTATCACTTAAATGTAATGAAGGTCTTTCTCCATGAGGGCCTCCAGAATGTTTTTTTGATCCACGTAATATTTGTCCTTTTAGGTAGGTACCAGTTGTTAAAATAACACTTTTTGATCTTATTTCTTCGCCATTTTCAAGTCTTATTCCATATACTTTATTATCATTTATAATTAAATCTTCAACCATACCTTCTAAAATTGTAAGATTTTTTTCTTTTTTTAGGGTTTCAAGCATATTTTTTGGGTAAATGACTTTATCTATTTGAGCACGATATGCCCATACAGCAGGTCCTTTCCTTGTATTTAATTTTTTCATTTGAAGATTGCTTTTATCAGTATTTTTTCCCATTTCTCCGCCAAGAGCATCTATTTCACGGACAATAACTCCTTTAGCAGGTCCCCCGATAGAGGGATTACATGGCGCATCTGCTATATTTTTTATATTTCCTGTTATAAGTAAGGTTTTATGCCCCATTCTAGAACAAGCAAGAGATGCTTCACATCCAGCATGTCCACCACCTACAACAATTACTTCATAATTCATAATTCATTCCTTCTTTTTTCTTTACGTATTATATAACTATTAATATTTTTTTGCAATATTTTTATATTACTTTCCTACGCAAAAGTCTTTAAACAAGTTATCAAGTAATTCTTCTGTATAAGTTTCTCCTAAAATTTCTCCTAAAATAGTCCAAATATTTTTAATATCTATTTCAATTATATCTATTGGCATATCATTTTTTAATGATGTTTCTATATCAATTAAACTTTGTCTTGCTTCTTCTAATTTTGCTATTTGTTCTACATTTGATACATAGTTAAAGTCATCAGTATCTATTTTATCTAAATTAAACATTTCTTTTATTTTATTTATAAGTGATTCTATTCCTTCATAACTATTAGTATTTGTTGTTATTACATCTTCTTTAATTTGTAATTTATTTTCCAAATCATTTTTATTTACTACTATTATTCTTTTTTTATCTTCTGTTAAGTTAAGTAAATATTTATCCTCTTCTGTTAAAGGTTCATTATTATTTAAAACAAGTATTATAAGATTGGCATTAGAAAGTTCATTTAATGACTTGGTAACTCCTATCTGTTCTACTTTATCATCTGTTTTTCTAATTCCTGCAGTATCTATAAAATTTAGTAAAATACCATCTATTACAGCTTGTCCTTCAACTATATCTCTTGTTGTTCCTGCAACATCTGTAACTATTGCTTTATCTTCTTTTAATAATTTATTTAAAATACTACTTTTTCCAACATTTGGTCTTCCTATTATTGCAACATTTATACCGTCTTTTATTACTTTTGAATTTTTACTATTCTCTATTATTGAATTTAAATTTTCTTTTATGTAATCAAGATTATCTATTATTTTTTCTCTTGTCATTTCTTCAATATCAAGATACTCTGGATAATCTATATTTACTTCTATGTTAGATATAATACTTCTTAATTTTTGTCTTAACTCCTTTATTTTACTGCTGGTTTTGCCTTCTAAATTATTCATTATTATTTTTCTAGCATTTTCACTTTTAGCATTTATTAAATCTTGTACTGCTTCTGCCTTTGTTAAATCTATTCTTCCATTTAAGAAAGCTCTTTTTGTAAATTCTCCCGCTTGTGCTTGTCTACAACCATTTAAAAGTAATAATTTTAATACTTTTTTGGTTGTTGCAATACCTCCATGACAGTTTATTTCTACAACATTTTCTGCAGTAAAACTTTTTGGGGCTTTAAAAATAGATACCAAAACTTCATCTATCTTTTTATCTTTATCTTTTATATAACCATATGTTATGGTATGACTTTCTTTATTTTTTAAGTTTCCAGAAAATATCTTATCTACTATTTCAATAGAATCTTTTCCACTTACTCTTATTATTGATATGGCGTTAGTACCAAGTGATGTTGCTATAGCTGCTATACAATCATCCATAAAAGTTCACTTCCTTTTTTGTGCCTTTAGTATACAACAAAGTATATAATTTTACAATTATTTTTTTTAACAAAAAATGTAGCATTTACATCTACATTTATTAATCTTTTGGTTTTATAACAACGTATCTATTTGGTTCTTCGCCTTGAGATTTTGTTGTTACATCTAAACTATCTTTTAAGGCATTATGAATTATTCTTCTGTCATAAGCATTCATTGGATCAAGTTTTATTTCGTATCCACATAAAGCAACACTTTTTGCAGTTTTTTTAGCTAACTTGGTAAATCTTATTTCTTTTTGTCTTTTATAATCGCCAGCATCTATTTGAATTCTATATAAAATGTTAAGTTCATTATGTAAATGTTGATTTACTATTGTTTGCAATGCATCTATATTTTTACCACCTTTTCCTATTAATATAGATGATTCTTTTGATATTACGTTAAACCAAACACTACCATCTTTAACTCTATATTCAATATTAGATTCAATTCCTATTAATTCTAATATATTATGAATAAAATCTTTTATATAGTTATTTAAATCTTCTTTTTTTATTACTTCTACTTCTATTTTAGTATTAAATAAAGTAGATTTTTGATTAATTTGATTAAAAATTAATTCTTCTTCTGGTAGATTAAATTTTTTTACTGCTTCCTCTTTTACTTCTTCCATTGTTTTTCCAATTATTACTTCTTTTTTCATATCATACCTCTTAATTTTTTTATTATTTATCTTTTATTTTTCATAAGTTTATCTGTAATTATATTTTGTCCTATTGTAAATATTGATGATATTATCCAGTATACTGCAACAGCACTTGATAATTGAAATGACATAAATCCTATAAATACTACCATGAAATACATCATCATTTTATTTTGTTTTTCCATTTCTTTTGATGTATTTGTTGACTGATTCATTTTAAATGAAAAATATGTTGTTAAAAGAATTAGTATAATTAAAATTAAGTATACCCATTCACCATTTTTTAAAGCTATCCATGGTGTTGTTCCCATTTGGAAAAATAAAAATTTTTCTTCAAATATTGCTGGAACTCTATTTATTGCTTCTAAAAAGGCAAATAAAAGTGGAATTTGTAAGAAAGCAAATATACATCCAGATAATGGATTGATGTCATATTTTTTATATATCATCATCATCTCTTGACCTTTCATAGCCACAGATTCATTATCGGTTTTATCTTTATACTTCTTTTCTATTTTATCTATTTCTGGTTGAGCCTTTTTTAAATTTTCAGATTGCATAGCTGTTTTTCTTGTTATTGGATATAATATTAGCCTTATTATAAGTGTAATTATTATTATTGCAAGTCCTGATGATGAAACCAAGTTTCTAATTTTCATAATAAGGAATGCAAGTGGTCTTACAAATAGGCTGTTCCAAATATTTTCATATTCACCACTTATTTTCATGTTAGAACAATCTGGTAATTTACTTAAGTCAACATTGTTTTCTTCATATATTTTTATTGTTTCTTTATCAGTTGGTTTACAGACAATGTTTTCTGTCATTGATTGTCCTGTTTCCTTATTAATTACTGGTTTCCCATCCTTATCTTTTAATACTTTAGTACAACCTGTAAGCGAAATAATAAGTAATAGTATAATTAATATTTTTTTTGATTTTTTCATTATTTTTTCTCCTTTAGTTTATTAAATAAAGATATAAGTTCTTTTTCTTTTTCTTGATATGAAAGAGAAAGTGCTCCTTCTCTTATTATTATAATATAATTTTTAGAAATTTCATATATATTTTTGTTATTATCTATAATTGACTTTACTTGTCTTTTTAATTTATTACGCATAACAGCATTACATAAGTTATGTTTAAATGTTATTCCAAACTTTGTAATTTTTTCGTTATTATCTTCTTGATTTATAATAAATGCTTTGTTAGATATACCATTTCTTTTATTTATAATACGAGAAAAATCTTCACTTTTTCTAACTATATTTCTTTTTTTCATAAAATTCTCCATAAATATTAAAAATCCACTTTTTATTAAAGCGGATATTATTTAGATAAATGTTTTCTACCTTTTGCTCTTCTTTTGTTAATAATGCCTGATTTCATACGAGAAAAGAATCCGTGTTTTTTATTTTTTCTACGGTTATTTGGTTGAAAAGTTCCTTTTTTCATCTTGCACCTCCAAACTAATTCGTTATTATTATATAAAATGTTGTAATAGTTGTCAACTTTTTTTGTTAAAAAGTTTATAACTATTTTATTATTAACAGAGTTATTAACAAAATATTGTTAATAATAAATACTATTTATCCTTATTAAATAAATATTTTATTTAGTTTTTAACAGTATTAACAATTTTAACATTAACAAAATCAACAAAAAGTTAAAAATGTTAACAATTTTTTGTTGAAATTTGTTAAAAACTATTTTAGAATATATAAACAAAGGGTTTTAGTTGTTAATAACTTTGTTAATAAGTATGTTAATATCTTTTTACTATTTTCTTTTTTAACAATTTGTATTACAATAAAATTGGTTTTTAACAAAACTTTATTAATGGGGAGGTGGTATTTTTATGAACGATAAAACTTGTTGGCTTAAAACATTAGACAACATTAAAAACATTATGGAACCTTTACCATTTAATACTTGGTTTTCACAATTAGAATTTTTAGATATTAAAGATTCTAAATTAAGACTTGTTGTTCCCTATATATTATATAAGGATCATATAGAAAAAAATTACAAAAACTTAATACTTGAAAATATTAACAATTTTACAAATGAAAAAATTGTTGATGTATCATTTATTCTAAAAGATAATCTTGATTCTATTTTAAAAGAGGAACAAGAAGAAATAAAGGAACAAGAAGTTATAAAAATATCACATATTGAAAATAAAAATAGTAATTTTAATTTTAAAAGTAACCTTAATAAAAATTATACATTTGATAACTTTGTTGTTGGAGAATCTAATAAATTTGCTCAAGCAGCAGCTCTTGCAGTTGCAGAAAACCCTGGTGTTTTATATAATCCTTTATTTATATATGGTAATAGTGGTCTTGGAAAAACTCATCTTATGCATGCTATTGGAAATTATATAGAAGATAGACATCATAAAAAAGTATTATATGTACCATGCGACCAGTTTTTAGAAGATTTTATGGGTCTTTCAAGAAAAAATAATAATTTAGATTATGTTGAGTTTTTTAAATGTAAATATCGTGATATTGATGTACTAATTATTGATGATATTCAGTTTTTAGGAGGTGCTTCAGCATCACAACAGGAATTTTTCCACACTTTTAACAATTTACACAATAATAGCAAACAAATAATTGTTTCAAGTGATAGGTCTCCAGAAGACTTAAAAGCCTTAGAAGATAGGTTAAGAACTAGATTTTGCTGGGGATTACAAGTTGATATTTCTCCACCTGATTATGATTTAAAAGTTGCTATTTTAAGAAAAAAATTAAAGGGTGAAAAAATTGCTTTAAATGATGATATAATTGATTATATAGCAAATAATATTGGTAATGATGTAAGAGGACTTGAGGGTTCCTTAACAAGACTTGTTGCTTATTCATGTATTATGGGAGTTTCATCACCAACTCTTGAATTTGCTATGGAAGCATTAAAAGATTTTACTAAAAAAACAGTTGTTACCGACCAAAACAATATAAGAAGAATACAAAAAAGTGTTGCTAACTTTTATAAAATATCATTTGAGGATATAAAATCAAAAAAAAGACCACCAAATATAGCTATTCCAAGACAAGTTGCAATGTTCCTTTGTAGAAAACTTACGGATGAACCTTTTGAACGAATTGGAATAGAATTTGGAGGAAAAAATCATGCAACTGTTATGCATTCTTGTAACAAAATAGAAAGAGAAATGAAAAATAATAAAGAATTAAATGATGCTATTGCAGAAATAGAAAAAGATTTAAGATAAAATTGTTAATAGATTGTTAATATTGTTAAAAGTTATTAACAATTATTTGTTAATATATTCCTTGAAAATAAAGGGTTTGAAGGACTTATTAACAATATTAACAGCTATAATAATAATAATATATAAATAATAAAAGAAAGAAGGAAAAAATTATGAATTTTAAAATTAGAAAAAATGTTTTACTTGATGCATTAAATGATGTATCAAAAGCTTTATCTAGTAAAAATATTATTCCTATTTTATCTGGAATAAAGTTTAATCTTACTAAAGAAAGACTAGAACTTACAGCAAGTGATAATGATATTACTATAAAAACATATATTGAAAAAAGTGATGACCTAATAATAGAAAGATGTGGTAATATTGTAATAAAAGGTAAATATATATTAGATATAGTAAGAAAATTAGATAGTGAGTTTGTTAATATTGAAAAATTAGATGATTCTAAAGTATTAATTTATACAGAAAATAGTGAATTTAATTTAAATGGTATATCTGTTAGTGAATATCCACCTATTGATCTTGACCTTACATCAGACTTTATAACAATAAATGTTAATAAGTTTAAAGAAGTAATAAATCAAACTAATTATGCCTCATCAACAGATGAAGCAAGAGCAGTACTTACTGGTTTGAATTTAAAAACAGTAGGGGATACTTTAGAATGTAGTGCAACAGATTCATATAGATTGGCATTAAAGAAGATAAAACTTGATAAAAAGTTAGAAAATGATATAAATATTATAATTCCAAGTAAAAATTTAAATGAATTATATAAGTTATTGACAGATATATTTGATGAAGATATAGAATTACATATATTTAATAATAAAATTATCTTTAAATTTAATAATATATTATTTCAATCAAGACTTATAAGTGGAAATTATCCTAATACTACTAATTTAATACCTAGTGATATTTTATTTGATTTAAGAGTTAGTAAAAGAGAATTCTTTAATATGGTAGATAGAGCAAGTATTTTAAATAATGATAAAGATAATAATGTTATAACTTTAGAAATTGACAATAATATGTTAAAAATTACATCAATGTCTCTTGAAATTGGAAAAGTTGAGGAAAAATTACAAGTTACTTGTAATGATAAAATTAAAATATCATTTTCTAGTAGATATATGATGGATGCTTTAAGAACAATATCAACAGAGGATGTTATTTTATCATTTGTTGGAGAAGTTAAACCTATTTTATTAAAAGAAGACGATAACGATGATTTAATAGGATTAATATTACCAATTAGAACATATTAATAATACTAAAATAAAAAAAGAAAGGATAAATATATGCAAAACAATTATTATTCAAGGGTTTTTGGTTTATTATTTGTTGGACTTTTTATATCATTTTTAACAGGTTACTGTGTATCATTAAATCCAGAACTTATAATAAAAATGTTTTCAAGTACTTCACTTTTGTTTATATTATTATTAGAAATAGGAATAGTTATTGTCTTTAATTTTCTGCTTTCTAAGATGCCAACATTTCTTGCTTATGCATGTTATATACTTTATTCGTTTACAACAGGATTTACATTATCATCAATATTTTTACTATATAATATGTCATCAATAATATTTGTATTTTTAATAACTTCAATATTATTTTTATTACTTGCATTATATGGTTATTTTACTAAAAGAGATTTAACAAAATGGGGTATTTATTTACTCTTTGCACTTTTAGGAATTATAATAACAACTATTGTTAATATATTTATTGGAAGTCAAAATATAGACTTTGTTATTAACATAGTAGGAATTATAGTATTTCTAATGTTTACAGCGTATGATGTTAATCATGTATTACCTAATTCGAATTATATGTATGGTGATAGTAAAGGAGCTATATATGCAGCTTTTCAAATATACCTTGATTATATAAATTTATTTTTAAGAATAATTCAAATAATTGGCAAAAATAAAGATAATTAGACAAATTTTTACAAATTAAAGTATTATGATTATTTCGTAATACTTTTTTATTACAATTTTTTACTTATATTGGGGGATTTTATGGGTTATTTGATTAATGAAAATACTTGTGCTTTAGTGCCATTAAAGCAAACAGTGACAAAAGTTATTGAAAATAATAAAGAATACAGAGTAAACTGTGATATTTATACAATAGTTAATGATAGTTGTAAATTTTATGGTAGTTCTTATAATGGGAGGATAGAAGGTAGTAAAAATTTGCTTGGAAAAATATATAAAACACCAATTATAATAGATGAAAGAAATAATATAACGTTTTTTCCAACAACATCTCCTAGATTATCTAATAATATGTGGATTGCTTTTAATAATATTTTAGAACTTAAAAAAAAGGATAAAAATACGCTTATACTTTTTAAAACTGGTAAAAAATTTATTATAAGAATACCATATAATCAAATATATAATCAAATGGTTAAAGCATCACTTTTAAATTCTGTATTAAATGTTAGAACAAGTCTAAAAAAAGAAGAATAAAATACATTTTATTGCTTCTTTTTGCCGTTTTTGTGGTATAATTATTATGTAAGTAGTGGAGTACTAGTTTAGGGGAGATGGAGCAAAATGAGGGCTTTTTAGGAAAATTACATGATATTGACTAATTTAAACGTAAAAAATTTTAGAAATATCGAAAATTTAGAATTAGATTTAAATAAAAATATTAATATATTTATTGGAAATAATGCTCAAGGTAAAACTAGTATTTTAGAAAGCATTTATGTTTTGGCACTTACAAAAGCATCAAAAAACTTAGATGATATTGATTTAATAAAGAAAAACAATGATTTTGCTAAGATATCAGGGACAGTTTTAAAGTCATCTTATAAAACAAAACTGGAAATAGTGCTTACAAAGAACAAAAAAATAACAAAAGTTAATAATAATGAAGAAAAAAAATTACAAAATTATATATCTAACTTAAATGTTATTATGTTTAATCCAGAAGATTTAGATATTATAAAAAAATCTCCAATAGTAAGGAGAAATCTAATAAATATTGAGTTATGTCAACTTTTTAATAACTATATGAAAGTATTAAATGAATATAATAAGATATTAAAAATAAGAAATGAGTATCTAAAAACAGATATAAATAAAATAGATAAAAATTATCTTGCAATTCTAACTGAAAATTTAGTTGATAGAGCACTTGTTATAATGAATTATAGGGAAAGATATATTTTAAATATAAATAATAATATTGATAATATTTATAAAAAACTTACTAAAAGTAGTGGTTTAAAGATTATTTACGAAAAAAATATAGATTTTGCTTGTAAAGAAAATATTATAAAATTATATGACGATAATTTTTATAATGAAGTAGCTAAAAAAATGACTTTATTTGGACCTCATAGAGATGATTTATCTTTTTATTTAGAAGATATGGATTTGAAATTATATGGCTCACAAGGACAACAAAGACTTGCTGTTTTATCCTTTAAATTAGCGGAAATAGCACTATTTAAAGAAGTAAAAAAAACATATCCAGTTATTTTATTAGATGATATATTTAGTGAACTTGATATAGAAAAGAGAAATAACTTAATTAAATTTATTAAATCAAATATTCAGTTTGTTATAACAACAACTGATATAAAAAATATTAGTTCTAAGATACTTGATAAAGCTAGTATTTTTAAGATAAAAAATGGTAATTTACAAAAAGGAAAGAGGTAAAACAATGGAACAAAAAGAACATGAATATGATGCATCTGATATTCAAGTACTTGAAGGATTAGAGGCAGTAAGAAGAAGACCTGGTATGTATATTGGTACAACTGGAGAAAGAGGTTTACATCATTTAGTATGGGAAATAGTTGATAATGCTATAGATGAAGCCCTTGCTGGTTATTGTAATACTATTGAGGTTATAGTTGAAAAAAATAATATTATTACAGTAAAAGATAATGGACGTGGTATTCCTGTTGAAATTCACCCAAAAACTGGTAAATCAACAGTAGAAACAGTATATACAGTACTTCATGCAGGAGGAAAATTTGGAGGTGGAGGATATAAAGTATCTGGAGGATTACATGGTGTTGGAGCATCAGTTGTAAATGCCTTATCATCTTGGCTTGAAGTAAAGGTATATAAGCATGGAAATGTTTATTATCAAAAATTTGTTGATGGAGGACATGTTACAGAGCCACTTAAAATAATTGATACTTGTCCTAAAGAAAAAACAGGAACAACAGTAAGATTTAAACCAGATCCAACAATATTTGAGGAAACAACAATATTTGATTATGAAACTTTAAAAAAGAGAATAAGAGAACTTGCTTTTTTAAATAAAGGTTTAAAAATAATATTAATAGATGAGAGAGAAGACAATAAAAAAGAAGAATTCATGTATGAAGGTGGTATTAGAGAATACGTAAAAATGATAAATGAAAATAAAGAACCTATACATGAAAGTATTATTGATGTTTCAGGAGTTGAAAATAATATTTCAATAGAAGTTGCTATGCAATATAATTCTTCATATAATTCTTGCATTTATTCATTTGTTAATAATATCACAACTCCAGAAGGTGGAACTCATGAGGATGGTGTAAGGCTTGCACTTACAAGAATTTTAAATAAATATGCATATGCTAATAAATTATTAAAAGAAAAAGATGATAGTTTACTTGCAGATGATGTAAAAGAAGGACTTACAATGATAGTTTCTTGTAAACATCCTAATCCACAGTTTGAAGGGCAGACTAAGACAAAGCTTGGTAATATAGAAGTAAGAGCTATTGCAAGTAAAATATTTGGTGAAGGATTAGAAAGATTTTTAATGGAAAATCCTGACCAAGCAAGAATAATAATTGAAAAAGCAATAACAGCAGGTCATGCAAGAGTTGCAGCAAAACGTGCAAGAGAAGCAACTCGTAGAAAAGGAGACCTTGATATTACTAACTTTTATGGTAAACTTTCAGATTGTAAAAGTAAGGATCCAAGTGTATCCGAAATATTCTTAGTCGAGGGTGATAGTGCGGGTGGTTCTGCTATTAAGGGTAGAGATAGTATGACACAAGCTATATTACCTTTACGTGGAAAAATATTAAATGTTGAAAAAGCAAGACTTGATAGGGCTCTTGGTAATGAAGAAATTAGAACTATAATAACAGCTTTTGGTACTGGTATAGGGGATGAATTTGATCTTTCTAAACTTAGATATAATAAAATTATTATAATGACCGATGCCGATGTTGATGGTTCTCATATTAGAGTACTTTTGTTAACTTTATTTTATCGTTTTTTTAGACCTATTGTTGAAGCAGGACATGTATATGCAGCTCAACCACCTTTATATGTTATAAAGCATGGTAAAACAATAAAATATGTACTTGATGAAAAGGAAAGAGATGAATATTTACAAACATTATCTCCTAATACAAAGTATGATATTATGCGTATGAAAGGTTTAGGAGAGATGGATGCAGAAGAATTAAATGAAACAACAATGGATATTACAAAACGTACATTAAGACAAATAACAGTAGAAGATACAATAGAAGCAGATGAAGTATTTTCAAAACTTATGGGTGATGATGTTGAACCAAGACGTGAGTTTATTGAAAATAATGCAATATATGCTAGCAATATTGATGCGTAGTAGGGAGGTAAGTTTATGGATCGTTTAGAAAAAAATAATATAGTAAAAGAAGTAAAAGATTCATTTTTGGACTATTCAATGAGTGTTATCATTGCTCGTGCTTTACCTGATTTAAGAGATGGTTTAAAGCCAGTACATAGAAGAATTTTATATTCTATGTATGAATCTGGATATACACCTGATAAACCTCATAAAAAAAGTGCAAGAATAGTTGGAGATGTAATGGGTAAATATCATCCACATGGTGATAGTTCAATTTATGAAGCTATGGTAAGAATGGCACAGGATTTTTCTTACAGACATATGTTAGTTGATGGACATGGTAATTTTGGTAATATAGAAGGTTATGGAGCTGCTGCAATGCGTTATACAGAATCTCGTTTATCAAAAATATCACTTGAACTTTTAAGAAATATAAATAAGGATACGGTTGATTTTGTTCCAAACTTTGATGATTCAGAAAAAGAACCTTCTGTTTTACCATCAAGGTTTCCTAATATATTAGTAAATGGAACAATGGGAATAGCAGTTGGTATGGCAACTAATATACCACCTCATAATTTAGGTGAAGTAATTGATGGTTGTGTAGCTTATATAGACAATCCTGATATAGATACAGATGGTTTAATGAAGTTTATAAAAGGACCTGATTTTCCAACCGGAGCAACTATTTTAGGTAATAGTGGTATTAAAAAGGCATATGAAACAGGAAGAGGTAGTATTACTATAAGAAGTAAAGCTACAATAGAGGAAAAAAATGGAAAACATTATATTATAATAGATGAAGTACCATATGGTGTTAATACATCAGAATTAAAAAATAAGGTTGCAGAGTTAGTTCATAACAAAACAATAGATGGTATAACTGATTATCATAGTGATTTAAAAAATGGTATTAAAATAACAATTACTTTGAAAAAAGATGCTAATCCACAGGTTATTTTAAATAAATTATATAAGCATACTGCTTTTCAAACAACATATGGAATTATATTCTTAATGCTTGATAATGGTACTCCTAAAACTTTATGTTTAAAGGATATAATCTCAAAGTATATTGATTTCCAAAGAGAAGTAATAATTCGTAGGACAAGGTTTGATTTAAGTAAAGCTCAAGCTAGAGTTCATATTTTAGAAGGCTTAAAAATAGCACTTGATCATATTGATGCCGTAATTAAACTTATTCGTGAATCAAAAACTGATGAAATTGCAAAACAAGGATTAATTAGTAATTTTGGTTTAACAGAAATTCAAGCTGATGCTATTTTGGAAATGAAATTACGTCGTTTAACAGGTCTTGAACGTGATAAAGTTGAAAATGAATTACAAGAATTGTTAAAATTAATAGATGAATTAAATTCAATATTAGCAAGTGATGAAAAGGTACTTGGTATAATTAAGAGTGAATTACTTGAAATAAAAGAAAAATATGCAGATGAACGTCGTACTAATATTGATATGACAGCTATTGATTATATAGAGGATGAGTCATTAATTCCTGAAGAAAAAATAATGATTTCTCTTACAAGTAAGGGATATATAAAACGTTTGCTTGTAAATACTTATAAATCACAAAACCGTGGTGGTGTTGGAATAAAAGGTATGACAACAAATGAAGAGGACTATGTAGAACAACTTATAACATGTAGTTCACATGATTATATTTTATTCTTTAGTAATTATGGTAGAGTTTATAGAATTAAGGGTTATGAAATTCCAGAATTTAGTAGACAATCTAAGGGAATACCTATAATTAATCTTTTACAGTTAGATAAGGGTGAAAGTATTAGGTCAATTATTAATTATAGTGATAAAAATGAGGATAAACCTTTAAGTTTAATATTCTTTACTAAAAAAGGTCTTGTAAAACGTACTCCAACAGAAGAATTTGATTTAATAAGAAAAACTGGTAAAATAGCTATAACTTTAAAAGATGATGATGAATTAATAAGTGTTTGTAAGACTTCTGGTATTGATGAAGTAATAATGGCTTCAAATAATGGTAGAATGGTAAGATTTACTGAAGATGAAGTTCGTTTAATGGGTAGAAGTGCTTCTGGTGTTAAAGGAATTGATATAAAAGAAGATGAAGTTGTTGTAGGAGCTGAAATTGTTAATAAAGATAAAATGATTTTAATCATTACAGAAAAGGGTTACGGAAAGCGAACAAATGTTTTAGAATATCGTTTAACACATAGAGGTAGTAAGGGTGTTAAAGGATTAAACATTACTGATAAAAATGGACATTTGGTAGCATTTAAATCAATAGATGGTGATGAAGATGCAATTATAACAACAAATAATGGTATTGTTATAAGACTTGATATTAATAAAATTTCTACATTAAAGAGAAATACTCAAGGTGTTAGATTAATTTCACTAAAGGAAAATCAAACTGTTACATCAGTTACTATTACTGAAAAAGAAGAAGAAGAGGTATTTGATAATACTGAAGAAAATAATAATTAATGCAATGTTCCACGTGGAACATTGCATTTTTGTAAAATATTATTCATTAACTAATAATATTTTACAAAAATAATAACATTTTAAAGTAAAAGATAAACAATTAATATATATGTATATTTTATTATACTTTTAATTTAGATATTAATATTTGAAATATGTATTAAGTAATATGTATTGTTAGTCAATGTTCCACGTGGAACATTATAAATATTAACAAATTTTAAAATATATTATTTACTAATATTTTAATTTAATTGTGATAGTATCAATAATTTTAATATTATAAACAAAAAAATACCAATGTAATAGTTTATATATCAATTACTAATATTTTATTATCTAATCAACTATTTTTTATACTTCATTATTTAATTTAATTTCAATGTTCCACGTGGAACATTGATTTATTAACAATAAAAAATACAATATTAAAAATATATTTGATATTGTTATTATATATTGATAAATCAAATTATTAATAATTTTAAGCATTAACAATGTAATTAATAAATAAAAAAATTATTTCCCGGGAAATAATTTTTGAAAGATATTATATTTTAAAAATTTAAATATAATTATTTTATTGATATAAAAAAATGATAACTTTAGTTATTTTATATAAAAACGTACAATGTTCCACGTGGAACATTGATTTATTAACAATAGTAAAAAACCATTATAAATAATAATAATAGCATTTTTTTAAATAAATTATACTATATTTGCAAAAATTATTTATCATCTTTATTAATGTTCCACGTGGAACATTAAATATTAATAATAAAAAAATAAATATTTATTGACAAAGTAATAATATTTTTGTTAGTATTTATATGTGCAACACAAATGTTAGAAATAGGTCAGGATTGGAAAGTAGCAGCCTTAATAACCTCTATGTGTGTGCACTTTTTTATTAATATTAAAAAAATGGTGGTATTTATGAATGATAAGTATGAGGAAATTCTTTTTAAGGAAGCAAAGAAAGCATATAAAAACAATAATGTACCAGTAAGTGCAATTATTGTAAAAGATGGCAAAGTAATTGCAAAAGCTCATAATATGAAAAATTCAACTAATATTTCTATAGCTCATGCTGAAATAATTGCTATAAAAAGGGCTTGTAAAAAATTAAAAACATGGATATTAAGTGATTGTATATTATATACAACGTTAAAACCATGTAAAATGTGTGAGGGTGCGATAAATGAATCGAGAATTTCTAAAGTATATTATATTTTGGACTCTAACTATCATAAAAATTTTGTAAACAATATAAATTATTATAAAATAGCGGATAAAATCAGTTATAGTAAGCTTTTAAATACTTTTTTTGATAAATTAAGGTAAATGTTCCACGTGGAACATTGATTTATTAACAATAATATTTTTCAATATTTATATAAAAATAATTATATATTTTAATCAATAAATAAAAAATTATTTCCCGGGAAATAATTTTTTTAATATTTTTAACAAATTTAAATATAACAAATTATAAATATATTACTATATATTAAATATATTAAAATGTGCATTTTTTTTACTATTTTATATATAACATATATAATGTTCCACGTGGAACATTAAGATATTAACAATAAAAAAAACATAGATTATAATAAAAAGTAATAATATATATTTTTTAATTACTTTTTATTAATTATGATTGGAATGGTTTTAATTAATGATTACTATGTTCCACGTGGAACATTATAAATATTAACAAAATATAAAATATAATTTTTAAATTTAATTATAAAATTATACATATTTATTAGTAATTAATTTTATATTATAAAAAATAAAACTATATTTATATATATGATTTAATAATGTCTTGATATTTAATTAAATGTTATTCTAAATACCATTATTTAAATTAATTTTAATGTTTCACGTGGAACATTGATTTATTAACAATAAAAAGTACAATATCAAAACTATATTTAATATAGTTTTGATATATTAATAAATTAAAACGATAATGTTATAATTTAACAAATAAAAAATTATTTCCCGGGAAATAATTTTTAAAGATATTATATTTTAAATATAATTATTTTGTAAATATAAAAAATAATAATTTTGGTTATTTAATATAAAAATGCCCAATGTTCCACGTGGAACATTGGAGTTATTAACAATAAAAGTGATGTTTATAAAAAAAATTATATGCAATATACTTTATAAATTTGATATAAAATATAAAAATAATGTTAATTTAAGCTAAAAAAGGCTAAAATTATCAATTTTCAGTTATTTTTATATTATTTTTATAATGTTCCACGTGGAACATTGAGATATTAACAAAAATTATTAAATATTTTTCTTTAAAATGACAAAAATCTTTAAATAAAATGGGTTATAAGGTATAATATTAATGTATATTTTAAGAAAGTGAGTGGGAATATGAGTTATTTAGCTTTATATAGAAAATATAGACCACAAAAATTTGAAGAAGTTGTGGGACAAAATAAAATAGTAAAAATACTTGAAAATTCAATTAATAATAATAAAATATCTCATGCTTATTTGTTTTCAGGTCCTAGGGGTACTGGTAAGACTACTACAGCCAAATTAATTGCTAAATTAGTTAATTGTTCTAATAGAACTGGTTTAGTAGCTTGTGATAAATGTGATAGTTGTATAGCTTATAATAATAAGAATAACCCTGATATTATTGAAATTGATGCTGCTTCAAATAATGGTGTTGATGAAATTAGAGAAATAAAAGAAAAAGTAGATTTAATGCCTTCAATTTCAAAATATAAAGTTTATATTATAGATGAGGTACATATGTTGTCTATAGGAGCGTTTAATGCTTTACTAAAAACTTTGGAAGAGCCTCCTCAACATGTAATATTTATATTAGCAACAACCGAATTTTATAAAGTTCCAGAAACTATTGTTTCAAGATGCCAATGCTTTAATTTTGAAAAAATAAGTGAAAAAGATATAGTAAAGAAATTAAATGAGATAGTAGAACGTGAAAATTTAGATGTTCCACGTGGAACATTGGAATTAATTGCAAAATATAGTGATGGTGGATTAAGAGATGCTATTAATATGCTTGATAAACTTATTTCTTGTAATAATAAAGTAACTGAAGATGATTTTTATGAGATAAGGGGGCTTACTAAGCAAGAGGATTTAAAGATAATTGTTGATTGCATTAATAACGACAATATCAAACAAATGTTTGATAAAATTGATGATGAAGATAGTAAAGGCAAGAATCTTGTCTTATTAGCACAAGAATTAATGATATTTTTAAAAGATATGTTAGTTGATGCAATAGAAAATAATAAAAATAGTATATTAGATGCAAAAGTGATATATGATGCTATTGATATATTAAATGATGTTTCTATTAACATGAAAAATAGTAGCTTTCCTAAAATAATTTTACAAGTTGGATTATTAAAAATATTAGAAAAAAATCAAAAAAAGGAAAATTTTGGTAATTTTGTACCTGAAAATTTACAAAAAGAAAAAGAAAATACTAAAGAAGATTTAGTAACACCTATTAATTTAATAAAGGAAAAAAGTATTTATGTTGAAGATGGTAAGGTAAAATTTGAAGAATCTAAAGAATTAAATGATAAAATTTCAAAATTGTCTTCTGTTATTGAAGAAAATAGGTTAATTAGAATAAATAATGCTTTTGCAGAGGCTGATAAGAATATTTTAGAAAAATTAAGGTTAAATTGGCCTACTATAAATGAATATTCTTTTACTGAAAAATATAGTAAAGTATGCTCTTATTTGAATGATGGAGTTTTAAAGGTTGCTTCTAACAACTACATAATAGTTTCTGTAAAATATAGTTCAATTTTGAAAAATGCTTTAATTAATATATCTAAAATAGAGGAGTTACTTGAAGATGCCATGAAACATCATTATAAAATTGCTTTTATTTTAGAAGACGAGTGGAAGGATTTAAAACAAAAGTATATACAAGATTTAAAAAATGGTATAAAATATGAGATACAACAGGAAAAAAATTTAGATGATGAAAAAATAAGTGATGAATCATCTAAAAATTTAGATTCTAATGAAATGTTAGATGAGGCAAAAGATCTATTTGGTGATGAATTAATAGAATTAAAGTGAAAAGGAGATAAAAAATTATGAATATGCAAGCTTTAATGAGACAAGCACAAATGATGCAAAAAGAGATAACTCAAGCTCAAAAAACAATTAATGAAACAGAATTTGTTGGCAAAAATGGAGTGGTTACAGTAAAAGTAATGGGTACAAAAGAAGTAAAGGATGTTTCAATAGATGGTTTAGAGGATTTAAAAGATGATTTATCAATGTTAGAAGATATGATTATGTTAGCTTTAAATGATGCTTTTTCTCAAGTTGATAAGTTTAAAGAATCTAAACTTGGTAAATATGCTAGTATGATGCAAGGTATTATGTAGTTTATGTATCCTAAAGTATTAAATGATTTAATAGAATCTTTTAAAAAGTTACCTGGGATAGGTGAGAAAACAGCAGAAAGGTTATCATTTTCTTTATTATCTTTTGCAGATGAAGACATTGATTTATTTAGTGACAGCATATCAAATTTAAAAAAAATTATAAAACCGTGTAAAAATTGTGGTATGTTAACTGATAGTGATACTTGTTTTGTATGCAGAGATGTTACAAGAGATAAAGAAGAACTTATTGTAGTTGAAGACTCTAAAGATGCTTTTTTATTTGAAAAACTAGGTAATTTTAAGGGGTATTATCATGTACTAGGGGGCTTTATTTCTCCTATTGATGGTATACTTCCTGATGATATAAACTTAAAGTCATTGGTAAAAAGAGTAGATGAAAATGGCGTAAAAGAAATAATATTGGCAATAAAATCTAGTATTGAAGCAGATACAACTTCTTTATATATTAAAAAGATGTTAGAAGGCAAGAATGTTAAAATAACAAAAATTGCAAGTGGTATTCCAATAGGAGCAGAAATGGATTATGTTGATGCATTGACTTTGGAACAAGCTTTAAAAAATAGACTTGAGTTAAACAATAAAAAATAAAAGTTTTTCATATAATATCATGGTGATATATTTATATGAAAAAAGTCTTAGTTTTCTTAAGAGGTTTTTTGCTTGCTCCGTTTATTTTATATTTATATAATGTTATAGCAGTTCCACTTAATGTTATAGTTCCAATTAATTTATTTAATACAGTAATTGTTGGTTTTTTAGGAATACCAGGATTAATTTTGTTAGTTGTTTTTAAATTAATTGCCTTTTAGGGTGGTGATATTTATGTTAGATGATTTTAAAGATACTCAACCTTTGTTTCTAAAATATGTTTCTAAAATAATACAAAATGGTAAAATTAGTCATGCATATTTAATTGAAACAAATGGATGTGATGAAGGATTTGGTATAGCACTTGCTTTAGCAAAAACTTTTTTGTGTCCTAAAAATTATACAAATAGTAGTAAATGTGTTTCATGTAATATTTGTAGTAATATTGATAAAGGTAATTATCCTGATTTAAAAATAATAGAAACTGATGGTAAAAATATAAAAAAGGAACAATTATTAGAGTTGCAAGAAGAATTTAAATTTAAAAATTTATATGGAAAATATCTTATTTATATAATAAAACAGGCTAATCTTTTAAATAAAGCTTCCGCTAATACTATACTTAAATTTTTAGAGGAACCACATGAAAATATAATAGCTATTTTAATTACTGATAATGTTTATAATTGCATAGATACAATAGTATCAAGATGTCAAATTTTATCTTTAAAGAATAATAATACAAAAATAAAAGAAGAATTGTACCAAAAATATAATGATTTGGATAATATAGAGGAATTTAAGAAAAATATTAATAATTTTGCAGTGTTTTTTTTAGTTGACTTAGAAAATTATAAAGAACAAGTTATTGCATATCAAAATTTATATGATTACAAGGATAAATTAGAACTTATTTTTACTATTTTTTTATATTTTTATATAGAAGTTTTAAATGTTTTACTTGAAAAAACGATATGTTATATGAAAGATTATGAAGCTGAAATAAAAAAAGTGGCAAATAAAAATAAAATTTGTGATATAATAAGAAAAATTGAAATTGTTAACAAATTTATTTTCTTAAACAAATTAAATTTAAATAGGGATTTATTTATTGACAATTTTATTATAAGTATGGGTGATTATAATGATTAAAGTTGTTGGTGTTTGTTTTGAAAAGTCAAATAAAATATATTATTTTTTGCCAAATGATAATATATGTAATTTAAATGATTTTGTTATTGTTGAAACTGAAAGAGGTTTACAATATGGTAAGGTTTCAACAAAATTAATAGAGGTTGATGAAACAAAAATTTTAATACCTGTTAAAAATATATTAAGGATTGCTACTTTAGAAGATGCTAAAATAAATGAAAAAAATGTAAAGGATAATGAACGTGCTATAAAAAGTGCTAATAAATTTATTAAAGAACTTGGTATTGATATGAAAATTTTAAATGCTAGTTTTACTTTTGATAGAAATCAATTACTTTTTAACTTTTTAGCGGATGATAGGGTTGATTTTAGAGAACTTGCTAAAAAACTTGCTTCAGTTTATAAAACAAGAATAGAATTAAGGCAAATTGGAGTTAGAGATAAAGCAAAAGAAGTTGGTGGTATAGGACAGTGTGGTAGAACTCTTTGCTGTTATAGTTTTTTAAAGGATATGTCGTCAGTATCAATTAATATGGCAAAAAATCAAAATTTGGCACTTAATCCTACCAAAATTAATGGTGCTTGTGGGAGACTTATGTGTTGTTTAGCGTATGAAAATGATTTTTATAAAGAATGTAGGAATGGTCTTCCAAGTGTTGGGGATAATATAAATACTAGTGATGTAACTGGTAAAGTAACAGATGTTGATATTTTAAAGAGAAGTTACAAGGTAGAAAAAGACAATGGTACAGTTGTTGAAATAAAATTATAAGAGGTGCATTATGAAATTAGTTGTAGGGCTTGGAAATCCTGGTGATGAGTATACAAATACAAGACATAATATAGGTTTTAAGGTAATAGATAATTATGCTAAAAGCAAAAATTTATCTATAGATAAGCAAAAATTTAATGGTAGTTATGTAAATTTTAATGAAGATGGGGTTGATGTTATATTACTTAAACCTTTATCATATATGAATTTATCTGGTGAAGTTGTTTCAAAATTTGCTTCTTATTTTCATATTTCACCTAGTGATATTTTAATAATAAGTGATGACCTTGATATGCCAACAGGTAAAATAAAACTTAAGGAAAGTGGGTCAAGTGGAGGACATAATGGCTTGAAAAATATTGCTTTGCATCTTGGTACATATGATTTTAAAAGATTAAAGGTGGGTATTTCAAAGGAAAAATCTATAGATGTTAAAGATTATGTTTTGGGTAAATTGAGTAAGGAAGAGCTTAATATTGTTGATGGTATACTTGATACTACAAATTGTATAATTGATGCTTTTTTGCAACTTGATTTTAATAAAGTGATGAGTAAATATAATGATAGGAGGGGTATTTAATGAATATTTTTTCTAAATTAATAAATATTGATTCTTATAAGGATATAGGGGTATCAAATTTAAATCCCTCTTTTTTTGCGTGTTACTTAAAAAAATTACATGATGAAACAAAACAAGCAGTTGTTGTTGTCTTTTCTAATATGTATGAAGCAAATAAAATATATAATGAGCTTTTAAATATTACAAGCCCCTTACTTTATCAAGTTGATAATTTAATAGAAGAGATGTCTTATGCTTCTTCAAAAGAGTTAAAGTTAGAAAGACTTAATACTTTAAAAGAACTTGCAACTGATTCTAATCGTATTGTTTTGACTGATGTTTCTGGGTATTTGGGTCATATTGAAAGTAAGAAAGATATTATTAGTAACGTTATAAAATTAAGAAAAGGTCAAACTATAAATCAACAAAATTTAATAGAAAATTTAGTGGAATTTAATTATAATAGAGAAACCATTGTTGGTAAACCTGGCGATGTAGCAGTTCGTGGTTTTGTTGTTGATATTTTTCCTATTTTTATGGATAATCCAATTAGAATAGAATTTTTTGGGGATGAAATTGAAGAAATAAAGGTATTTGATGTTGATACCCAAAGAACTATTGATACTATAAATGATGTTACAATTTATTCTTTTGATGAAAAGAAAGATAATAGTAATATTTTATCATTTTTTGATAATCCTACTCTTGTTTATAAGGATTATAATTTAATAAAAGTTTCTTACGAAAGATTAGTAGATGAAATTTTTTCTTATCATACTAATGATTATAAAGATTATATAGTTCCTTTGGAAGATATAAATGTTGAAAATAAAATATATTATTTAGACCTTGATGAAGATTATAAAAGTTTAGATGTAAAATCTATCACTAATTATGCTGTTACAACACCAGATGTAATGGGTGGCGATATATCAAAAATAAATAAGTATATAAATGGTTTATTAAGTAGTGGTAAAACAGTTATTTTATGTTTACAACTTAATAATTTAAATGGTTTTTTAGATACTTTAACTGCTAAATATGTTATAACAGATGAAAATAATATAATAGATGGCACCTTAAATATAATAAAATATCCGCTTTTATCTGGTTTTATAAAAGATAATTATGTTTTTTTAACTGAGTATGAGTTATTTAATAGAAAAACTATAAAAAAAGTAAAAAGGATTAATTTTGGTGGTAGTAAAATAAAAGATATTTCCAAAATAGAGGTTGGTGATTATGTTGTTCATAACCTTCATGGTGTTGGTATTTATAATGGTATTAAGACTTTGTCAAAAAATGGTTATTTAAATGATTATATTGAAGTTTTATATGCAAAAGGCGATAAATTATATATTCCTGCTTCAAAAATTGATTATTTATCAAAGTATTCTGCTAAGGAAGGATATGCACCAAAAGTTAATACTTTAGGGGGAACAGCTTGGGAAAAGACTAAGGAACAAGTAAAGAAAAAGATAAGATATGAGGCTGAAAGGCTTTTAAAGGTGCAAGCTGAAAGAAAGATGAAGAAGGGCTTTGCCTTTTCAAAAGATACTCCTCTTCAGGAATTATTTGAGAGTGAATTTAAATATGATATGACAAAAGATCAACTAATAACAACTGAAAACATAAAAAAAGATATGGAAAGTGAAGTACCAATGGATCATATTTTATGTGGGGATGTTGGGTATGGAAAGACAGAAGTTGCTTTTAGATGTATGTTTAAAGCAGTTCAAGATTCAAAACAAGTTATGTATTTATGTCCCACAACACTATTATCAAAACAGCAGTATGAAAGCTGTAAAGAAAGATTTGCATCATTTCCTGTTAATATTGCTTTATTAAATAGATTTACGAAAGATAAGGAAAAAAATGAAATACTAAAAGATTTTAAAGATGGTAAAATTGATATTTTATTTGGAACACATAGAATTTTAAGTAAGGATGTTATACCACATGATTTAGGACTTTTGGTAGTAGATGAAGAACAACGTTTTGGTGTTTCACATAAGGAAAAAATAAAGGAAATGAAAAGTAATGTTGATGTTTTAACACTTACGGCAACACCAATACCAAGGACATTACAAATGGCTATTTTAGGTATTAAAAACTTATCACTTATTGAAACTCCTCCTCAAAATAGAAAATCAGTTCAAACTTATGTTATACATGAAGATAAAAATATAGTAAGGGATATTATTTATAAAGAAATATCAAGAGATGGACAAGTATTTGTTCTATATAATAAAGTTATGGATATAGAACTTAAGGCATTAGAAATAAAAAAATTAGTTCCTGATGCTAAAGTAATATTTGCTCATGGTAAGATGAGTAAGCAAGAACTTGAAGATAGAATGACAAGTTTTATTAATGGAGAGTATAATGTGCTTGTTTGTACTACTATAATTGAAACTGGTATTGATATTCCAAGAGCTAATAGTTTAATAATATATGATGCTGATAGATTTGGTTTATCACAGCTTTACCAAATAAGAGGAAGAGTAGGTAGAAGTGATAGAACAAGTTATGCATATCTTTTATATGATAAACATAAGCAATTAAATGAAATAGCTGTTAAAAGGCTTAAAGTTATAAAGGAGTTTACTGAACTTGGTAGTGGCTTTAGAATTGCATCAAGGGATTTATCAATAAGAGGTGCTGGAGATATATTAGGAGCAGAGCAAGCTGGTTTTATAAATGCAGTTGGAATTGATTTATATATGAAATTACTTGAGGATGAAATAAAAAAATTACAAGGTATAGAAGTAAAAGATGATGATGAGACTTTAGAAAATGATAAAGATACAATAGTTGTAAATAATCATATAAAAGATACTTTAGTTAAAGAAGATGAGTTAAAAATAGAGTTACATAAACTTATAACATCAATAGATAGTTTTAAAAAATATGAAGAAGTTCGTTTAGAGATAGAAGATAGATTTGGTGTTGTTGATAATGATATGTTAAGTTATATGAATAAACAATTATTTGAAAATTTATGTAAAAATAAAGGTGTTTCTAAAGTTATAACGAATAATAATTATATAGAACTTGAATTTAATATTGAAAAGTCAAAGTTTATAGATTATCAGGATTTATTTATAAAATCACTTAAAATATTTAATAATTTTAAATTTAGTTATAGAAATAATTTATTTTATGTTAAGATTTTAAAGGCAAATTTAAAGGATGATCCACTTACTTTTTTAAATTATTTATTAGATATAATGTAGTAGTTTTAAAGATGTTTTAGGGCATCTTTTTTTGTTACATAAAAGTTTAATAAATATTGGTAAAAATTGCCAAATTTTACCAGCAAAAAAGTATACTTAAAAATATTATAATAATATATGTTAATATCTGGTATAAATTGTTTTTATTTTGGAAGAATAAGTATAGATGAAAGGATTGTGATATAAATGAAAACAACAGGAGTTGTAAGAAGGATAGATGATTTAGGACGAATTGTAATTCCCAAAGAGATTAGAAAGAGTATGCGTATAAAAGATGGTGAATCTCTTGAAATATTTTTAGATAGTGATAATATTATTTTAAAAAAATATTCAGATTTAGGCGATTTAGTAGATTTTTATAAAAATTATGCAGATAGTATAAATTTATATGTTAATGAAAATATAATAATTGTTGATAGAAATAATATTGTTGCTATAGCGGGTAGTTTAAAGAAAAAGTATTTAAATATGTCTATATCAGATGAAATAGATAAAATAATACAAAAGAGAAATGTTGTTTTTGAGCCTTCTTTTAAAGAATTTTCACTTATACCAAATGTTTTAGAACTATCAAGTTATATTATTGCACCAATTATAGGTAATGGAGATGCTATTGGAGCTGTTATTATGATGTCAACAACAAGAAGATTAGATGATTTTGATGTAAAAACTATATCTATAGCTGCTAAATTTTTAGGAAAATATATTGAAGAATAAAAAAATATATGTTATAATTTATGCATTAAAAAAATGTTGTGAAGAAAAGAGTAGGTTTATATTTATTAATAGAGAGCTTATGGTCGGTGTAAATAAGTAGTAGATAAAACTGAACATGGTTTTGGAACAGATTTACTGATATGTAAGTAAATACGTTTATCTTGCGTTAAAAGATTGAGATAAGTTTTAACATTGTTATTTTGTTATACTTATAAAATAAGGTGGTACCACGATATTTTCGTCCTTTGGGATGAAAATTTTTTTTATGTAAGGAGGATTTTATGAGAAAATTTTATAAAATAAGTAAAGATGAATTTTTAAAGCTTAATTTAGGTGATGAGTTGTATGATACTTATAAATTACCAGAAAGAAGTACTTTATTTAGTGCGGGATATGATTTTGTTTCACTTTATGATTGTGTAATAAATCCCAAGGAAATAAAAAAGATTCCAACTGGTATTAAAGCTGATATGGAAGAGGATGAAGTATTACTACTTATTGTAAGAAGCAGTATGGGTTTTAAGTATAATGTACGAATGTGTAATCAAATTGGTGTAATAGATAAGGATTATTTTAATAATAATTCAAACGAGGGACATATTTTTATTTGTTTACAAAATGAGGGTGATAAACCATTTATTATAAATAAGGGTGATAAAATATGTCAGGGAATTTTTATAAAATATTTAAAAGTAGATGATGAGGATGTAATACTTAATAAAAGATGCGGAGGTATAGGTAGTACATCAAAGGAGGAAAATAATGGAAAATAATAAATTTTATATAACAACCCCTATATATTATCCAAGTGCTAATTTTCATATAGGGCATTGTTACACTACTATAATTGCAGATGCAATAGCACGTTTTAAAAGATTACAAGGATATGATGTTTTCTTTTTAACTGGAACTGATGAGCATGGTTTAAAGATAGAAAATAAGGCAAAAGAGGTTAATAAAACTCCAAAAGAGTATGTTGATGAGATTGTTTTAAATGCTAAAGATTTATGGAAATCTTTAGGGATAAGTTATGATAAATTTATAAGAACAACAGATGATTATCATGTAAGGGCAGTAAGTAATATTTTTAATAGGTTATATGAAAAAGGAGATATTTATAAAGGTTATTATGAAGGTTTATATTGTACTCCTTGTGAATCTTTTTGGACTTCTAAAGATTTAATTGATGGTTGTTGTCCTGATTGTCATAGGGAAGTTAAAAAAGTAAAAGAGGAAGCATACTTTTTCAAATTATCAAAATATGAAGATAGAATAAGAAAGTTATTAGATAATAAAGACTTTTTATTACCAGAATCAAGAAAAAATGAAATGATTAATAACTTTTTAGACAAAGGACTTGATGATTTATGTGTTTCAAGAACAAGTTTTACTTGGGGTATACCAGTATCGTTTGATAAAAGTCATGTTGTTTATGTATGGCTTGATGCCTTGACAAATTATTTAACAGCACTAGGTTATGAAACAGGGGATGGTGATAGTTTATTTAAAAAGTACTGGCCTTGTGATCTTCATCTTGTTGGTAAAGAAATTGTAAGATTTCACGCTATTATATGGCCTGCGATATTAATGGCACTTGACCTTCCATTTCCAAAACAAATATTTGCACATGGTTGGCTTAAAATAAATGGGGAAAAAATATCAAAATCACTTGGTAATTATAAAGATCCTAGAGAATATATTAAAAGTTATGGTGTTGATGCTGTAAGATACTTTGCTTTAAGAGAAGTTCCATTTGGAAATGATGGTTCATTTGATGAAGAATATTTAAAACAAAGAAGAAATACTGATTTATGTAATACTTTAGGAAATTTATTAAATAGAACAATAGCTATGACTTATAAATATTTTGATGGTGTTATAACAAATACTAAAGTAAATGAAGATATTGATAAAGATTTAATAGATTCTGTTACATCTTTAAAAGAAATCGTAGAAAATGATATGTCTAAATACAATGTAAGTTTAGCCCTTGAGGATATATTTAATGTACTAAAGGCATGTAATAAATATATAGATGACACAATGCCTTGGAATCTTGCTAAACTTTCTAATTATGATAGATTACAAACTGTTTTATATAATATTTTAGAAAGTATTAGGATTTGTAGTATCTATTTAAGTGCTTTTATTCCTGATACATCAAAAGCTATATTTAAACAGTTAAATACAGATAAAACAACTTATGATACAACATCTAAATTTGGATATTTGGAAGATAATCATAAACTTGGTGAAGCTAGTATTTTATTTGAAAGAATTTAATAAAAGTGTAAAAAACAATGTAAAGTTAATAAGTATGCATTGTTTTTTGTTTGTTTTAATAGTCAAAAATATTATAATGAGGTTGCAGTTATATAGATATAGGGAGATAATATGAAAATAAGTTTTTGTATGGTAGTATCTATATTTATTGTATTTTTTTTATCTATTGTAGTACCCTTAATATTAAATAATATAATAGATATAATTGATGTAGTTTTAAGTATTTTAATTTTTGTGGTACTTTTAAAGAAAAAGTCTTTTATTTAGACTTTTTTAAATTTAATAAGGGAGGATTTTATGTATATAGATTCACATTTACATTTAAGTAATGAAGATTATAATATTGATGAAGTTATAAAAAATGCTGAAAGGGTCGGTGTTTTATACTTCATACTTGGTGGTATAAACAAGGAAATAACTAAAATGGATGTAGAGCTTAGTAAAAAATATAAGGAAGTTTATATAACTATAGGGTATCATCCAGAAGAAGTATTAAATATACAAGAAGATGATTTTAACGTTTTAGAAAATGTAATAATTAATAATAGAGAAAAAGTAGTAGGTATTGGAGAAATAGGACTTGATTATCATTATGATAATAGTGATTATATAAAAGAGAAACAAAAAAATTTATTTATAAGGCAAATAAAACTTGCTGAAAAGTATAATTTGCCTGTTGTTATTCATTCAAGAGATGCAACACTTGATACTTATAATATTTTAAAAGAATATAAAGTAAAGGGAGTAATACATTGTTTTTCAGGAAGTTTAGAGGTTGCTAAAATGTATATTAAACTTGGATTTAAACTAGGAATTGGTGGGGTTGTAACTTTTAAAAATAGTAAACTTTTTGAAGTTGTAAAAGAACTGTCTAGTAAAGATTTTATTTTAGAAACTGATAGTCCTTATCTTTCTCCTATTAGGGGAGAGAAAAATGAACCTAAAAATATACCTTTAATTGCTGAGGTGATAAGTAGTGTAAGAGGTGTTAGTATAGAAAAAGTACAAACTGATACAACAAATAATGTTAAAGAGGTATTTAATTTGAAAATATAAAAAACATCTTGCTTAAACCTATAATTTATAGTATTATCATAATATAAGGAGGATAGATTCATGGAAGAAAATAGTTCAAGAAAGGTACTTTTATCAGTGTTAGGAGTAGCAATTCTAGTTGTTGCAGTAATAGGTGTATCATTTGCACTTTATTCAACTAGTTCAACTGGAAAAGTCAACTCAATTTCAACAGGTACTATTACAATGAGTTATACTGAACCATCAAATGGTATTAACTTAACAAATGCTTTACCAATATCTGATGCAGAAGGAAAGAGTTTGAAGGGTGAAGGTAATGTATTTACATTTACAGTTTCTGCAACAGCAAGTGGAACAGTTACTGTACCATATGAAATAAATATAACTAAAGATTCTTCAACAACTCTTGCTGATGGAGCAGTTGCAGTTTATTTAACAAAAGGTACAACAACTGAAACTGAGGTTGTTGCAAAAAAATTAATGTCTCAAGTTGTAACAACTGCTAATAAATCTACTTATAGAACTGACTCTTATAAACTTTACAGTACAAATGTTGTATATCAAAATGGTACTGTAAAAACAGGTGAAGCAACAACAACTTATAATTTAAGAATTTGGGTTGATGCAAATGCTGATGCTGACGCTATTAAAGATCAAACATATAAGCTATTTGTAAATGTTGATTCTAAAGTAAACGCAATAGGAAAATAAAAGAATTAAATACTTAGGTGTTGCCTTTTGGGTAATACCTTTTTTATACTTTACATAAAACATTTAATTTTTAAAAATTATAAAAAAATAGAACAAAAAAATATTGCAATTCCCCAAAAAATATAGTATTATCATAATATAAGGAGGATAGAAAAAAATGATGGAAGAAGACAATTCAAGAAAAGTATTCTTATCAGTATTAGGAGTAGCAATATTACTTGTTGCAGTAGTAGGTGTATCTTTTGCACTTTATTCAACAGGAGCAACTGGAAAAGATAACTCAATTTCAACAGGTACTATTACAATGAGTTATACTGAACCAACTAACGGTATTTTACTTGAGAATGCATTACCAATTTCTGATGATGCTGGAAAGAAATTAACTGGTGATAAAAATGTATTTACATTTACAGTTGCAACAACAGCAAGTGGAACAGTTACTGTACCATATGAAATCAATATTACTAAAGAAACTTCAACACTTGCAGATTCTGCAGTTGCAGTTTACTTAACAAAAGGTACAACAACTGAAACTGAAGTAGTTCCAAAACAATTAATGTCAGCAGTTGTACTTGATTCTAACAAATCAGCATTAAGAACTGATGCATACAAACTTTATGAAACAAGTGTTGCATATGAAAATGGTACTGTAAAAACAGGTGAAGCAACAACAACTTATAATTTAAGAATTTGGGTTGATGCAAATGCTGATGCTAATACAATTAAAGAACAAGAATACAAAATTAAAGTAAACGTTGATTCTAAAGTAAACGCAATAGGACAATAATAAATAATTGACAAATAAAATTTAATTTATAGAAAGGAATAATAATTATGGATAATAAAAAAACATTAATGCTTTCTGTTATTGGTGTTTTAGTACTAATCGTAGTTGTTGTTGGCGTTTCTTATGCTATGTATAGTTTCACTGGAACTGGTACAAAAGAAAACGTAATCACAACAGGTAGTATTTCAGTTGTTGTTGATCCAACAACAGACCCAGAAACTGGAGATGCGTTGACAGATCAAACACAAATAAAATTAACTAATCAATATGCAATGACAGATGGCAAAGGTTCTGCAATTACTCCTGCAACAGGAGAATCTGCATTATTAAAATTTTATGTTGCAGCAACTTTAAGTGGTAATACTACTATTAATTATGAAGTAGGAATTACAAAAAATGCTTGTACTGAAACAACTGATGGTGCTGTAACTTATGGATGCTTACAAGATAGTGAAGTTAACTTCAATTTAAAGAAAGGTACTGAATATTTAAAAGGTACTGCTACAACTGGAGTTGGATTTAATACAATAGCTGAAGCTGAAGGTACTTTAGGTAAAGCAAATAATGCTGAAGGTAGAATAGCTAATTATTTACTTGATGCTGATTCATTTACAGCTTCAGGTCTTAAATCTTATGAACTACGTGCTTGGGTAAATGATAAATATGTATTACCTACTAAAGATACTTCAACTGGTAACACTCATTCTAATGAATCTTTATCTGAAAAGTATGAATTCAAAATTAAACTTTACGCTGAACAACAAGCTTAATAGAGAATATACATTAACATTACTATACAAAAATAGTAATGTTTTTTTTATATTTTACTTTTTTTTACTAAAAATATGTGTTAATATATATATAGATAATAAGGTAGGGATACTATGGAAGAATTTAATAAAAAGGATTTAAAGGTAGCGGATAAAGTAGCAGATGAAATATTAATAAGGAAAAAAGATACTAATGTTTTTCTTTGGGTTCTTTTAATATTACTTGTTTTACTTGTTTCTTTCTTTTCACTACTAATATTTTCAAACTTTTCAATTCATGACCCTTATGTTGATAATTATATTCAAACAGGAAGTATTTTGTTTTCTTTTGAAGAGGGAAACAGAGCTATTAATATTGATAATGCTCTTCCAACAAGTGATGATATAGGTAAACAAAATTTTAAAGAGGGAGAATATTTCACATTTGGAGTTGCAACATCTATAAAATCTAAAAAACAGAGTAAAATAACATATGAAATATCATTAACACCAAATATTACAACACTTGATTCAAAGTATGTTAGAATATATCTTCTTGAAGATGGCAAGGAAATACTTATTAATAATAGAAGTGTAAATAATTATGCTGACTTACCTAATAGTAGTATAAGACCAAATTCTAAGGTTCTTTATAAAACAACAGTACTTAGTGATTCAAGAAAGGCATATACATTTAAAATGTGGCTATCTAAGGATTATGAACTTGATGAAATTAAAAAAACTTTTAGTTGTTATGTAAATGTTGATGCATATTAAAAAGGGGAAAAATTATGAAAAATGTAAAAAAGGTTGCTAAAATAATATCTAATATTATATTTTATATTTTACTTCTTGTTATAATTTTACTTATTGGATATATTATATTAATTAATGTTTATAAAAAGCAGGATAAATTAGGAGATATTCCAATAAACTTTTATACAATTCTAACAACTAGTATGACTCCCACTATTAAAGCTGGAGATATAGTTATTACGTTAAAGGATAAAAATAATATTTATAAAACAGGTGATCCCATTACTTTTGTATCCGAAGGTAATATTTCAAAGGGTGTTATTATAACCCATAGAATTATTGATACAAAAATTGTTAACGGTAGTTACTTTTATTATACTAAAGGAGATGCTAATAATACTGCAGATGGATCTCCAGTATCTGCAACTAATGTAATTGGAAAAGTAATTTTAAAAATACCAAAGGCTGGGTTTATACAACAGTTTGTTGTTAGTAAATTTGGATGGCTTGTTGTTGTTGTGCTTCCTTGTCTTGCTATTATTGTTTATGATATTGTTAAAATCTTTGAAAAAATGATGAAAGGTAAATTTTTTAAGGAAAGTTTAAAAGATTCTAAAACAAAAGCAAAAAGAGAAGATTTAAATAAAATATTAGACAATAAGTATGTTTCACCAGATTTACAAGAAAAACTTGATGAAGTATATGATAATATGGGAATTGATAATAGACAGGTAGAAATACTTGATGATTATGATAACAATAATAATAATGTTAATGTCAATGTTAATACTACTGATATTAATAATGCTAATAACGCTAATAATAATGTTACTGATATTAACAATGATGTAAAGGGTGATGATGACTGTGAAATCTTATAAAAAAGGTGTATTTAATCTTAATGATGAGTTTTATGATGAAATTCCTGCAAATGATGTTGAAAATAGAAAAGACCCTACATTAAAGGAAAAAAGAAAGATTAATATAATTATAATAATTTTATTTATTATATCTTTATTATTACTTTTATTTTCAATTTATTATGCGTTTTTCATGCCTAAAAAATATATAAATTATAAAACTATAAAAGATGGTGATATTGCTGTTATTCATTCTAAAATTGATTTTGGTACTACAATAAATTCCTTTTCTAAATATACAAGTGAAAATAAAGCTAATGAGTATAAATTTTATATAATGAATGATAATAATCATGAACTAAATTATAATATTTATATAACAACTGAAGTTTTAAATGAAGTTAATATACCTATGATAGATAAAACAATGATATCTTATGCTTTATATAAAAATAATAAAAAAGTTGCAAGTGGTACTTTAAAAGATATAACTTCTAATCATTTAGTAAAAGAAGTTACTAAAGATAATAATAAAGATACTTACGTATTAAAATTATGGAGTAATAGTGGTGCTAATAAAGGTTATAAATATAGAATAGAGGTGTTACCATGAAAGAATTAAAAGAGGTTTTATATGAGTTTTCAAGTATTTTTACTGATTTTTTATGTATTATAACAGTTATGTTATCTGGATTTTTAATATTTATTAATTTATATCATTATAATGAAATAAAATATGAATATTATACTGATTATGCAAATAGTGATAGGTTTAAGGAGTATAAAGAAAAGATAACATCTATGAAAGAAAAAATTAAAAATACTAGTACTAAATCTTTAGATAATAAACTTGTATTATCAACTGCACAGCTTGATTTAATTTCCTGTTTAGAAGAAATAGAAAAAGGTGGCTATTATAATTTAAATAAAGAATATATAAAATATAAGGACATTTATGATTATAATAATGAGTTAATTGGTAAATTACAGTATAACTGTTTATTTAAAACTAATTACTTTATAAAAAAGGGTATAGAAGATTATAATAGTAATCTTAAATATGATTATTATGACAGAATAGAAAATGATAAAAATATGTTATCAAGTTATGGAGAAGATATGAAAAATCATTTACTTAATAATAGTAGTTATTATTTTACAACTGTTAATAGTAAGGTTTCTATTTATAATGATTTACTAAATTATTTTAATTTAACTACTACTAATTATGATATATTACTTAATGATGTTACTTTAATTGCTAATTGGTATTTAGATAATGCAGGAGGTAATTAAGTATGAAAAAGATAATTTCTAAGATGTTTAATTTTTTAAAATTTATTTTAATGTTTATTGCATTTGCTCTTATATTTATTGGAATTTTATTTACTTATAAAAGACTTGATAAGAGTTTAACTGATGCAATTAATATATTTATTCCATTTGCTTTAGTATTTATTTTAACAGTTGTTAATATAATTTATAAAAAGTCAAAATCTGCTGAAAACTTATTATTTAATTTTGCTAGTGTTTTAGTATATGTAGTTATTATAATAATTGGTTTAAGAGCTAAATTTGATACTAATATGCTTTTATATTATAAATATAAGATAAATTATAATCCTAGTTATTTAGCAGATAATTTATCATCAGTTAAGGCACTTTTATACTGCCTTAGTGCTTCTAATATATTTCTTATTATTTCATCTTTATTAAAATCCAAGGATGAAAATATGATAAGTTATGTAGAAGCAAGTACCGACAATTTACGACAAAATAGTACAAATATGCCCGTAAAAGAACAAAATATGGAAGAGTTATAGTAATATAACTCTTCTTATGCTATAATGTGTTATGTGTAGTAAATGTTAATATGGAAGAAGGGTGTAGAGTGTAAGATGAATTTCAAATTTAAAAAAAGATTCGGGCAAAATTTTATAAAACAGGAAAATATTGTAAAAAAAATATCTAGTGTGATTGGAGAAAAAAAAGGTAGTTTAGTTATTGAAATAGGTTGTGGTGATGGTAGATTAACTAAAGAATTATGTAATGACTATGAAAGAGTACTAGGCTATGAAATTGATAAGGAAGTAATACCTTATTTATATGAAAATTTAAAAGATTTTAATAATTGTAAAGTAATATGTGATGACTTTTTAAAAAGAAATCTAAAGGATGATTTAAAGTCATATAAGTATGATAATCTTTATGTTTTTGGTAACTTACCATATTATATTACAACTCCTATTATTGAAAAATTAATAACAAGTGATATTGATATATCAAAAATGGTATTTATGGTTCAAAAAGAAGTAGGGGATAGATTTTGTGCTAGTCCAAAAACTAAAGAATATGGTTCTTTAACTGTATACTTGAATTATTATTTTGACATAAAAAAGGAATTCGAAGTTGGCAGAGGTAACTTTGTTCCTGTACCAAATGTTGATAGTATTGTTATATCATTTACTAAAAAGGAAAGTTTAAAGTTAAAAGATGAAAAATTGTTCTTTAAGCTAGTAAAGGATAGCTTTAGATTTAAAAGAAAAACTATTAGAAATAATTTGGAAGGGTATGATTTAGATAAGATTTCAAATGTTTTATCTAAATATGGTTATGACTTATCTGTTAGAGCAGAAGATTTACCTCTTGATGTATTTGTTGATATTTCTAATAACTTATAAATAATTGAAAATGATAAAGTAAACGTAATAAGTGCAGTTTTTTAGGACGGTTACTTTTTTTATATTCTTTTTTTGGGCCTTGTTTCATATAATTTTTTGGGAGGGATTATATGCTTTTTAATATAGGTGATTTAGTTACTAGAAAGTCTCATAATAACGATACTGTTTTTAAAATAATTAATATAGAAAATGAAATAGCTATTTTAAAGGGAGTAAATATAAGACTTATTGCAGATAGTAGTATAAGTGATTTAGTACATGTTGATAAGTCTTTAGAACAAGATTTAATAAAAGATGATCGAAGTATTATAAATAGAATGAATGATCTTATTAATTTAAATCGTGATGAATACTTTTATTTACCTGGCAAAATTTTGCATATTGATGCTGATAAAGATTACTTAGATAGGTGCATGAAGTTTTATAAAGAAATGAATGTATTATCATATGGAGTTACTTTAAAGGAAAAAGATGTTGCATCATCTTTAAATGAAATTTTAGAGAGAATAAAACCTGATATTTTAGTTATAACAGGACATGATGCTTACTATAATAAAGATGGTGATTATACTAACATGTCTAACTATAAAAATAGTGATAATTTTATACAAGCTGTAAAGGTTGCAAGAAGTTATGAAAAAGATCATGATAAATTGATTGTTATAGCAGGAGCTTGTCAGTCTAATTATGAAGAATTAATAAAGGCTGGTTCTAATTTTGCATCAAGCCCTAAAAGAATTAATATTCATGCCCTTGATCCAGCAATAATTGCAGCATCAGTTAGTTTATCTAGTAAAAATAAAGATATTGATTTAATTAAAATACTTGGAAAGACAAAATATGGTACCGATGGTATGGGAGGAATTATAACAAATGGTACAATGTATATTGGGTATCCTAGATAATGCAACTTGAAAAAATTAGAAACTATATAAATAGTATGCAGGGTAAAAATTTAACTTTTAGATATAATGGTAGTAGAAATTTAATTTATACTTTTGAAGGTAAAATAGTAAAATGTTATAAATCAGTATTTTTAATAAAAATAAATGATGATGATGTTATAAAATCTTTTTCATATGCAGATATTTTTATAGGTAGTTTAGAAATTATTAAGTAAAGGTTTGCAAATATTTTGTAAACTTTATAAGATTACTTGACTTTTTACTTACTTTTATCTAAAATTAAAGTTAGGAAGCATCTTGCTTTTTAAAAGGAGGAACGTTAGATGAAAATAACATCAGTCAATGTACGTAAAATTGAAAAAGAAGGATCTCGTATGAAAGGAATAGCATCAGTTCTAATTGATGATAGCTTCGCAGTTCATGATATTAGAATAATTGAGGGCGATAATGGTTTATTTATAGCTATGCCAAGTAGAAAAACAGCAACTGGAGGATATCGTGATATAGCTCATCCAATTAATCCTGAAACTCGTACAATGTTTGAAAATGCTATTTTAGAAGCATATAAAACTGCAGAATAAGAGCAGGATAAGCTTTAAAACTAGTAATTAAATCCCTTAGGGGATTTTTTTGTACTTTAATAAAAATTTTTACATATATTTATAACGGAGGAATATATTATGGATAAAAATTTAAATAGTATAAGTCAAAATCATGGTATCAGTGTTAATGAAAGAAAAAGTATGTATATAACAGGGGTTTTAAAAATTGATAGTTTTGATGAAGAAGAATTTTTAATTGAAACAACAATGGGTTATCTTGTTATAAAAGGATTAGGACTTGAAATTGTAAGACTTGATACTAAAGATGGTATAGTATCAATAAAGGGTACTTTTATAAGTTTAAGTTATATTGAAGATGAAAAAAAAGCAAATAAAGAAAATAGTATATTTAATAAGTTATTTAAATGAAACTTGATATACAAATAATATCTATATTTTATTATTTTATATTTGGACTTTTATATTCTTTGTTTTTTAATCTTTTTTATAAATATCTTTTTTTAAGTACAAAAATAGTTAAAGTGGTAGCAAATATTATATTTATGTTAATGGCAACCTTTATATTTTGTATTACAAATAATTTAATAAGTTTTGGAATTATACATATTTATTTTTTAGTGATATTTTTAATATCATTTATACTTGGTAATTTAATTTTTAAACATTTAAGGTGTAAACTTTAGTAATCTTTTGTCATAGTGCTTGAATTATTTATTTACTTTTGCTAAAATTATAGGTAGTAGGTAGGTGAATAATTTGTGGCAAGAAAAAAAAGTAAGAAGTCATTAAATAATTTTCTTCTTTTTGGTGTTATCTGTCTTGTTGTAAATTTATATGTTATCTACTCTTTATATAATACTTGGAGTGAAATACTTGCTAAAAGAAAAGAAAAAGAGACACTTAGTAGTGAGGTTGTAGCATTAAAAGAGGAAGAGGAAAGTTTAAAGGGTGAACTTAATAAGTTAAAAGATTCTTCATATGTTGCAAAATATGCAAGAGAGAAATTATTTTATTCAGGTAATGATGAATACATAATAAAAATAAAGTAATAACTTTTGTTATTATTTTTTTTCGAGTTTTTAATTATTTACTTAAAATTATAATTAATACTTGTTTTTTTTCTTAAAATAAATTACTATATATTTTTAGGAGATGTTGTCTTAATGAAAGATGTTTATGATTATTTAAAAGGACTATTAAAAAAGGATGATGTTGTTGTTTTAGGTTGTTCTGGAGGACCTGATTCAATGTGTTTACTTGATCTTCTTATTAAGGTAAGAGGGGATGTACCAATAAAAATCGTATGTGCTCATGTAAATCATAATGTAAGAAAGGCTTCTTTTAAAGAAAAAATATTTATGGAAGATTATTGTAAGAAATATGATGTTTTATTTGAATATATGCTTATTGAAAAGTATGGAGATGACAATTTTCATAATGAAGCAAGAAGTATAAGATATAATTTCTTTAATAGTTTAATTGATAAATATAAAGCAAGTTATCTTTTTACAGCTCATCATGGAGATGATCTTATGGAAACAATTCTTATGAGAATTGTAAGGGGTTCAACACTTAATGGTTATGCTGGATTTTCTAAAGTTGTTAATTACCCACATTATAAACTTATAAGACCACTTATTAATCATACTAAAAAAGAAATAGAGGATTACGATAAGAAAAATAAGATTCCATATGTTATTGATAAATCAAACTTTAAAACTAAATATACAAGAAATAGATATAGAAAATATGTTTTACCATTTTTAAAAAATGAAGATAAAAATGTACATGAAAAGTTTTTGAAATTTAGTAATGAACTTTTAATGTATGATAAATATATAAATGAAGAAGTATTGAAAAATTATAATATGGTATATAAAGATAATGTACTTGATACAGTAAAGTTTAAAACTTTAGATGAGCTAATACAAAATAAAATAATTTATAAGATTTTAAAAGATTATTATCAGGATGATTTAATACTTATAAATGATTGCCATGTTAATTTAATAAAAAAGATAATTTATTCTAATAGAGCATCAGCTTATATATATTTACCTAATAATGTTAAAATTGTTAAGAGTTATAATAATGTATCATTTGGACTTGTAACAAAAGAAATAGATAGTTATGAAATTGAAATATCTAATTTTGCAAGTTTACCAAATGGTAAGGTTATCGAAAAAATAGAAGAGAGTGATTGCAATTCTAATTATTATTGTAGATTAAATGAAAGTGATATTGCTATGCCACTTAGAGTTAGAACAAGACAAAGTGGAGATAAAATGATTGTTAAGGGTATGGAATCTCCAAAAAAGGTAAAAGATATATTTATAAATAGTAAAATACCAAAAGATGAAAGAGATAAGTGGCCTATTGTTGTTGATTCAAAGGATAAAATAGTATGGATACCAGGAATTAAAAAGTCTAAATTTGATATTCCAAAATCAAAAAAATGTGATATACTATTAAGGTATTATTAAAAGGAGGTTTTTTATGAAACAAAGAAATAGCAGAAATTTTATATCTTATGGGGGACTTATATTATTTTTAGTAATTGTTTACATATTATTTAATATGTTTAATGTTGTAACTCATGAATTTAGTTATAATGAGTTTTCTAAATATTTAGAGGAAGGTAAGATTACTGAACTTGTTATTACTCCTCGTACTAATTCTTCTGTTTACGAGTTAAAGGGTAAGATGGAAGGATATAATAAAAATGAATCATTTAAGCTTATTGCTCCAATATCTGATGTTATAATTGAGGATATTGTAAATGTTGGCAAGACTAATGATTTAAAACTTGTTGTAAAGCAGGATCCTGGGACATCAACAGTTGTTGTATTTTTAGCAAACTTTTTACCTATGGTTCTTTTATGTGGTGTTGCTATGTTTTTCTTAAATAAACAAATTGGTGGTGCTGGTAAATCATTTGATTTTGGTAAAAGTAGAGCAAGATTAAATTCTGATAATGATAAGAAAAAATTTAGTGATGTTGCAGGTCTTGTTGAGGAAAAAGAAGAAGTGAAAGAAATTATAGACTTTTTAAAGAACCCTAAAAAATTCCAAAAATTAGGTGCTAGAATTCCTAAAGGAGTATTACTTGTTGGTCCTCCAGGAACTGGTAAAACATTACTTGCAAAAGCTGTTGCTGGGGAAGCTAATGTGCCATTTTATTTTATAAGTGGTTCTGATTTTGTTGAACTTTTTGTTGGTATTGGAGCAAGTAGAGTTCGTGATATGTTTAAACAAGCAAAACAAAATGCACCTTGCTTAATATTTATAGATGAAATTGATGCCGTTGGTCGTCAAAGAGGAACAGGTCTTGGCGGTGGACATGATGAAAGAGAACAAACATTAAATCAGTTACTTACTGAAATGGATGGATTTGGTGCTAATGAGGGTATTATAATAATTGCTGCAACAAACCGTCCAGATGTACTTGATCCAGCTCTTTTAAGACCAGGTAGATTTGATAGACAAGTTACTGTATCACTTCCTGATACTAAAGAACGTGAAGCTATATTAAAGGTTCACTCAAAAAATAAAATTCTTGCTAAAAATGTAACTTTAAAATATTTAGCACAAAGAACATCAGGTTTTTCAGGAGCTGATCTTGAAAATTTACTTAATGAAGCTGCACTTCTTGCTGTTAGAAGAGGTAAGGATGAAATAACTATGGCTGAAATTGATGAAGCTCATGATAGAGTTTTAATGGGACCTGCTAAGGTTAGTAGAAAGCCAAGTGTTAAAGATAAAAAAATTACTGCTTTCCATGAAGCAGGACATGTTGTTGCAGGATTAAAATTAGAAAGTTCAAGTATCGTTCAAAAGGTTACAATAATACCAAGAGGAATGGCTGGTGGCTATACTAATATTCAAGAAGAACAAGAAAAGATGCATACAACTAAAACAGAATTACTTGAAACTATATCAACTCTTCTTGCTGGTCGTGTTGCAGAACAACTTGTATTTAATGAAATAACAACTGGAGCATCTAATGATATAGAACGTGCAACAAAAATAGCTCGTTCTATGGTAACTGAATATGGTATGAGTGATTTGGGACCTATTCAGCTTGAAGAAAATAACTCTAGTGTTTTCCTAGGAAGAGATTACAATAAATCAAGAAATTCTTCAGATCAAGTTGCTTTTATGGTAGATCAAGAAATAAGAAAAATAATAGATGGTTGTTATAAAACAACTGAAAAAATTATAAAAGAAAATATGGATTTAGTAACTTTAATTGCTAATACTTTAGTAGAGAGAGAAACATTAACAAAAGAACAAATTGATTATTTAATAGAACATAAAGTATTACCAGATGAAGATTATGACAAAATGGAATATGAAGATTTAAAACGTGCTGCTAAAGAAAAGGAAATAAAAGGTTATACTAAACTTACTGAAGAAGAATTAAGAGAATCTTTAAAAAAAGCAGAAAATAAAGAGATAAAAGAAGAACAAAAAGAGGAAGCAAAAGAAGAACAAGAGGAAAATAAAACTAATAATTAAAAAGTAAAAGTATGATTTAGTCATACTTTTGTTTTAAGGAGGCTTTTATATTGCTTAAAGAACTTTTAGATGATATATGTCAAGAACTTGATATAGAGTATAAGATAATATCCAATAACTATTTAATATGTCTTAAGAAAAATGGGAAAACTAAATTTATTTGGGGTAACAAATTTGATTTAAATAACCATGGCTTAGGTATAGCATTTGATGATAAATATGCAACTTATGAGGTGCTTAAAAATATAGATGTTCCTGTTATAGAACATAGTATTTTATATAGTAGTAAAAATAAAAGTAGATATGCTAAAAATAAAAGTGGTATTTCTTATATGAAAGAGATATTTAATAAATATAATAAAGATATTGTATTAAAAGTTAATAATGGTTCCAAAGGTTTTGGAGTGTATCATATTAATAGTTTTTCATCATTTTTGTTAACAAGTAATAAACTTTTTTTATCTAATAGATCATTAAGTGTAACTCCATATGAAAAAATTATAAACGAGTATAGAGTTATTGTCTTAAATAAAGAAATAAAACTTATGTATGGTAAGAAAAATCCTGTTGTTGTTGGAGATGGCATGTCAAGTTTAAAGGATTTACTAGTAAAATTTAATGAACCATATTTTAAAAATAAAAAAATAAAAAATTATATATTAAAAAAGAATGAAGTATATAATTATGATTTTAAATTTAATTTATCAAAAGGTTCCAGGGCATTTATTGTTACAGATGAAGAAATAAAGAAAGAACTTATAAAAGTTGTTAACAAAATTGTTAATAACATTGATTGTAATTTTGTATCAATTGATATAGTAAAAACAGTAGATAACAAATATAAAGTACTTGAAATTAATAGTGGTGTTTCTATAGAAAAGGTTGTTAATTTCATAGACAATGGATATGCTATTGCAAAAGAAATATATAAAGATGCGATAAATAGTATGTTTTAGGTAGGTGATGTTTTTTGAGCGTTTATATTGGAAATAAAAAAATAGAGGGTTTTTCATGTCTTGCTCCAATGGCGGGCATATCAAATTCTGCTTATATAAAAATTTGTGAGGAATTAGGCCTTGGCTATGCTGTTACTGAACTTATAAGTTGTGAAGCTATTATAAGAGGTAACAAAAAGACATTTGATATGTTAAAGGGAATTGAAGATATAAAAATACCAGTTGCTATTCAAATTTTTGGTTCTAATATTGTTAATATGGCAGAAGCTGCTAAAATACTAAATAATATGTATCACAATGCTATAATTGATATAAATATGGGATGTCCTGTTCCAAAGGTTGCCTTAAGATCTAAAGCTGGTAGTTATCTTTTAAAAGATGTAACAAAAATAAAAAATTTAGTAACAGAAGTTATAAAAAATGTTAATTGCCCTGTAACTTGTAAAATAAGGATAGGATGGGATGATGATAGTATTAATGCTGCTAAAGTTGCTAAAGTTTTAGAGGAAGCTAAAGTAAGTGCTATATTTGTACATGGTAGAACAAGAAGTCAAGGTTATAGTGGTAAAGTTAATCTTGATATTATAAAAGAAGTGAAGCAAAGTGTAAAAATTCCTGTTATAGGTAATGGTGATATTAAAACAATATATGATGCTAAAAAAATGATGGATGAAACAGGCTGTGATTTAGTAATGGTAGGACGTGCTTCATTTGGAAATCCTTGGATATTTAAAGAAATAAATGAGTATATTAAAAATGGAAAAGTTATAGATAAACCAACTGATATAGAAAAAGTAGATATGCTTATTAAACATTTTAATTATTTATTAAAATATCATAATGAAAAAGTTGCAGTATTAGAAATTAGAAATCATGTTTTATGGTATTTAAAGGGAATAGATGGTTATAAAGAAGTGAGAGATGTTATTTTTAAAACTAAGGATAAAGATGAAGTTTTAAAAATATTACTTGATTTTAAAGAAAAAATAAGTGATTTAAATGCTTAAATAAAATACATAAATAACAGTTTAAAAGTAATAAATTGTAGATACATTAAAAATAATATCTACTTTTTTTATAAATTAATTTTAAAGTAAATGTAGTATTAGAAAAGAAAAAATAATATTATAAAACAAAATAATATAATAAACACTCCAGAAAATAAAGATATAAAAAAATAATATTTATACTAAAAATAGTAAAAAATACATTTTAAATTAACATTATCCTTTATTATTGACATTTAATACTTTTTGTGTTACTTTATATATGTAAACACGAAGACGTGTTTTTATTTTGAAAAAAAATAGAGGTGGATAAAATGGTTAAAGAAAAAGAAAAAAAAATAAAAACAAAAGAAAAAAGTAAAAAAGTAAAGAAAAATAGTTTTTTAAAAAATGTTATTGAAGAGATGAAAAAGGTACATTGGCCTGATAAAAAATACATTTTAAAGTATACAATAGTTACCTTAGTATTTGTTATCTTACTTGCAGTATTCTTTTATTTAATTAGTGCTTTAATGTCATTTGTGAAGGTGTGGGTTGCGTAATGGATAAGAAATGGTATGTTGTTAATACTTATTCAGGACATGAGAATAAGGTAAAAGAAAAGCTTGAAATGCGTACAAATTCTATGGGTATGGAAAACTATATTTTTAGAGTTATTGTACCAGAAACAAAAGAGGAAGTAGAAAAGGATGGAAAGGTAAAAGAAAGAGTTAAAAAACTTTTCCCTGGTTATATTTTAGTTGAAATGATTATGACAGATGAGGCTTGGTTTATTGTTAGAAATACTCCAGGTGTTACTGGATTTATTGGTTCCTCTGGAAAGGGTGCAAAACCTACTCCTTTACAACCATATGAAGTTGATAAGATTCTTGGTAGTATGGGTATGACAAGACTTGAGGCTGGTACTGATTTACAACCTGGTAATAAAGTTAAAGTTATTGCGGGACCATTTAATGGCATGGAAGGAAAGATTGATTCTCTTGATTTAGCCAATAATAAAGTTATGATATTACTTGATTTATTTGGACAAGAAACAAGTGTTGAGGTTATGATTTCAGAGATAGAAAGAGCATAATATTATTTAGGGGGTTTTTATTTTGAGAGATAAAAATATTTTACTTGAAATGCAAAAGGTTTACTGTACTTATGAAAAAGACTGGATGGGATTTAAGATTTCAAAAAGGAATTTTTTGACTTTTCATCATATTACTAAAAGATGTATGAAAGGTTTAGAAGATATAGATAATGGGGCACTTTTAGGAAAAAAATCACATGAACTTTTAAATATGATAGAAATATTTGATGAAGATTTATATAATAGATGGAATGATCTTTTTATGGATATTAATGCTTCTAAATGTAAGATAAGTGATTTTAATATGCAACGTATTTATAATCTTAAAAGTGAAACATTAAATTATAATAATCCTAAAATAATTAAAAAAACCAAAAAAATATAAAAATTGCTTGCAAATATTTAAAAATAATGTTATTATTGTTACGTTTATCAATGTTTATTGATATAAATTTAGTGGGAGGCAAATAGTCATTATGACCACTCACGAAAAAAAATATAAAAAAGGAGAGTGTTTTTCGTGGCAAAAGAAGTTGTTAAAAAAATCAAATTACAAATTGCTGCTGGAAAAGCAACACCAGCTCCTCCAGTAGGAACTGTATTAGGTCCAGCAGGAATCAATTTAGGAGAATTTTGTACAAAATATAATGAAGCTACAAGAGATAAAATGGGTGATATTTTACCTGTTGAAATTTCAATTTATGATGATAGATCATTTGATTTTGTAATTAAAACTCCACCAGCTGCATTTTTAATTAAGAAATATGCAAAAATTAATAAGGGTTCAGCAAAAGGTGCTAATGATGTTGTTGCAACATTAACAAAAGAGCAATTAAAAGAAATAGCTGAAATAAAATTACCTGATTTAAATGCATATACAGTAGAAGAAGCAATGAAAATTGTTGAAGGTACTGCACGTAATATGGGTGTTGCTGTAAAAGGACTTAACGATAAAGAACTTCAAGAACAAGCAGAAGAAGCAAAAGAAAAGGAAAAAGAACTTGAAGAACGTAAAGAAGAGTTAGCAGAACTTGAAAAAGAAGTATTAGAAAATAAAGAACAAACAGTAGCTGAAAATACAGAAGAAACAACTACTGAAGAATAGTAACTATTAAAGTTACTTACGTGGGAGATAGAAATATCGCTTATAAAAAAAATACCACATAAGGAGGAATAAAAAATGAAATATAGAGGAAAAAATTATAGATCTGTAAAAGAAAAAATAGAAAAAAATAGATTATATGATACATCTTCTGCAATTACTTTATTAAAGAGTATTGCAAATACAAAATTTGATGAAACTGTTGAAGTTTCTATGAATTTAAACTTAGATGTTAAAAAAGCAGATCAACAATTAAGAGGTGCCTTAGTATTACCAAAAGGAACTGGTAAAAGTGTTAAAGTTTTAGTAGTTGCTAAAGGAGATTATGCAACAACTGCTAAAAAAGCTGGCGCTGATTATGTTGGAGATTTAGATATTTTAGAAAAAATAGAAAAAGAAAACTGGTTTGATTTTGATATGATGATTGCAACACCTGATATGATGCCAGCTTTAGGAAAACTTGGTAAAATTTTAGGACCAAAAGGTTTAATGCCAAATCCTAAAACAGGTACTGTTACAACTAATATTGAAAAAGCAGTATTAGATGCTAAGGCAGGTAGAGTTGAATATCGTACAGATTCTTATGGTAATATCCATGGAGTTGTTGGTAAGATATCATTTACAGATGAAGATTTAAAAGAAAACTTAGAAGCATTTGTTAAAACAATTTTAAGAATTAAACCTGCAACTGTAAAGGGAACATATGTTAAATCAATTTCTATTTCATCAACTATGAGTCCATCTATAAAATTAGATATAAACAATTTCTAAAAAAGTTGTTTACAAATTAATAAAAGTATTATATAATACATTTGAAATTTATTTGTGCCGTAGACAGTAGGTTGTAAAAGTAAATCCTACCGAGGACTTTAAAATTAAGTATATTAAAGTCTTTGTAGTGTCTTACAAAGACTTTTTATAAAGGCACGATTAAAATATATTTTATAAGGAGGTGTCTTATGCCAAGTGTTAAAGCATTAGAAGAAAAGAAAAAAGTAGTTAATGAAATTAAGGATAAGTTAAATAATTCTAAATCTATAGTTTTATTTAATTATCGTGGTCTTACAGATAACGAGTCAAAAGAGTTAAGAGCTAAATTAAAAGACAATAACTCAGATTATAAAATTTATAAGAATACATTATTAAAGCTTGCTTTAAATGATGAAAATATTAATTTAGATAGTTATCTTGAAGGACCTACTGCTATCGCATTTTCAAGTGATGATATAGCAGCAATTAAAGTTTTAAGTGATTATGCTAAAGGCCACAAAGTACTAGAATTAAAAGCTGGTATGGTTGAAGGTAGTACATGTGATACTGCAAAGATAAAAGAATTCGCAAGTATTCCTGGAAGAGATGGATTATATGCAATGTTATCTTGTGGTATGATAGCTATTGTAAAAGATTTAAGTATCGCTTTAAATCTTTTAGCAGAACAAAAAGAAAATTAATAATAATATAAAAAATTAAGGAGGAATATATTATGGCAAAAATAACAAAAGAAGATTTTATTAGTTCATTAAAAGAAATGACATTATTAGAAGTAAAGGAATTAGTTGACGCAATGAAGGAAGAGTTTGGTGTTGATCCATCTGCAGTAGCAGTTGCTGCTATGCCAGCTCAAGCTGATGTAAACGAAGGACCTACAACTAAAACTGTAGTATTAAAAAATGCTGGAGCTGCTAAAATTAATGTAATTAAATTAATTAGAGAAGTTACAGGTTTAGGTTTAAAAGAAGCAAAAGAAGTTGCTGATAATGGTGGAAATATTAAAGAAAATATTTCAGTTGATGAAGCTAATGAATTAAAAGCTAAGTTTGAAGAAGCTGGCGCTGAAATAGAATTACAATAGTAATTTTATCTAACCTAAATAGCATTATTTTATGCATTTGGGTTTTTCTTGTTTAAAAGGGGGTTATACTTATGAATCATTATTTTACAAATGAAAGGTTAGAAAGTAAAATTAAAAAAGTGTTGATAAAAATTGAAGATAAGACATTTACATTTAATACTGACTTAGGAGTATTTTCAAAGAAAGGATTAGATTTTGGAAGTAGAACATTAATTAATGCTTTACTTAAAGAAAACTTAACTGGAAATTTACTTGATGTTGGTTGTGGATATGGTGTTATCGGAATTATTTTATCAACCTTTTTTTCTTTAAATTGTGATATGGTAGATGTTAATAAAAGAGCGGTTCATTTATCTTGTATGAATATTAAAGAAAATAAAGTAAGTGATAAAGTTATGGCATTTGAAAGTAACATTTACGATAAAGTAACTAAAAAATATGATTATATTGTTACTAATCCCCCAATAAGAGCAGGTAAAAATATAGTCTATAAAATATTATTTGATGCTAAAGAACACTTGAAGAATAATGGTACTCTTTATTATGTTGTAAATAAGAATCAGGGAGCTTTAACAACAAAAAAAGATTTAGAAAAAATAGCAGATGTTAAGCTAATAGATAAAAATAAAGGTTTTTATGTTTTTAAGGTAAAATTTAATTGACAAATTGCTTTACTTGTGCTATTAATATAAGTTGGCGATGTTTCTTTTTTTGAAACATGTTCATATAATTTAAATTTTTGAAAGTAGGGGTGACTTTTAGTGGCGTACAAAGTAATTAATTGTGGAAACCACCGTCAAAGAAGAAGTTTTTCAGGGATAAAAAATACATATCCATTGATGGACTTATTGGAAATCCAAAAAAAATCATACAACTGGTTTGTTGAAAAAGGAATAGAAGAGGTACTTACTGATTTATCTCCAATCGAGAATTTTGCAGGAACTTTATCACTTGAGTTTGGCGATTATCGTTTTGAAGAACCTAGATATTCTATTAAAGAGTGTAAGGAAAGATATGCAACTTATTCTGCACCTTTAAAAGTTGATGTGAGATTATTTAATAATGAAACAGGAGAAGTAAAAGAACAAGAAATATTTATGGGTGATATGCCACTTATGACAGATAGTGGAACTTTTGTTATAAATGGAGCAGAGCGTGTAATTGTATCTCAACTTGTAAGAAGTCCAAGTGTTTATTTTAACCGTGAAATAGATAAAAATGGTAGACTTCTTATAACTTCTCAAATTATACCAACAAGAGGAACTTGGCTTGAGTTTGAAACTGATGCAAGAGATATTTTATATGTTAGAATTGATCGTACTAGAAAGGTACCACTAACAACTCTTTTAAGAGCATTTGGTCTATCTAGTGATGATGATATTATTAACCTTTTTGGTGATAATGATTACATTAAAAATACTATAGCAAAAGATTCAACAAGAAATACTGATGAAGCATTAATTGAAATATATGAAAAGTTAAGACCTGGAGAGCCTGCTACTTTAGATAGTAGTAAAAACCAAATTATAACTAGATTCTTTGATGAATTTAGATATGATTTAGCAAAGGTAGGAAGATATAAATTTAACTTAAAGCTTAATGTTTTAGAAAGAGTTTTAAATCAAACCCTTGCCGAAGATATAAAAGTTGATGGAGAAGTTTTATTTGCTAAAGGTACAGTAATAACTAAAGATATTTTAGCACAGTTAAAAGAAGTATTTAATAATGGTTATAATTTAAAAGAAACTAAAATAAATGAAGATTTAGATTCTTATAATAAAGTTCAAACTATTACTATATATGATCCATCTAATAAAAAGAAAAAGATTAGAATTATTGGTAATGATTATACAATAGAATCTAAACGTTTAACTATTTCAGATTTTTATGCTGCATGTTCTTATTATTTAAATTTACTTGATGGTATTGGTAATTTTGATGAAATAGATCATTTAGGAAACAGAAGAGTAAGACAAGTTGGAGAACTTTTACAAAATCAATTTAGAGTTGGTGTTACAAGAATGGAAAGAGTAATAAGAGAGAGAATGACAACTCAGGAAATAGATGAAGTTACTCCAAAAACTTTAATTAATATAAGACCTGTTACTGCAATACTTAAGGAGTTCTTTGGTTCATCACAATTATCACAATTCATGGATCAAACAAACCCTATTGCAGAACTTACTCATAAAAGACGTTTATCAGCATTAGGACCTGGTGGATTATCTCGTGATAGAGCTGGTATGGAAGTTAGAGATGTTAATGAATCTCACTATGGTAGAATTTGTCCTATTGAATCTCCAGAAGGACCTAACATTGGACTTATTACTGCACTTGCAAGTTATGCTAAAATTGATGATTATGGATTTATTTTAACACCTTATCGTAAGGTTACTAATTGTGTTATAACAGATGAAGTGAAATACTTTAGAGCTGATGAAGAAACTGACTTAATAATTTCTGAATCAACTGTTAAAACAGATGAAAACAATAAGATAATTCAAGATCAAGTTGCTGCTCGTTATAGAGGAGAAACTATTATGACAACTCCAGATAAAGTTGATTATATAGATGTTTCACCACAACAAGTTGTATCAATTACAACAAGTTGTATTCCTTTCTTGGAACATGATGATGCAACTCGTGCTTTAATGGGCTCTAACATGCAACGTCAAGCAGTACCACTTTTAACAACAGAAGCTCCATATGTTGGAACTGGTGTTGAATGGATTGCTGCAAGAGATTCTGGTTCAACAATAGTTGCTAAAGCAGATGGTGTTGTAACATATGTTGATGCAAGAAAAATTGTTGTAAAAAATAAAGGCGGAGAAGATACATATTATTTATCAGATTTTATGGCTTCTAACCAAAATACTTGTTTCCATCATAGACCTATTGTAAGAGTTGGAGATAAAGTTTTAAGAAATACAGTAATTGCAGATGGACCATCAACTAATAATGGAGAGCTTGCTCTTGGTAAAAACTTAGTTGTTGCCTTTACAATGTTCCATGGTTATAACTATGAGGATGCTGTTATCTTAAATGAAAGATTAGTAAAAGAAGATGCTTTAACATCAGTTCATATTGAAGATTATGAAATGCCTTGTCGTGAAACTAAACTTGGACCGGAAGAAATTACAAGAGATATTCCAAATGTTAGTGAAGATGCAAGAAAGAATCTTGATGCAAATGGTATTATAAGAATTGGTACTGAAGTAAAAGAAGGCGATATTTTAGTTGGTAAAGTAACACCAAAAGGTATGGCTGAACTTACAAGTGAAGAAAAATTACTTCATGCTATATTTGGTGAAAAAACAAGAGAAGTTAGGGATACATCACTTCGTGTTCCACATGGTGGAGAAGGTATAGTACATGATGTTAAGATCTTTACAAGGAAAGATAGTGATGAACTTGCTGCAGGAGTTATTAAATTAATTCGTGTATATATAGTTCAAAAAAGAAAAATTCAAGTTGGAGATAAGATGTCTGGTCGTCATGGTAATAAAGGTGTTATTTCACTTATTTTACCTGAAGAAGATATGCCATATTTACCAGATGGTACTCCAGTTGATGTAATGTTAAATCCACTTGGTATTCCATCACGTATGAACTTAGGTCAAGTATTAGAGTTACATCTTGGTATGGCTGGTAAAAAATTAGGCGTACATTTTGCAACACCAGTATTTGATGGTGCAACAGAACAAGATGTAAGAGATATGATGGCAGAAGCAAAGATGGATCCAGATGGAAAGACTGTTTTATATGATGGTAGAACAGGACGTCCTTTTGATAACCGTGTATCAGTTGGAGTTATGTATATGATTAAACTATGTCACATGGTTGAAGATAAGATGCATGCAAGAGCAACTGGACCTTATTCACTTGTTACACAACAACCTTTAGGAGGAAAAGCACAGTTTGGTGGACAAAGATTTGGAGAAATGGAAGTTTGGGCATTATATGCATATGGTGCAGCTCATACATTACAAGAAATCTTAACTGTAAAATCAGATGATGTTGTGGGACGTGTTAAAGTATATGAAGCATTAGTTAAAGGACAAAAAGTAGATCAAGCAGGTGTTCCAGAAAGCTTTAGAGTATTAATTAAGGAATTCCAAGCTTTAGGACTTGATATCCAAATAATTAATGATAAAAATGAAGTTTTAGATTTAAAACAAATAGAAAAAGAAGAAACAAATGAAACAATGAATTTATCACTTGATGATGTTGAAATCAGTAAACTTGCTAAAGAAATAAATGAAGATACGATGGATAAAGAACAAGAAGAAGATATGGAAAATGAAGAAAACTTATCCAGTTTAGACGAAGAAAATTTAGAAGATAATGATTTTGATGAATTTGATGATGATTATGAGAAGGAGGATTTCTAATGATAGATGTTAATAAAATTGAAGCTCTAAAAATTGGAATTGCCTCTCCTGATAAAATAAGAGAATGGTCTTATGGAGAAGTAAAAAAACCAGAGACAATAAATTATAGAACACTAAAACCTGAAAGAGATGGATTATATTGTGAAAAAATATTTGGTCCTACTAAAGATTTTGAGTGTGCATGTGGTAAATATAAAAGAGTAAAATATAAAAATATTGTATGTGATAGATGTGGAGTAGAAGTAACAAGATCAAAAGTTAGACGTGAGAGAATGGGACATATTGAGCTTGCTACTCCAGTATCTCATATTTGGTTCTTTAAAGGTGTTCCATCACGTATGGGAACTGTACTTGATATGAGCCAAAGAGATCTTGAAGAGGTATTATATTTTGTATCATATGTTGTTATTGATAAGGGAATAACACCACTTGAAGATAAGCAAACTTTATCCGAAAAAGAATATCGTGCATATTATGAAAAATACGGCGATGGCTTTAAAGTAGGAATGGGTGCTGAAGCTATAAAAGAATTACTTAAAAAAGTAGATTTAGGTAAAGAAATAGAAGATATAAGAGCAAAACTTGAAAATGCTCAAGGTCAAAAAAGAGCAAGTTTACTTAAAAGACTTGATATATTAGATGCTTTTTATAAATCAGGTAATAAACCTGAATGGATGATTATGGATGTTATTCCAGTTATACCTCCAGAACTTAGACCAATGATTCAGTTAGATGGTGGTAGATTTGCAACTAGTGATTTAAATGATTTATATAGAAGAGTAATAAATCGTAATAATCGTTTAAAAAGACTTATTGAACTTGGTGCTCCAACTATTATCATTCAAAATGAAAAAAGAATGTTACAAGAGGCAGTTGACGCTTTATTTGACAACGGAAGACGTGGTAAGAGTGTAACTGGTGCTGGAAATCGTGCTTTAAAATCACTTTCTAGTATGTTAAAAGGTAAACAAGGTAGATTTAGACAAAATTTACTTGGTAAAAGAGTTGACTATTCAGGACGTAGTGTTATCGTTGTTGGACCAAGTCTTAAAATGTATCAATGTGGTTTACCAAAAGGTATGGCACTTGAGTTATTTAAACCCCATGTTATACATGGCCTTGTTGAAAAAGATATAGCTCATAATATAAAAGCTGCTAAAAAGTTAATTGATAATCAAGATCCAAGAGTTTGGGATGTTGTTGAAGAAGTTATTAAAGAACATCCAGTTATGTTAAATAGAGCACCAACTCTTCATAGATTAGGTATTCAAGCATTTGAACCTAAACTTATTGGTGGTAAAGCTATAAGATTACATCCACTTGTTTGTCCTGCATTTAATGCGGATTTCGATGGAGACCAAATGGCAGTTCACGTACCATTATCTGAAGAAGCTCAAGCTGAAGCTAGACTTTTAATGCTTGGTGCAAATAACATTTTACATCCAAAATCAGGAGAACCAGTTGTTACACCAGCACAAGATATGGTTATTGGTAATTATTATTTAACAAAAGAAAAACATGATGAGTTAAACGAAGGTAGAGTATTTAAAAATGCAAATGAAGCATTAATGGAATATGAAAGAGGAGATCTTCCACTTCATACAAGAATAGTTTTACCAGTTTCATCATTTAACCATAAAATATTTACAGATGAGCAAAAAGATAAATATTTGGTAACAACTGTTGGTAAACTTATATTTAATGAAATTTTGCCTGATAGTTTTCCATTTATTAATGAACCTACAAAAGAAAATATTACAACAATAACTCCTAATAAGTATTTCTTACCAAAAGGAACTGATATAAAGGCTGCTATAAAGGAAATGCCTTTAGTTAATCCTTTCCCTGTTAAGACTTTAAAAGATATAATAGCTCAAATATTTAAATTATATAAGACAACTGAAACATCAGTTATGCTAGATAGATTAAAAGATTTAGGATTTAATTATTCAACTATTTCTGGTACAACAGTATCTATAGATGATGTTATATCTGTTCCAGAAAAGGGAGAGATTATTGCAGCAGCTAAAAAGATGGTTGATAAAATCAATAAACAATATGCAAGAGGTTTAATAACTGATGAAGAAAGATTTGAAAGTGTTGTAAAAGTTTGGGAAAAAGCTAAGGATGAGGTTCAAACTGACCTTAAGAAAATTGCAGATGAAGCTGTTGATAATCCAATAGTTTGTATGATGAATTCAGGAGCTCGTGGTAAAATTTCACAATTCGTTCAAATGTCTGGTATGAGAGGTCTTATGACTAAACCAGGTGGAAAAGTAATCGAAATCCCAGTTATTTCATCATTTAAAGAGGGATTATCAGTATCAGAATTTTTCTTATCTACACATAGTGCTAGAAAAGGTAGTGCCGATACTGCGTTAAATACTGCATCATCTGGATATTTAACAAGAAGACTTGTTGATGTATCACAAGATGTAATTATTAAAGAAGAAGATTGTGGAACTGATTTTGGTGTTACTGTTTCAACATTTATAAATGATAAAGATAATACAGTAATTGAAGGATTATATGACCGTATTGTTGGTAGATATTCAAGTAAGAAGATTATTAATCCTGAAACTAAAGAAGTAATTGTCGATAAAAATGAAATGATTACTGAAAAATTAGCTGAAAAAATTGTTAATGCAGGAATTACTAAAGTTGAAATAAGAAGTGTTCTTACATGTTCTACAGTAAATGGTGTATGTCAAAAATGTTATGGTAGAAACTTAGCAACTGGTAATTTAGTTGAAGTAGGAGAAGCTATTGGTATTATGGCTGCACAATCTATTGGAGAACCAGGAACACAACTTACAATGAGAACATTCCATACAGGAGGAGTTGCTGGTGGTGAAGATATCACTCAAGGTCTTCCTCGTGTTGAAGAATTATTTGAAGCAAGAAATCCAAAAGGACAATCAACAATAGCAACAACAGCAGGAATTATTTCAAAAATTGTTGAAGATCATAGTAAATATAAAATTTATGTTAAAAATAAATTAGAAGAAATAGAGCATGTTACAAATTATGGTGCAAAACTTCGTGTTAGTAAAGGTGATATGGTAGAACCTGGTGATAAATTAACAGAAGGTAATATTGCTCCAAAAGAATTACTTGCTGTAACTGATCCAATTACAACAGAACAATATATCTTAAAAGAAATTCAAAAAGCATACCGTGCACAAGGTGTTGATATTTCTGATAAACATATTGAAGTTGTTGTAAGTAGAATGATTTCTAAAATTAGAATTATTGATGGTGGAGATACAGAACTTCTTGTTGGAGAATTAATAAGTATGAGAAGATTTACTGAAGCTAATAAGGAAGTTATCTTAAAGGGTAAAAAACCAGCTTTAGGAAAACCAATATTACTTGGTATTACAAAAGCATCTCTTGAAACTGAATCATTCTTATCAGCTGCATCATTCCAAGAGACAACAAGAGTATTAACAGATGCTGCTATAAAAGGTAAAGTAGATACATTACAAGGATTAAAAGAAAACGTAATTATTGGTAAACTTATTCCAGCAGGAACAGGGGCTAAACAATATAGAGATGTATCATATGAACTTGAAAAACAATTTTTAACAGATGAACCAATGGAAGTATTGGAAGAAGAATTTATGGAATAGAATTAATTTCTATTTTCAGGCTATTGACAAGATTTTGCTTTGTCAGTAGTCTTTTTTTGAAATAAAAATCAAAGTAATTTGTTTATATAAGCAATTTTTAGGACATCTTAAAAATAGTTATACTGGATTATCAAACTTGGTATATTATGTACTGTAATAATTATGATTTTCAAAGTTGTTAAATTTTTAATAATTTTATTTTAAGGTTATAATATGGCTTTTTTAATATAAAAAAACAAGTAGTAAACTTGTTTTTAAAAATCTATTGTTATTAAATCTGAAGAGAATTTTTGCGTATATTTATCATCGATAAATATTAAGTAGAAACTTAAAGTATTTATTTGTTTTATTTGGTTAATTCTTAAATAATCTTGTTTAAATGAAATATAGCCATTTTTTGCGGAATCATCTACAACGTCGCTTACTATTACATAGCTCATTTGTTGGTTATTTATTTGCTTTCCATTGATGGTAACCCCAAAATCAGAAGCAGATGCATAGTTTGGTTTGTTTGATACAAATATTCCAATTGTGCTTCCGCTATTGTTAATTACTCTAAAATACATTGGACTTGAGTCTGCTTCCATATCATATATAAAATTCTCGACCGTTATTGTTATGCCATTTTGATTATATATTACTTTGTTAAAATTTTTTGTGCCTAAAATTGTATAAAAAACTCCTAAATATATTGATGCTTTTAAACCATTTTCTGTAGTAAATGTTATATTGCAAAAACCATTTCTTAATGCTGTTATTTTACCATTTGAATCAACAGTTGCTATAGATTCATCAGTAGAACTATAAGTACCATTATTATTTTTTACATTTACTGGGTCTGTTTTGAGTTTTAATTGGTAGGTATCACCAACGGTTAAATGTAAGTCTTCAGCTTGTTCAAAAGAAACGTAAGAGGGATATTCTTGTATATTTTCTTTTGATTCATTGTTTCCTTTGTTATTGTCATTGTTGGTATTAAAATCAGTATTTATATTATTTTGTTTATTATTATTTGTTTCATCTTGTTTATCATCATTATCATTATTATCATTATTACTATTATTATCCGCTTTATTTTCCATATTATTAGAAGTATCTTCATTTACTTTAACATTTGTATTTGATTCTGTATTATTGCTATTTTTAGTCATATTATTATTTTGTTTATTAAGTAGCATCATTATAAATGTAGTTATAATTACAATAGATAGTATGGTAAGTATTATAACTTTAATATTATTAATTATCCATTTTTTAAAATTATTCATTTTTTATTACTCCTTTTTTATATTATAAATAAATTATAACATACAAAAGATAAAATATATACTTTTTTATTATGATTAAAAGTAGAATTTGTTATTAATAATATATGATTTAATGATTTTTTATTTAATAAAATAATTTGTTTAATTTTAATAAATAATTTATCTATTATATAACTTTAATTTTTCTTTTTTTGAATAGAATTAATTTCTATTCCTTTTAATTTACTATTTATTTTTTATATCTTTTATGATAAAATTTATATATATGATAGACGAAGGTGATTTTATGAATATGGAAAATAAAAATGCAAAAAAGCTTTTTATTTTAATACTTGTTGGGTTAGTCTTTATAATTGGTTTTTCTTTTGCAGCTTATAATATAGTTTTGGAAGGTAATAAAGAACATAGTATTACAACTTCTAAAATTTCATTTTCATACAAAGAACAAGTAGATAATTATAACTTTTTAGCATATGGTTCTTTAACTGATGATGATGGTAAAATAATGGATGATTATTATGAGTTTACTGTTAAGGCAACAGCAGATGGACCAACAGTTATAAATTATGTTGTTTACTTACAAAGAATAGAAACAGATTATGATTATCCAGATGATGCTATAAAAGCTTATCTTACAACTCTTAGTAGTGGGACTGAAGTACAAAATATTTTTCCAACTTTAGTAAGTAATCTTGATGATTATTTAGGAAGTTATAAGTATTTAACTCAAGGAATATTTACTTTTGAAAATGAAGATGGGGGAGAACTTTCTCAAACTTTTAGACTTCGTTTATGGATTAAAGATGGATATGATATAAATTCATTATTTACAAATACAAAAGAAGATAATGGAGAACAACATATTGTTTTAGAAAATTATAGTTATAAATTTAAGGTAAATGTTGAAACAATAGCTTAATCTTAAAATATGAAATTCATAAGTTATATATTTATGAATTTTTAAAAATTTAGGAGTTAATATGTTAGAAAAATTAAAAAAAGATTTAAAAAAGAAAATAAAAAAAGCTGATAAAGTATATGTTGTAGGACATAATTTTATAGATTTAGATGTTTTAGGAGCTAGTATAGCAGTTTTTAAAATAGCTAATAAGTATAAAAGAGAGTGCTATATTATAATAAATGATGATATTTTAGAAGATAGTGTAAGTAAAGCAATAGATAGTATTTCATCAGGTGTTAAAATTGTTAAAAAAGAAGATATTAATGACTTTTCATCTTCTCTTTTAGTTGTTGTTGACACTAATAAATATGATTTAATATGTTTAGATAACTTAAATCAATTTTTTGATGTTATAGTTATAGATCATCATGATATATCTAAAAATACAATAAATATTGGTACTAAATATATTGATACTACTTTTTCTAGTGCAAGTGAAGTTATGACTTGTATTTTATATAGGCTTGGTATAAAAATAGATGCAGTATGTGCTAATATTATTTTAGCGGGAATAGTTATTGATACGAATAATTTTACTTTAAGAACTACTGCCAATACTTTTAGATGTGCTACTTATTTACTTAGTAATGGTGCAGATACTGTTAAAGTGCAATATTTATTAAAGCAAGATATAAAAAAATTTATAAAAAGGCAAAAACTATTAAGTAATATAGAAATTATAAATAAAAAAATAGCTATTTCTGTTGGTAAATCATTTGATATTTATAAAAGGGATGATTTAGCACGTACATCACAAAGCCTGCTTTTATTTGAAAAAATAGAGGCATCATTTACTATTGGTTACTTAGATAAAAGAGTGGTTGGTATAAGTGGTAGAAGTTATGGTAATATAAATATTTCTAATATAATGAAAAAATTAGGTGGCGGAGGTAATAATAGTGAGGGTGCAACAATTATTTATGATATTTCTATTACTGATGCTGTTAATAAGCTTAAAGGTATTTTAATTAAAAAATAATATTATCTTTTGTTATAAAATACTTTTCAAAATTAATAAAATGTATTAAAATAATAGGTACATTTATTTATGGAGGTGTAAATTATGGAAGTTATATTTGTAAAAGATTTAAAAGGTCAAGGCAAAAAAGGTGATATAAAATTAGTTAAAGATGGTTATGCTACAAATTTTTTAATAAAAAATGGTATAGCTGTTGCTAAAACAAGTACTAATTTACATAATTTAGAAATTGCTAAAAAACAAGAGATGGCAAAGGATTTAGAAAACAGAAAAAAGGCAGAGGATATTAAAAAAACTTTGGAAGGATTAACTTTAGAATTTAAAGTTAAAACTGGGGAACACGATAGAGTTTTTGGTAGTATATCTGTAAAACAAATAAAGCAAAAGTTAGAAGATTATAATATAGATAAAAATATGATAGATATGAAGACTCCCTTATCTTCTTTAGGTTATCATAATGTTTCTATTAATTTATATAAAGACATAAAAGCTAATGTTAAAGTATTGCTTTTTAAGTAGAGGTTTATATGAATAGAGAAATACCAAATAATATAGAAGCTGAAAAATCTGTTATAGGGGCAATGTTTTTATCAAAAGTTGCTCTTCAAAAAGCTATAGAATCATTAAATAATGATAGTTTCTTTTTAGATAAACATGGTAAATTATTTGATTGTTTAAAAGATTTATATAATAAAGGGGTAGAAGTTGATTTAACAACAGTTGTTGATGAACTTAAAAATAAAAAGATATTAAATGAGATAGGAGGAGTTGAATACTTAACTGAGATACTTGATGAAACTCCTACTGCTGCTAATGTTGAATATTACATTGATATAGTAAATGATAAGAGTATTTTAAGAAATTTAATTACAACTGCAACTGATATTGTATCTTTAGGATATGATGTTACATCTCCAGTTGCGGAAACACTTGATAAGGCTGAAAGTAGAATACTTGATGTTGTTAAAAATAGAAAATCAAGTGAGTTTAAGATGATGCCAGAAGTTTTAACTGATGTGCAAGCTAATCTTGAGATGTTAGCTAATAATAAGGGTAAGATAAGTGGTCTTTCAACAGGACTTTTTGATCTTGATAAGATAACTAATGGTTTTCATGAAAATGAACTTATTATTTTAGCTGCCCGTCCTGCGATGGGTAAAACAGCACTTGCTCTTAATATGGCAACAAATATTGCTTTAAATGAGAAAAAATCAGTTATTATTTTTACGTTAGAGATGAGAGCTGAACAACTTGTTTCTCGTATGATCTCTGCAACGGGTCAAATAGAGGCAAATAAGCTTCAAAATGGCAATTTATTAAATGATGATTGGAAAAGGGTAAATGAGGCTATGAGCCAGCTTGGAGAGGCAAATATATATATAGATGATTCTCCTGGTGTTACTATCGGTGATATTAAAGCAAAATCAAGAAGAGTATCAAGTATTGATCCTAATTTGGGTGCTATATTTATAGATTATTTAACTTTAATATCAACAACTAATAAGTATGCTGGTAATAGACAACAAGAAGTATCTGAAATTTCAAGAGCTTTAAAAACATTAGCACTTGAACTTAAAATACCTGTTATATGTTTGGCACAACTTTCAAGAACACCAGAACTTCGTGAAGATAAAAGACCTATTTTAAGTGATTTAAGAGAGTCTGGTTCAATAGAACAGGATGCTGATATTGTTGCTTTTATATATAGAGATGATTATTACCATCCTGAAAACAAGTTAGATGATAATATGAGTAAAACTGAGGTTATAGTAAGAAAAAACAGAAGTGGTAATATTGGAACTGCTGAGGTTTTATTTAAGAAAAATACAGTGTCATTTTTAAATTATAAAAAGGATAATAAAGAAGGTGAAAAACTTGAGTAAGAAAGGGACGATAATTTTAACAATTTTAGCTTTATTTATTAGTTTGTTGTTTGCAATGTTAACAAATACTAAAAAAATTTATTATGGAGCTCAAAGTATTTACAGGGTATATCTTAATGGTAACTCTATTGGACTTATAAAAGATCCTAAAAAGTTAGAAAGTTATATAAATAAGGAACAGGTAAAAATAAAAGAACAGTATAATATTGATACAGTTTATGCTCCTAATGGTCTTACAATAAATAAAGAGCTTACATATAATGAAAGTTTAAAGGAAGCTAAAGATATTTATGAAGAAATTAAAGATAATGAACCTTTTACTATTAAAGGTTATGTTATAAAGATATATGAAAAAGGAAAAACTGATGATGATAAAGATAATAAAGAAAAAACAGAACGTGTTTTAAAAAATACAATAAATGTTTTGAATAAACAAATATTTATTGATGCAATGGATGAAACAATTCTAGCTTTTATTGATGAAGAGGACTATCAAAATTATGTAAATGAGGAACAACCAAAGATAAAAGATATGGAAGAAGGACAAGTTATAGATAATGTCTATTTAAAAGAGGATGTTTATATAAAGCAAGATTATATTTCTGTTAATGAGGAAATATTTACAGATAGTAAAACACTTGCTCAGTATTTACTTTATAGTTCTTTAGATAATTTAAAAACTTACTCTGTGAAACAGGGAGATACGGTATCTTCCATTGCTTATGATAATGAGCTTAATACAAGAGAGTTTTTAATTGCTAATAAAAATATTTCAAGTGTTGATACTTTATTATTTCAAGGACAAGAGGTAATAGTTGATTTAATAAATCCTGTTCTTACTATTACAGAAGAGACAACTGAGGTTGAATTTAAAGAAAAAAAATTTAAAACAGAAATTATTGAGGATTCTTCAATATATGTTGGTTATAGTGAAGTTATTCAGTCTGGTTCAAATGGTGAGGAACTTGTAACAACAAAGGTTTTAAGGGAAAATGGTAAGGTACAAACAGCACTTGTTACTAACTCTATTGAAACAAAACCTGCGATTAACAGAATTGTTAAGACTGGTAGTAGAACTCAGTATGTTGTTGGTAATACTGGTGTTTGGGCATGGCCAACACGTTCTGGATATTACATAAGTACATATTATGGCTGGGACTCTGGACTTGGTTACAGTAGATGGCATGCTGCTCTTGATATAACAGGTACTGGATGCGGTTCTCCAATTTATGCTGCAAATGATGGAACTGTTATAACAGTAAGATATAATGATAGTTTAGGTTACTATGTTGAGATAAATCATAATAATGGATATAAGACTTTATATGCTCATATGGCTGATAGTGGTAATGTGTCTGTTGGACAAGCTGTTGAAATGGGACAGCAGATAGGAAGGATGGGTTCAACTGGTTATTCAACTGGTTGCCACTTACACTTTGGAACAAGTTATAATGGTAATAATTTTGATCCATTCCAGTTATATACATAGATGAAAGTAACAGTGTTAAAAAGTGGTTCTAAAGGTAATTCTACATTAATTGAAACAAATAACTTAAATATATTAATTGATGCTGGAATTACCTTAAAAGAACTTAAAAATTATAATAGCAATATAAATATTGATGTTATTTTAATAACTCATAGCCATAGTGATCATACAAGTGGGTTAAAACTTTTATATAAAGAATTTAAACCGCTTATTTATACAAGAAATGAAGAAGTATTAAATAGCGCATTATATAAATCTATTTATTTAGAGGAAGAGTTAATACTTGATACTTTGAATATTAAAAGTTTTAATTTATCTCATGATAGTTTTTGTATAGGTTTTTTAATAAAAGATACTTTGGATAATAATGAACTTGTTTATATTACAGATACTGGTTATATAAGTCAAAAAGTACTTAATATTATAAAAAATAAAAATACTTATATCATTGAAAGTAATCATGATACAGAACTTCTTATGAATGGTCCTTATCCTTTTTATTTAAAACAAAGGATAATAAGTGATACAGGGCACCTTTCAAATAAAGATGTATGTAAGTATTTAAAAAATTTAATTGGGCCTTTAACTAAAACAGTTATTTTAGCTCATTTAAGTGAACATAATAATACTCCTTCTGTTGCATATGAAGAGTTAAATAATATGCTTGTTAAAAATAATATAAAGTTAGATAAAGTTTTAATAGCTAAACAAAAAGAGGTTCTTGAAAAAATAGAGGTTTAAATGATAAAAGTAATAGTTTTAGGTAAAATAAAAGAACAATATTTAAAAGATTTAATAGATGATTATAAAAAAAGAATAGAAAAGTATACAAAATTTAGTATTATTGAACTTTTAGATTATAAAGATACTGAAGTTAGTACATGTCTTTTGAAGGAAAAACAATTAATATTAAAGCAAATTACCCCTAAAGATAATTTAGTTGTCTTAGATATTAATGGAGAAACATTTGATAGTGTATCTTTTGCTAAATTTATTGAAAAAGAACTTACAATAAATAGTAATATTACTTTTATAATTGGTTCTTCAAATGGATTAAGTCCTGATATTTTAAATATGGCAAATAAAAGAATATCTTTTTCTAAAATGACATTTCCACATGGATTATTTAGAGCAATGCTACTTGAACAAATTTATCGTAGTTTTAAAATATTAAATAATGAAACATATCATAAATAATGATGTGTCTTTTTCATATAATTAAAAGGGGGATTACTATAGAAAACTTTCTTTGGATAATATTTGTCATTGTAATACTTATAAATTCTTTATATTTTTCATTAAAACTTAAGTTTCCTCAGTTAAATATAAAAGATATGATAAAAAATTTAAGGGAAGGTACCTCTAAAGAAATGGGTATTACATCTTTTGAAACACTTTTCATGTCTTTAGCCTCTAAAATTGGGGTAGGTTCTTTATCTGGTATATCTTTTGCTATATATTATGCTGGAATTGGAGTTATTTTTTGGATAATTATTTTTTCATTTTTCATATCAATTAATAGCTATTTAGAAAATTATTTGGCATCACTATATAAAATAAAAGATGGAAAGTATTATAAAGGTGGACCTTCTTATTATATAAAGTACGGTATGAATAAAAAGATACTTAGTAATATTTATTCTATTTTGCTTATTTTTACTTATCTTTTTGGTTTTATAACTATTCAAAATAATACGATTACTAAATTTTTTTATGTAACTTATAATACTAATACTTATATTGTGTCTTTAATAGTTGCTTTATTTTCATGCTACTTTATTTTTAAGGGTATAAAATCAATATCTTCATTATGTTCTTCATTGGTTCCTGTTATGTGTATTATTTATTTAATTGTTGGAATAGTTGTGTTTACGCTTAATATAAATAATGTACCAAGATTTTTAAGTGATATAGTAACTAGTGCTTTTAGTAGTACAAAATCTTTAAATGCTGGATTTTTAACGTCTTTAATTTTGGGTATTAAAAGAGGTATTTTTAGTAGTGAAGCGGGGCTTGGAAGTGGTGCTATACTATGTGCTTGTAGTAGCAGTAAAAACCCTAAAAAGGATGGCTATTTAGGAGTTATATCAACCTATTTTATTAATATATTTATAACTTTTTTAACAGGTATAATTGTTTACTTTAGTAATTATAAAGCATTAAATATTTCTAATATAAATGGTATTGAAATAACAAGATATGCTTTTAACAATTTATTGGGTCATTTTGGGGATGTTATGCTTTTAATAATTGTTGTTATGTTTGCGGTATCAAGTATTATAACGGGGTATTATTACTGTGAAAATGGGCTTAAGCTTTTTACTTCAAAAAAGATATTAATCTTTTTACTTAAGTTATTAACAGTTATTGTTATTTTCTTAGGGGGTATTTTATCATCAAGTTTTATTTGGAATATTATTGATATATTTATTTTGATTTTATCAGTTATTAATATTTATGCTATAGTAAAATTAAAAAATAAAATAAAGGAATAATATTATAAAAATATAGAACTATTTGAATTTGACACTCCATCATTTGTTCTAAATATTGAAAATAATAGTCAAAAATTGGAAGATATTGTTTATAATGCCTTAAAAATATATCAAAACTTTGCACTATTTTACTTAGGTGTACCACTTAATAACTTTTAAGGAAAATCATAACTAAACATTTTAATTAATATCAAGTAGTAAATGTTAAGGTAAATACGTTTACAATATTTTACGTAAAAAAGATTTACTAGCTACTTGTTTTAGTGTTAAAATATTAACAACTAAAGAAAAAAATAAATTTTATAATATTAGTAAAAATATAATAGATAAAAAGGTTAGGATGATTGATTTATGATAACAAAAGAATGGGATAGTATTTTAGGGGATGAATATAAAAAAGATTACTTTAAAAAATTAGTTAAAGATATTAGATATGAATATCAAACACATACTTGTTACCCAAAAGCAAATGATGTTTTTAATTCTATGAAATACACGCCATATTCTAAAATAAAGGTAGTTATAATAGGACAAGATCCATATCATGGTGAAGGTGAGGCACATGGACTTTCTTTTTCTGTTTTACCAAGTGTTAAAATGCCTCCTTCACTTGTTAACATTTTTAAAGAACTTCATGATGATTTAGGATATGATATGCCATCATCTGGTTGTCTTGTAAAATGGGCAAAAGAAGGGGTGCTTTTGTTAAACAGTATTTTAACAGTTGAAAAAGATAAGCCTTTATCTCATAAAAAATATAACTGGGAAACATTTACAGATGCTATTATAGAAAAAATAAACGAAAAGGAAACACCAGTTGTCTTTATACTTTGGGGTAATTATGCCAAAAGTAAAGCTAAGCTTATTACAAATAAAAGACATCTTGTACTTACAAGTTCTCATCCTTCGCCATTTTCTTGTAATTATGGCTTCTTTGGAAGTAAACCATTTTCTAAAACAAATAACTTTTTAATATCAAAAAAGATTAGTCCAGTAGATTTTCATCTTGACTAATCTTTTAATATTTCATAACTTTCTATTTTTCTAAGTTTAAATTTCTTTTGATTTTCTAACTTCAATAATTTGTAGATATTATTTAAAACTTTAACATTAAATAACTCATTATAAATAACAACTTTACTATTATAATAGTCTTTTAATCCTTCGATTTCTTCTTCGATACCTTTTAAAGTATCAAAATAAGTTTTAAATTCATCTTTTGGTTCATACTTATCATTATTTATTAAATTTTCAAGTTTCCATCTAGCATTATATAACATATCTTCCATTTCAAAAATAGTATCAGTTTCCTTTTTTAACATAACTTTTAAATCTTTGTCTTTAGAATTTTTAGCAAGTTTTTCCATTAAATCAAGTTTTTTATCAAGTAATTCTTTTATTTTATTTTTGGAAGTATTTATATTATCACTTAAATCTTTCATTTTTTGATAAGCATTATATATATATAGTCCAATAAAAATAAGTATTAAAATAACTATCATAAGTATTATTTTAAACAAAATAATCACCTTCCTAATTTACAATAAAAATTATAACAAAAAAGTTAAATTACTTCAAGATGTGTTAAATAACTTTATAATTTATTTCTTCATCAAATACTATAAAGTTCATATAAATTGAAAGTAATATATACCATTTTCCTGTTTTAGGATCACTTATTACAACATGATCTCTTGCAGCTTGTTCAACAATTCCAGTAAAAATTTTATCACGCCACTCATTAGAATCAGGGTAAGACATGTAAAAACTAGCTATTTTACCTTTATTTAATCTTAAAATATTTTCAACATAAGACTGCTCTAATGGTAATTCACTACTATAATCACTATTTGGGATCATGTTACTACTACTTGGTGTCATGTTGTTATTTGGCATCATACTATTATAATTTGGGTTATAATATCCGTTATTCATAAATTCTCCTTTCCATATTACTAATTAAATATATGTATATAATAATAAAAATATAAGTTCTTAACGTCAAAAAAAATAATATTTAAAAAAAATTTAAAGTTTAACTATTATACGTGGTATAATTTATATAATGGAGGGTATTATATGAAGATTTCAGTTGGAATATCAAATAGACATGTTCATTTAAGTTTTGATGATTATAAAGCTTTATTTAACGATACAAATTTTACAAAAAGAAATGATTTAAATCAAGGGATGGAATTTGCAAGTACATTAACAGTTACGATTAAAGGACCGAAGGGAGAAATTCCAAATGTTAGAGTTTTAGGACCTTTAAGAAGTTATACACAGGTTGAAGTATCACAAACAGATGCATATAAATTAGGAATAACTCCTCCAGTTACATCATCTGGCAATTTAGAAGATGCAAGTAATATAACTATTATAAATGGTCCAAACATGATAGAGAGAAAGTGCTGTATAATTCAAAATAGACATATTCATTTAAATAAAGAGGAACAGTTAAAATATAAACTTTTTAAAGATGTTTATGAAATAAGAGTTGGCGGAGTAAAAGGGGTTATTCTAGAAAATGTCCATTTAAAAGTAAATGATAACTTTAAATTTGAACTTCATTTAGATACAGATGATGCAAATTGTTGTCTTCTTAAAAATGGAGATATGGTAGATATTATAAATACTGATATTTATAAATATAATAATCAAGAAGTTTATGTATATAACATAAGCCAAGATAAAATAGAAAATGAGGAATTTTATGAATAATATAGACAAAATAAATAATTTTTTGCAAGTTATAAAGAAATTTATGATGGAAAACCCAGGTCGTATTGATGCTAACTTTATTTATTCACGTCTTTGTCATGGCATTTCAAATTTTAATAGACCAGAAGATATTAGTTTTTATTTTAAAGATTTTTTAGATTTAAAATTTAAAAATATGTATTCATATAGAAATGAAAGAGCTAGTTCGTTTTGTCTTTTTAAAAGTAAAGATTATTTTCCATGCAATGACACTGAAATAAAACTATATGTACCACTTGATAAAGAACATATATATAATGGAGCAGTTTCTATATTTAGATTTTTAGATGATAATAATATAAAACATCAAAGTAAAGTAGCAAGTACTGTAAGAAGTGATGATATAGTAATTAGAGTATCAAACAGGGAAGAGGCTTTAAAAGTTATAGAATTTGTTAACAATAATAAATATTTAAAAGAAGGTGCTATAGATACTAATCCTTTTGTTATAAAAGAAGGAAATGTAGGATTATCACATGATGCTAATAAATCATATAATTATGAAACAGCAACACTTATACATAGTTTTTTACAAACAGGTTTAAGTTCTGTTAATGATTTTAAAAATTATGCTAATAATAGTGCTAATATAGTAGATGATAAAACACTTAAAAAGATATATAAAATAGTTGCTTTATCATGTAATCAAAATAGAAGTATTTATGATATTATAGGTAGCCCTAGTAATATAAAAAAAGAAGAGGCTATGTTTAAATATAAACAAGATGTCTTTTTAAATGCATGTTTTAATACTTTAGAAAAATATGGTAAAACACACTTAATAAAAGCTTTATCAAATAATAATATTGATTATAAATGTTTTACAAGAGATGGTAATAGTAGAGAACTTTTATCTAACTGTAACATTACTAATCAAGATGTTAATAAAATTATAAAAAGTTATTTAAGAGATTTTGGTTTTGACTCCTATATTGTAACACCATCAATATTTGTTAATATGTTAGAGAAAGAGTTAAATAAAATAAAAACTAATAACATTAATTATTAGTTTACCATATCTTTGATTAAATCATCAATTTCTTTATTACTATTAGGTTCTGTACCTTTTACATAATAAAGAATTTTTTTATGCTTACTATCTTCTGTTGCAACTTCTCCTGTTGTTGGATCAGTTAATACACCTACAACACCTTCAGGTATTTTATACCAAGAGTCTTTTTTATCTTTTAAGTACATTTCCATTGATTTTATCCAAGATGTTTTATTATTTGAAACAATACTATTTTCAATTTTTTTATTGTCATCATATCCAGACCAAGAAGCAAGAACATAATCTTTGTTGTAGCCAATAACCCAAGCATCAGTATCGGTACTACCACTTTTAATGGCGTATTTATGAGTTATATTATCAAGCAAATTGATGCAGGTTGGATAAGTATAGTCAATTAAGTTAGTGTCATATGTACCAGTTAAAAGTTCACTTATTATAAAGGTTAATTTTGCATCAAGTAGTTTTACTTCATCTTTATTTTCATATTTATATAATAAATTATCATTCATATCATAAACTTCATTTATTAGATGAGGTTTTATCATCATACCTTCATTTGCTAAAGTTGCATAAGCACTTGCAAGTTCAATTATATTTACCTCATATGTTCCAAGAGCAAGAGATGGGGAAGGGCTTAAAGGTGTTGTAATATTTAATTTTTTTAAAATTTCAACTAATTTTTCTTCTCCTAAAAAAAGATGAGTTTTAACTGCATAGATATTGTCTGAGTAGGCTAATGCTTGGGCCATAGTAATTTTTTTATTAGCATATGTTCCATTTATGTTGGTTGGAGTATAACTATCTTTATCACTAAAATTAAAAGTCGTTTTAGCACTTTCAAAACTACTACTTGCAGTAAAACCTTGCTCTAAAGCTTTATAATATAAAAACGGTTTAACTAAAGAACCAGGTTGTCTTATAGAATCAGTTGCTCTATTAAATGATGATTCTTCATAATTTATACCTCCAACAAGAGCGATTATAGCACCATCTTTATTTCTTATCATAACTTTTGCACTTTGAGAATTTTTTACCTTTTTATTTTCCTTTAAACCATCTTCAAGAGATGTTTGCGCTAACATATCAAGATTTGTGTATATTTTAAGACCATTTGTTTCAATATAATTATCAGGTACACTTGATATAGTTTCAAGTTCTTTTATAACAGCATCTTTATAATAAGAAAGAGTTGTTAAGTTATAAGTATCATGCTTATTATAAAACTCTAATTTTGTATTATATGCTATATCCTTTTCATTTTCTGTTATATAACCATTATCAACCATTCTATTTAATACAACTTCCTGTCTTTCTTTTGATAAGTCATAATTATAATTAGGAGAATAGTTACTTGGAGAATTAGGAATACCAACAAGTATTGATATTTGTGCTAGATTTAAATCTTTTACATCTTTATTAAAATAATATTTAGAAGCACTTGCAATACCATAACAGCCATTACCATAATTTATTGTGTTTAAATAACCTTCTAATATTTCATCTTTATTATAATTGCCCTCAAGAGTAAAGGTAAGCCACATTTCTTTCCATTTCCTTTGCCATGTTTTATCAAAAGATAAAAATAAGTTTTTAGCATATTGCTGAGTAATAGTTGAGGCACCTTGAACTATTTCTCTATGTTTTATATTTTCATAAATTGCTTTTATTATTCTTAAATAGTTAAAACCATTATGATTAAAAAAATCTTTATCTTCAACTGAAAGAGTTGCTTTAACAGCATAATCTCCCATATCTTCTAAATTAACCCAAGTATTATTACCAATACTACTACCATGATATATAAGAGTTTTATCTTTATCATACATGTAAAAACTATTAGCACTTTTTATATTTATTTTAGGAGAAAATTTAGCATATATATTGCCAAAAAGATTAAAACTACTAAATAATAAAAATATAATTACTAACACTCTTAATATATTTTTTATAATCTTCATAAACTTTCTCCTTTTTATCTATTTTTATTATGAAAAATGATTTAAAAATTATACATAAAACTATTTTTTTAAATTACTTGTAATTAACAAATTTTTTTGTTAAAATAAATATGAAAAAGATAAGAAAGAAGGATGTTTTATGAAACAAATGTTTACAACTGGGGGGGGGGTATCACAAACTAAAAGGTATATAATACCAGTAATATTTGTAATACTTCTTTTAGTAATAACGGTTGGACTTTCATATGCTATGTATACATTTACAGGCAGTGGAACAAAAGAAAATGTAATACAAACAGGACATATAGTAATTACATTTAATGATGTGAATAATATTAGTATTCAAAATAGGTATCCTGAAACAGATAGTGAAGGCTTAGCAAATACTGATACAAATTCACAAATGACATTTACTGTTACAAGTGATATAACAGGAGATACTAAAGTAAATTATGCCTTAGGTATAACAGATATACAAGAAGGAAATACTTTAACACAAGACTACATAAAAATATATTTGAAAAAGGGAAATGAGGTAGGGGCAGGCTTTACAGAAAATAAAGGAGAATTAATATCTAGTTTTAAACCACTTTATATAGAAAACATTATGGATAGTCATGTTTTATTAACAGATGTAATAAGTGGAAGTGAAGTACATACATACACATTAAAAGCATGGATAGATGAAAATTATAAACTTCCAATAATTGCAAGAAGTGAAAAGTATGAAGTAGTAAGTGTTTCAGCATGTGCTACATTTGTTGCAAATGCTGTATCAGTTAGTACTGATGTTGCAACAGCATTTTGTAATGGTACTGGTTCTATAGAAGGACAAACACTAGAATTTTTAGATGGTGCTGCAGAAGATAATAATATGATTAAATATATGCTTACAAATAATATAATAAAGAAAAGAACAAGTACAAATGTGGAACATGTCGCAGATACAAATAGTGAAACATTTACATTTAAAATAAAGGGTTATGGTACAACAGAAAGTTTAAGTATAAAATCAAATTCAAAATCACTTAGTACGTTAATATTAGGTACTAATAATAGTAATGTATTAAGTGCTACTGCAACACTTACTGATACATATTCAAGTGTTGGAGATGCAAGTGGATTATATAAATCAGTAGACGGAGAAACAAATAGTGGAACAACATATTTTTATAGGGGAGCAGTAACTAATAATTATGTTAAATTTGCTGGAAAAATGTGGAAAATAATAAGAATAAATGAAAATGGAACAATAAGATTATTACTAAATGAAATGGCAGGTGTAGATAAAAAATTCAATCCAAGTTGGAACAATTATACTTATATGTATTATAGCAATAGTGATGTAGAAGGTGGAATAAAAAGAACAGTTGATACATGGTATGATAACAATATTAAAGGTTATGAAAATTATATAGCAGATACTGAATTTTGTGAGCAGTTTAAGGTTGCTTGGGATAGTTCTTATGCAACAGCAGGAAGTGTAACAGCACCAACATATGATAACTATACATCAAATTTTAAATGTAGTACTGATGGTAATGGAAAGGGTGTACTAACATCAAAGGTCGGGTTATTAACATATGATGAAGCAGTACATGCAGGAAATTATTATAATAAATCTAGTGATTCATATATTACAAATAGTAACTACTATTATTGGTTAATGAGCCCCGCCGGCGCTTATGATAATGATGCTTACGCTTGGCGCGTTAACGATGATGGTAATTTCGACAGCAACCATGTCGACTTCGACCGCGTCGTGCGCCCAGTTATCTCACTGAAGGCTGGATTGCTGGCAACAGGCTCAGGTACAAGTGATGACCCATATTTAATTCAAACACGTTAAATGAGACGTATTCCAGAAATGCGCCCTCGCATTTCTGGCCGATTTTTTGGTAACAATTTTGTTTGATATAAATAATTGTTATAGGATAAAACTGTAAGTGGTTTGGGGGCTTCTCTTTGTTTTCCTTTTAGATTTCCCCGCCGGCGCTAATAATAATAATGCTAACGCTTGGAACGTTAACAATGATGGTAATATCAACAACAACAATGTCAACAACAACAACGTCGTGCGCCCAGATTCTTGCTTTTACCTAGTGTGAATGGTTACGGCTTTTCACGAGTGGCAGCATATGTTAAATACATATTGCTTTAGAAGGTTATTCCTATACTTCAAAGTAGAGAAACAAGTTTTATACCTTGGACTATAATAAATATATAGTTCTTAATATATATATAAATATTGTTTGACTTTATAATAATATAAATTTAAACATGGAAACGTTTATATAATTTTGATGCAGTATTCTAGGAGATACTGTATCTTTTTTATAAGAGATGTATTTATGAATAATAATGAAACTTTTAAATTACTATCTAAAACAGAAATGACTATAGATTATATAACTAAGGAACTTTTAAATTACCCTAAATATGAAGTTGTATTAAGAAATAAAATAGAGAGTGTAATGTATGATATGATATATCAAATACATAGTTATAGAATAACGCAAAATAAAAGGGTAAAGAGTAAGAACTTAAATGATTTAATAATATATTTATCAATGCTTGATTATTATATGAGGATAAGTTATAACAAAAAAATAATAAATTCTCATAAATATAATGTAATAGGTAAATTTTTAATAGAAATAAGAAAAATAACATATGGAGTTTTAAATTATGAAAAGAGTAGTTTATAGTGATATTTTAGATATAGATAAAATATGTAGTGTATATCATAAAATTATGTATAATACAAAACATAGAAATAAAATATTTGATTATAATATGTTTTATACTAGTAATATAATAAGTATATATAATGTATTAAAAAATAAGACTTATAGTCATGGTAAATATAATATATTTTTAATTAGAGAACCAAAAAGTAGAATAATAATGAGTGAGTCTTTAAATGATAAAATAGTTAATCATTTGGTAAGTGATTATTTGCTTTATTATTTAATTGATAAGAGATTACTTGATGTTAATGTTGCAACAAGAATAAATAAGGGTAGTAAGGCTTCAATTTATTATATGAAGAAGTATTTAAATTTAATGAAGGGTAAATATGGGGATTCTTTTTATATATTAAAGTGTGATATAAGTAAGTATTTTTATAATATAGATCATGATATATTACTTAGTAAGTTAAGAAAAATAATAAATGATATTGATATATATAGTATTCTTTATAATATTATTACTTCAACTAGTAAGGATTATGTAAATGATGAGATAAGGGGGATAATAAAAAAATATAATGTAGATGTTCCTTTATATATAAGGGGTAAAGGACTTCCTATAGGTAATCAAACAAGTCAAATTCTTGCTATATATTATTTAAATGATTTGGATCATTATATAAAGGAAAAACTACATATAAAGTATTATATAAGGTATATGGATGATTTTATATTAATACATCATGATAAGAAGTATTTAAAGTGGTGTATGGAATGTATTTTAAATTTTTTAAAGAGGGAAAAATTATGTTTAAATAAAAAAAGTAATATTATAAGTATGAAAAATGGTATTACTTTTTTGGGTTATAAGTATATATTTAGAAATAATAAATTATATATGCTTGTTCCATCTTTTAATAAAAGGACAATAAAAAGAAGAATAGGTAAGGGTATTACTAATATTAATAATTATAATGGATATTTAAAGTATGCTGATGCTTCTTATTTTTTTTATAAATATAGATGTAAAAAATAATTTGGTAATGTATATACAAAAGATTAATAGATAACTTTGATTTAAGTAGATAAATAGTTAATAATTTAATGTGTCATTTAGTCTATTTTTTAACAAAAGTATACACAACTTATTAAATTTTGTGAATAAATTTGTTAAACTTATATTGGGAGGTAATAAATTTAAAATATTTTTTAATAGGATTTGTAAAAATAATTGGTTTAGTTTATAATATTTTATATAGGTTAATTTTTTCTGTTTAGAAAAAAATTTGGAAGAATTTATTTTAATAAAGTCTTTAAGAGATAAAATAAATATAAGTGGGTGATTATATGAGAAGTAGTGATATTAAAAATAAGAAAAAGGAACAGGAAGTTTTTGAGGAAGTTGATGATAGTGTATTTGGTACAGATACATATGAGTCATCATTTACAGTATTTGTAAATAAACTTGCAGATAAGTATAATAATTTTAAAAGTAAGAAGTATTTTTTACCTGTTACTATTATAAGTGTTATTTTGATTTTTACATTAATTGTTTATTTAGGTTTTTTAATTGGTAACTCTGGTAATAAGAATAATACTACAATAACAAGTATTGATTTTAAAGTTCCAAGTGTTGTGTATGTGGATGAAGAGGCAACTGTTAAGGTTAATTTATATGGAAAGGGTAAGTTAAGTAGTACTAAGCTTACATTTGTATCACAAAGTCCTGAGGTTGCAGATTTTACTATTAAAGAGGCAACTGGGGATTATTTTACTAATAGTTTAAAGGTTTTAAGTGAGGGTACATTTTATGTTACTTTAAATACTGAAACTGTAAATGGTAGTAAAAAAAGTGTTACAAGTGATAATATAATTGTATGTAAAAAACTAACTAAAGAACTTGTTGGTTATGATAATATAACTTTAGATAAGGGTAAAACTTTTAATATTGATATTAATAATGGTAAGGTTTCAAAGTGTAAAAAACAGCTTAAGTATAAAATTGAAGATGAAAGTATTGTAGGTTTTACAAGTAGTGGTAAATTAATTGGAATAAGTGTTGGATCAACAAAATTAACTATTATTGAAGGAGCTTCTAAAGTAGTTATAGATGTTGTTGTAAGGTGATTTGGATGAATAAAAATATTGTTATTTTTGGAGGGGGAACAGGCTCTAATGTTTTACTTTCTGGTCTTAAGTATTTTCCTGTTTCAATAACAGCAGTTGTTTGTGTGTCCGATAATGGAAGGTCAACTGGTAAATTAAGGGAAGAGTTTAATATGCCTGCGATTGGGGATATTAGAAATGTTATAACAAGTTTAGCGGATACAGATGATAAAATTAAAGAGTTATTATCTTATAGATTTAATACATCAAGTGATTTAAATGGGCATCCTATTGGTAATTTAATAATGGTTGGTATGTATAATTTAACTGGTAGTTTGACTGAATCTATAAAAGTTTTAAGTAAGTTCTTAAATGTTAAGGCTAATGTTTTACCAATAAGTGAGGATAATTTAACTTTAATTGGAAAAACAAAAGATGGCAGGGAAGTTGTTGGGGAAGAAAATATTACTTTGTCCCATCAAAAGTATGAAAAGTTTTATTATAAAGAGGAACCTCATGTTTTAGAGGAAGTAAAAGAAAAGGTACGTAATGCTGATTTAATAATTTTTAGTATGGGTAGTTTAATAACTAGTATATTGCCTCATATATTATGCAAGGAACTTATAAGTGAAATAGATAAGTCAAAGGCTAAAATTATGTATACTTGTAATGCTGTAAGTCAAACGGGAGAAACAGATAATTTTACAGTTTGTGATCATGTTAAACTTTTAAATAGTTATCTTGGTAAAAGAAAAATAGAAGTTGTTGTTGCGGCAAATACTAAAATAAAAGAAGATGTTTTAAATAAATATTTAAATGATGAACAAAAAAGTTTAGTTAGAATTGATTATCAGGCTTTGAAAAAAATAAATTGTAAACTTATAAAAGAAGATATTTTAGTTATTAATAATGGGCTTATAAGACATGATAGTATAAGGTTAGCTAATATTATTTTTAATTATTTGTTGAGGTAGGCTATGTCATTTACAACAGAAGTAAAAAATGAAATATGTAGTTTTTCTTTTGATAATTTGGATAAGATGACTGAACTTTGTGGTTTTGTTAGAAATAATTATTCTAAAAATGGTGATAAAATAGTGCTTATGACTGAAAATCCTAAAGTTGCAAGAAGAGTCTTTACATTATTTAAAGATATATATGACATTAATTTAAAGGTAGAACAAAGAAAAGGGGTTAATTTTAGTAATAAGAAGTTTTATTTTATTGAAGTTTCTTCTAAAGTAGATGTTATTTTTGATGACCTTTGTTTAAATAGTGATTCGGTTAAGGATTATTTAATAGGGGAAAGGGAACTTAAGGTTGCTTATTTAAGAGGTAGTTTTCTTGCTTGTGGTAGTATAAATGATCCAAAAACGGCAAGATATCATTTAGAATATTTAACAGAAAAATATAAAGAGGCATTACTTATATCTAATCTATTAGTTTTTTTTGATATTAATAATAAAATAATAAATAGAGATTATGGTTATATGATATATGTTAAGGAAGCTGAAAAGATAGCAGATTTTTTAAGACTTATTAATGCTTCACGTGCTGTTTTATATTATGAGGATATAAGAATATATAGGGACCATAAAAATATGACTAATAGATTAAATAATTGTGAGCAGGCTAATGTTGAAAAGGTTATAAAGTCTTCCAATAGTCAAATTGATGATATAAAAAAGATAATTGATATAATAGGTATTGATGCTGTTCCTTTAAAGTTAAAAGAGGTTATGGAATATCGTTTAAAGTATCCCGATACATCTCTTAGTGAGCTTAGTTTAATTATGTCAAAGGAAACTACTAATAATATAACTAAGTCTGGTTTGAATCATAGATTAAGAAAAATTAAAGAGCTTCGTGAAAAGTTAGAAGGTTTTAAAAAAAATACTAATTAGTTTTAGTATTTTTTTAATTTTTAAATAAGTTTTTCAAATTCTTTTTTGGAAGTAACATATTTATATTTTTATCAACACTTATGTTTATTATTTTACTATTATCTTTTAATTTTTCTCCATCGATAGTCCAGTGTAGTTTTGTTTTTTCTTTAAATTTAATACTTAAATTATTTACTCTGTGGCAGTATATACCTGGTATTTCTGTTATGTCATGAGTTAAAAGTAGAAGTATTGAACGTGCTAAATCTTTTCTTCTTGTAAGATTACAGAATACAACTTCTAGTTTGCCATCATCAAGTTTTACATCTTTATAGATATTATTAAAGCCTGCGATACGGGTTGCATTAGATATAAGTATAAGAGAATATAAGCCATGGTATACTTTGTCATCTATTTTGTATTCAATTTCGTATAGTTTTGTTTTTTGAAAAAACTCTTTAATGCCGTTTACTAGATATGCTAAATGACCGAAAGTTTTTTTGTATTTTCTTTTGGTAGCATATGGCACATTTATAAATTTACCAAAACCTGCGACGTAGACAAAGGGATTATTATTTATAACACCAATATCTACTTGCTTTACTTCTCCGTTTACTATATCTTCGACTGTTTTTACAATATTTTTACTCATTCCTAACATATTACCAATATCATTTGTTGTGCCAACTGGTATATGGGATAAAAGTAATTTATCTTTTCTTTGAAAGTTTCCTGTTACTACTTGGTTAAATGTGCCATCGCCCCCGATAGATAATACAAGGTCAGTATAGGGCATGTTTTTAACATAAGATATAGCATCACTTTCATTTTTGGTTGTGTGTACTTTAACAGTGTAGCCATGGTTTTTTAAGGTAGTACAAATTAAATCTACATTTTTACTATTAATTCCTCGGCCACTTTCTTTATTACAAATAATGGTACATTTTTTCATATATATCACCTACTAAATTGTATCAAAAATAATAAAAAAAGTCTATTATTATGAGGCTTTTTCTATTATTTTATCTATTATTCCATATTCTTTTGCTTCTACTACGGACATAAAGTAATCTCTTTCAGTATCTTTTTCTATCTTTTCTATAGGGTTATTGGTATTTTTACTTAAAAGTTCGTTCATTTTATGTTTTAATTTTATTATTCTTTCTGCCGCTATTTGAATTTCTGTTGCTTGTCCTTTTGCTCCTCCTAAGGGTTGGTGTATCATTATTTCAGCATTTGGAAGAGCATACCTTTTTCCTTTGGTACCACTTGATAAAAGAAAGGCTGCCATTGATGCTGCTATTCCTATACAAATTACAGAAACATCACTTTTTATAAAGTTCATTGTATCATAAATTGCCATACCTGATGTTACACTACCACCATTTGAATTAATATAAAGTGAAATATCTTTATTATTTATACTGTCTAAATATAAAAGTTCTGCGATTACTACGTTTGAGGTGTTATCATCTATTTCTCCATTTAAAATAATTATTCTGTCCTTTAATAATTTGGAGTATATATCATAACACCTTTCTCCATTTATTTCTTTTTCAATAACTGTTGGTACTAAATTCATATTTATCACCCTATTAATAAAATAGTTAAATTTTTAAAAAATATGCATTTTAAAATACTACAAAATATGATAAAATAATAATATATAATAAAAAGGGTAAGTGATATATATGATAAATGTTATAGTTGATGATAAAGTATATACTTTTAATAAGGGTACAACACTTCTTGGGGTTTCTAAACAAGTTCCTTTAAATTTAAAAGAAAAACCTCTTGTTTGTTATGTAGATAATAAAATTGAAGAGTTAACCTATGAGTTAAAATATGATTGTAAACTTAAGTTTTTAGATTTAAATGATAGGTGTGCTAATAGAATATATCAAACTGGCTTAATATTCTTGCTTTGTCATGCGATAAATAGTTTATATGGTAAAGATTATAAAATAAAGGTTTGTCATTCTATTGATAAGGCAATTAGTATAAAAACTTATTTTGATATAACTGATGATATGTTAAACGATATTTATAATAAAATGATGGAAGATGTATCATATAAAATACCTATTAGAAAGTGTTTAAGTTTAAAAAAAGATGCTAAGAAGTATTTTTCATTAAATCTTGATAGTAAGAAAGCTGATACTTATGATTATACAACTGATTCTTATGTTACTTTATATAAACTTGATAATATATATGATTATTTTTATGGTAAGATGCCTATTAATACGTCTTATTTAGATAAGTTTCATCTTACATATATTGGTAAAAGGGATTTTGTACTTCAGTTTCCAACACCGACAAGTAATGGTATTATTCCAGAGTTTACCCCTCATGAAAGTACAACTAGTGCCTTTAATAAAAATTATAAGTATGCTAAACAATTAGATATTTTTACATCTTGTGATATTAATAAAAAGATTGCTAAGGGTGAAATAGATGAAATAATAAAACTTGATGAAGTTTTAGCAAATAATAATTTACTTTTAATTGCTAAAGAAATATATGAGAATAGAGATAGAATAAAAATGGTTTTAATAGCGGGTCCATCATCAAGTGGTAAGACAACATCCTCTAAAAAGTTATCGCTTTATTTAAAAAGTTTTGGTCTTAATCCTAAACCTATATCTATTGATGATTATTTTCTTCCAAGGGATAAGACTCCTCGTCTTCCTAATGGGGAATATGATTTTGAATCTATAAGGGCTATTGATACTGATTTATTTAATAGTCAGCTTACAAGTTTACTTAATGGAGAAGAAGTATCACTTCCAACATTTAATTTTGTTTTAGGAATACCTGAGTTTAAGGGTAAAAAGTTAAGACTTTTAGAAAATGATATTCTTATAATAGAGGGATTACATGGTTTAAATGAGGAGTTAACAAGTCATATAAAGAGGGAGAATAAATATAAAATATATATCTCTCCGCTTACTGATTTAAATATTGATAATCATAATATGGTTTCAACAAGTGATGTTAGATTACTTAGAAGAATTGTAAGGGATAATAGAACAAGAGGTTATAGTGCAAATGATACAATAAGAAAGTGGAACCTAGTAAGAGAAGGGGAAGAGAGGTATGTTTTCCCATTTCAGGATGAAGCAGATAAAATATTTAATACAGCACTTATTTATGAAATTGGTGTTTTAAGATTATATGCAGAGCCTCTTTTATATGAGATAAAAGAAGATGATGAAAATTATGAAGAGGCTAGAAGATTACTTGATTTTTTAGATATGTTTTTATGTATACCAACGGATAGTATACCAACAGATTCAATACTTAGAGAATTTATTGGAAATAGTTTTTTTGAATAAGGAGGAAAAATGATAAAAGTTGCAATTAATGGTTTTGGAAGAATTGGTAGATTAGTTTTTAAAATGTTATTTGATGATAAAGATATGGAAGTTGTTGCTATTAATGATTTAGGTGATAATGAAACGCTTGCTTATTTACTTAAATATGATACAACTTATGGTATTTATAAACCAAATGATATAAGTTATAATGATGATGGTTTAATAGTATCTGGTAGAAATATTAAAACATTTAAGGAAATGGACCCTTTAAATATTCCTTGGAAGGATATGGGTGTTGATTTAGTTTTTGAGTGTAGTGGTAAGTTTACTAATGTATTAGATGCTAAAAAGCATATTACAGCAGGATGTAAAAAAGTTATTGTATCTGCCCCTTGTAAGGGAGAGTGTAAGACTATTGTTTATAATGTTAACCATGATATTATAGATAGTAGTGATGATGTTATAAGTGCTGCTTCTTGCACTACTAATTGTCTTGCTCCAATACTTAAAGTTATAAATGATAACTTTGGTATAAAAAGGGGTTATATGACAACAGTTCATGCTTATACTAACGATCAAATGATGCTTGATGGTAATCATAAAAAGGGAATATATGAAAGAAGAGGAAGGGCAGGAGCACAAAATATTATACCAACATCAACTGGTGCTGCTAAGGCAATAGGTAAGGTAATACCTGCTTTAGAGGGTAAGATGGAAGGCTATGCTTTAAGGGTTCCTGTAAATGATGGTTCAATAGTAGATTTAGTACTTGAACTTTCAAAAAATGTTTCTGTAGATGCTATAAATAAAGCTTTTACATCTTCTCAAAATGAAACTCTTTTAGCTACTTTTGATCCTTTAGTATCAAGTGATATTATTGGTAATATGCATGGAAGTGTTGTTGATTGCAATTTAACTAAAGTAATTAGTGATGAGTCTAATTTAATAAAAGTTGTTGGTTTTTATGATAATGAACTTGGTTATACTGCACAAATGATAAGAACTGCAAAATATTTTATGACAAAATAAAAAAGGCCAAAGCCTTTTTTATTTTGCAGGTTTCATTATACTTCTAAATAATGGACTTTCACAATACCATTTATAAAGTGTTGGTTTAATTATAAGGTCAAATTCTCCAACATACTCAGTAACATCTGCACCAAATCCTAATTTTGATTCATTTAAACCACGATATTTACTATTATCACCAAAGTATCCTGTTATAGCATTTAAATCAAAATAAACAGCTCCTTGTTTGGCATATTTATCAATTATATGCCATTTTAACAAATAAAGAGGATAGAAAAGTCCATAAGCTGGATTTTGTCCGTCTATTAAAAATTCTACACCATTTCTATCAAGTACAATTCCAATAGTTCCAATTATTATACCTGTTTTATATTTTTCAAATAGTTTTGAAGCATCTTGTAATTCTTTTTTATAAGTTGCAACAAGTTTATCAGATTCTATTTTTTCATTCATTAATTTTTCTGTTATCTCATTTGTTACACTTTTAGCTTGAATTTCACTATTTAAGTTTTCTAATTTTTCTACTTCTATTTCATATAATTTTTTTATATTTTGTAAATATTTTTCAGTATTTAGTCTTGCAAAATATATTTCAAAGTTTTTATTAAAACTTTCTGCAAAATTTTTATAATATGTTAAATTATGAGGTTGTTTTTTAGCAATATAACTGTAGAAAAGTTTTATATTTTTTTCTCTATCGCCTTCAAATATTTCAACACCACGACTTTGGGCTTTTCTAATTTTATTTCTTGTTTTATCATCAAAATTTTTAAATAAAGTAACACTTGAACCTGTAACTTTTAAAATAGCATTCCATCTAGGTTTTAAAGTGCCAAAATATTTATTTTCTCCGTAATATTTATAGCCAATACTTGTTAAATATGGTATTAAATCACTTGATGATGCATTTGGCAAGACATTTCCTTCTTTATCCCTTTTATTATTTATTACTAAAGGATCCATTTTTAAAAATAGAAAGTTTTTTTTGTTTAAATAATTTTTAAATTTATTAGTTATTTGTTTTAAATCATCTTTATTATCATAGTCAAGCAAAAAACCTCTAGGACAATAGCCATATTTATATGTTCCTAAAACATTTTTAGCTAGCATCATAGTAGCACCTTTTAATTTACCATCTTCTCCTACAAAACCAAAGTATGATGGTGTATAACCATATTTTGACATAAGATGTCCGTACATACTTGTTTGATAAAAAGAATGCATGTGATGATTATAAGAAAAGTAGTCAAATTGTTGCATTGTTAAATTTACAATTTTCATAAACATCTCCTCTTTCTTCTTTTATTATTATACCATTTATTACATTTATATAATATATTTTTTTTTATTAAATTAAAAAGTTAGTAAATTATTTACATATTTTTTTTAGTTTGATGTTTAAATATTTTAAAAATTTGTTTATAATTATAATAAGGAGGCACTTATGAGAATAATTGATATAAAATCTACAGAAATACTTGATTCAAGGGGATACCCAACTATTGAAACCCAAGTTGTTTTAGAAAATGGTGTATGCGGAGTTTGTAGTATCCCAAGTGGGGCATCAACTGGGTGTCATGAAGCTTTAGAACTTAGAGATAATGACAAGAAAAGATATGATGGCAAAGGAGTTTTAAAGGCAATAGATAATGTTTTAAATATTATAAAACCAGCATTAATTTGCAAAGATATAAAAAGTCAAAGAGATCTTGATGAATTTTTAATAAAGCTTGATGGAACAGATAATAAATCAAAACTTGGTGCTAATGCTATTCTTTCAGTATCTCTTGCTTATTTTAAGGCTTGTTGTAATTTTTTTGACAATGAGTTATATGAAGAACTTGGGAATAGTTATTCTATGCCAAAGTGTATGTTTAATATACTAAATGGAGGGTGTCATGCTCCTAATAATATTGATTTTCAAGAGTTTATGATAATCGTAAGTAGAGATACTATTAAGGAACAATTAGAAGTTTCTGCTAATATATTTCATACTTTAAAAAGAATATTAATAGAAAGGGGTAAAACAGCAAGTGTTGGGGATGAGGGCGGATTTGCACCCAATTTAAATTCTAATGAGGAAGCTATAGAATTAATTATGGAAGCTATAAAAAAGTCAAATTACAAACCATATGAAGATGTTAATATATGTCTTGATATTGCAGCTTCAACTTTATATGATAAAACTTGTGATAAGTATTTAATAGATAATAAAAAGATGTCTAGTTTAGAACTTTTAAACTTTTATAAATATTTAATTGATAAGTATCCTATTTATTCTATTGAAGATCCTTTTTATGAAGAAGACTTTTTAATGCATAGTAAACTTACTAGTGAAACTAATATATTAGTTGTTGGAGATGACCTTTTTACAACAAATATTGAAAGATTAAAAAAAGGTGTCTTATTTAGCAGTTGTAATGCTATACTTTTAAAGGCTAACCAAATAGGAACAATAACAGAGATGTTAGATGTAATAAAGTATGCTAAAGCGCATAATTATAAAACAATTATATCTCATAGAAGTGGTGAAACAGAAGATACTTTTATTGCTGATTTTGCAGTTGGACTTAATCTTGGATATATGAAGTCAGGTTCTTTATCAAGAGGAGAGAGAATTTGTAAATATAATAGATTAATAAGAATAGAAGAAATGTTAAAATAAATATTAAATAATACTAAATATCATACATATAATTTATTGGTGAAGAGTGATGATTTTAGTATTTTTTTTATTTGTTTCAATACTTGTTATTATATTAAGTATAAAGTTATCTGTTTATGCTGATGAAATAACAAAAACAACTAATATAAGTAAAAATATAGTTGGGGGAGTTTTAGTTGCGGGTATTACAAGTTTGCCAGAACTTATTACGTGTTTGTCTTCAATATATTTAAAAAACTATTATTTAGCTTTTGGAGATATTTTAGGAAGTAATTTATTTAATATATCTATAATATGTTTTTTTGATATAATTTTTATAAAAAAGTTTATTTTTAATAAAACAAATTCATCAAGTTTAATTTATATATTACTTTTAATTAACTATATTTTTATATATTTATCACTCTCATCAGTTTTAAATGTTTCTTTGTTTAATATAGGTATTCCTAGTATAATAATTATTGCAACATATATATATTATTTAAAACATGTAAATAGTTGTGAAGAGGAAAAAAGTATTAATCAATCTTCCAATAAAAACTTTGTTATTTTAAAGTTTATATTAACTGCTATTATTTTAATTATAACAAGTATTTTATTAACATTTATTGTTAATAAGTTATCTATTATGTATCCTAGTGTATCATCATCTTTTATAGGGGCAATATTTCTTGGTATTACAACAAGTATGCCTGAAGTTGTAACATTTATAACTTTAATAAATTTAGATAATTATTCTATGGCTCTTTTAGATATTATAGGAAGTAATTTATTTAATTTACTTATAATAGCTATGGGGGATTTAGTTATGTTAAATGATAAAATATATAATTATGCAGACAAACAATCATTTTTTATACTTATTTTATGTATAATAACAACAGTTATTAGTATGTTACAAAATAAAATAAAACTGAATAATAAGTTTTTATATATAATACCTTCCATTATAGTTTTTATTCTTTATATAGTATTTCTAATTTATAATATGTAAAATTATTTGCAAATTTTAATATTTTATGGTATTATTTACTTGTATTTAAGGAGGCAAAATAATGGAGAGTGTATTAATAGTTATAAGTATTTTATTAATTGCTATTGTTTTATTACAAAGTGGGAAGGCAGAAGGTGCTTCACAAATTATAACTGGTAATAGTAGTGATTTATTTAAAAATAGAAAAGAAAGAGGTAGCGAACTTGTTATAAGTCGTACAACTCTTGTTTTGGGTCTTACATTTTTTATAATTTGTTTGGTAATGTCTCTTATTTAATTCTAGCTTGATGCTAGTTTTTTTATTGTAAAAGTATCTAAAATATTTTATAATAATTTTGAAAAGAGGTTAATATGAGAGATAGGATATTAGAGGTATTAAAACTTAATAGAAATAATGGAGTAACAATAGAGCAAATTTATAAACAAATATTTCATACTGAAATAGAAGATAAGTTGTATCAAAATTTATTTGATGAGATTAAAGACCTTTGTAATGAAAAATTAGTTTATTGTACTAATTCAAGAATTGGTTTATATATACTTAATCCTTTTAGAGAGGGTATATTTCATATAAAAAGAAAAAAAGATTGTTATGTAACATTAGATGATGGGACAGTTTTTACTATAAATAATAATAAATTAGGGGCAATGGATAAAGATAGAGTTCTTATAAGAATTACTGATTATAATAGTCTTATAGCTTCTGTTAAAGAGATAATTTTAAGGGCTTCTATTGTTGGAGAAGTCATAACAATAAAGAATAAAAGATATGTAAAAGCAAATGATAATTTATATGAGGCAGATATTAAAGATTCTTTAGTTGATGGTATGCTTGTTCTTATAAAGGTAGATAAAGTAAAGGTGTCAAGATATTATAAGGCTTCTATTTTATCTGTTATAGGTCATAAAAATACTCCTAAAATTGATGAAATAAGGATAATTTATGAAGAAGGGGGCATGCATGGATTTAGTAATGAAACATTAGAAGATGTAAAAAATATAGAAAGTAGTGTAAAAAAGGAAGATATAGAAGGAAGAAGAGATTTACAAGATGAAGTTATTTTTACTATAGATGGTGTTGATACTAAGGATATTGATGATGCTGTATCTCTTAAGATACTTCCAAATGGAAATTATTTACTTGGAGTTCATATTGCGGATGTTACAAATTATGTTAAGGAAGGTACATCTCTTGATAATGATGCTAGGTTAAAGGGTACAAGTATTTATATGCCTGGTGTTGTTGAACCTATGTATCCAGTTGAATTATCAAATGGAATATGTTCTTTAAATGAAGGAGTAACACGTCTTGCTATGTCTGTATTAATGGAAATAGATGATGAAGGTAGTGTTATAAATTATGATATATTTAAATCTGTTATTAAGTCTAAAAAGAAGATGAATTATGATAGTGTAAATAGACTTCTTAATGATGATATAGTAGATGATGGATATCAAGAATTTTATGATACTTTAAAAAATATGGAAAAACTTGCTAAAATTCTTAGAGATATGAGAATAAAAAGAGGACTTTTAGATTTTGATTCAAGTGAAATAAAAATAAATGTTGATGATGATGGTAAAGTTTTAAATATAGAAAAAAGACATCAAGGTGTTGGAGAAAATTTAATTGAAGATTTTATGCTTATGGCAAATGAAGTTGTTGCAACCTATATCTATAATTTAGAGCTTCCTTCAATATATAGAGTTCATGATTATCCAAATGAAGAAAGATTAATAAAGGTTTGTAATGTTATAAAAACTTATGGAGAAGATTTTGATAGTAAAATATCTATAAGAGATCCTAAGGTTATTCAAAAATTACTTAAGCAGTTAAAACCATGTAAAAATTTTGATATATATTCCAATATGATATTAAGATGTATGGCAAAGGCTTGTTATAAAACAGTAAATGAAGGTCATTTTGGAATAGGTATAGATTATCATAAAAATGAAGCTTATACTCACTTTACAAGTCCAATAAGAAGATATCCTGATACATCAGTTCATCGTGTATTAAAAGATATATTAGATGTTAAGTGTAAAGATATGACAAGTGATAGTTATAAAAACAACTTACTTGATATTGCTAATCATTCATCACAAATGGAAAAGGTTGCTGATAATTGTGAAAGAAGTGCAGATAAAATGAAAATGGCAAGTTATATAAAGCCTTTTGTTGGTAAATCATTTAATGGAAGAATTACAGGTTTTACTTATAATGCTATGTTTGTTGTTTTAGAAAATTTAGTTGAAGGTAGACTTGATTTTAAAGAAATGGATGATTATTATAACTATAATGAAGATTTAGAAGTTGTTGTAGGAGAAAGAAAAAAGAAAGTATTTAGACTTGGGGACTTTATAAAAGTTAAGGTTATAAAAGCAGATGAAAAAGAAAAAATAATAGATTTTGCGGAAGATAAAGGAGGCAAAAATCATGGAAATTTTAAACAGAAAGGCAAGGTTTTCTTATTTCGTAGAAGAGGAAATTGAATGCGGAATTGAACTTTTTGGGACAGAAGTTAAAAGTATAAGAGAAGGTTCATGTAATATAAAAGATAGTTATGCTTATATAAGAAATAATGAAGTATTTGTTATAAATATGTTTATTAAAAAGTACAAAGAAGGTAACATTTTTAATAGAGATGAATTAAGACAAAGAAAACTTTTATTACATAAAAAAGAAATATTAAAACTAAAGCAAAAAATAGAAAGGGAAGGATATACCCTTATTCCTTTGAAAGTTTATTTTAAGAAAAATAAAGTAAAAGTTCTTTTAGGAGTATGTAAAGGAAAGAAAAACTATGATAAGAGAGAAGCTTTAAAGGATAAAGATATAAAAATGCAAACTTTAAAGGAATTAAAAAAATACTAAAATTTTAGTATTTTTTTAATTCATACATTGCAATTTTCATAAGTATTTGTTAAAATATATATGAAAATAGGTGAATTTTATGAATAAAGATATAAAAAGTATTTTAACAGATACATGGCAAAAAGTAATAGTTATAATTTCTATTTTTATGTTCTTAGCTTTTATTGGTATGACATCATATGCTAGTATAGTAGGTATAAAGTACATTGGTTTAAACGAAAATAAGATAAATAATTGTAAGATAGATGTATCTTTTAAAGAAGGTAAGGGAATAAATCTTACAAATACATATCCAATGGATTATGTTGATGCAAAGAATATAAGCCCATATACTTTTTATATAAAAAATAATAATAGTAGCTGTGATAATTTAAGATATACATTAACAATGGAAAATACATGTAGTGATAATGTAATAAGTGATGAATTTATAAGTTATGAACTTGTAAATGTAGATACAGGAGAGGTAATAAGAGGGGATGGAATAAATAATTTTAATGAAAGTTTTAAAATAAGAAGTAATGGTATAGACTCATATGAAATGAGGATATGGATAAATGAAAATGCAACAAGTAGTGATATATATATAAATAATGATCCTAATAACTCAAAGAAGTATTGTGGTAAGTTAAATGCAGAAGTAATAGCATATAGTAATACATTAAAAGATAGGTTACTTTATAATAATGATATTGTAAAAGAAGAACCAACTCTTACTGATTCATATGATAGTGCTGGAGATAAATCAGGACTTTATGTATCAACAGATACAAATGATGGAAGACCAACATATTTTTATAGAGGGGCAGTAACCAATAATTATGTATCCTTTGCAGGGTTAATGTGGAGAATAGTAAGAATAAATGAAAATGGTAGTATTAGATTACTGTTAAATGATGGAATAAATAATAATACAAATTATAAATTCAATCCAAGTTACAATAATTATTCTTATATGTATTATAGCAATAGTGATGTAGATAATGGTATAAAAAGAACGGTTGACACTTGGTATGATAACAATATTAAAGGTTATGAAAATTATATAGCAGATACAGAATTTTGTGAACAGTTTAAAGTCACTTGGGATAGTGGCTATGCGACAGCAGGAAGTGCAACAGTACCATTATATTCTAGCTATACATCAAATTTTAAATGTAGTACAGATGGTAATGGGAAGGGTGTACTAACATCAAAAGTAGGTTTGCTAACATATGATGAAGCAGTACATGCAGGAAATTATCCCCTTAAATCAAGTACTTCATATATTACAAATAGTAACTATTTGTATTGGTTAATGAGTCCCGCCGGGAACTCCGCCGCCGCCGCTGCTTTTAGACGTGTTAACGTTTGGCTCGTTCGCAAAAATGGTAATATCAGCAACATCTCTGTCATAGGCAGCGGCATCGCCGTGCGCCCAGTTATCTCACTGAAGGCTGATATACTTGCAACAGGCTCTGGTACAAGTGATGACCCATATTTAATTCAAACTAAGTAACGGACACTTTTTCTAAAACTCAGTGTTTATAAGGGTTTACGAAGATAAAAACTCGCCCGTTAGTGCTTAAGTTTTTGTAAAAAATTGAAAAACTTTAATTATTGTAATTAAAAGAACTACGGTTATTTCTATTATTTTTGCTTAAATACTTTTATATTTTTATCTTATATTTTTTTAATTATAAAGAAACAATATATATTATAATCAGACTTGATTTCGTTATTTTATTAAAACGGTATTTCAAATAAAAATTCATATCCCTTAAAAATCAAAAAAATTTTACTTGCTTTTTTCATAAATATATGTTAATATTTATAAGCTTTAAAGGAGGGAATTTATGAATTTTCTTATAAACATTTTAGTTGTCTCTTTTGTTAAAATTATTGATAATATTTTAAGTACAGGTAAAGCTATTTTAATTCAAAGAAATAAAGCAGTACTTGCTGGTATATTTGTTGCGGTATCACAGATTATATTTTATAAGCTTATAAATGTAGCTCAAAATGGTAAATATATGATTTACGTTATATCAGTTGCAAGTGGTGTTGGAACATATCTTGCTATTTTTATAAGTAATAAATTTTCAAAAGAAAGGCTTTATGTAAATGTTTTACTTTCTGATGATAAGGAAGCAATGATAGATTTAAGGAATTTTTTACAGTTAAATAAAATAACTAATTTAACAACAGATGGTTATACAAAAGATTTTAAAAAGACACTTGCTGTAACTGCTTATGTTGAAACAAAAGAAAAGAGTAAATTACTTGATAATTATATTAATAATAGTAATACTAAGTACAAAAGAATTATTCAAAAGATGTAGATTATAGACAAATTTATAATATTGTGCTATAATCAAAGTGCTTTGGGGATGACTTGGTTTCGACAATTATAAAATGGTTAAGATGGCAAGTAGATGGCAATCTTTAAATGCAAAATAAAAATAACTGGAAACAGAAATCAATTAGCTTTCGCATAATTAATTTTTAGAAGGCACTTCTTTTATCTTTTTGCCTACGGAAGATATTAGGGGTTAATTTTTGTAGGATATATTATTACTATACTTGTTGGTAATAACGAATTTTAACAAGTTAGTTATTTAAATCTTTCGATAACTTTTATTTAAATAATGAAATTTTTAAGTTATCTAAACTTGTAGAAGTCTTAATTTGTTTATCTTTGGACAGGAGTTCGATTCTCCTCATCTCCACCAAAAATGTAATTTACCCTTGAAATTCAAGGGTTTTATTATGTTTTAATACATATTATTAAGTGAAAAGTACTAGTTGTCCTTACTAGATTTTATAAAACTTATTATTACAAACGTTTTGTTTGGTTAAATAAAATATTTAATGTTACAATTTATTTGAGGGAGGAAATAATTATGAATCAAGAAAAAATAGGAAAATTTATTGCAAAACTTCGTAAAGAAAAGAATATGACTCAGCTTCAACTTTCATTAAAACTTGGTGTTACTGATAGAGCAATATCTAAATGGGAAAATGGACGTGGTATGCCTGATTTATCTCTTATGAAGCCACTTTGTAATGAACTTGGAATAACTATAAATGATTTATTAAGTGGGGAAGTAATAGATAAAAATAATTATCAGGAAAAACTTGAGGAGAACATTTTAAATACTATTGATTATACAGATAAAAAAATAAGAAAAAACAAGAAAACCTTTAAAACAATTATAATTTGCTTGTGTTTAGGATTATTATTACTTATTTTGATGTTTTTTATTGATGTTAAAAGAATGAATGATGGTAAAAATGTTATATTTAGTAAGTGGGGTTTTGATTATTATCCTTTAGTGGATTTACATGAAGATTATATTTATTATGCGATAAAAGATTATGTTATAGAAAATGGAGATAATGAAGAAATGCATTATGATTTTGAAAAAACATTTGCCAGTTTAAAAATTTATAAAATCTTAGAAAATGAAAAAAGTAATTCATACTTTGTTTATACTATTGTAAAAAGGTCTAAATATTATATGGATAATGATACTTTGTTAAAAGATAGTGATTCATTAATTCCATATAAATTTATTATTAAGTATGATGATAATAAATATAAAGTAACAGACTTTATAGCTCCTCGTGATGGGGAAGATACTTATTATGAAGACTTAAAAAGCATATTCCCTAAAAGTATTTTAAAAAATATAAATAATATTTATAGTGATGGTACAAGTGAAAAGTTAGAAATGGAAATTATGGAAGATGTAAAATTATATTTTCATAAATAGATATACTTTTGTTACTTTGATACGTTTTTTATATCATTAAACTGTTACAATGATACATTTTTTATGACTTATTTAAATATTTGCTATGATATGGCATATTTTGTATTAGATATGAAATTTTAAGCTTTATTGATATTATTTATAATATTTGATATAATTAATTTGTTATTTTTTAGTAATTTAAAATGTGTAGTTAGGGCGTGATTTATATGATTTGTGTTGTTTCAAAAAGTAATGTTTTGGATAATAAGTTAAGTGATAACTTAGAGGTTACTATTTATTCTAATGATAATTTAAAAACTTTTAGACCAATGAATTTTGACCGTAAGTGGCAATATTTTTTGGGAGAAGTTCTTTTATATGATCCTTTTTTGGATAGTGTTTTAAAAATGCCATTAAGAGGACTTTATGATGATGAAATTTTTGATATGAAAAATATTTATAATAAATATAAAGAAAAATTGCTTGATGATAAAAATTATAATTTGGAAGATGAAAATACAATAAAAAGTATACTTGGGGGTATTAATAATACTTTAACAAGAAATAAATATGTTAGAGTAAGATAAGGCGTTTAAAAATAAAAAAGAAGATTTTAGTTTAAAAAATTAGATATCTTCTTTTTTTATATTTTAGTTTATTAGTATCCAAATACACCTTGCAAGCTTTCATCATTTTCTATGTAGTCTTTAGTATTTATTATTTTATAATTGTCTTTATCTATTCTTACTATAACTTCTTTTATACCTGCATTTAGGATAAATCTTTTACAAAAGACACAAGGATTTGTATTTTCAACATATTTGTTTGTTTTATATTCTTTTCCTACCAAAAATAAGGTTGAATCTATTAAATCTTTTCTAGGAGCTGATATAATAGCGTTTTGTTCTGCATGAACACTTCTACACATTTCATATCTTTCTCCCCTTGGAATATTTAATTTTTCTCTAGCACAGTACCCTAAATCTATGCAATTTTTTCTTCCTCTTGGAGCACCACAATAACCAGTTGATATTATTTCATCATTTTTAATAATTACTGCTCCAAAGTTTCTTCTAAGACATGTGCCTCTTTCTAAAACTGTTTCTGCAATGTCTAAGTAATAGTTGATTTTATCTCTTCTCATATATACCTCACTATAAAAATTATAACATTTAAATATATGGAAAGTAAATAAGTTAAATTATATTAATAGGATTATATGTATAATTATAATACTTATATAACACTTAATATAGTGGGGCGTGTGTTTGTAAAATACTTGATTTTTTCTTTTAAAAATCTATCATTTAATTAAAAAAAGTTGTTGACATGCAAATATTTGTTTGCTAAAATAATCATGTGTTATAAAGAGGAAAACTTCCTATAATTTCCTATATTAATTTAAAGAAAAATGTTATATAATATGTGGCAGGTGATTTTTATGGATAAAATTATAATTAAAGGCGCAAGAGAGAATAATTTAAAAAATATAGATTTGGAACTTCCAAAAAATAAACTTATTGTTATAACTGGTGTTTCAGGATCAGGAAAGTCTAGTTTGGCTTTTGATACAATTTATGCTGAGGGTGAAAGAAGATATTTGGAGAGTTTATCATCTTATGCTAGACAGTTTTTAGGTGGATCTGAAAAACCTGATGTTGATTCTATAGAGGGACTTTCTCCCACTATTGCAATCGATCAAAAAACAACTAGTAAAAATCCTAGAAGTACTGTTGGGACAGTAACAGAAATTTATGATTATTTAAGACTTTTATATGCTAGAATAGGTGTGTGTTATTGTCCTTTTCATAATATTCCTATAACAAGTCAAAGTATTGACGAGATGACAAATAAAGTTATGATGTTACAACAAGGTACTAAAATTTTAGTTTTATCATTAGCTGTAAATGGAGAAAAGGGTACATATAAAGATTTATTTGATGATTTAAGAAAAGATGGATATGTTAGAGTAATTGTTGATGATAAAAATTATGATTTAAGTGATGAAATTGTTTTAGAAAAAAATAAAAAGCATACAATATATGTTGTTATTGATAGAATAGTTATAGATGAAGATGTAAGGTCAAGACTTTATGAATCTATTGAAAATGCTTGTAAACTAGGTGATGGCAAGGCCGTTATTGATGTTTTAGGAAAAGAAAAAATGGTGTTTTCGGAACATTTTAGTTGTCCTTTATGTGATTTTTCAGTTAGTGAAATTGAACCTCGTACTTTTAGTTTTAATGCACCTTATGGAGCGTGTCCTACATGTAATGGACTTGGTATTAAACAAGTAATTGATCCTGATTTACTTATGCCAAATAAAAATATAAGTATTGAAGAAGGTGGTATTGTAACATTAGGAGATGATACTGATACATTAACTTATAAAAAATTAAAGGGTGTTTGTGATTATTATGGTATTGATTTATCTTTACCAATTAAAAAATTAAAAAAAGAGGAACTTGATATTATATTATATGGCACAGATAAAGCAATAAAATTTAAAATAGAGTGTAAAAATGGTAGTGTTATAAATAATAATACTCAGTTTGAAGGTATTATTAACAATTTAGAGAGAAGATACATTGAAACAACTAGTGAGTGGATAAGGGACTGGATAGAAAAGTATATGATAGAACTTCCTTGTCCTACATGTAATGGGGCAAGATTAAAAAGTGAAGTGCTCCAAGTTAAAATTGGTAAAAAGAATATTTATGAACTTACTTGTATGAGTATTAAGGATATTTATGATTTTATTGATAATTTAAAATTAAATAATGAACAAAAGTGTATCGCAGAACTTTTGATTAAAGAGATAAAAAGTAGATTATCATTTTTGATAAATGTTGGTTTATCATATCTTACTTTAAGTAGATCTGCTAGTACATTATCTGGTGGAGAATCACAAAGAATTAGACTTGCAACGCAGATCGGTACTAGTTTAACTGGGGTTTTATATGTTTTAGATGAGCCATCTATTGGACTTCATCAAAGGGATAATGACAAGTTAATTTCTGCCATGAAAAAGATGAGGGATCTTGGCAATACCTTAATTGTTGTAGAACATGATATTGATACAATGATGCAGAGTGATTATTTAGTTGATATTGGACCATATGCTGGAGAAAATGGTGGACGTGTTATGGCATGTGGAACGCCAGATGAAGTTGCAAAGTGTGAAAATAGTTTAACAGGACAATACTTAAGTTCAAAAAGATGTATTGAAGTTCCAAAAAACAGAAGAAAAGGCAATGGTAAATTTTTAGAAGTTATTGGGGCAACTCAAAACAATTTAAAAAATATTGATGTTAAGTTTCCTCTTGGAACATTTACTTGTGTAACTGGAGTTTCAGGATCAGGTAAGTCTACTTTAGTGAATGAAATATTATACAAAACATTAGCTTTTAATATTTATGGTTCAAAAGTAAAACCTGGTAAATGTAAGAAAATAAAAGGTTTAAATAATATTGATAAGGTTGTTTATATTTCACAAAGTCCAATAGGTAGAACTCCAAGAAGTAATCCTGCAACTTATACTGGTGTATTTGATGATATAAGAGATATTTTCTCATCTTGTAAAGAGGCAAAGATTCTTGGTTATGATAAGTCTAGATTTTCATTTAATGTAAAGGGTGGTAGATGTGAATCATGTCATGGTGATGGCGTTAAAAAGATAGAAATGCATTTTCTACCTGATGTTTATGTACCTTGTAGTGCATGTAATGGTAAAAGATATAATAGTGAAAGCTTAAAGATTAAATTTAAGGGTAAAAATATCGCAGATGTTTTAGATATGAGAGTTAGTGAAGCATTAGAATTTTTTGATAAAGAGCCAAAAATAAAAAGAAAGCTTGAAGTTTTAAGAGATGTTGGATTATCTTATATAAAATTAGGACAAAGTGCTACTACTTTATCAGGAGGAGAAGCATCACGTATTAAACTTGCCAAAGAACTTCAAAAAAAACCAACTGGTAAAACTTTATTTATAATGGATGAGCCAACAACTGGACTTCATTCATATGATATAGAAAACTTACTTGCAATAATAAAGAAAATAGTAGATAATAAAGATAGTGTTATTGTTATAGAACATAACCTTGACATGATAAAAGTAGCAGACTATATAATTGATCTTGGACCTGAAGGTGGAGACCAAGGTGGAGAAGTTATATGCTGTGGTACTCCAGAAGAAGTAGCAAAAGTCGAAAATAGTGCAACAGGAGTTTACTTAAAAAAGATGTTATAGAGGTTTTTATGATAAAAAGAATTATATTTGATTTAGATAATACAATTATGATATGGAAGGATAATTATATTAATGCTTTAAAAGATACCCTTTTATATTTTAAGGTGGATATTAAATATTTAGATGATATAAACAATATAATAGAAAACTTGGAAAATAAATATGATAGAATTTCAAAAGAAGTATTACTTGATGATATAAATAATGACCTAGAACTAAATTTAAATATTGATTTTGTAGATTATTTATTTAAAAAACAAAGTTTATTATGTGATATTTCAAGTGATGTTAGCGATACATTAAAATATTTAAGTAGTAAGTATTCTCTTGCTGTTTTAACTAATTATTTTAAAGAAGTACAAGAAGAAAGATTAAGATGCGCTGATATTTTAAAATATTTTGATGATGTTTATGGAGGAGAATTGTTTATAAAACCTGATAGCAAAGCTTTTTTAAATGCTACATCTAATTATAAAGTGGATGAGTGTTTAATGATTGGAGATAATATAAAAATTGATATAGATGGAGCTAGAAAGCTTGGGTTTAAAGTAGTTGCTGTAGATTATTTTAATAAAACAATAAGTGATAGTTATCCTGTTGTTAGAAAATTTGGTGATTTAAAGAAAATATTATAAAGGAGATGTTTTATGAATCCTATATTTATTGATTTTGGTTTTATTCAAATATACTGGTATTCAGTTATAATGTTATTTGCTATACTTACAGGTTCTTTTATCTTTTATAAGATTTTAAGAAAGAGCGGAATTAGTGAATTTCATATTACAAATATTTTATTTTATGCAATATTGTTTGGTATTATTGGAGCTAGAGTATATTATGTGTTATTTAATTTGGATTACTATTTAAAATATCCTATTGAAATACTTGAAGTATGGAATGGTGGTCTTGCAATACATGGTGCTTTAATTGGGGGTATTATAAGTATTTTTGTATATTGTTATAAGCATAAAATAAATGTACTTAAAATAACAGATGCTGCAGCTGTTGCAATTATTCTTTCACAAAGTATTGGTAGATGGGGTAACTTTTTTAATAGCGAAGCACATGGTACAGTAACGACTCTTGCTAACTTAAAAAAATTAATGATACCAAACTTTATTATAAAGGGCATGTATATAGATGGAGAGTATTTTTTACCAACTTTCTTATTTGAATCAATATGGGATTTACTTGGATTTATAATATTATTTTTTACTTATAAAAAATATAAAAAGTTAAGACTTGGACAATTAACTGGTATATATTTTATGTGGTATTCTTTTGGTAGATTTTTTATTGAAATTTTAAGAACTGATAGCTTAATGATTTCAAATGTTGCCCTTGTTTTTCTTATTATGATTATATTAATGTTAACACTATTTATTATTTATAAAAAATATAGGTTAATAAATAAAAAGAAGTATTATTATTTAAATATTTTTATATTAGTTATTGGAATATTTATAAGTGTTTTATTTAGTAAAAATATTGGAACAATAAGAGTTGCTTGTTTTGTTTCATTAGTTTTATTTGGTATTGGTTTTTTGATTTTGTTATATAATAGTAAAGATACAAGATTAAAAAGATTAGAAATGAGGAAATAATTTATGGTATATGACTGTGTTGTTGTAGGAGCAGGACCTTCTGGTATGTCTGCTTCAATTTACCTTGCAAGGGCAAATTTAAAGTGTTTGGTTATTGAAAAAGATGCACCTGGAGGACAAATGTTAAAAGCTTCACTTGTTGAAAATTATCCTGGTGTTAATAATATTACTGGTCCAGAGCTTGCTATGAATTTTTATAAACAAGCTAAAGAGGCGGGGGTTTCATTTAGATTTGGAGAAGTTTTGGATATTGATGTTAATGAAACACCAAAAAAAGTAATATTAAAGGATGAAGTTATTTATGCAAAATCTATTATATTAGCTCTTGGAAGAAGCCCTAAAACTTTAGGAATAGAAAAAGATTTAGTTTCAAAGGGAGTAAGTTACTGTGCTTTATGTGATGGAACATTATATAAAAACAAAGATGTAATTGTTGTAGGAGGGGGTAATAGTGCTTTAGGAGAAGCTATTTATCTTTCATCTATTTGTAAAAGTGTTACTATAATAAATAGAAGTTCTGTACTTAAAGCTTCACAAATTTTAGTAGATAAGGCATTAAATATTAAAAACATTAATATTTTATATAATAGTAAAGTTACTAAATTTAATGAAAAGGAAGGCATTTTAGATAGCGTTTTAGTTGATGATAATGGTTCAATTAAAAATTTAAATGTAAGTGCTTGTTTTATATATATTGGATATGAACCTTCAACTTTATTTTTAAAAAGACTTGATATTTTAGATGAAAAAGGGTATATTATAGTGGACCAGAAGTTTAGGACTAAGTACGATTTAGTTTATGCTTGTGGTGATGTTATAGAAAAAGATGCCTATCAAATAGCAACATCTACTGGGGATGGAGTATCTTGTGCTATTGATGTTATAAACATTTTAAATAAGGGGTGAAGTGTTATGTTAAATAATAAAGGTTGGGGATTAATGGAATTTCTTATGTTACTACTTGTTATTGCTATATTTTTCTTAATAACAGTAGCACGTATTTATATGTTATATAATCTTATAGGTAGATAATTATTTATTTGATTTTTTGTTAATATATTATGCAATGAAAAAGAGGAGTAAGTTATAAATAAATTATAGAGAATTAGTGGTTGGTGTAAACTAATATTTATTATAACTGAAGGTTGCTTTGGAGCAGATTTTTATCCGTTTAATATGCGTTAAATATTTGAGATAAGTTAATACTTATGAAATAAGGTGGTACCACGAGATTTCGTCCTTAGGGATTGAAATCTTTTTATATATAAGGAGGATTAAGATGTTAGATATAAAATATAATCATGAAAAAGTAGAAAACTTAAAATATGATTTTTGGATGAGTAATAATTATTTTAAAAGTGGAGATTTAAGCAAAAAGCCATTTTGTATTGTGCTTCCTCCCCCAAATGTTACAGGAAAACTTCATTTGGGACATGCCTGGGATGTAACTTTACAAGATATTATTATTCGTTATAAAAGAATGCAAGGTTATGACTGTTTATGGCTTCCAGGTATGGATCATGCAGCTATTGCAACTGAGGCTAAAGTTGTTAAAAAGCTTAAGGATGAAGGTAAAGAAAAATATGATATAACAAGAGAAGAGTTTTTACAAGAGTGTTATAAATGGACTTATGAGCATGCCAATATAATAAGAAAACAATGGGGTGTACTTGGAATATCACTTGACTATTCTAAAGAAAGATTTACTTTAGATGATGGTATGAAAGATGCTGTTAATAAAGTATTTGTTGATTATTATAATAAAGGTTTAATTTATAGGGGAGAGAAATTAATTAACTGGGATCCTATTGCTAAAACTGCTCTTTCTAATGAAGAAGTTATATATAGTGAAGAAAAAAGTGCTTTTTATCATATAAAATATGTAATTGATGGAACAGATGATTTTATAGATGTTGCAACAACACGTCCAGAAACTTTATTTGGTGATATGGCAGTTGCGGTTAATCCAAATGATGAAAGATATAAAAAATATGTTGGTAAAATGGTTTTATTACCTCTTACTAATAGAAAAATACCTATAATTATAGATATGCATGCTGATATGGAAAAGGGTACTGGGGCTGTTAAAATAACACCTGCATCTGATCCTAATGATTATGAGGTTTCTTTAAGACATAATTTAGAAAAGTTAGTTATTATGAATGATGATGCTACTATGAATAGTAACTGTTTTGAATATGAAGGTTTAACAAGAGAAGAGTGCCGTCTTAGAGTTGTTAAAGACTTAGAAAAATTAGGGCTTCTTATAAAAACAGTTGATATAGTACATGAAGTAGGTCATAGTGAAAGAACTGGTGCTATTATTGAACCTATGATAAAAAAACAATGGTTTGTAAAAATGAGACCTCTTGCTGATAAGGTTTTGGAAAATCAAAAAAATGATGCAACAAAAGTACATTTCTTTCCTGAAAGTTATGAAAAAATAATGAATCACTGGATGGATATTACTTATGATTGGTGTATTTCAAGACAACTTTACTGGGGACATAGAATACCTGCTTGGTATAAAGACGATGAGGTATATGTATCAAGTGTTCCTCCAAAAGAAGATGGCTGGGTTCAAGATAATGATGTTTTAGATACATGGTTTTCAAGTGCCTTATGGCCTTTTGCAACTCTTGGTTATCCTAACAATACAGAATTACTTAAAAGATATTACCCTAATAATTGTTTAGTTACAGGATATGATATTATTCCTTTTTGGGTTAATAGAATGACATTTCAAGGTTTAGAAATACTTGGTAAAAGACCTTTTAATGATTGTATTATTCATGGACTTATTCGTGATAAACAAGGAAGAAAATTCAGTAAAAGTTTAGGTAATGGTGTTGATCCTTTTGATATGGTAGAAAAATATGGAGCTGATGCTTTAAGATATTATCTTGCAACAGATGTATCAAATGGTATAGATATGAAATTTGATGAAGAAAAAATGCTATCTTCATGGAACTATATTAATAAAATATGGAATGCTTCACGTTTTGTATTATTAAAGTTAGATGGTTTTAAAAAGGATGATTTTGATATAACAAACTTAGATGATGTATCAAAATGGATATTAACAAAATTAAACATGACAATTAAAGATGTAATATCTTATATGGAAAAGTATGAATTTAATAATGCTGCAGCTTCAATTTATAGCTTTGTTTGGGATGATTTTTGTTCTAATTATATAGAACTTTCTAAAGTATTTGATAATAATACTACTAAAAGTGTACTTTACTTGGTACTTTTAAATATAATAAAGCTTTTACATCCATTTATGCCATTTGTAACTGAAGAAATATATCAAAATTTACCTATAAAAGATGCTTTAAGTATAATGATTATGGATTATCCAACATATAATAAAGATGAAGTATTTACTGATAGTTATAAACTTGTTAATCAAGTTTTAAATGATGTTGTTGCAATTAGAAATTTAAAAGCTTGTAATAATATATCAAAAAATGCTCATGTTTTAATAAAGGCTGATGATAGAATAATTAATATATATAAAACACTTTTAAGAATAGATAATAGTAATATAGTTAGTGATAGTATTGATACTAAAAAATATAATTATAATTCTAATTATATAAATATTACTTATTTTGAAGAAGCAAATGATGTTGATGTTAATAGTATTAAACTTGAAATAGAAAAATTAAAGGTATCTATTGAAAGAAGAGAAAAACTATTAAGTAATGAAAATTATGTAAATAAGGCTCCTCAAAATATAGTAATGCTTGATAAAGAAAAATTGGAAGCTGAAAAGGAAAAATTAAAAAGACTAGAAGATATGATTAAATAAGGAGGTTTTTAATTTGGAAAAAAGAAGAAATTTGTTAGATCTTGAAAATATAAATGTTGATTCTTTAACATCAAATGAGGTTTATAACAGTTTATTTTCTAAACTTGGTATAAATAATTATGCTGATTTGGAAAAATATATAAAAGATGGTGTTATAAAAGATGAATTTTTAATAGAAGAGGTTAATTTAAAGAAAAATGGTATTAATATTAAACTTAGGGATATTTCAACTGAAAGGTTAAAGGTTGATGAAAAGACATCTTTTGCTTTAGAACATTATGGTATACATAATTATCAAGAGCTTGGAATATACATAGGTAATAACACCTTAATGATTGCAGATAATATGTTTTTGCTTAATGCTTTTAAAGTTACAGCATCACTTGTACTTGAAAATAATAAAAAAAATATAAAAAATAGATAGCTATTTTGCTTGACAAAATAAAATTCTTTTGTTATAGTACTAGTGTTTGAAAATTTAGTGGGCCGAAAATCTTTGGCCTTATTAAATTTAAGATATATGATACACCTGGGTATGTGTATAGAAAGGAGAATATATGACAACAATAAACCAACTTGTAAGAAAGAGAAGAACTGATAAGGTAAGAAAGAGTAAATCACCAGTTTTAGGAGTAAGATTAAATACATTAGAAAAGACAACAACAAATGTTGCTTCACCTCAAAAAAGAGGAGTATGTGTTCGTGTTGGAACTAAAACACCAAAGAAACCAAACTCAGCATTAAGAAAATATGCTCGTGTTAGATTATCTAATGGTAAAGAGGTTGATTGCTATATTCCTGGAGAAGGTCATAATTTACAAGAGCATAGCGTAGTATTAATTCGTGGTGGTCGTGTAAAGGACTTAATCGGTGTTAGATATCATATTGTTCGTGGAACAATGGATACTCAAGGAGTAAAAGATCGTAAACAAGCTCGTTCAAAATATGGAACTAAAAAAGGCAAATAAAAAATATAATAAAGGAGGAAGATAAATATGCGTAAAAGACGTGCACCAAAAAGAGATGTTTTACCAGATGCATTATACAAATCTAAGGTTATTACAAAATTAGTTAATGGTATTATGATAGATGGTAAAAAAGGTGTTGCTGAAAAAATCGTTTATAATGCATTTACAATGGTTAAAGAAAAAACTGGAAAAGATGCCATGGAAGTATTTAACCAAGCATTAGAAAATATAAAACCAGCACTAGAAGTTAAGTCTAAACGTGTTGGTGGTTCAAACTATCAAGTACCAATCGAAGTTTCTAATGAAAGAGCTCAAGTATTAGGTCTTAGATGGTTAATCCAATATGCTAAATCAGGCAGAGGAAATGGTATGGCTGAAAAATTAGCCAATGAAATAATTGATGCTTCAAATAATACTGGAGCTGCAGTTAAAAAACGTGAAGATACACACAGAATGGCAGAAGCAAATAAAGCTTTCGCACATTATAGATGGTAGGAGGATAATATATGGCAAGACAAACTAGTTTAGAAAAAACAAGAAATTTCGGTATCATGGCTCATATTGATGCTGGAAAAACAACTTGTACTGAACGTATATTATTTTTAACTAAGAAGATCCATAAAATTGGAGAAACTCATGATGGAGCATCTCAAATGGACTGGATGGAACAAGAAAAAGAAAGAGGTATTACAATTACAAGTGCTGCAACAACAGCATACTGGAATGGATACCGTTATAATATTATAGATACTCCAGGACACGTTGATTTTACTGTTGAAGTACAACGTAGTTTAAGAGTATTAGATGGAGCTGTTACATTACTTGATGCTCAGGCAGGTGTTGAACCTCAAACTGAAACAGTATGGCATCAAGCTAGTGAATATCATGTTCCAAGAATCATCTTTGCAAATAAGATGGATAAAATGGGAGCAGATTTTGTTTATACATTAAAATCAATAGATAGTCGTTTTGCAGTTAATGCTAAACCTATTGAATGGCCTATTGGAGCTGAAAATTACTTTACTGGAGTTATTGATCTTGTTACAATGAAGGCTTATGAATTTGATGGAACAGAACAAGAATTATCAACTGAAATCCCAATACCAGAAGATTTAAAAGATTTAGCAGAAGAAAAACATACAGAACTTGTAGAAGCTGTTGCTGAATTTGATGATACATTAATGGAAAAATATCTTGAGGGAGAAGAAATTCCAAGTGATATGATAAAGAAAGCTATTAGAACTGGAGTTTTAAAAGCTGAATTTTTCCCAGTAATGTGTGGTACTGCTTTAGGTAATAAAGGTATTAGATTCTTACTTGATGCAGTAATTGATTATTTACCATCACCACTTGATATTCCATCAGTTGATGGTACAAATTTAAAAGGTGAAGCAGAACAAAGACATGTTTCTGATAGTGAACCTTTCTCAGCACTTGCATTTAAAGTTATGACAGATCCATTTGTTGGACGTTTAACTTTCTTTAGAGTTTATTCAGGACATCTATCAAGTGGTAGTTATGTTTTAAACTCTACTAAAGATGTTAAAGAAAGAATTGGACGTATTTTACAAATGCATGCTAATGATAGAACAGAAATAACTGATGTTTATACTGGTGATATTGCTGCTGCAGTTGGACTTAAAAATACTACAACTGGAGATACTTTATGTGATGAGAAAAAACCTATTATTCTTGAAACTATCGAAGCTCCAGAACCAGTTATTGAACTTGCTATTGAACCAAAATCAAAAGCAGATCAAGATAAGATGGCTATAGCTTTAGGAAAACTTGCTGAAGAAGACCCAACATTTAGAGTTAGAACTGATACTGAAACAGGTCAAACAATAATTGCTGGTATCGGTGAGTTACACCTTGATGTATTAGTTGATCGTATGAGAAGAGAATTTAACGTTGATGCTAATGTTGGTAAACCTCAAGTTGCATATCGTGAAACTATAACACAAGCTGGGGACTGTGAAGGTAAATATATTAAACAATCTGGTGGTCGTGGTAATTACGGACATGTTTGGATTAATTTTGAACCAAATCCTGATAAGGGATATGAATTTGTTGATGCAGTTGTTGGTGGTGTTGTTCCTCGTGAATACATCCCAGTTGTTGATAAGGGATTACAAGACGCTTTAAAAACTGGTGTTTTAGCAGGATTCCCAATGATAGATGTTAAAGCAACTCTTCATGATGGTAGTTACCATGATGTTGACTCTAACGAAATGTCATTTAAAATTGCTGCAAGTATGGCTTTAAAAGAAGCTAAAAATAAATGTAAACCTGTTATTCTTGAACCAATAATGAAGGTTGATATAGTTGTTCCAGAAGATTATTTTGGTACAGTAATGGGCGATATTACTGCAAGACGTGGAAAACCTTTATCTCAAGAAGCAAGAGGTAATGCTATTGCATTTAGTGCAATGGTACCACTTTCTGAAATGTTTGGTTATGCAACAAGCATAAGAAGTAATACACAAGGTAGAGGAACTTTCCAAATGATCCCAGATCATTATGAGGAAGTACCAAAATCAATCGCTGAAGATATTATTAAGAAAAGTGGAAATTAATAAAAAAATTTGCTACTAATAGTTGAAATTTTTGAAATTATTAGATAAAATATAATTTGTATATAGAAAAAGGAGGAAAAAAATTATTATGGCAAAAGAAAAATTTAATCGTAGTAAACCACATGTAAATATTGGTACTATAGGTCACGTAGACCATGGTAAAACTACTTTAACTGCTGCTATTACTAAAGTATTAGCTGCTAAAGGTGGAGCTAAATTCGTTGATTATGCAAATATCGATAAAGCTCCAGAAGAAAGAGAAAGAGGTATTACAATTAATACTGCTCACGTTGAGTATGAAACTGAAAAAAGACATTATGCTCACGTTGACTGTCCAGGACATGCTGACTATGTTAAAAACATGATTACTGGTGCAGCTCAAATGGATGGTGCTATCTTAGTTGTTGCAGCATCTGATGGACCAATGGCTCAAACAAGAGAACATATCTTACTTGCTCGTCAAGTTGGTGTTCCTGCTATGGTTGTATTTATGAATAAATGTGATCAAGTAGATGATCCAGAATTACTTGATTTAGTAGAAATGGAAATTAGAGAATTATTAACTGAATATGGTTATGATGGTGATAATACTCCAATTATTCGTGGATCTGCTCTTAAAGCACTTGAAGGTTCTGAAGCTGATATTAAAGCAGTTGAAGAATTAATGGATGCAGTAGATACATATATTCCAACTCCAGTACGTGATACTGATAAACCATTCTTAATGAGTATTGAAGATGTATTCACAATTACAGGACGTGGAACTGTTGTTACAGGACGTGTTGAAAGAGGACAATTAAAATTAAATGATGAAGTTGAAATAGTTGGTATTAAACCTACTCAAAAAACTGTTGCAACTGGAATTGAAATGTTTAAGAAATCTTTAGACTATGCTGAAGCTGGAGATAACGCTGGAGTATTACTTCGTGGAATTTCTCGTGAACAAGTTGAAAGAGGACAAGTTCTTGCTAAACCAGGAAGTGTTACACCTCACAAAAAGTTCAAAGCTGCTGTATACGTATTAACTAAAGAAGAAGGTGGACGTCATACTCCATTCTTTGCAAACTATAGACCACAATTCTATTTTAGAACAACAGATGTTACTGGTGTTATAGAATTACCAGCTGGTGTTGAAATGGTTATGCCAGGTGATAACGTTGATATGACAGTTGAACTAATCCACCCAATCGCTCTAGAACAAGGAACTAAATTCTCTATTCGTGAAGGTGGAAGAACAGTTGGTGCTGGTTCAATTTCTGAAATTATTGAATAATTAAATTAAGAAGCAAAAAACTTTTGCTTCTTTTTTTTGTATATTTTTTACCAATTTTATCCATTATATTAATGACAGATATTAACAGAAAATGTTTAAAATTTGACAAAATATGACTTTTCTGCTAAAATATATAACTGTCGCGATTAAAAGAGGTGGATAATTTATGTATTACAATGAAGATCTTACAATTAAGGCTTGTTGCGATGATCCCTCGGTGATATTTGATTTAATAACTGAGGATTATAAGGATTTAGTAGATAAAATTCTTACTAAAAAGATTGTAGATATTAATGAATTAGATAAAGAGGATAATGATGTTTTAACAGCAATGTTAAAACAGGGCTGGTATGATTTAGTTCTAAAATATATGAAGAAAAAACAATGGAATGTTAATCATCAAAATAAAGATGGTGATACATTTGCTCATATACTTATGACTAAAAAGTACTTAGATGTTATGGATATAATAGAGAAACTTTTAAAGAAAGACAACTTTATTCCAAACATTAGAAATAAGAAGGGGGAAACAATACTTGATAAATCTATTAACAATAATTACATTTATACGACCATTAAGATACTTGAGGATGAAAGATTTAATAACATTGATTTAATATCCTTTAAGAATATGTATGAGAAGTATATAAAAAGTAATAGTTATGGAGTTTATTCAAAGATGAATAACTTGGAAGTAATATTAGATAATTTATCATATAAAGATTTATTACCTAAGGTTGAGGTATTAATTGATATGATAAAGAGTAATATTGAAAAAATAAAAAAAGAAGTATTTAATCATGAATTAAAATCTTTGGATATAATAATCTATGGCACTTTAGAAGAGAGTGTTGCGTAAAAGGAAACAGAGCTGTTTTCTTTTTTTTATTTATTAACAATTTTGTTAATAAGTTAGATATTTTAAAATATAAGTGTTTAATTTGATACTTTTAAAAAATATCTACGTTTAAAAAAGATAAGTATAATTTTTTTATGTTTAATATATATTTATGAAATTTTTAAATGAAGCACAATAAATAGTTGTATAAAATAAGTAATTAAAAAAAATATAAGTTTTAAAATGCAATAAATATGTATGTAATTTTGTGCAATTTTAAAAATATTTGACAAAACAAATGTTTTGTGGTAAAATATAGCGTAGTTTTCTAAAGGGGGAAAATATATGAAAAATAAGAAAAATGTTTTAGAGGAAATTGCTTTTGAGGAGAGTAATTTTGAAGAACTTTTAAAAACTGATAAAGTTATTAAAAGATTAGAAAAATATAAGGAAATTTTAGATATTAAAAATAATGAACTTAATGAAGAAGTTATTGATTCTTTAAGACTTAATACAAAAAGCTTTGATTTTAATGGAGAACGTTATAATTTATATGATTTATTTTTATATTATTTAGCAAAATGTAATATTGAAGTTGTTGGTTCAGCTAAATTTTACGATAATGAAGTAGAAGAAGATGAATCTGGTATGTTACAACAAGATAATGTAAAACAATACATGATTGATTTATCATATTATCCTTGTTTATCTGCAAGTGAAGAAAAAGAAGTTGCTTTAAAATGGAAAAATGAAAGAGATTATAGAGCTAGAAAAACTCTTATTAATTCAAATTTAAGACTTGTTATATCAGTTGCTAAAAGATATATGGGTAGTAGTAATATGCCATTTTTAGATTTAATACAAGAGGGTAATATTGGTCTTATAAAAGCCGTTGATAAGTTTGATCCTGAGAAAGGTTTTAAATTTTCAACTTATGCAACATGGTGGATAAGACAAGCTGTAACTCGTGCTATTGCAGATCAATCAAGAACTATAAGAATACCAGTACATATGAATGAAACTATGAATAAAATAAAAAAAGCAAGACAAATATTATCAGTACAATTACAAAGAAACCCTAGTTTACAGGAACTTTCTGATGTGTTAGATATTCCAGTTGAAAAAATACGTGAAATTGACTTCTATTCTCAAGATATTGTTTCTTTAAATACTCCTATTGGGGAAGAAGAAGATTCATCTCTTGAAGACTTTATTGAAAGTGATGAAGAATCTATTTATGATATAGCTGAAAAAAAAGAGCTTGCAAATAAAGTAAATGAAATTTTAACGAGTAAAGGATTTACTGAAAGAGAAGCTAATGTAATAAGAATGAGATTTGGTATTACTCCATATCAAAAAATGTATACTTTAGAAGAAGTAGGACAACAATATGGTGTAACAAGAGAGAGAATAAGACAAATTGAAGCAAAAGCTATAAGAAAATTAAAACATCCATCACGTAGAAAATATTTAGAGGATTATGCAAATAATAATAACAATAATAATAAACATGTGGTGAGATGGTAGTTTTATGAAAGATAAAAGTAATGATATATCTTTACTAAAGATGTATGAAGATGATATGAAACAATTTGATACCAGCTTATTAAGTAGAGAAAAGGAAAAAGAACTTGTTTATAGATATTACAATAATCATGATAAAAAAGCTTATGAAGAACTTATACTTCATAATATGAGACTTGTTATAAAAATTGCTAAAAGATATAAGGCTTTTAACTGTGATGTTACTGATTTAATACAGGAAGGTAATATTGGTCTTATGGAGGCTGTGAAACGTTTTAATCCTTCATTAAATTATGCTTTTTCAACTTATGTAGGATGTTTTATAAAGGGTTATATTTTAAATTATATATTTCATAAAACAAGGGTTTTAAGAATACCTAATAAATTATTTATAGATATTGTTAAGTATTTTAATTTAAAAGATGAATATGAACTTATACAAACTGATTTATCTGTAGATGAATATATCAACAGTAAACTTGGTGTTACTGATGATTATTACAAAGATATAGTAACATTTAGTGAGGATGTTTTATCTCTTGATTATATGACAGAATATAGTGATGATTTAGATGGGATTACTTTTGCAGAAAGATATAAGACAAAAGAAATTTCTTATGAAGATACTTTTATAGAAAAAGAGCAACAAATAGAAGACTTAAAAAAATTAAGAGAATCTTTAGAAAAATTACCAGAGAGAGAAAGAAAAATACTATTGATGAGATATGGTATAAAACCATATAAAAATATATGTACTTTTGAGGAAATTGGGAAAGTATTTAATATATCAAAACAACGTGCTAAACAACTTGAAAAAAATGCTATTGATAAAATTAGCAAGATGTAGTTTAAAGGGGGAGTAGATTATGTCTAAGTATAATGCGTTAGATAATACTAATAAAAATCTTAGAATTTATTTAGATGATGTTAAATCTTTTGATACTTCTGTGTTAAGTAAAGAGGAGGAGGAACTTTTAACAAAACAATATTATAGTAATCATGATGAAAAAACTTTTGAAAAGATTTTTTTACATAATATTAAGCTTGTTTTAGATATTGCTTATGATTATAGAAAGTTTAATATTGATAATCTTGATATAATACAAGAGGGTAATATTGGACTTATGAAGGCAATAAGAAACTTTAATCCTTATAGTGGTTACCGTTTTTCTACTTTTGCTACTCCTTATATAAAAGGTAGTATTAATAGATATATAAGCAATACTTTAAGAACTGTAAGGTTACCAGTTGGGGTAGTATGTGATGTTGTAAAATATGAAAATTTAGTTAATAAATACGTAAAAGAATATGGTTGTATGCCAGATCCTTGTTATGTAATGGAGCAGATGAATATATCAAAAAAAAGATATGATTATATTGTTAAAAATTCTCTTCCAATATTATCATTAGATCGTGCAATAAAATTTAATAATGGCAACTGTGAAGATATAAATTTACTTGATTTAATACCTTCATCATTTGGAGTATTTAATGATGTAATTAATAATATGGTATTTGAAGAATTATTTTTAAGTCTTAATGAGCAAGAAGAAAAAATTATAAAAATGTTATTTGGGATAAAACCATATAAGAAAAATTATACAGAAACTGAAGTAGGATTATTATATGGTTTAAGTCCGCAGAGAATATCACAAATAAAATATAAAGTTTTAGAAAAATTAAAAAATACTGATGCATTTAAGGATATTATGGATGAAGATATATATTTAAATGATAATGTAATTTCTAGATAAGTTTTATAAAGGGATGATTTTATGGATAAGTCTACAGTAGATAGAAAATGTTATAATTATGAAAGAAAGAGTGAATATGGGCTTCTTAAAATGTATGAAAATGATTTAAGACCTGAAAATTCTAAACTTTTAACTAAAGAAGAAGAGGTGGAATTATTTTATAAATATCGTGAAAATCATGATAAGGAAGCTTATGAAAAGTTAATATATTGTAATACAAGACTTGTTATAAGTATTGCTAAAGAATATGCTAAGTTTAATACTGATTTTCTTGATTTAGTGCAAGATGGAAATATTGGACTTATGAAAGCAATAGAAAAGTTTGAACCTTCAAAGGGTTATAAGTTTTCAACATATGCTACATACTGGATAAAGTTATATATAGCAAATGGAATCTATAATAATGCAAGAAGTATACATCTTCCTGTTCCTATATTTTTAGAAACCGTAAAATTTAAAAAATATGCTTTAATGTATGAAAATAGAGAAGTTTCATGTAGCAAAAAAGAATATATAATGAATAACATGAATATAAGTGAATCAAAGTATGAATTTTTAGCTTCTTGTGCTTTAGAGATTGTTTCTTTAAATGAACCGGATGATGATTTTGAAAGTGAAAATGTTGAATTTATAAATATGGTTGCAAGTGATGATGAACCTTTAGAGGATACAGTTTTAGAAAAAATAGAAAAAGAAAATGAAATAAATACATTAAAAAATGTAATGAATAGTGTTTTAAAGGAAAGAGAAAAAGAAGTTATACAAATGAGAATGGGGTTTGAACCATATGGTAGATGTTATACATTACAAGAAATTGGTAACGTTTATGGTTTAACTAGAGAAAGAATAAGAGTAATTGAAAAAGACGCAATGATAAAGTTAAAAAGAGCATTACTTAATAAAGAATCTAAAAAAAACTTTAATCGTGTGTTATAATATAAATGTTAAGGGAGGAAAAAATTATGAAAGAAGAAAGTAAGAAAATGGGTCTAAGATTATCAATAGATGATGTTATTGATAGATTAAGTGACTATTGTAATGAAGATGAAATTAACGATTTAAAGGAAGAAGTTAATTTTGTTTTAGAAGATGGTATGGAAGAGTCATCAATATTATACTTAATAAGTGGTTTATCTAATTCTAATGTCATTATTAAAGCTAAAAGAATGGGTATTCCAGTTAATGAAGTTTTTAGAGAATGTGTGCTTTATTGTGCTAGATATAATAAAGTTATTCAAGATAACTGTGATGATGAAAGCTATATGAAGTCTAATTTAAAAAGAGAGATTGAAGAATTTGACTTTTATGAAGATGATTTTAGACATGAATTTTATGAAGATGAAGATTACAGAGATGAAGGTTTTGTAAGAACAAGGGACTTTAATTAAAAAAAGTCTTTTTTTTTATAAAAATCGTAATTTTTTACTTGCTTTTCATATAATTATGTGATAATATTATAGCGTTATGACTGCGTTGATATGCAAGGTTGCTGATACGCCAGGTTGAGTTGTTAGCAAAAATCTAGGTATCAGGTATTTGCATGGAGCATGTCTATACTAGATATAGGCGAAGGGAGGATACGAGATGTCAAAACAGGTTGTTCGTGTAAAATTAAAGTCATACGATCATAGAATTCTTGACAATGCAGCAGCAAAAATTGTTGAAACTGTTAAAAGATCTGGTGGAACAGTAAGCGGTCCAGTACCACTACCAACAGAAATTGAAAAAATAACAATTTTAAGAGCTGTACATAAGTACAAAGATTCACGTGAACAATATGAAATGCGTACACACAAAAGACTTATTGATATCAAAAATCCAAGTAAGGAGATTTTAGACGCATTAAGACGTTTAGATTTACCAAGTGGAATTGATATTCAAATTAAACAAAATTAATAAAAAATAGTTAAAGGAGAAAAAAATATGAAAGGAATCTTAGGTAGAAAATTAGGAATGACTCAAGTTTTTGATAAAAGCGGAAAACTTGTACCAGTAACTGTTGTTGAAGTTGAACCTAATGTTGTAACTCAAATTAAAACTAATGATAAAGAAGGCTACGATGCTATTCAACTTGCTAGTGTTACTATTAAAGAGAAACATGCTACTCAATCAAATATAGGTCATACTAAGAAAGCAAATACTACTCCTAAGCGCTTCTTAAAAGAAATTAGAGGAGTAAACGTTCTAGATTATACTTTAGGACAAGTTATTGATGCATCATTATTTGAAGCTGGTGAAATGGTTGATGTAATGGGCATAAGTAAAGGAAAAGGTTATCAAGGGGTTATTAAGAAAAATAACCAAAGTCGTGGTCCAATGGCACATGGTTCTAAATACCATAGAGGTGTTGGTTCATTAGGTACAATGCTTCCAAAAAGAGTACTTAAAGGAAAAGCATTACCATCTCACATGGGAGATGAAAGGACAACTATTCAAAATCTTGAAATTATTAAAATTGATATGGAAGAAGGATGCATTCTTATTAAAGGAAGCGTTCCTGGAGCTAATAATTCATTAGTAGTTGTAACATCTGCTGTTAAAACTGATAAGAAGAAAGAGCCATTTGATGTAATTACTTATGATTATAATGAAAAAGCAGTAGAAGATAATGCTTCTACTGAAGTTAGTGAAACTGTTGATACTTCAGTTAATACTGAGGAAACAGCTGAAGCTAATATGTAGGAGGATTAAAATATGAAATTAGATATTTTAAATACAAATGGTGAAAAACTAAAAGATACCAATTTAAATAAAGAGATTTTTGGAATAGAAGTTAATGATAAGGTACTTAAGGATGCAATCGTTGTAGCACAAAGTTCTTTAAGACAAGGTACTGCAAAAACAAAAACTAGAAGTGAAGTTTCAGGTGGCGGTAGAAAACCATGGAAACAAAAAGGAACAGGAAGAGCTCGTCAAGGTTCTATAAGAGCCGTACAATGGGTTGGTGGAGGAATTGCTTTTGGTCCTACACCTAGAAGTTATAGCAAAAAACAAAATAGAAAAGAAAGAAGATTAGCTCTTAAATCAGCTTGGACTTACAAAGCTAAAGAAGGAGCAATAACTGTAGTTGATGCTATTAAACTTGCAACACCAAAGACAAAAGAAATGATTAATATTTTAAATAATTTGAAGTTAAATGATACTAAAACAATGATCGTTGTAAAAGAATATGAAGAAAATTTAATACTTGCTTCAAGAAATTTACAAAATATTGTTGTTGTATTACCTAGTGAAATTAGTGTATTAGACTTAGTTTCATCAAATAAAGTATTAATTACTGTAGATGCTCTTGATGAAGTAAAGGAGGCACTTAAATAATGAATACAAAATATTTAGAAATAATTAAATCACCTGTAGTTACTGAAAAAGCAGCAGTTTTACAAGAAGGCGGTACATATTCATTTTATGTTGCCCCAAAAGCTAATAAAACTGAAATAAAAGATGCTATAGAAAAAATATTTAAAGTGACTGTTGTGGATGTAAGAACAATTAACGTACATCCAAGAAAGAAAAGAGTTGGTCGTTATACAGGACTTACTAATCGTAAGAAAAAAGCTATTGTAAAATTAGCTGATGGCCAATCTATTAATATAGCATAGGGAGGATAGAAAATTATGGCAATAAGAAATTTTAGACCTATAACTCCTGGACAAAGAGGTATGAGTACTCTTATAAATGATAGTATTACAGCTACAAAACCAGAAAAAAGTTTGCTTTCACCTTTATTTAATAAAGCTGGAAGAAATAATCAAGGAAAAATAACTGTAAGACATCAAGGTGGAGGAGAAAAAAGAAAATATCGTGTTATTGATTTCAAAAGAAATAAATTCGATATAGAAGGTGTTGTATCTACAATAGAATATGACCCAAATAGAAATGCTAATATTTGCTTAATCAACTATCTTGATGGAGAAAAAAGATACATTATTGCTCCAAAGGGAATAAAAGTTGGTACAAAAATTATAGCATGTAAGGAAGGAAATGCTGATATTAAAGTCGGTAATGCACTTCCACTTTCAAACATTCCAGTTGGTACAGTTGTTCATAATATTGAATTAAAACCTGGAAAGGGTGCTGAACTTGCAAGAAGTGCTGGTTGTAGTGCTCAAATTCTTGGTAGAGAAGATAATTATGTAATGATTAGATTATCAAGTGGTGAAGTTAGAAAGGTTTTAGGAGTTTGCTTAGCAACAATAGGTGAAGTTGGTAATGAAGATTATGGACTAGTAAAACTTGGAAAAGCTGGAAGAAAAAGACATATGGGAATAAGACCTACAGTACGTGGATCTGTTATGAACCCTAACGACCATCCACATGGTGGTGGAGAAGGTAGAGCTCCAGTTGGTAGAAGTGGCCCTATGACTCCTTGGGGTAAACCAGCCTTAGGTTATAAGACAAGAAAGAAAAAAGCGTCAGATAAACTTATCGTACGCCGTAAAAATAGTAAATAGAAAGGAAAAATAATATGGCAAGAAGTATAAAAAAAGGACCTTATGTATTCGATAGATTACTAAAAAAGGTTCAAGAAATGAATAAAAATAATAAAAAAGAAGTAATTAAAACTTGGTCACGCCGTTCAACAATTTTCCCTGAATTTATTGGCCATACTTTTGCAGTACATAATGGAAAGGAATTTATACCTGTATATGTTACTGAAGATATGGTAGGACACAAACTTGGAGAATTTTCATTAACTCGTAAGTTTGGTGGACACGGTGGAGATAAAGGTAAAAAATAACATAAGGAGGAACTGAAAAATGATAGACGTTAAAGCAATCATTAAAGGAGTTAGAATTAGTCCAATTAAGCTTCGTCTAATGGCAGATGTTGTAAGAGGAAAGTCTGCAAATGAAGCAAAAGCAATTTTAAATAATTATAATAGTAAACCAGCAAGAATATTAGAAAAAGCATTAGATTCAGCTATTGCTAATGCTGTTAATAATAATAAATTAGACCAAAATAAATTATATGTTAAACATATAAGTATAGATATGGGTCAAACATTAAAGAGAATGGTACCAGGTTCACGTGGATCAACTGATAAAAATTATCACAGAACATCCAACGTTAATATCGTGGTAGCCGAAAAGTAAGGAGGCTTTAATTTATGGGACAAAAGGTAAGTCCAACTGGATTTAGAGTTGGAGTTAATAAAGATTGGGAATCTAAATGGATTGCTAAAAAAACAGATGTTGCTAAATACATAAATAACGATATTAAAATAAGAAAATATTTAGAAAAAAATCTTAAAGATGCTGGTATTTCAAAAATTGAAATTGAAAGAAATAAAAATAGATGTGAAGTTATTATTAATACTTGTCGTCCAGGCGTTATAATTGGTCGTGGTGGAGAAGAAATTAATAAATTAAAACAATCATTATCTAAATTAGTAGATGAAGAAGTTTCTGTATCTATTATGGAAGTTAAAAATCCCGATTTAGATGCACAAATAGTTGCAGATAATATTGCAAAACAAATAGAGAATAGAGCTCCATTTAGAATGGCTGAAAAGAAAGCTATAAGAAATGCTATGAAAGCTGGTGCTAAGGGTATTAAAACTTTAGTTGCTGGTAGATTAAATGGTGTTGAAATGGCAAGAAGTGAAGGTTATTCTGAAGGCAATATTCCTCTTCAAACAATAAGAGCTGATATTGATTATGGTTTTGCAGAAGCTTTAACAACTTATGGAAAATTAGGTGTTAAAGTTTGGATTTACAAGGGTGAGATTTTACCTTCTAAAAAAGCTCAAAAAGGAGGTAATAACTAATGTTAATTCCATCTAGAACAAAATATAGAAGAGTTCATAGAATTAAATACGAAGGAAAAGCAAAAGGTAATACTAAATTATCTTTTGGAGAATATGGACTTATGGCAAAAGAAGGAGCTTGGATTACTAATAATCAAATAGAAGCTGCCAGAATTGCTATGACACGTTATATGAAACGTGGTGGAAAAGTATATATAAATATTTTCCCACACATGCCAAAAACTGCTAAACCACTTGAAGTACGTATGGGTTCTGGAAAAGGAGCTGTTGATAAGTGGGTAGCTGTTGTAAAGGCTGGAAAAATTATGTTTGAAATTAGTGAAGTAGATGAAGCAACTGCAAGAGAAGCTTTAAGACTTGCTGCTAATAAGCTTCCTATTAGTACTAAATTTGTTAAATTAGAAGATATGGGTGGTGTCGAATAATGAAAATAGAAGATTTGAGAAAATTAACCACTGAAGAACTACAAGAAAAGATTAAAGAATCCAAAGAAGAATTATTTAATTTACGTTTCCAACAAGCAACAGGAACTTTAGAAAAACCTGTTAGACTAAGAGAATTAAGAAAAGATGTAGCAAGAATGAAAACAATCATTCGTGAACGTGAGAAAGGAATTTAAGAACTATGAAAGATAAAGTTTCAAAAGAATTAATTGGAAAAGTTGTAAGCGATGTTAATAATAAAACTATTACTGTATTAGTTGAAACTTATAAGAATCATCCAAAATATGGTAAAAGAGTTAAATATAGTAAGAAATATAGTGCTCATGATGAAACAAATAAAGCAAAAGTAGGAGATGTTGTTAGAATAGTTGAAACAAGACCACTTTCTAAAACAAAAAGATTCTATCTTGCTGAAGTTGTTAAAGAGAGCGTAGAACTATAAAGGAGGAAATATTATGGTTCAACAAGAAAGTCGTTTAAAAGTCGCTGATAATTCCGGCGCACGTGAGCTTTTAGTAATTAGAGTGCTTGGTGGAAGCAAAGTTAAAACAGGAAACATTGGAGATGTAGTTGTAGGAACAGTAAAAAAAGCTTTACCAAATGGAACAATAAAAAGTGGTAAAGTTGTTAAAGCTGTTATCGTAAGAACAGTACAAGGCGTTAAAAGAGAAGATGGCAGTTATATAAAATTTGATGATAATGCATGTGTAATAATTAAGGATGATAAAAGTCCAGTTGGAACACGTGTATTTGGACCAGTAGCAAGAGAACTTCGTGATAAAGATTACATGAAAATTGTATCTTTAGCAAAAGAAGTTTTATAGGAGGTAAATTATGAAATTAAAAGTTGGAGATAAAGTAAGAGTAATGGTTGGAAAAGACAAAGGTAAAGAAGGAAAAATTACTCATACATTTAAACTTGAAAATAAAGTAGTAGTTGAAGGTGTTAATATGGTAAAAAAACATGTTAAACCAAGAAGTGGAAATGAAACTGGTGGAATAGTTGATATGGAAGCCAAAATTGATGCTTCAAATGTTATGCTAATTGATCCAAAAACTAATAAAGTTACAAGAAAAGTTGTAAAACAAACTAAAAAGGCAGAAAAGCCTGTTAAAAAGACTGAAAAACAAAAGAAGTCTAAAAAAGAAGAAGCTTAGGAAGTGAGGGATTTTATGAATCGCTTAAAAGAAAAATATAAAAATGAAATAATTCCTAATTTACAAAAAGAGTTTTCATATAAAACAGTAATGCAAGTACCAAAACTTGAAAAAATTGTTATCAATATTGGTTGCGGAGATGCTTCACATAATTCAAAAATGTTAGAAGCTTGTGTTAATGATTTACTTAATATTACAGGTCAAAAACCAGTAATTACTAAGGCTAGAAAATCAATCGCAGGATTCAAACTTCGTGAAGGTCAATCTATTGGTTGCAAAGTAACACTTAGGGGAGATGCTATGTATAACTTCCTTGATAAATTAATATCTATATCACTTCCTCGTGTTCGTGATTTTAGAGGTTTATCAAGAAAGGCATTTGATGGCAGAGGAAATTATACAATAGGAATTAAGGAACAGTTAATTTTCCCTGAAATTGAATTTGATGACGTTGTTAAGGTAAGAGGTATGGATATTGTATTAGTTACAACTGCTAATACAAATGAAGAAGCTCTTGCACTACTTGAAAACTTAGGAATTCCATTTAGGAAATAATTGGAGGATTTTATGGCAAAGAAAAGTATGATAGCGAAAGCTAACAGACCACAAAAATTTAAAGTAAGAGAATATACTCGTTGTAATAGATGTGGAAGACCACATGCTGTTTTAAGAAAATATGGTATTTGTCGTATTTGTTTTAGAGAACTTGCAAGTAAAGGACAAATTCCAGGAGTTAAAAAATCAAGTTGGTAAAACTTGAAGGGAGGAAAATTATATGGTAGTTGTTGATCCAATCGCAGATATGCTTACAAGAATTCGTAATGCAAATCAAATGAAATATAAAGAAGTAAAAATACCAACAAGTAAAAATAAAGTAGAAATTGCTAAAATATTAAAAAATGAAGGATTTATTGAGGACTATAAAATAGGTAAAGAAAAACCTCAAGCTTATATAACATTAACTTTAAAATATACTGATAAAAAAGAAAGAGTAATAACTGGACTTAAACGTATTTCTAAACCAGGCTTAAGAGTTTATGCAGAAGCTTGTGATATTCCAAAAGTATTAAATGGTTTTGGTATCGCTATTGTTTCTACATCAAAAGGAATTATGACTGATAAACAAGCTCGTAAAGAAAACGTTGGTGGCGAAGTTATGGCTTATATTTGGTAGGTGCTTTTATGAGTCGTATAGGTAAAAGAGTTTTAACTCTTCACGATGGTGTAACTGTTGCAGTTGATGGTAATTTAATTACTGTTACAGGACCAAAAGGAGTTTTAACAACAAATAAAGTTAATGATATAGACGTTGAAGTTAAAGATGGATCTTTATATGTTACAAGAAAAAATGATACAATTCCTGTTAAATGTATGCATGGAACAGTTAATGCTAACATTAAAAATATGATTGAGGGAGTTGTTAATGGTTATAAAAAATCATTAGAAATCGTTGGTGTTGGATATAGATTTTCATTAAAGGGTAATACTTTAGTAATTAATGCTGGATATTCTCATCCAGTAGAACTTGCAATACCTGATGGAATAAAGGTTGATGTAAAATCAAACAATGAACTTGATGTTACTGGTATTGATAAGATAAAAGTTGGTGAATTTGCGGCTAATATAAGAAAGGTTAGAGAACCAGAACCTTATAAGGGTAAAGGTATTAAGTATGCTGATGAACATATTAGACGTAAGGAAGGTAAAAAAGCTAAATAGGAGGTATTAATATGATAAAAAAAGAATCACGTAATTCTATGCGCTTAGTAAGACATAGTAGAATTAGAAAACAAGTTTCTGGGACTTCTAATATACCAAGACTTTGTGTTTATCGTTCTAACTTAAATATATCAGCACAATTAATTGATGATGAAAACAGAGTTACTTTAGCTAGTGCATCTTCTAAAAATTATAAAGGTAACAACATTGAAGTAGCAAAACTAGTAGGAGAAAAAATAGCAGAAGAAGCTAAAAAATTAAATATTAATAAAGTTGTATTTGACCGTGGTGGATATTTATATCATGGAAAAGTACAAGCTTTAGCTGATGCTGCACGTAGTAAAGGACTAGAGTTCTAGGGAGGAAAAAATGGAAGATAAAGAAAACGTAAAAAATACAGAAGTTAAAGCTGTAAAAAAAGACTTTAAAAAGGGTATGAAAAAACCTTTTAAAAAGACACCTACTAAAACTCTTGATGAAGTAGTACTAGAAACAAAAGCAGTTGTTAAAGTAACAAAGGGTGGACGTCAAAGAAGATTCCAAGCTGTAGTTTTAGTTGGAGATAAAAAAGGTCAAGTAGGACTTGGTACTGGAAAGGCAAATGAAGTTTCTGAAGCTGTTAAAAAGGCAAGACAAGAAGCTACAAAAAATATTGTTAAAATATCTATCGTTGATGGTAGAACTATTCCTCATGAAGTTGTAAGAAAAGAAGGAGCAACAACAGTAATATTAAAACCTGCATATGAAGGATGTGGACTTGTTGCTGGGGGAGCTGTAAGAAGTGTTCTTGATATCGCTGGTATTAAGGATATTGTTTCAAAATCACTTGGTTCTAGAAAGAAAATAAATGTTGCAAGAGCTACTATTAATGCACTTGTAAGTGTAAAACCAATCGAAGTTGTAGCACTTGAAAGAGGAAAAACTAAAGAGGAGATATTAGGATAATGAAATTACATGAATTAAAGAAAAATGAAGGTGCAACTTTTGCTCGTAAAAGAGTAGGTAGAGGTTCTGGCTCTGGACTTGGTAAAACAAGTGGTAAAGGACAAAAGGGTCAAAAATCAAGAAGTGGTGCATCAATTAATCCAGTATTCGAAGGTGGACAAACTCCATTATTTAGAAGATTACATATTAGAGGTTTTTCAAATGCCAAATTTAAAGTTAGATATGCAACAATTAATTTAAGTGATTTAAATGTATTTAATGATGGAGATATAGTAACTCCAGAAGTATTAAAAGAAAAAGGAATAGTAAAAAATCAATTAGATGGTATTAAAGTATTAGGAAATGGTACTTTAAATAAAAAATTAACTATTAAGGCACATAGATTTTCAAGTAGTGCTTTAGCAAAAATAGAAGAATCAGGAAGTATTGCTGAGGTGATTTAAGATGTTTAAAAATCTTAAACAACTATTTAATAAAAAAAATAAGGATTTAAGAAAAAGAATTTATTTTACACTTGCTGCTTTATCTATTTATATAATTGGTATTTCAATAGAAGTACCAGTTGCTGGAGTTAAAGAAGCAATAAATTCTATGACTAGTAATTTAGGTTTTTTGGAACTTTTAGATGTAATGGGTGGAGGTGCCTTTAAAAATTTCTCAATTTTTGCATTAGGTGTTTCACCTTACATTACAGCATCTATTGTAATTCAATTATTACAAATGGATATAGTTCCATATTTTACTGAGTTATCAAAACAAGGACATACTGGTTATCAAAAGTTAAATCAAATAACTAGATATGTTGGTATAGCTGTTGGTTTTTTACAAGGTTATGCTATGAGTTATATGTTTTTAAAGGATGTTGCAGTATTAGATCATTTAAAAATAGCTTTAGTTTTAACTGCAGGTACAGCTTTCTTGTTATGGCTTGGGGATCAAATAACACAAAAGGGAATTGGTAATGGTATATCATTACTTATAATGGTTGGTATTATTCATAGTTTACCTAATATGATAAAAACAACATATCAAACATTAGTTACAAATGGTACTAATTTAACAGCAGGTATTGCTTCATTTATATTATTTTTACTTATATATGTACTAATTATTGTTGGTGTTATTTTTGTTGAGGGCGCTGAAAGAAGAATTGCAATTCAGTATGCTAATAAATCAACTGCAGATTTAGGTAAACAAACATTTATGCCAATTAAAATTAATTCTGCTGGTGTTATTCCAGTAATATTTGCATCAAGTTTACTATCAATATTTTCAACAATTTCATATTTTGTTAAAAATGATGGATTTCAAAAATTTGTATCTAATTATTTAGATTATAGTAAACCTGTTGGCTTTATATTATTTATTGTATTAATATTCTTGTTTGCTTATTTTTATACATTCGTTCAAATGAAACCAGAACAAATGGCTAAAAATCTACAAGATAATGGTGGATATATTCCTGGTGTTAGACCTGGAGAATCCACAGAAAAATATTTTACAAATGTATTATCAAGATTAACTATTGTTGGAGCGTTATTTTTATCAGTAATTGCTGGACTTCCAATATTAGTTAATGTCTTTACAAAGTTACCATCTTCAGTACAACTTGGTGGAACTGGACTTTTAATTGTTGTAGGTGTTGCAATAGAAACTTATAAACAATTAGATAGCAGTTTATTAAGTAGAGAATATACTGATGTAAAAAATAGTGGTAGAAGGAGAAGAAGATAATGATAAATATTATTCTAATTGCTCCTCCTGCTGCAGGTAAAGGGACAATGTCTAAAATGTTACATGAAAAATATGGATTAGTTCATATATCAGTTGGACAGTTACTTAGAGATATTGATCCTTTATCTAGCATAGGAAAACAAATAAAAGAAAAACTTGCAAATAGAGAACTTGTTCCAAATGAACTTGTTAAATCATCATTAATTAAAAGATTAAAGATGGATGATGTTAAAAATAATGGTTTTATTCTGGATGGTTTTCCTAGAAGTTTAGAACAGGTTAAAGTGTTTAATGAAATATGTGAAGTACTTAATATTACTTGTTATTTAGCAGTATATTTAAAATCTTCATATGATGTTTCACTTAAAAGAACACTTGGTAGATATTCTTGTTCTAAATGTAAGACAGATTATAATATATTAACTGGATATAATAATCCAATTAATGATAAAAATTGTAGAATATGTAATGCTGATCTTGTAAGAAGAACTGATGATAATGAAGAGGTTTTAAAAAAGGGTTATAAAAAATTTGAAGATGAAACCTTACCAGTTGTTGATTATTATAGAAAAAATAATAATATAATTGAAGTTGATTCAAATGGAGATGCAAGGTTAGTATTTGAAGAATTGGAGAGAAAGTTAGAATTTTATGATTAATATTAAAAGTGATTATGAAATAGAGCTTTTAAGAAAAGCGGGTAAAATAGTTTATGAAACTCATAAGTTTTTACAGCCATATCTTAAGGAAGGTGTAACAACTCAAGAACTTGATACTTTAGCTGAAAAGTTTATAAGAAGTTGTGGTGCAACACCTTCTTGTAAGGGGTATGAGGGTTACCCAGCTACTTTGTGTACTAGTATAAATGAAGAAGTAGTACATGGTATTCCATCAAGCAAGAAATATCTTAAAAATGGTGATATAATATCTGTTGATATTTGTGCTTGTTATAAAGGTTATCATGGGGATTCTGCTTGGACTTATGCTGTTGGAGATATAACAGATGATAAAAAATATCTAATGGAACATACAAAAAAAGCTTTATATGAAGGCTTAAGTATGGTAAAACCAGGAAATAGAATTGGAGATATATCTCATGCGATAGAAGAGTATGCTAAAAAATATAACTTAGGTGTTGTAAAAGAACTTGAAGGTCATGGTGTTGGAAGTGAACTTCATGAAGATCCTGAAATACCTAATTATGGAAAACCACATACTGGACCAGTATTAAAAAAGGGTATGGTTATTGCTATTGAGCCAATGCTTACATTAGGTAGTCCAAGTATCGTCATTTTAGATGATGACTGGACTATTGAAACAGAAGATTACTCGCCATCTGCTCATTTTGAACATACTGTACTAGTTACAAATGATGGATATGAAATATTAACAGGAGTGTGATAAAATAATGGCAAAAGATGATGTAATTGAAGTTGAAGGTAAAGTATTAGAAATAATACCAGGAGGAAAGTTTAAAGTTGAACTTAGTAATGGTTGCATAATTGAAGCTCATGTTTCTGGTAAAATGCGATTAAATTATATTCGTATCTTACCAGGCGATAAGGTTATGCTAGAACTTTCCCCATATGATTTAAAACATGGGCGTATAACCTATAGAAAGTAGGAGGGATAAAACTATGAAGGTTAAACCATCTGTAAAAAAAATATGTGCAAAATGTAAAATTATTAAACGTAATGGAAAAGTTATGGTAATTTGTGAAAATCCAAAACACAAACAAACTCAAGGTTAATAAGGAGGAAATAATATGGCACGTGTAAAAGGTGTAGAAATACCAAATGAAAAAAATATTAAAACATCATTAACTTATATATACGGAATTGGACCAGCATTAGCTAGTAAGATTCTTGATGCTGTAAAAGTTGATGGTAATAAGAGAACAAAAGATTTAAGTCAAGATGAATTATCAAAAATAAGAGATGAAGTTAATAAATATGTTACTGAGGGAGATTTAAGACGTGAAGTTAATATGGCTATTAAAACTAAAATGGAAATAGGTTCATATCAAGGACTACGTCATAGAAAAGGTTTACCTGTAAGAGGACAACATACATCAAGAAATTGTAGAACTCGTAAAGGACATGGCAAAACTGTTGCCAATAAGAAGAAAGCATAGTATTGGAGGGTAGAAATTATGGCTTATAAACAAAGAAAAAGAAAAATTAAGAAAAATGTTCCTGAAGGAATAGCTCATATTCATGCAACCTTCAACAATACAATAACAACAATTACTGATAAAGAAGGAAATGCAATATCTTGGGCATCAAGTGGTGCGATTGGTTTTAAAGGAAGTAAGAAATCTACTCCATTTGCTGCAGGACTTGCTGCTGAAAAAGCTGGAAAAATGGCATATGATGCTGGAATGAGAAAAGTAGAAGTAGAAGTTTTAGGTGTAGGACCTGGAAGAGAAACTGCTATTAGATCATTACAAACAGTAGGCCTTGAAGTAACAACAATCAGTGATGTAACACCAATTCCACATAATGGATGTCGTCCACCAAAAAGACCACGTAATTAAGGGTAAGGAGGAAATATCATGATTGAATTTGAAAAACCAAATTATAAAATTACAGATTATGTAGAAAAAAATAATTATGGAAGATTTGAACTAGAACCACTTGAAAGAGGTTTTGGTACAACAATAGGTAATGCTCTTAGAAGAGTAATGCTATCATCACTTCCTGGTAGTGCAATAACTTCTGTTAAAATTGATGGTGTTTTGCATGAATTTCAAACAATAGAGGGAGTTATTGAAGATGTTACAACAATTATCTTAAATTTAAAAGGAGTAGTTGTTAAAAAACATTGTCAAGAAGAAAAAATTATTAGATTACATGCAGATACTGAAGGTGAAGTACACGCTGGAGATATTGAATGTGATCCAGATGTTGAAATAATTAATAAGGATCATTTAATTGCAACACTTGCACAAGGTGGTAAACTTGATATGGAGATGACAGTTGGAACTGGTAGAGGTTACACAAGAGCTGAAGAAAATAAGAAATTATTATCTGATAAAAAACTTGGCGTAATTGCTATTGATTCATTATATTCTCCTATTGAAAGAGTTGCTTATGAAGTACAAGATGCTCGTGTTGGACAAAATGAAAATTATGATAAATTAATAATTGATGTTTGGACTAATAGTTCAATTAAGCCAGAAGAGGCTATTTCACTTGCAAGTAGAATATTAATAGAACACTTAGAAATAGTTGCAAGTTTAAGTAATATTGCTAATGTTTCTGGTATGATGATAGAAAAACAAGAGGATTCAAAAGCAAAAGCACTTGAAACACCTATTGAAGATTTAGATTTTTCAGTTCGTGCTTATAACTGCCTAAAAAGAGCTAACATAAACACTTTACAAGATTTAATCAATAAATCAAATTCTGATGTTATGAAGATTCGTAATTTAGGCAAGAAATCTTTAAAAGAAGTTTTAGATAAAATAAAAGAATTAGAACTTACTTTAAAAGACGAAGATTAATTGATAGGAGGAATACTTATGGCATATAGAAAATTAGGACGCGATAATAAACATAGAAGAAGTATGTTAGCAAACTTAGTTAGTGATCTTATAATGGAAGAAAAAATCGAAACAACTGAAGCAAGAGCAAAAGAAGTAAAAAGATTAGTTGATAAAATGATTACTTATGGAAAAGATGGCTCACTTGTTTCAAGAAGAAAAGCACTTGCTTTCTTAATGAATGATGAAGAAGCAGTAAAAAAAGTGTTTAATGAATTAGCACCTCGTTATAAAGACCGTAATGGTGGATATTCTAGAATCTTAAAATTAGATGAAAGAAAAGGCGATGGAGCTTTAGTTGTTATCATTGAATTAGTAAAATAACAAAAAGTTAAATCTTAGTTCGTTTGAATTAAGGTTTTTTCTTTATTTATTGGTAATTTGTGGTATAATTGTTGTAGGAGTGTGGTTTTGATGAAGGCGTTAATAACTGGGGCATCAAGTGGTATTGGTAAGGAAATGGCAATTTATCTTAGTGAACTTGGATGTGATTTAATACTTGTAGCTCGTGATAAGGAAAAATTGGAGGAATTAAGAGACTCTTTAAAAACAAAAGTACAAATTGTTGTAATTGATTTAGCTAATGAAAAAAGAATAAAAGATTTGTATATGTTAACTAAAAATGAGGATATTGATATATTAATCAATAATGCTGGTTTTGGTCTTTTTGGAGACTATGAACATGTTGATTTATTAACAGAACTTAATATGATTGATGTTAATGTAAAAGCAGTACATATATTAACTAGGATGTATTTAAAAGATTTTGCTAAAAAAGATAAGGGTTACATTTTAAATGTTGCATCAAGTGCGGGACTTTTAAAGGGTGGTCCACTTATGAGTTGTTATTACGCTACAAAAGCTTATATTGTAAGCTTTACAGAGGCTTTATATGAAGAATTAAGAAGAAATAAATCACATGTTAAAGTATCTTTATTATGTCCTGGTCCTGTCAAAACTAACTTTAATAAGGTTGCTAATGTTAATTTTAATATAAAACAACTTGATGCAAAATATGTTGCAAGGTACGCTATTAATAATTTGTTAAGGGGTAACAAACTTTTAATTGTACCAGGTTTTAGTATAAGACTTGGAGTTTTCTTAACAAGATTTTTACCTGTTAAATTTATACTTAAAATTACTTATAATATTCAAAAAAGGAAAAAATAATGAAATATTTAATCAAGTTTTCTTATGATGGTAGTGTATTTAAGGGATATCAAAGACAAAAAGGTTTGAAAACAGTACAGGGTGTTTTAGAGGATAATTTAACTTTATTAAATAATGATAAAAGTACTTTTATAACATCTTCTGGTAGAACTGATGCTTTAGTTCATGCAAGATGTCAAGTTGCACATTTTACTTTAGAAAAAGGGATAAATGTAAATAATATAAAGAGGTTTTTAAATAAAAAGTTAAATGGCGAAATATATATAAAAGATGTAAGTGAAGTACCCTTATCATTTCATGCAAGATATGATGTTTTATGTAAGGAATATAGATACTTTATAAATACTTTGGAATATGATGTATTTAAAAGATTATATGAATATCAATATTGTAAACCTTTAGATATTAATAAAATGAAAGAGGCTTCATTATATTTTTTGGGGTGTCATAATTTTAAATCCTTGTGTAATAACTCTAAAGAAAGAGTAAATTTTGATAGGTGTATTAATTCTATTAGTATAGAAAATAATAATGGTATTATACAAATAAGTGTTATAGGTAATGGCTTTTTAAAACAAATGGTAAGAAATATAGTAGGTATTTTAATAAAGGCTGGGGAAGGCATGGTAGAACCTTCTAAAGTAAAGGAAATATTAGATAGTATGGATAGGTGTTATAACATAAAAAGTGCTCCTGCTTGTGGGCTTTATTTATGGGATGTTAGATATAAGTAATATATTTTGGTATTAATGTTAATTTTTCTATATTTTACTTGACTTTTGCATATATATTTAGTATAATTTTAATCGGTACATTTTTCTATATCCCGCGATTTAACAAGCCCTGGGAAAGTTTGTTAGATTTTGTGATTATTGAAAGGAAGAAAAGAATATGAAAAGTTATATGCAAAAGAAAGAAACAGTTGAACGTAAATGGTATGTTATAGATGCAACAGATGTTGTACTTGGACGTTTAGCTTCAAAAGTTGCCACTATATTAAAAGGAAAAAATAAGGCAACATTTACACCACATATTGATTGTGGAGATTATGTTATTATAGTTAATGCTTCAAAAGTAAAATTAACTGGTAACAAATTAGATAAGAAATTATATTATAATCATTCAGGTTATGTTGGAGGATTAAGAGTTCGTAAGGCAGAAGAGATGATTTCCAAATATCCAGTAGAAATGGTTGAAAGAGCAATTAAAGGAATGCTTCCTAATGGAAGACTTGGTAGAGCTATGTATAAAAAATTATTTGTTTATGCTGATGGTGAACATAAACATATGGCTCAAAAACCAGAAGTTTTAGAAATTAAATAAGGGAGGATATTATGGCAAAAAGTAAAGAATTTTATTATGCAACAGGTAGAAGAAAAACTGCTATTGCAAAAGTTAAATTAGTTAAAGGAACAGGTAAAATAACTGTTAATAATAGAGATGTTAATGAGTATTTTCCATCTTCAATTTTAGTTATGGACTTAGTTCAACCTCTTGAACTTACTGAAACTCGTGATATGTTTGATGTTATTGCAAACGTACATGGTGGAGGAGCAACAGGTCAAGCTGAAGCAATTCGTTTAGGTATTGCAAGAGCTTTAATGGAATATGATACTGTATCTCCAACTGAAAATGAAAGCTTTAGAAAAATATTAAAAGTTAATGGTATGATTACTCGTGATTCAAGAGATGTTGAACGTAAAAAACCAGGACTTAAAAAAGCAAGACGTGCACCACAATTTAGTAAGAGATAATATTTTAAAATTAAAATATCAGTATTTATTACTGGTATTTTTTTTAGTAAAATAAATATTTTTTAGTGTCTTGGTATTGTAATTTGTTAAAACAACTTGTATAATTTATTTATAGAATAAGAAGGAGTTTTTGCTATGGAGTTAAAGACATTTAAAACTTTAGAGGAACAAGTACAGATATTAAGATCAAAAAATATGGTAATAAATGATGAACATTATGCTAAAGAAGTTTTACTTAGAGAAAACTATTTCTTTTTACATGGTTATAGATATCCTTTTTTAAAGTCAAAAGATGATAGGTTTTATATAAATGGTACTACTTTTGAAGAACTTTATAGTTTATTTTTATTTGATAGAGCAGTTAGAAATTTAATATTTAAAAATGTATTAATTATTGAAAATAATGTTAAATCTATATTCTCATATCAATTATCTAAAAAGTATGGATATAAAGAAAAAGATTATTTAAATCCTAGAAACTTTAATACAAGTAAAGAAAAACGAAAACAGGTTAATGATTTACTTGGAAAAATGAAAAGACAAATGCAAAAAAATATTACAACACATTCTGCTACTATGCATTATGTTGATAATTATGGTTATGTTCCATTATGGATACTTGTTAAGGTTTTGTCTTTTGGAATTGTAGCGGAACTTTTTTCTATTTTAAAAAAAGAAGATCAGTATGATATTGTTGATATATATGAGTTAGATATAGATGTATTCTTTAATTATTTAACTATTCTTTCTAATTATCGTAATTTATGTGCTCATGAGGATATAGTTTATGATAATAGAACAAATAGAGAAATTGCAGATACTAGATATCATAGAGCACTTAAAATACCTATGATGGATAATGAATATATATATGGAAAAAATGATTTATTTGTTCTACTTATAATATTTAAATCTTTATTAAAGCAAGAAGAATTAAAAGAATTTATTTTGGAACTTTCTCATATAATAGATAATTTAGAATATAATTTAAAAACAATTTCTATTAATAAAATATTAGATAGAATGGGATTTCCTAAAAATTGGAAGGATATAGTGGATATTTCAAAAAATGATTTATTTAATTAAAAAGATATTAACAATATATTAGTTATTTTGTTAATATCTTTTTTATAATATTTTTAATTTTTTTATAATCTTCTTCTTTATTAGTACTTGTTATTACGTAGTCATAGTATTTACTTTTATTTATTTCGTATTTTGCTTTTTCTAGTCTTTCTTCAATTTTTTTAGAACTATCACTATTTCTATTTTTTAATCTATTTTCAAGTTCCTCTAAAGATGATGGTTTAATAAAAATTAAAGTAGTATCATTATATTCTTTTTTTATATTTAATGCTCCATCAACATCTATTTCAAGTATGACATTTATACCATTATCAATAAGATTCATAACATCTTTTTTTAAGGTGCCATAAAAGGTATCCTTATAGACTTCTTGATATTCTAAAAAGTTATTATTTTTTATATTTTCTTTAAATATTTCTGGTGTTACAAAATAATATTCTTTACCATTTTCTTCTTCAGCGTTTGTTTCTTCATCTATTCTTGGTTTTCTTGTTGTTAATGATACAGAGTATTTAAAGTTATCAAAGTCTTTGATTATTCTTTTTCTAATTGTTGATTTACCTACGCCAGATGGTCCTGATATAATTATTAAATTGCCTTTCATTATAAAACTCTCCTTTTATAAATTATAGAATAAATAATAAAAAAAGACAAGTAAAGTATTTTTTTATTTGGAAAATTTTGTTATAATTTATATGTATAAATCCAAGAGGTGAAAAATATGTATTTAAAAGAAATAAAGATATCGGGATTTAAGTCTTTTGCAGATAAAATAAATTTAAATTTGGATGATAATATTACTTGTATTGTAGGTCCTAATGGAAGTGGTAAGAGTAATATTATTGATGCAGTAAAATGGGTTTTAGGAGAACAATCAATTAAAACATTACGTGGTTTTAATAATATGAGTGATGTAATTTTTGCAGGTAGTAAATCAAGAAGTCCTTTAAATCTTGCTAGTGTTTCACTAGTGTTTGATAATAAAGATTCATATTTAAAAGTACCATATACAGAAATAGCTATTACAAGAAAAGTATATAGAAGTGGAGAAAATGAATACTATATAAATAATGAAAAATGTAGATTAAAAGATATAAATGATTTGTTTTTAGATAGTGGTATGGGTAAATATGCTTTTAATATTATATCACAAGGAGAAATTGAAAAAGTTGTTAACAATTCTCCATATGATAGAAGAGTTATATTTGAAGAAGCTGCAGGAGTTTTAAAATATAAAAAAAGAAAAGAAGAGGCTTTAAAAAAATTAGAGAAAACAAATGATAATTTAAATAGAGTAACAGATATTTTAAATGAAATAGAAACTAATCTTTCTCCGCTTGAAAAACAAAGTGCTAAAGCAATTAAATATAAGGAAATAAAAGAAAATTTAAAAAATATAGAAGTTGCTTTAATTGCCCATGATTTATCTAAAATAGATATACTATACAAAGATACAACTAAGAAAATAGATATTTTAAAAGAAGAAATAGTTAAATTAAATACTGATAATAGTTCAAATGATGCAGTTGTTTTAACTAAAAAAGAAGAACTTGATAAGTTAAAAGAGGAAATAGTTAAGTTAAATAGTGATTATCTAAAATATGTTAAAGAAGAAGAAAAGGTAAATGGAGAAAGAAATATTATAAAAGAAAGAAGTAAATATAATGCTGATTCTTTAAAAGTTCATGAAAATATATCATCTTTAAAGGAAGAAAAGTATGTTCTTAATAATAAGCTTTTATCTTTAAAAACTGATAATGATATTATTATGAAAAGTTTAGATAGTGTTAATAATGATATTACAGTTATTAATGAAAAACTTGATTCTTTAAAAAAGAAAAGAAAAGATGTAGAAGATAGTATTTATTCTAAACAAAAAATTCTTACTTCTCTTTTATATAAGATAAAAACTTTAGAGGGTTATATTTTAGAGGGTGGTAATACAAATCCTAGTGTTAAAAGGCTTTTGGGTACTAAAAGTATTTCTGGTATTCATAATACTATTGCTTCTCTTATAAATACTTCTAAAACGTATGATAAGGCTCTAGAAGTTGCTTTAGGAGGCTCTAAAGACTATGTAGTAGTAGATACACCAGAAGTTGCTAAAAAGGCTATAAGCTTCTTAAAAGAGACAAATTTGGGTAGAGTTACATTTTATCCTTTAAGTGTTATAAAACCAAAGTATATTGATGAGGAAATAGTTAAGCTTTTAAAAAGAGAGGATGGCTTTATTGATATATTATCTAATTTAGTAACATATGATGATCCATATAATAATATAGTTTTAAATAGACTTGGTAATGTTTTACTAGTTGATAATATTGATAATGCTAATAAACTTGCTAAAAATACTAAGAACAAATTTGTTATAGTAACGCTTGATGGGGAAATTATTCAAGTTGGTGGTGCTATAACAGGAGGTGTTATAAAACAAAGAAGTATTATTAGTGAAAGACATGAACTTGATGAAATAACTAAAGAAAAAGATATTTTAACTAATGATATAAAGGCTTTAGAAGCTTCTTTAAATGATATTAATAATAGTTTTAATACTGAAAGAGAAAAAGCAATGGAGCTTGAAAAACAAAAGCTTCTTATTATGGAAAACATAAAAAATAAAAATAAATTATATTATGAAACTAAAGAAACTTATGAAAGTAAAGTACTTGAATTATCTAATTTGGAAGATTTAACTACTAATAATATTAGTAAGGAAGAGGATTTAATTACTAAAAAGTATTATGATATTTTAAATAAGAAGGATGAAACTTTTAAACTTGTTACTTTAAAAACTAGTGAAAAGGAAAGGCTAGAACATGAAATTGATGAGATACAGGCTTCTTTTAGACTTAGTAATTCTAATATTAGAAGTAAAGAACAGGAATTAAAAGAGCTTGAAATTAGTAATACTAAAAGGGGTTTAAACATGGATAATCTTTTGAAAACTTTAAGTGAAGATTATGAAATGACTTTTGAGAGTGCTCTTCAAAATTATATTTTAGATATTGATACAGAAGATGCAAGGAATATGGTTAATAATTATAAAAAAATGTTACGTGATATTGGGGAGGTTAATTTATCTTCGATAGAGGAGTATGATAGAGTAAAAGAAAGATATGACTTTTTAACAAAACAAAGTGAAGATTTAAAAGAGGCTATAAAAACTCTTCTTGGTATTATTGATTCTTTAGATGAAGTTATGAAACAGGATTTTATTAAAACCTTTAAACAGATTGAAATAGAATTTGATAAGGTATTTAAGGATTTATTTGGTGGTGGCGTTGCAAGTTTAGTTTTAACTGATAAAGATAATATTCTTGAAACTGGTATTGATATAAAGGTTACTCCTCCAGGTAAAAAGGTTTCAACAATTACACTTTTATCAGGTGGAGAAAAAACACTTACTGCAATTAGTTTATTATTTGCTATTTTAAATATTAAAAAAGTTCCTTTTTGTTTATTTGATGAAATTGAAGCTGCTCTTGATGAAGCAAATGTCGCAAGAGTTTGTGAATATTTTAGCAAATATAATGGTAAAACACAGCTTATTATAATTACTCATAAGAAAAAGACAATGGAATATGCTAATGCTTTATATGGTATTACTATGCAAGAGTCTGGGGTTAGTAAGCTTGTAAGTGTTAAACTTGTATAAATTAAAAGATATTAACCAAAAGGTTAATATCTTTTATATTGATCTATAAAGATCTGCATCTTTAAATGGATCGTTTTTATCTATTTTATCGTAAAAAAGTATACCATTTAAATGATCTATTTCGTGTTGGAAGGCAACTGATAATTCTTCTCTTGCACGTATCTTTATAGGATTACCATCCATATCAAATCCCTCAACAGTACATCTTGCATATCTTTTAACTATACCTTCAACATCTCTATTTACTGATAAACATCCTTCACCTTCATCAACATAAATAATTTCCTGAGAATTACTTGTTATTTTTGGGTTAATAATTACATAAGTTTTAAATGTTTCTTTTACTTCTTGTTCGTGTACTACAACAAAATATCTTTTTAAAATGCCAAGTTGTACGGCAGATAATCCCATACCAGGTCTTAAGTTATATTTTTTAGCAATTTTTTCTATTTGACTATTTGTTAAGTATTCTATCATAAGATTTATTTTATCTCTATCATCTTTACTAAGTGGAAATGTAACTTCTTTACTAGTTTTTCTTAATATTTTATTTTTTTCGTCTAAAATATCTTTATTCGTTAACATATACTTCACCTCAAATTCATATCATATTTTATCATAAATTTTAAAAAAAATAAAGCAAAAATTAAAGATGAGCCATTTTTACTCATCTTTTTATCTTACTTATGTTAGTTCCAAGCTCTAGCGCCAAGAATTATAATTAAAAGAATAAATAATACTAATACGATAGCATAACCTTGTCCCATATTAGTTCCTCCGCTACAGTATGTTGTTTGTGGAACTCCGCAGCAATTTCCTGAACTACCATATCCGTAAGAATTACCATAATAATACATAGACATCCTCCTTTGTTATCTAATATAGTTTATTAATTTAGTTATCTTTTGACACAATAAAGTCCCAAGTTAAAACAAAAAAGTTTCAATTTTATTTTTTTTATGTTATTATATTAATGATGGTAATATGAAGAAAATAATAAAATATATGGATAAAAAATTATTTATTGCAATACTTATATTGTTTTCATTTGGGCTTATAATGATTTTTTCAGCCTCTAATGTTACAGCATATATGTATGGAGCAAGTCCTAGTAGATATTTTTATAAGCAGTTAATATTTTTACTTTTTAGTTTGGTTGTTTGTTCTATTGCAATATTTGTACCTTCTTCCAAATATAAAAAGCTCTCGTGGATTGGACTTGTTATAGTTACGTTTCTTGTTTTTGTAGCTTTAGTTTATGGTGCTGTTATAAATGGTGCTAATGGCTGGATTGGTATAGGTCCTTTTGGAGTACAACCTAGTGAATTTGCTAAGGTTATGATTATTGTATGGCTTGCTTTTTATTATGATAATAAAGATAATGAATTCTTTAATGATTCAGTAAAGATGTTTTTTCCACTTTTTGTTGTTGGAATAATAACTTGTTTAATTATTTTACAAAATGATTATGGTACGGCTTTTATATTTTTACTAATTTCAGGAGTTATTTTTTTACTTAGTAATACCAGCAAAAAGATTAAACTTTTGGTTGTAGGAGCATGTTTATTTTTAGTTCTTACAATCGTTATTTTATCTCTTTCTGGTACAATTAAGTTTCTTTCAAGTGATAAACTTGCTAGATTTAATTTTTTTGATCCTTGTAGTAGGTATTTAAATGAGGGGGGTCAAGTTTGTAATGGCTATATAGCTATAAATGGTGGGGGAATATTTGGAAGAGGTCTTGGAAATAGTACTCAAAAATATTTATATTTGCCAGAAGCTCATACAGACTTTATATTTTGTATTATAGTGGAAGAACTTGGTGTTGTTGGAGCTATTGGACTTTTACTTTTATACGCCTTTGTTCTTTTAAGAATTTATTTTATTGGTAAAAGGGCTACCAAAACTTATCAAGCACTTATTTGTTATGGAGTATTTTCTTATTTAGTATTTCATATCATAATAAATTTAGGAGGAGTACTTGGTCTTATGCCACTTACTGGAGTTCCTCTTCCTTTTATGTCATATGGTGGTAGTTTTGCTGTTTCAATATGTATTGCACTTATGTTTGTTGAAAGAATATGTTATGAAACTAATTATGCATTATCTTTAAAAAAGTAATAAAAAATTAAGGTGCTTTTAAATACATCTTTAATAATTATATTAGAGGTGTTTTTTTATGGAAAATTTAAAAAATAGTTTAAAACAAAATAAACTTTTTTTATATGGCTTTATAATTATCTTTATTATTATAGTTATATCAAATATTTTTATATTTTTTTATTTTAAGTATAAACTTGATACCAAACCTTTAGATAATGATAATTTAAATGTAGAAAGTGATGACTTAGATGATAATTCGGTAGTTAAGGTATCTGTCGAGATAAAGGGTGAAGTAAACTCTCCAGGAGTTTATGAGGTTTTAAGTGATAAAAGGGTAAATGATGTTATATTACTTGCTGATGGTTTAACTGATAATGCTGACACAAGTGTTAATAATTTAAGCAAAAAAGTAAAAGATGAAATGATAATAATAATTTATAGTAAAGAAGAAGTTTTAAACTTTACAAAACAAAAAGAGATTGAAGATTTACAAAGACAAGAGTGTGTTAATAAATGTTTATCTAATAATAATTCTTGTTTTACAAAAGAAGATATTGAGTCTAATATAAAAGATTATATAGAAAAGCAGAATAATAGTAGTGATAATAATGATAATAGTGATAATAAAAAAATATCTATAAATACTGCTACTAAAGAGGAACTTTTAACACTTCCTGATATTGGAGATAGTAAAGCTAATGCCATAATAGAATATAGGAAAAAATCAAAATTTAAAAGTATAGAGGACATAAAAAAAGTATCTGGAATTGGAGATAAACTTTATGATAAAATTAAGGACTTTATTACTACATAATTATCCATTTTATATAATTATGATGATTGCTTTATTGTACTTTTTTATTTACTCTTCATTTGATTTTAAAAGTAATATTACAGATTTACAAAATTGCACATGTAGAATCACTAATATAATAATAAAGGATTATGGTTTTAAAATAGATTGCAAATTAAAACATGAAAAAACTATTTTATATTATTATGCTAAAAGTAAGGAAATAGATGACTTATATAATAATTATAGAATAGGAGATTATATAAGGGTAAGTCTTTTAGATGTTAAAATAACTAATAATACTTTACCTAATACTTTTAATTATAAAAAGAATTTATATTATAAAAAAATATATAGAGTATTTAATGTAACAAGTATAGAAAAGGTTAAGAAAAATAGAAATATTTTTTATTTTATTAAAGATATTTTATACCGAAGAAGTTATAAGTTACCATTTAGTTATCCTTATATAAACACTTTATTATTTGGTAATAAAACAGATATGGATAGTGATGTTTTAGACTCTTTTAGAAGTATTGGTATTAGTCATTTATTTGCTATATCTGGCACGCATATAAGTATTTTTATATTTATTTTAGAGGAATTATTAAAAAAGATAAGGGTAAAAGAATATAAAAGAGCAAAAATTATTATATTGTTTTTATTATTTTTTATGTTTTTAACTAATTTTTCTATGTCTGTTTGTAGGTGTTCGTTATTTACTATTTTTTCTATAATAAATGATAAATATTATTTTTATATAAAACCTGTTAATTTACTTTTATTATCTCTTGCTATTATTATTTTCTTTAATCCATTTAATTTATTTGATATTGGTCTTTTATATTCATTTTTTATAAGTTTGGCACTTATTATTTGTACTAATTATATAAATAAATCAAATAATTTTATTACTAAGTCGTTAAAAGTATCTTTAATTTCTTTTATAGTATCTTTTCCTATTACTATAAATAGTTTTTATGAAGTTAATTTTTTATCTATTATTTACAATTTATTTTTTGTACCTTTTGTATCATTTATTATTTTACCTTTAGTTATAATAAGTTATACTTTTCCATTTTTTGATAAGTTACTTTATTTATTTGTTCTCGTTTTGGAAAAAGTATCACTATTTTTAAAAGATATTAATTTATTTAAAGTAATAATGTGTAAACCTAGTATGTCAATTAATATTCTTTATATAGTGTCAATAATAATATTTATTTTTGGTATTTTAAAGGAAAAAAAGTCTTATAAATTTTTTATAATTATACCTATTTTACTTAATTTTTTGGGAACTTTAAAAAATAAAGATAGAATTATGTTTATAGATGTTTTACAGGGAGATTCAATATTACTTACTGTAAATGGGTCTGTAACTTTGATTGATACTGGAGGAGTTTTACTGACAAATACAAGTAAATATACAAGTAAATTTGCAAAGAATAGAATTATTCCATATTTAAAGTCTATTGGAATAAGGAAAATTGATAATTTAATACTTACTCATGGAGATAGTGATCATATGGGAGATAGTATTTATTTAGTTAATAATTTTAAAGTTGAAAAAGTTATATTTAATTGTGGATCTTATAATGATTTAGAACAAGAATTAATTAAAGTATTAAATAAAAAGAGAATAAAATATTATTCATGTATTAAAAAATTAAATATAGGTAATAACAAATTATATTTTTTACAAACTAAAGTATACGATAATGAAAATGATAATAGTAATGTTATTTATACAGAACTTGATGGTTATAAATTTATGTTTATGGGAGACGCTGGAGTAGAGAAAGAGAAAGATATATTAGATAAATATAATATTTCTAATATAGCTGTATTAAAAGTAGGACATCATGGTTCTAGAACAAGTTCTAGTAAAGAGTTTATAGATGAAATTAATCCTAAATATAGTGTTATTAGTGTTGGAAATAACAATAGATATGGTCATCCAAATAAAGAAGTATTGAATAATCTAAATAATTCAAAAATATATAGAACAGATCAAGATGGAAGTATAATGTTTAAAATCAAAAATAATAAATTAAAAATTGAGACATGTAGTCCATAGGAAGGAGTTATATATGATAGAAGAAATAGATAAAACATATAAACAAATAGAAAACAAGATATTAAATCATGAAATATATCAAAATGTAAAAGATTATTCAAAAGCAAAGGAAAAAATAAAAACATATTTAGAAGTTGGAGAACTACTTAAAAATGTAGATACTAAGTATGGAAAAAATGTAATAAAGGACTATTCTAAAAGATTAACAAATAAATTTGGTAAAAAATATACGCCATCATTATTATATAAAATTAAACAATTTTATAATATAATTGAAAAAGTCCCGACATTGTCGGGAAAGTTAACATGGAGTCATTGGTATGAAATGTTATCATTTGATGATATAAATAAAATAGAATATTATGTCAATCAATGTGAAGTCTATAATTTAGATGTTAGGCAATTAAGAAATAAAATAAAATCTAATGAGTACGAAAGAATACCAGCTGATGCAAAAAACAAATTGAAAAGTAGGGATGATATAAGAATAATAGACTTTGTTAAAAATCCTATTCATATTAGAAATAGTAATAAAAAAGAAATTATATCTGAAAAAATACTGCAAAAGTTAATACTTGAGGACATTCCAACATTTTTAAAAGAGTTAGGTAATGGATTCACTTTTATTGATAACGAATATAAGATCAAATTAGATGATAGATATAATTATATTGATTTACTGCTTTATAATATTAAATACAAGTGTTATGTAGTTGTAGAATTAAAAATAACTGAACTTAAGAAGGGACATACTGGTCAAATTATGACTTATATGAATTATATAGATAAGAATATAAAAACAATTGAAGAAAATGCTACAGTAGGAATTATCATTTGCAAACAAGATAATGAATATATAATTAAATATTGTTCTGATGAGAGAATAATAGCTAGAGAATATGAATTAGTATGATATAATAGATATAGATTTGGAGATGATTAGATGAAAATCGAACTTAGTAATTTTACTATTGAATATGACAAAGAGATTGATTATATGTCAAATATAATTTCAACATTAGAAAACAATACCATTGAAATTTTAGAATTTTTTGAACTTGAAAAACTTTCTCAAAAAAAGAAAGTAGTGATTTTTACTGATAGAGAAAAATACAAGAAACATTTGTTGCCATTTGTAAAAGAATTTAAAGAATGGATGTGTGCTGATACATATGATGGTAATATTAACTTGTTAGAAATGTCTGAAGCAAGAAAATCTAAAGAACATGAAGATATGGATATGGAAGAATTTATAAAATGCATACTACATGAGTTTGTGCATTCATGTCAGCAAGAGTGGAATGAAAATTCTAAGGGTGTTAGTTGGTATTGGGAAGCATTGGCAACTAATCTAAGTAATCAAGATTATTCACCAGTTAGTTTAGAATATTGTGATTTTGAAAAATTAAAAAGTGATTTTAATGGAACAGAAAACGGGTATAGTTACTCATATACTTTAGGAAAATACATGCTAGAAAATTATTCTAAAGAAAAATTGTTAGAATACGTTAAGAATCCAGATTTGTTAAAGCAAGATGCAAATCACATATTTGAAACAGTCAAACAATCACAAAAAAATAAAAAATTATAGAAATAGGAATTATCAGCTTTGATAGTTCTTTTTATTCGACTTACTTTTTTACAACAACTACATGGAGATTATGATCATATGGGAGATAGTATTTATTTGGTTAATAATTTTAAAATAGATAACATATATATTAACAGTAATAAGCTAAATTATTTGGAAAATAAACTTATTAAGGCATCAAGTTTAAAAAAATACCAGTTAAAAAATTATATAAAGGTAATATAATTGATTTTAATGGTATAAAATTATATAGTTTGAATAAAAATAATAATGATGAAAACTCATCAAGTATTGTTTTATATTTAAATATGTATAATAAAAAGATGCTATTTACTGGGGATATACCTAAAAGTGTTGAAGAGGATTTAATTAATAATTATGATTTATCTTCTTTATATATTTTAAAGTTAGCACATCATGGTTCAAATACGAGTAGTTCTTATGATTTTTTAAGGGTAACAAATCCTAAATATTCCATCATATCTGCATCTTTTAATAATAAATATAATCATCCTTCAAAGGAAACTATTGATAGTTTAAATAAGCTTAATTTAACATATTTTGAAACAAGTAAGTATGGTTCTATAATATTTGATCTTAAAAGTGGAACAAAAACATACTATATGCCATAAGATAGTGTAGACGCTAACTGCTACCATTTTAGCGTTAATATAGATTTGAGCTTAGAATTCTTGATTTTTAAAATCAGGAATAAAGCTCTTTTTTTGTGTTCCACCTTCCTGAATATAAGCATTACGTATGCCAAGGTCATAAGCATAGTTTATTACATCATCATATACTTTTTCCTCTATAGTTTTATTTAATTCTTCATACTTTAAAGGTTTTATTACAGTATACTGGTTCATTATACTTAAAAAGATATTATCTTTGTATTTTTTATACAAGTATTCGATAATTTTTTTAGAATCATCTTCCATATTAGGAAGCATTAAGTGTCTTACAATAACGCCTTTTTTAATTATGCCATTTTTATCAAATGTTATTTTACCTGTTTGTTTGTACATTTCCTCTATTGCACTTTTAACAGTTTCTTTATAGTTTTTTGTATTTGAATATTTATAAGCAAGATTATCATTATAATACTTAAAATCAGGAAGATATACATCAATAAGTCCATCAAGTGTTTTTAAAGCTTCAACATTTTCATAACCACTTGTATTATATATAATAGGTATATTAAGACCTTTTTCTTTGGCTTTTATAATTCCTTTTTTAATTAATGGTATATACATAGTTGGTGTTACTAAATTTATATTTAGTGCCCCTTTATTTTGAAGATTAATCATAATATCACTAAATTTATCTATAGTTATTTCTTTCCCTATATTATTTGTTGATATTTCATAATTTTGACAAAATATACATTTTAAATTGCAGTGTGAAAAAAATATAGCACCACTACCATTACTACCAGAAATACAAGGTTCTTCATAAAAGAATAAGTCTGCTTTTGCTATTTTTATTTTAGGGGGAGCCATGCAAAAACCTAATGTTTCATATCTATTTATATTACAATTTCTAGGACATAGATTGCAGTTTAAAAATTCTTTTTCCATAAAAACATCACCTTTTTTAGTTATTATAACATATTTATTTGAATTTTTATTTAGATAATGTTATTATATATTTGTAAATTAAAGATTATTTTTGACAGAATGCGACCTTATTTTGACAGAATATGGCTTTAATTTGAAATTTTTTTATTAAAGTGTTATAATAGCAGTTAACTTTTGTTAAGGGGGAATAATGTATGAAAAATGAAGAATTGTTTAAAAATTTTGTTTTAGAAATAGAAAAAGTTAAGAGCATGCCAAATAATAATTATTATGATAGTAGTGATTGTAATAAGAAAAATCAAAAAATATTAAAAGATATTGATGAAAATCATAATTGGTCTTGGATTAAAGAAGTATGGGAAAGAAATAAAAATAATTTGGAGGCACCTTATATAAAATATAGAGGTACTAATTTTTCTTATAAAGATTTTTTTGCTTATTCATATAAGTATGCTAAAGCATTGAAGGCAAATGGTGTAAAAAAGGGAGAGGAAATTGTATGTTGTCTTGAAAATACACCTGAATTTCCATTTATAATGGGTGCTGCAAGTATAATTGGTGCTAGAGTTAATCTTTTAGCAGCAGATATGGATCATGAATATTTAAAAAATATTGTTGATAATGCAACATCTAATTTAATATTTGTAAGTGATAAGAATTTTGTTTCATTTAGTGAAACGTTAAAGATGTTAGAGGTTCCTAAAACAATAATTCCTATTCCACTTAATCATTCATTAAAAAATGGCAATCCATATGCTCAAATAACTGATAAATTTTATAAATTGGATGAAAAATCTTATAATGATACTTTATCTTCATTTGATAATATTATGTCATTTGATGAATTTTTGACTAAGGGTGATAATGTAAAGGGAGAAATTTATGATGTAACAACACTTGATAGCGACTTTACAACAACTTATACAAGTGGTTCTACTATTTCAAATAAACCAAAAGGATTAGTTCATAGAGTAAGAAGTTATATTACTATGGGAAGATATCATGATAGTGAAATATCTAAAATACCATCTATGAAGGGTATGGTTATGTTATCTTTAGTTAGAACAATGTCTGATACTGATTTTATGTCTGGAGTAAGTGATGTTGCTATGCAAAGTGGTATAGTTGCTCTTGAACCTATAAACGATAAAGATTTTATATTCGAATCACTTTTAATTAATAAACCTAATGTATTTTTAACTTCAAGATCAGTATTTATTTATAATATGAAAAAACAAATGTGGGATCCTAGATATAAAAATATTAAACTTCCGTTTTTAATATGCCCTATGTGTATTGGTGAAGGTCTTGATGCAAATGAAGAAAAAGTACTAAATAAATGGCTTAGAAGTCTTGATGCAGGACGTGATATTATAAAACTTCCAACATCTGTTGTATGTATGAGTATAGCAGGGGGGGACTCTGAGCATGGTGGTATTTTTATTACAATGTATAGAGCTTTGCAGACTAAATTATTTAAAAATTTTGGTATAAAAGAACCTGTTGGTATGTCAACATATGGAATGGTTAATATAAAAGCCTTAAGGAAAGATGGTACATATTGTGATTTTATGGAACCAGGTAATCTTGTTGCTAATTCACCATGTACTATGGAAGGTTATGTAAATAATAAAGAAGGAGATAAGGCGTTCTTTATTAAAGATGCTTATGGAAAAACTTGGGCTAACTTAAATGTATATGGTTATATTGATAAGTTTTCACATATTTATGTAAAGGGTAGAATAAGTAATAGAGATGGAAATATTCCAAATTATAAAATAGCTAATGAAATTTTAAAAGATACTAAAAAGATTATGTCTTGTGAAGTTGTAACTGTAAATGATAATGGTAATGTAAAATATGTAGCTCATATTGAACCACAAATTAATGTTTCATTTGATAAAGATAAAGTTTTATATTCAGCATTAAATAGATGTGTTAAAGCTTTTGGAGCAGATGTTTTAGATAAATTATATTTTAGAGTAAGAGATAATAAAGAATCATTTGTTATATCTCCAACTCTAAAAAGAAGCTTTTTAGCTTTAATTGAGGAAGGTATTTCTAATAAGTGTGTTTTAGCAAGAGATGTTTATAATTCTTACGAAGATTTAAAAAATAATAAAGATAAAAAAGAAATGAAGAGAATCTTAACGAAATAAGATTTTCTTTTTTTTGACTTTGTGATATAATTTACTTGTAAAATAAAGGAAGTGTAATTTCATGAATAATAGTTCTCACTTTTTAATTATGAGTCTTTTATACATTATTGTTTTGACATTTATGTATAAGAAAAAGAAACACATTGATTCTTACGAACTTAATATATTTAATAATCTTCTTAGTTTAAATATATTTGGACTTTTAATTGAACTTTTATGTATTTATAATGGTTTGTACTCAAATCCAGATAGTTTCTTTAATTTATTAGTTAATAAGTCTTACTTATTGTATTTACTTTTCTTTTGTACTTTGTTTTTAAAATATGCAATATGTGTTTCATTAGGAAATGAAAACTATGAAATACATGAAAAAAGAATTTCAAATTATATTTTGATATTCACCTCTATCTTTTCAGTATTAATTATTGTGCTTCCTCTTAATATAGTTATTGATAAATATATGTATTCTAAAGGGCCATCTATTGTTGCAACTTATGTTGCTTCATTAATTTCTATAGTTGTAAGTATTTATTTTATGGCAAAAAATTATAAATCATTAAAAATAAGAAAATATTTACCACTTATTGTTTTAATTGTAGGACTTGGTGTTGCTTCAGTAATTCAAAAAATATATCCAGGTTTTACAATGATTACGGTTACTGAATCTTTTGTTTTATTTATTATGTATTTTACAATAGAAAATCCAGATGTAAAGGTTATTGAAATATTAAATGAAAATAGAAAACTAATTGATAAAACAAATGAAGAAAAGCTAAATATATTATTTGAGTTACAACAGAAAACTAAAGAACCAATAAAAAATATTCAAGATATAAGTAATCTTATGTTAAATGAAAATAATAAAGAGAAATTAAAAGAAATGGCAAAACAGGTAAATACAAGTTCTAAAGAATTAATGCTTTTATCAAATAATGTATTTGATATATCAAATATGGATATATCAAATATAAAGTTAGCTCTTGGATTTTATGATGTAAAACTATTATTTAAAGAAATAGAAAAAAGAGTACAGGAAGAGATAAAAGGTGATGTTGAGTTAAGGACTAATTATACAGATTTAATAGATGCCAAGCTTTATGGCGATAAAGTAAAATTAAAACAAGTATTAATTAGTATATTAAATAATTCATTAAAACAAACTAAAAAGGGTTTTATAGAAATAAAGGTAAACTCTATAGTAAAATATGATGTATGTAGATTAATAATATCAATAAGTGATTCAGGATGTGGTATTGGAGTAGAGGAAGTAAATAGAATATTAAGTGCAAGTTATATGGAACAAGAAGACTTTAAAAAACTTGATAAAGTAGATGTTGGAATAGAAATGGCAAATAAGATAATAAAAGTACTTGGAGGAACATTAATAGTAAGAAGTGAAATAAATAAAGGTAGTGAGTACCTAATAATAATAGACCAAAAAATAAAAGAAAATAAAGATAAAATAAATTTTAATCAAATAGATACAAGAGGAAAAAGAAAAATATTAATAGTAAACGAAAAACTAAACGAAGCCAAACAGATGGAGGAACAATTAATAAAACTTGGTATAGATGTAACAATGGTATTATATGGAAAAGGTGCGATAGAGAAGATAAAAAATGGGGAAGAGTATGACATGATAATAGTGGATGATGAGATGGGGCTTCAAAGTGGATATGATACTTTAAAGAAATTACAAACTATAAAAAAATTTAAAACACCAGTATTAATAACTATTAATGATGATAAAAAGTTTTTAGTTTCAAAATACATTGAAGATGGATTTAAAGATTATATATTAAAAAGTAATCTTAATGAAGAGATAAAGAAGGTTAATAAATACTTGTAAAGTTTTTGTTAAACCTTTCTTTTTTTTATTTTATATGATATATTATTTATAGAAAAAAGAGGGGTATATTTGCAGAATATGGTGCTATTTTAACCGAATATGCCATGTTTTATAATTTATTATAAAATTGTGATATACTAACAGACAAAATTTTTTATTAGAGGTGGTTGTTTTATGAATAAAAATGAAAATATGCCTTGGATGAATTTTTATAAAAATTATCCAATAGAAAGACAAAATTATGTTGATTTAAACATTAAAAAATATTTAGAAAATATAGCAAGAAATAAGAAAGATTTAACAGCAGAAACTTATTATGGCAAGGAAACTTCTTATGGAGAATTATTTTATAATGCTGATAAAGCATCTAGAGTACTTACTGAAATGGGTGTTGGAGTTGGAGATAGAATTTTATATTTAGTTCCAAATATTCCAGAAGTAGGAGAATTATGGCTTGGTTCTGCTCAAATTGGAGCAGTATCTGATTTTATCGATCCAAGACCAGATAGTATGGATGCTAAAGCTAATGGAAATAAGTTACTTGAAATAGTAAAATTTGAACATCCAAAATATATAGTTGCTCTTGATATGTGTTATATGGCGATGATAAAACCAGTAGAAGAAGAACTTTTATCATATGGAATACGTGATGTTGTTCTTTTAAGAGCTACTGATTCTATGAATCTTGGTGGAAAAATTAGTTATATGAAAGATGTCATTAATTATAATGATTTAAAAAATAAAAGACATGTTTTAGATAATATTAATAAGTTAAAATGGTATCAAGCATTACTTGAAAAAGTGCAAATGATGAAACAACAAGAGGGTACTTTAAATGATGCTATGGCTTCTTCAAAACTAAATATAATGTTTTATGATGATTTAAAAAGAAACGTTCAAAATTCACGTTTTACTGTTTATAGAAATTTAGATGGTTTACAATATATAGGACATACATCAGGTACAAGTGGTACAAGACCAAAACCAATACCTGGAACACATAAAAATGCTATATCAACATTAGAACAGTTAAAACAAGGACTTGTAAATTTTGATGAGGGTGATACAGCACTTCATGTTTTACCATTTTTTGCACCATTTGGAGCTTATAATAATTATTTAATGAATTTGACAAGCCTTGCTAATAACATTGATGTTCCAGAGTTTGAGATAAGTGAATTTGGATATTTAATAAAAAAATATCATCCAAATGTAATTATGATTTCACCATCACTATTACATTCACTTACAACTTGTGATTATTTAGAGGGTGAAGATTTATCTTGTGTAAAGGTTGCTATTTATGGTGGAGATACTATGACTGCAAAGGATGAAGAGGAATTAAATAAATTCTTTAGAAAACATGGTAGTTCTTGTACTGTAACTAAGGGTTATGGTATGAGTGAGTTCTTTGGTTGCGGTTCTTATGCACAAGGTGCTTATAATGATTATGAATGTATTGGAATACCACTTCCTCACACTGACTTTACATTAGTTGACCCAAATATTGAAGATAGACTTGTTAGAGTTCCTATAAATCATAATGGTAGAACTTTTGGAGAACTTGCTGTATCTGGAGATAATGTAACAAAAGGTGTTTTAGATGAAAATGTTATTATTCCACAATATGAACTTGATGGAAAGACATATATTAGAACAAGAGATTTAGTGGAAATGGATGAAGAAGGAAAATTCTATCATAAATCAAGAAAAGATAGATCTTTTGCAAGATTTGATGGTTATAAAATAAAACCATATGAAGTTGAAAAAGAAATAGCTAAAAATGAAAAAGTTAAATATGTATGTATTGTTGAATATTTTGATGAAAAAAGAAGAGGTTTAATGCCAGCTTGTCATATTGTTTTAAATGATGAGTATAAAAATGAAGATTATATAAGTGTTGTTAATGATATTGTTTATAATGATATTTTAGCAAACAAAGATATGTCATCAAGACAAATTCCATCAAAATTTAAATTTAGAACTTCTATTCCACAAACTAAAAATGGAAAGATGGATTTTGTTTCATTAAGAAAAGATGATTTAACAGATGATGATATTGTTAATGTTGTTGTAGCGGAAACAAATCTTTCTACATCTACCATAGATATTTATCAAAATGAAACAAAAGATTTAGTTAGAAAAAGAAAATAAAAGAATAAAAATGGATAAAAAGAAGGTTAGTGTTATATGGAAAATGTTTTAGGTTTTTTAAGTATTAATTTTTATGCACTATTAGTAATAATTGCAGTTGCAATACTGTTTTTTAACAAACCGAGATTAAAGAAAATGGAAGATAATCTATATTCACTGTTTTTACTTGCCAATATATTTATGTCTTGCAGTGGTATTTTACTTGGTATATATGTTAGTTCAAAAGTTACAAGTAGTGTTTTTGTTGTATCATTATTTAATAAACTTTATTTAATTGGACTTCTTTTATGGGTATTTATATTTACATTTTATATTTTATATGTTTCTTTAAAAAAACAAGATAAATTGAGGCAGATAGAAAATATATTTTATATTTTGGGAATCTTTAGTATTTTAGTTGTTTTAATATTTCCTATTGAAGTTACTATAAATCCTAATAGTGCTGCGACATCTAAAGGTATTTCTGTTATGTATACATATTTTATATTTGGACTTGGACTTATTACACAAATTGTGTGTGTGCTTTTAAATTATAAAAATATAAAAAGTAAAAAATATATTCCAGTTTATGTACTTGTAATACTTGGTATATCTATACTTATTGTGATGATTATTGACCCTACATTAAATTATTTGATAAATCCAGTACTTATATTTATTGCTTTTATTATGTATCATACAATAGAAAATCCAGATGTAAAGGTTATTGAAACGTTAAATGAAAATAGAAAACTAATTGAAAAGACAAATGAAGAAAAATTAAATTTATTATTTGAGTTACAACAAAAAACTAAGGAACCAATAAAAAATATTCAAGATATAAGTAATCTTATGATAAGTGAAAATAATAAAGATAACTTAAAAGAAATGGCAAAACAAGTAAATATAAGTTCTAAAGAATTAATGCTTCTGGCAAATAATGTGTTTGATATATCAAATATGGATATATCAAATATAAAATTGGCTCTTGGATTTTATGATGTAAAACTATTATTTAAAGAGATAGAAAAAAGAGTAAAGGAAGAGATACAAGGTGATGTTGAATTAAGAACAAATTATACAGATTTAATAGATGCCAAACTTTATGGTGATAAAGTAAAATTAAAGCAAGTGTTAATTAGTATATTAAATAATTCATTAAAGCAGACAAAAAAAGGTTTTATAGAAATAAAAGTTAATTCCATAGTAAAATATGATGTATGTAGATTAATAATATCAATAAGTGATTCAGGATGTGGTATGACAATAGAGAAAGTAAATAGGATATTAAGTGCAAGTTATATGGAACAAGAAGACTTTAAAAAACTTGATAAAGTAGATGTTGGAATAGAAATGGCAAATAAGATAATAAAAGTACTTGGAGGAACATTAATAGTAAGAAGTGAAATAAATAAAGGTAGTGAGTACCTAATAATAATAGACCAAAAAATAAAAGAAAATAAAGATAAAATAAATTTTAATCAAATAGATACAAGAGGAAAAAGAAAAATATTAATAGTAAACGAAAAACTAAACGAAGCCAAACAGATGGAGGAACAATTAATAAAACTTGGTATAGATGTAACAATGGTATTATATGGAAAAGGTGCGATAGAGAAGATAAAAAATGGGGAAGAGTATGACATGATAATAGTGGATGATGAGATGGGGCTTCAAAGTGGATATGATACTTTAAAGAAATTACAAACTATAAAAAAATTTAAAACACCAGTATTAATAACTATTAATGATGATAAAAAGTTTTTAGTTTCAAAATACATTGAAGATGGATTTAAAGATTATATATTAAAAAGTAATCTTAATGAAGAGATAAAGAAGGTTAATAAATACTTGTAAAGTTTTTGTTAAACCTTTTTTTTAATAAATTATAGATTTGTTATTTTTTGCCATTTTAATAGTTTGAATAAAAAATGGTAAAATGTTTTAATTTTGCATAAAATTTATATTCTTTTTTCATTATTAAGGTTGAAAGGAATATAAATATGTCTAAATATAAAGTTTTAATATCTGGTATAAATACAAGTAGTTTAAAAGTTTTAAAACAGGAAGAGATGGAAGTTTTGTTTAAAAGAATGAAACAAGGAGATAAATTAGCAAGGGAAGAACTTATAAATGGAAATTTAAAACTTGTTTTGTCTATTTTGAAAAATTTTAAAACTTACAATGAAAATTTGGATGATTTATTTCAAATTGGGTGTATTGGACTTGTAAAGGCCATAGATAATTTTGATCCAAGTTTAAATGTAAAGTTGTCAACTTATGCTGTTCCTATGATACTTGGAGAAGTGAAAAGATATATTAGAGATAATACAAGTATTAGAGTATCAAGAAGTGTAAAAGATACAGCGTATAAAGTACTTAAATTAAAGGAAAAATTAACTTTAGAAAATGGGAAGGAACCAACAAATGAAGAAATAGCTAAAATTTTGGAAATAAAGGAAAGGGAAGTTATTAATGCACTTGAAGCTTTAATACCTCCAGTTAGTCTTTTTGAACCAATTTATAATGATGGCGGAGATACAATATATCTATGTGATCAAGTAAGCGACCCTAAAAGTTCTTACGATCATTTAGAACATATGACACTTACTAAGGCAATTAGCAAATTAACAAGTAGGGAAAGACAGATTTTGGAAGATAGATATTTTGTTGGTAAAACACAGATGGAAATTTCAAATGAACTTGGTATATCACAAGCTCAAATATCAAGGCTTGAAAAGAATGCTTTAGTTAGAATAAAAAAACAGATATATTAGTTATACTTATACTTCAAAATTTGATACACTACTTATATTTTGATTTTTATTTATATATGTTATATAAAATGCTATAATACCTGCGATTAATGATAATACAGCTACGATAATTTGCATAGTAAATGTTTCATTATATTTATTATTACTTTTAGCTATTTTATAACTTTCATAACTTGTGTATAGAAAAATTAAAAGGATAATAATTGCAAAGCATCTGTTAAATATTTCAAGGGTGTAAGTATCTTTTTTACTTTTACCTTCAAGGCGTAAAATATCATTGTTTGTTATATAAATAGAGATTATAAGTGCTACCATAAAAAGAATTAAGGCATCTTTATTTATTTTTAAAAGTTGTATATTTCTGTTGTTTTGTTTCATACTATAAATGTATGTAAAAAAAAATAATTTTTTTAGCACTTATTCTTGACAAGTGCCAAAAATAGTGGTATAACATAATTGTACGAAGGAGGAATGAATTATGAATTTAGTACCAAGAAATTTCTTTTTAGATGATTTATTTGATGATTTACCAGAGGTTAAAAATAATAACATGAAGTGTGATATTTATGAAAAGGACGATAAATATTATATTGAAATGGATGTGCCTGGATTTAAGAAAGAGGATATAAACATTGATTGTGATAATGGATATTTAACAATTACTGCAACATCTAGCCATAAACATGAAGAAAAAGAAGGTAAAAAATATTTAAGACGTGAAAGAGTTTATGGAAGCTATAAGAGACAATTCTATATTGGAGACACTAATGAAGACTCTATTAAAGCAGAATTTAACAATGGTATGTTAAGAGTTATTGTTCCTAAAAAGGAAAATGTAGACACTAAAAAGAAAATTGAAATTGATTAATTTATTTACATAAATATGAAAAAGGAAGATTCCTATTTGTAGGTTTCTTCCTTTATTTTTGTTATATTACTTTTCATAATTGATAGATAATCTTCATTATTATTTGCATCTTCTTCAGTTATAGTTGTCATTACTTTAAAAGTTTCAAGTTTTGCATTATAGTTATCTTGTAATTCTTTTAATAAATCAGTTTCTTCTTGAAATTCTGTTACAAAAACATAAGTTAATTCATCATTTAAAATTGATTTAGCAAGTTCAATATTGTTATCAATGTTTTTATCTTTTGCTGTTAAGTTAACAACTGTAAAACCGTATTTTTCTAGAAACATTAGTGATTCATCATAAGATATTATTCTTTTATCTTTGGAATTGTCAGCAGTTTTTTTAAGTTCTGTTTCAAGCTCTGATATGTCTACTTTTAATAATTGATAATTATTTTCAAGTTTTTCTTTTACGTATACACTTTGTATGTACTCTCCTAATTCTTGTTTTATATTTTGTGCTATCATCAAAATATTTGATGGATTAAGCCATATATCGGTGCTGGCATTTATAACGTCAAGTCCATATGAAGCATCAATAATTTTTAAATTTTTATTATTGTTTAACATGCTAGTTGCGTAACTTCTTTCATTTGATTCACCATTATAAATAAATAGGTCGTAGTTACTATAATCTTTTATTTGTTTTTTTGTTAATTCGTATTTATTTATATCTGTTCCTCTTGGATAGATACTTGAAATATTTGAACTTTCACCATATATTCTATTAGCAACGTATTCTACTGGGTATATTGTTGTTATGATGTCTATGTCATCCATATCATATAATTTAAATATTTTAAGACAACCAGTTGTTAAAAATAAACTTACTATTATCGCTAAGTATATTACTTTTTTCATTTTTTTCTCCTTTTCTATGCTTTTTTTTTAATATTTTTTGGTACAGGATCGTACCATATTTTACTTTTGGGATTACATCTTATAATTCTTTTTATTGACATAATACTACCTTTTATAAAACCATATTCATTTAATGCTTCAATGGCATAACTTGAGCATGTTGGATAAAATCTACACATACCATGCCATGGACCAGGAAGTGCTTTATAAACTTTTATAAAAAATATCAAGATGTATTTCATATATAAATCTCCTAATAATATTTTACTATTAATTATTATTTTTATCAATCTAATTTTTTTTGTTAATTAAGCGGAAGTTTTTTTCTTGTTTGTTTTATTGTATTTTTTATGTTTATTTGTTTAATTTCTAAATTGTTATTGTTTTTTTTTTGATATTTTTGAAGTTATATGTTATTATTTATATATAAAAGGAGAGATATTTATGATAGAGGAATTGTTAGAAAAGCTTTCAGTAAAACCTACTGATATGAAGTTATATAGACAGGCTTTTGTGCATACTTCATATGCATATGAGCATAATGTTGGTTCTTATGAAACACTTGAGTTTTTAGGTGATGCTATAGTTGATCTAATTATTTCTGATTATTTATACAAGGCTAATTTGTATACGGAAGGTGAAATGACAAAAATTCGTGCAAGTTATGTATGTGAAAATGCTTTGTATGAGTATGCTAAAGATTTGAATTTTTCAAAGTATATTAAAGTAGGTGTTGGGGAAACAAGAAGTGATGGCTCTCATAAAAAAGCTATTATGGCTGATGTTTTTGAGGCTTTAATGGGTGCTATATATCTTGATCTTGGTTATGAAAAGGTAAAAGAAGTTGGACTTAAAATTATTGTTCCTTATATAGAAGATAAAAACATTTTATTATTTAATGATTATAAATCAACATTACAAGAGGCAGTACAAACTGATAAAAAATCTTTAGAATATGAAATTATAGATGAATCAGGACCAGCACATAATAAAGTATATAAAGCTTGTGTAAAGGTTGATGGTATAAGTTTAGGTGAAGGTGTTGGGGAAAGTAAGAAGGAAGCAGAACAAAATGCTGCTAAAGATGCTTTAAGTATTTTATCTAAATAGTACTTGTAAAATAATACTTGTAAATTTTTATTTTTTAATATATAATTTAGTTACATCTTATTAAGAGCGATGGAGGGACTAGCCTTATGAAGTCGCACCAACCTATTTGATTAGGTGGTAATGCTAGATCAATAAGATAACTTTTTTTAACACTCAAGAAAGGTTATCTTGGGTGTTTTCTTATTAGATGAAAAAAGGAGGAATGATATATGTTATATAGTAATGAAATAGTATTTAGAGGTCATCCTGATAAGGTTTGTGATCAAATAAGTGATGCTATTGTAGATGAGTGTTTAAAACAAGATAAAACTTCAAGGTGTGCTGTTGAGGTAGTTGGAGGAAAGGGTAAAATTTTTATAACGGGAGAAGTTACAACTAAGGCTGTTTTCGATGTTTCTAAAATTGTTAAAAGGGTTCTTTTAGATGTTGGTTATGATGATAGTTATAAAATTATTAATAATCTTGGAACACAAAGTCCAGATATTGCAAGAGGTGTTACTGAGGAGTTTTTGGGTGCTGGAGATAATGGCATGATGTTTGGATATGCAACTCGTGATACTTGTGAATATTTACCTGTTGCTATGGTTATTTTACAAAAATTTAGTAAGTGTTATGATGAATTAAGAAAAAGAGATAAGCGTTTTTTATCTGATGGTAAGGCTGAAATTACTGGGTTTTATGAAAATAATAAGTTAGAGTATATAAAGACTTTTACCATTTGCTACCAAAATACTGAAAAGGAAAGAGATGAAACTGATAAGATACTTATTGGTATTTGTGATAATATTTGTTTGGAGTATGGTGTTAAGGTTTTGAATTATTTAATAAATCCAACGGGTAAGTTTTTAATTGGGGGCTTTTTAGGAGATGCTGGACTTACTGGTAGGAAAATTGTTGTTGATAGTTATCAATCTTTCGCTAAGTGCGGAGGTGGTGCTTTTTCCGGTAAGGATCCTAGTAAGGTTGATAGAAGTGGGGCTTATAAGGCAAGAAGTATAGCCAAGGAAATTTTAAGGGATAATCCTGAATATAATTGGTGTTTGGTTCAAATATCTTATGCAATAGGTGTTGAAAGACCTGTGTCAATTTACATTGAAACGGATAAAGGGGTTATTGATACTTTGGATAAGTTTTATGAAGAGTGTAAACCTAAGAATATTATTAAGGATTTAAATCTTAGAAATATTTGTTATGAAGATTTGGCAAAATTTGGACATTTTATGGACTAAAATAGGGTGCTTGTTTTTAAAAATATTTTGATGATTTACTTTGTTTGTAAGGTAATTACTTAAATATTTTCTTTTGATTTAATAATTTTAAATGTATAAAAATTGGTAAAATTTGGTAATTTTTATGACCTTGACACTATGATTTTAAGAGGACTATAGCTATTTATGAGTTGTCTTTTTGTTTACATGAGGTTATAATTTTATTTGTAAATTTTTACCAATTTTTTTTGGAAATTGATGGTAAAAGATGTTGAAAGGTGTTTTATGAAGAATGTTAATTTTGAAGAATTTATTTGTAATTTAAAGAAATGTGTTTTGTGTAAAGATGAATTTGGTTTTACACCTCATCCAGTAGTTTTTGGTAATGAATATTCTAAAATAGTTCAAATAAGTCAGGCTCCATCAAAAACAGTTGATTTTACTTTGAAGCCTTTTACGGATAAATCTGGGGAAAAGTTAAAATATGAGTGGTATAAAATTGATGATAATATTTTTTATAATCCTGATAATTTTTATATTACATCACTTGCACATTGCTATCCTGGAAAAGATAGTCATGGTAATGATAGAATGCCTCCTAAAATTTGTTATGATACTTGGGTTAAAAATGAAATTAAATATGTAAAGAACAAAATTTATATAATAGTTGGAGCAAAGGCTGCTAAGGTGTTTTTTCCAGATGAAAATTTTAATGATTTGGTTTTCAAAAATAATTATATTAATGAAAAGTTAGCTATTGTACTTCCTCATCCTTCACCTCTTAATAAAAAATGGTTTAAGGATCATCCAAACTTTATGGAAAAAAGAGTTATTGAGGTTAGATGTATAATAAATGATGTGCTTAATTTGTGATTTTTATTTCAGTTAGTGTTTTTCTGCACCTTAATTTATTATTGTCATATATTATTTTAGGTGATATACATGAATGATTATTTAAGAAAAGCAAAGGGTATTGTTGTTGATGCGGGACATGGTGGAAGTGATGCTGGTGCAAGTGGTAATGGTATTGTTGAAAAGGATTACAATTTAAATAATTCTTTATATATGTATAATAGATTTAAGGAACTTGGGATACCTACAACTTTAACTAGAAGTTATGATGAGGATTTGTCAAGAGAAGATAGGATAAAGAGGATGCGTAATGCTTATGGTAATAGTAAAGATGTTATTGTGGTGTCTAATCACTTAAATGCTGGGGGTGGCGATGGTGCTGAAGTAATTTATGCTTTAAGAAATAATGATAAACTTGCTAAATCAGTACTGGAAAATATTGGCAGAGCAGGTCAAAACACAAGAAAGTACTATCAAAGAAGACTTCCAAGTGATCCATCCAAAGATTACTATTACATTATGCGTGATACTGGGGACATTGAAACTATTTTAATTGAGTATGGTTTTTTAGATTCCAAAGGTGATGATGTAGAACAATTAAAAAAACACAATTTAGATTATGTTGAAGCTGCAGTAAAAGCTATAGCAGAGTATGCTGGGTATAATTATACACCACCTAAAGGTAGTGGCAATGTTTATGTAGTCCAAAAGGGCGATAGTTTATGGAGTATTGCTAATAAATTTAATGTTTCAGTAAATGACCTTATAACAGCAAATAATTTATCAAGTAACCTACTTCAAATAGGACAAACACTTAAAATACCTACTCAGGAAGAAGATACAGAAATTACAGATTTTTTAGTATATACAGTTCAAAAAGGCGATAGCCTATATAAAATCGCAAAACAATTCTCAGTTGATGTTGATGACATTATAAAATTAAATAAACTTGGTACAACAGCATTATCTATAAATCAACAACTACTAATTCCAAAAAAAGATACAGTAGATGATGGTATATATGTAGTCCAAAAAGGTGATAGTTTGTATAGCATTGCTTTAAAAAACGGTTTAACAGTTGATGAAATAAAGAATGCTAATAATCTTACAAGCAATGTATTAAGTATAGGCCAAAAACTTTTAATTCCAAAACCAGCAGATGACTCATTAGATGATGAAATAACTTATATTGTAAAAACAGGTGATAGTTTATGGTCTATAGCTAAAAAATACAATATAACTGTTGGAGAGCTAAAGGAGTATAACAATTTGACTGATAATATGTTAACAATAAATCAAAAACTTCTTATTCCAAAAACAGAAAATTATGAAACTTATGAGGTAGTAAGTGGCGATAGTTTATGGAGCATTGCTAAAAAGAATAATACAACTGTTGACAAACTTAAAACCGTTAACAATTTAACAAGTAATGAACTTTCTATAGGACAAATTTTAATAATACCTGAATAAAATACTAAAAAAGGAATATGTATCAGTAAAGTTGTCTACATATTCCTTCATTTGGTATATAAAAGCAATGATTTTTATATCTTCCGGAATTTCTTTGCCCGTACCAAAGATTTACACAGGTATCTCCTTGTTTTGGTGCATAAAACCATAAAGCATGGGTTGCAGGGTGGTAATATTCTCCTCTTAGTATTCTTTCTGCTAAACTTATTTCTTTTGATGTTGGTACTCCTACAAAAAGTGATGAATTAACTCCAGAAAAACCACCTGGTGTTTGATATACAGCATCATTTATACTCCTTACATTTTTAAAATCTAGGCAATCTCCAATTACACGATTTATAATGACATTACCAACCATCAACATACCTAAATCTCCTTCTCCTAATGCTTCGGCACGCATAAGTCTTGCTAGTAATTCTTTTTCTTTCTTTGTAAACTGTACTATAGCCATAATACCTCCATTATTATAATAAATTTTATGTAATCTCTTGATTTTTTAGAAGTTTTAATATAAAATTATCTTGTAACATGTTTTTAGGGGCATAGTATAACGGTAGAATAACGGTCTCCAAAACCGCTGATGTGGGTTCGATTCCTACTGCCCCTGCCATTTTTAAATTCTAGATAAGGTTTAATCTAGTTTTTTTATTAAAATTTATTAAGCTGATACTAAGTTGAAAGGAATAATAAGTATGTTATTATTAGGTTATAAAAAGAAAATAACAGGTATAGAAATATTTAAAGATGATGTTATAACAATATATTTTGATTTAAAATACAAAGCTTCAGGAGCATTAAATCTAAAAAATGCTAGGAATAAGTATTTTGACTGTGGTGATTTTCAAATTAGAATTGATAATTTATTTAAAAGTTTAGATAATGAAAAGTTTAAAAAATTAGACCTTGGTATTGCAGAACTTTGTTTACTTAAATATATAACAGATGAAATACCTAATATTTCTTATATAAAACTTGAAAATGATAGACAAGATGTTATATACTCCAAAAAAGATATTACAAAGTATTACAATAAAATTTATAAAAAATAGTTAATGTCAAGATTTATGCAGTGTTTAATTTATTTAATTATTACAGTTTAGGTGAGAAGATAGATAATTTTTGGTCTATCTTTTTTAATAACCTGTTTAATTTTATATTATACCTTAATATTTTATATATTTGCAAAAAAACATAAGTATAATTAAAGTTCATGATTAATAGCACTTTATTTTTAATATCGCTATTAGTCTTTTTATTTATATCATTTCATAAAATATTTTAAAAGGTGTTATTTATGAAAAAACGTAAGAAAAATTTAGCAAACAAGAAAAGTTTATTTAAAATTTCTAAAAATGATATTAAAACAAACAAGAAAAATAAAAATTTAACAGGACCAAATTTTAGTAAATTCAAATATTATATACTATTTACAATTATAATAATCTTTGTAACTACATTAGTATTAATAGCAATAAATCATTTTTTATCTCATAACGGACAAAAAATAGAAATTATAGATCCAAATGTTAATACTATGAAAATAATTTATCCTTCGACTGATTATAAAAAACTTAATAAGAAAATAAAAAAATTTATAAACGGTGAAATTAATGATTTTGAAAAAATTACCTTAAATAGTAATAAAACTACATATTATTTAATTATTAATTACCAAGGATTTTATAAATCATCATTTATTTCCTATATTTTTTTCACAGAAAGTTATACAAAAGGAGCTCATCCTATTCATTTAATATATACAATTTGTTATGATAAAGAAAATGATAAGTTTATCACAATAGAGGACTTAATAAATATAAATCCTAATATTTTACAAGATATGTCTAAATATATTTATGATACTTTCAGTAATACTAATTTATATAAAAGACAGGATTTAAAAAATTGGTTAAGGGAGGGAACACTTCCTGTTAAAGATAATTTTCAAAATTTTTTATTTTCTAAAGATGGTTTAATTATATATTTTCCAAGGTACCAAATAGGACCATATTATTATGGAGATAAAAATATTCTTATACCATATGATAAATTAAAATTAAACATTTAAACTAAATTTATTTTTCAAAATGATAAAAAAATAATTTTTATATTAATTTTTAATATTAAATACTATTTTTATAGTTTTTATTATCCTTGTTTTTTTAAAAACTTTTGTTTATAATTAATTTATAATATACCAATATAACAAGCTAATTTGTATATAAATTTTAAAAAAAAGAGTTATTACAGTGAAATAATTTGAAAAAGAAATAATTAAAATTTATTATTATTTAAAATTGTTTCACTGATAATTAGCTTAATTAGTAGTTATGTTATATAAAAAAGAAAGGTAATAATTTTATGAAGGATAAAATTGAAAATAAAAATGATAATAATAATAATAATAATTTAAAGTATAAAGACAGTAATTATATAAAAGAAAAAGATAATAGGCTTGAAGTTTTAAGAGTAATTTCTATATTTTTAGTAATTTTAATACATGTTTCAAGTAGGTATTTAAGACTTTATCCAAATATAAATGATGTTCCTTATTTTTATTTACTTTCTATAAATATAATATCAAGAGTTTGTGTACCTTTATTTTTTATGATAAGTGGGGCATGTTTATTAGGTAGAGATTTTGACAAAGTAAAGTATAGAAAAAGAATAATAAGACTTATTACTATTCTTACCTTTTGGACTATATTTTATTATTTTATAAATCATGTTAATAATCCATTATATCTTATAGGCAGTATATTTAGTTATTTAAAAGGTAATGGGCATCTATGGTATATGTATGCCATAATAGGACTTTATATTACAGAACCTTTTATATCAAAAATGGTTAAAAATATGGATTCTAATTACAATATATTATTTATAAAGTTATGGCTTGTTTTATCAGGAGTAGTATCATTTGTTAGAATAATTTTAAGTGTATATAATATTAATACAAGTATTATTCATCCGGTTCCATTATTTAATGGTACCTATTATTTAGGATATTTTGCATTTGGGTATATTGCCTATAATAATTATAAAAATATAACTTTTAAAAAGAACAATTTAATCATTTTATCTATTATTCCCTTAGTTATTAATATTTTATTAAATTTTATTTTAACAAAACATTATAATATTCATTATGAAAAACTTTTAACTTATTCAAATATCTTGATAATGTTGCCATCAGTTTGTATATTTTTATTAGCTTTAATGTTTATAGATAATAAAAAGAGTAAAATTATAGATTTTATAACTCCAAATATACTGGGAATATATATGTTTCATGTTTATTTAGTTGAAAAGTTTAAGCCTTATTTTTTAAACATCAATCCATTTTTTGGTATTTTTGTAGCATCTTTTGTAATATTTATCTTGTCTTTAATTTTTGTTTACATATTAAAACATATACCAGTTGTTAAAAAATATATTGTATAAAATTATATAGAAAGAAGGAATTTTATGATAAAAGATTTATATAATTTAGAAATTTTAAGTTTAGATAATAATAAGCCTAGTTGTGATTTTTTAAATTATTTAAAAAATTATAGTTACCCTTGGGAAATATTAAATGATATAGGAGATATTATTATAAAACTTGGCAGTACTTTAGATGAAACTTACATAAAACGTGATAATAATATATGGATTTCTAAAAGTGCTACTTTAGATGATTTTGTTAAGATAGAGGGTCCTTGTATTATTTTTGATGATGCTAATATTAAATGCTTTACTAATATAAGGGGTAATGTAATAGTTGGAAAAGGCTCTAGCATAGGAACATTTTGTGAAGTTAAAAATTCTATTTTACTTGGTAACACTATATTAGGACATTATAATTATGTTGGAGATTCTATACTGGGGTTTAATGTGCATTTAGGGGCACAAACAGTACTTTCTAATTTAAAACTTGATAAGTCTAACATTATTATAAATGATATTGATACTAAAAGAAGGAAGGTAGGAGCTTTTCTTGGCGATAGTGTAAATGTTGGTTGTAGTTGTGTTTTAAATCCTGGAGTAATGGTAGGAAAAAGGACTTTTATTTATCCTTTAAATAATGTAAGAGGTATAATAAAGGAAGATTTTATTTATAAATCATTTAATAATATTGTAAAAAAAAGACCTTGAAATTTGTAAAATGTAACCTATAAAGAGGACTAAATAAAAAAGTGAATCCTCTTTATGGGTTTATTTTATTATTTATTCATGGTCTTTTTTTTATGCACTTTTACTTACTATATATCTGTTACCTATAAATTTATTAAATTTTATTTGTTCTTTCTTTTTTGAAAATTCCATTTCATCTTTTAATGATGCTTTTATATATCTTATTTTACAAAAATTCATTTTATCTTCTGGATTTAAGCCTTTAAATATATCACTTGTAATATTAGAAGTTTTATTATCAATTAATTTTATCATACTTTCTATATAGTAGTTAATTATAACTTTATTACCATCTTTTTTTGCTTTATCTAGTTTTTCATTTAAGGTATTTAAAGCTTCCACTACTTTTTTTAGAATATAACTTATGTCATGAGTTGTTTTGCTAAATTTATCGTACTCTAAAAATATTTGTTTTTCTAATCTATCATAATAAGAGTTATCATATAGTATTAATGTTGTTATCATATCTTTTAGAATGTACATAGCATCTTCGACTTTTACATTATATATATCATTATTATTTATATGTAATTTAAATAGAATATCATCTTTATTTTTATTATTTTCATATATATTATTATAACCATTAATTAAATGTTTTTCTAGCTGTTTTTTTATATTTTTCGGATCAATATTATCATATTTATTTTCAATATTTATTAAATTTAACATACTTTGAGTGGCATTTATATATAGATAATCTTTAAATGATGTATTAGTTCTTATAACAGGATTTTTTTTATAGGTTATAAAAAGGGATGTCAAAGATGATATTAATATTGCATTATTAATAAATGGTTCGTTTTCTTTATCATTTCTTGTTATATAATTTTCGACATAGTTTTTTATAGTCTTATCATTTATATCATCCATATTTATAGTATCTAATTCATTTTTTATCATTTGTCATCCACCACTATATTCATTTTATATTTTTTTTTACACTTTGTAAAGATAAACATTAAAAAAAATATAAAAAATATGTTTGTAAAATTAAATGACAAGTATTATTTTTTCTTTTGTAAAGCAAACAAAATTAAAAAGTTATATCTAAATTGTTGCAATATATAGAAAGAAATGTTTTTTTTGTTAATTTTTTAAATTTTTAAATTTACATCATTTTATATTTTTTAAAAAAATAGCAAAAAAAACATTGCACTATAATATTTATTTTGTTATCATTAACTCATAGGGTAAAAGGAAGTGATACAGTATAGTGCAAAATTTAAGTAAAAGTTTAGTTGTTGTAAAAAGAAGTGGACAAAGAGTTTCTTTTAATGAACTTAAAATAGCTATTGCTATAAAATATGCATTTGATGCTTTTCCAAATAAATATGATAAGTCATATGCTAATAAAGTATATGAGGATGTTATGAGTTTTATAATGGAAAATTATAAGGATAGAAAAACAATTAATGTTGAGGATATACAGGATATAATTGAGGAACAATTAAAAAAGGCTAAGTTTTTTGATGTATATGAAGAATTTAATAGTTATCGTAATAGAAGAAATGAGTCAAGAAGAGCTTTTACACTTAAAAAACAACATAAATTTGTAAGAGTAGCTCAGGATTTAGAGGATGCAGATACCAAATTCTTATCTCCCACAAAGGCATTATTAAAATATGGTAAAATTGTATCTTCATCATATACAAAATCATATGTGATGGATAATAAATTTATAAGAGCTCATGATGAAGGAAAAATATATATTCATGATTTAGATTCCTTTAATTTAGGATTTTTAGAATATATAAATTTAAGAATTGACCCTTTAAAACTTGGAAAAAATTATATTTTAGACCTTTATTTATCACTTACAAAAGCAAGTTTAGAAACAGCACAAGAAATATTAGTAAATGATATAGACAATATATTTTTATCTAAAGCAATTTGTTTTTATAAAGAGAATTTTAGTATTAGATTAAAACAAAATTTAAATATGTTTGGATTTTTAGAATTTATAAATATTAAAAAACTTGATGATACTATAGCAAAAATAACATCTTTTGATACTTCTATATCGTTATTTAATGAATTTTTGATAAATGATAATATTTATAATATATTTTTAAAAACATTATCTTTATCAAAAACAGAAGTTTTAAATGACTTATACAACAATATGGAACAGTTATTTAATGGTATTAATAATACATATTTTAATTATAAATATACATTTAATTTAAGTTTTAAAGATAATAACATTATTTTAAATTATATTTTAAAAATTATAGAGAATAATTCATATAACAATATATGTTTTATATTTAATGTTAATAATTATTTATTAAATAGTTATGCTATGTTAGAAAGAGTTGCAACTTTAATAAAAATAAATAGAAATATTAAATTAAATTATAGTAACAATACTTTATATTTTAGTAATGGTATATGTTTAGAAAGTAAAAATAATATGGTACTTGCTGTTACATCTTTAAATATGGCAAGATTAGGATTAAAGTATAGAAAGTTAAATAAGGCTTTTTACAGTGAACTTTTAGAAACTTTAGAGAATATAAAATGTGAACTTGATGTTGTACTTGAAACTTTAGGTGATAAAACAAAAGATAATTACAAAGTACTTTTTAATGGTAATATCTATGATGATGAAAGACTTGAAAAGGGTCAAAAAATAAGAAAAATAATAAAAAATGGTATATTAGTTATTAATCTTTCAGGGTTTCTTGAAATGATAAAATTTCTTGATATAGAAAAGGATTTGGTATCACAAGATAGAATTTTAAAATATATAAAAACATGGCTTTATAAGTATACTGATTCTTTAAAACTTGATTTTAAATTAAGTTTTGCATACTTTGAAGATGCTACTAATTACTTTGTTAATATTGATAAAACAATATATAGTAATATGTTAAAAGATATAGATTGTTATAAAAATATAATAGAATTTAACAATCTAAAAAAATTAGATAGTGTTAGTATTTATAATAAATATTTAAATGGTGGGTATTTAACCTCTATTAATATAGCAAGTGATAAAGATATTATAAATACTATAAAGAGTTTAAATGATTTAGGTTTTGGACTTGTTGCTTTTAAGGTTGGTGATAGTACATGAAGATTGCAGGAATGCAAAAGGTAACTCTTTTGGATTTCCCAGATACTTTATCTTGTATAATATTTACTAAAGGATGTAATTTTAAGTGTCCTTTTTGTCAAAATAGTGGTCTTATAAATAATTTAGATGATGACACTTTAGAAATGGATAAGGTATTTTCGTATTTAGAAAAAAGAAAAGGTATTCTTGAAGGCGTTGTAATAACTGGAGGAGAGCCTACGATACATAAGGATTTAAAAGAGTTTATAAAAAAAATAAAGGATATGGGTTATAAAGTTAAACTTGATACTAACGGATATAATCCTGTTATGTTAAAAGATTTGATTGATAGTAATTTACTAGATTATGTAGCAATGGATATTAAACAAACACTTGCAAAATATAGTATGGTAACGGGCGTTAATATTAATACAGATAAGATAATGCAAAGTATAAAAATACTTGAAGACTCTAATGTTTTACATGAATTTAGAACTACTGTTATAAAAGAATATCATACTATTTTTGATATTTTAGAAATAAATGATATGTTTAAAAAAGAAACACCTTATTATATACAAAATTTTAGATTAAGTAATAATGTTATGAATAAAAATCTTCATGGTTTTACAGAAGATGAACTTATTTATATGGAAGATGTTTTAAATAAAAAAAGAAAAATTAAAGTTAGGTAGGAAGGAAGTAAAAATATGTATAAAGTAAGAAAAAGAGACGGTAAAATTGTTTCATTTGAAATGGAAAAAATAAGTAAAGCTATTATTAAGGCTTTTGAAGCAGAAGGGGAGTGTTATGACGAAAATATAATTGACTTTTTATCTTTAAAAGTTACTGCTGCTTTTAATAGTAAAGTTGAAAATAATATTGTAAATGTTGAAGATATACAAGATGCAGTTGAAAAAACTTTAATTAATGCAGGTTATGATAAAGTTGCTAAAGCATATATTTTATATCGTAAATCACATGATAAAATGCGTAATATTAAAAATACAATGTTAGATTATAGGGAAGTTGTAAATAGTTATGTTAATGTAACTGACTGGAGAGTTAAGGAAAACTCAACAGTAACATATTCAGTTGGAGGTCTTATTTTAAGTAATAGTGGAGCAATTACTGCTAACTACTGGTTAAGTGAGATATATGATGAAGAAATTGCCAAGGCACATCGTGATTGTACTTTCCATATTCACGATTTGTCAATGCTTACAGGATATTGTGCTGGTTGGAGTTTAAAACAATTAATTTTGGAAGGACTTGGAGGAGTTCCTGGAAAAATAACATCATCACCTGCGAAACATTTATCAACATTATGTAATCAAATGGTTAATTTTTTAGGTATTATGCAAAATGAATGGGCTGGAGCACAAGCATTTTCAAGTTTTGATACATATCTTGCTCCTTTTGTTAAAATAGACAATTTGTCATATAAAGAAACAAAACAGGCAATACAATCATTTGTATATGGTGTTAATACTCCTTCAAGATGGGGAACACAAGCACCGTTTACAAATGTTACTCTTGACTGGACTTGCCCTAATGACTTAGCAGAACTTAATGCAATTATTGGAGGACGTGAAGTAGATTTTAAATATAAAGATTGTCAAAAAGAAATGGATATGATAAACAAAGCCTTTATTGAGATTATGATTGAAGGTGATGCTAATGGAAGAGGTTTCCAGTACCCAATTCCAACTTATTCAATAACTAAAGATTTTGATTTTAAAGAAACAGAAAACAATAAGTTATTATTTGAAATGACTGCTAAATATGGTACTCCATACTTTTCAAATTATATAAACTCTGACATGGAACCAAGTGATGTTAGAAGTATGTGTTGTAGATTAAGACTTGATTTAAGAGAATTACGTAAAAAATCAGGAGGTTATTTTGGTAGTGGTGAAAGTACTGGTTCAATAGGTGTTGTAACAATTAATATGCCACGTATTGCTTATCTTGCAAAAGACGAAAAAGATTTTTATGAAAGACTTACAAAAATTATGGATATTGCAGCACGTAGTTTAAAGATAAAGAGAAATGTAATATCAAAATTACTTGAAGAGGGATTATATCCTTATACTAAGAGATATTTAAAAACATTTAGTAATCATTTTTCAACTATTGGACTTGTTGGTATGAATGAAGCTTGTTTAAATGCTTCTTGGATTAAAAAAGATTTAACTAATAAAGAAGCACAAGAATTTACTAAAGATGTATTAAATTATATGAGAGAAAAGCTTGCTGATTATCAAGAAGAGTATGGTGATTTATATAATCTTGAAGCAACACCAGCTGAATCAACTTCTTATAGACTTGCTAAAAAAGATAAGGAAATGTTTAAAGATATCATTACAGCATCTAATGATGATACACCATATTATACTAATAGTTCTCATTTACCTGTTGGTTATACAGAAGATTTATTTGAAGCGTTAGATATACAAGATGAACTTCAAACTTTATATACATCAGGTACAGTATTCCATGCTTTCTTAGGAGAAAGATTAGATGGCTGGAAAAGTGCTGCTAACCTTGTTAAAACTATAGCTAATAATTATAAATTACCATATTACACAATATCTCCAACATACTCAGTATGTAAAAATCATGGCTATATAACTGGAGAAGTTTATAAATGTCCTAAATGTGGTTGTGAAACAGAAGTTTATAGTAGAATAACTGGATATTATAGACCAATAAAAAACTGGAATGCTGGTAAAACAAAAGAATTTGAAATGAGAAAAGAATATAATTTAGATTGTCATCATGAAAAATGTCATAATGAAGAAGATAAAATTATGTTATTTGGTACTAAAACATGTCCTAATTGTAAAGTAGCTAAAACACTTCTTGATAAAAAACATATAAAATATGAATTTGTAGATGCTGAAGAAGATGTTGATTTAACTAAAAAATATAATGTAAAACAGGCTCCAACTTTAGTTGTTATAAAAAATGGTGTTGCAACTAATATTGTTAATTTATCAAATATAAAGAAGTTTACAGAAGAGGCATAATTTATGTATGACTGTATAATTATAGGATGCGGAATGGCTGGTATGACCGCTTCTATATATCTTGCAAGAGCAAATCTTAAGTGTTTAATTATAGAAAAAGAAACTATTGGGGGACAAATATCCTCATCTCCCAAAGTTTCAAATTACCCAGGATGTCCTGATATAAAAGGGGCATCTTTGGTAGATAATGTTTTTAAACAGGTAGAAGATCTTGGCGTTTCTTTTGAGATAGGTACTGTTTTAAAGGTATTGGATGGGGATACTAAAAAGGTTGTAACAGATGATAATACTTATTTTTCAAAAACAATTATAATTGCAACTGGAGTTTCACATAGAAAATTAAATTTAGAAAATGAAGATAATTTAATAGGAAAGGGAATACATTTTTGTGTTACTTGTGATGGGGCTTTTTATAAAGGAAAAGATGTAATAGTTGTAGGGGGAGGCAATACGGCTCTTATTAATGCTATTTCTTTATCTTCTATTTGTAAAAATGTTTACATGGTCCAAAATCTTGATAAATTAACAGGAGAAGAGAAATTAATAGAGGAAATAAAAAAAATATCTAATATAAAGATTTTATTATCATCAAAAATCACAAAAATAAATGGAGATGATGCTTTATCTTCAGTTATTATAAATGATAAAGATACATTAAAGGCAGATGGTATGTTTATATCGATAGGACTTGAGCCTTGTAATGATATATTTAAAGGGTTAGTAAATCTTACAGATGATGGTTATATAAAGACTATAGATTGTAAAACAAATGTAGATGGTATTTTTGCCGCAGGTGATTGTACTTATAAAAAGGTAAGACAACTTACAACTGCAACAAGTGATGGTACTATAGCAGCATTACAAGTTATTAATTACTTAAAATAGATAGAAATGTTTTATCTATTTTTTTCATATATATTAATAGGTGATAATTATGCGTTTATCAGAACTTCAACATAAAGATATAATTGATTTAAATGGTAATAAAATAGGTAATATAATAGATGTTAAATTAGATAGTGCAGGGCATCTTATATCTTTAATAACAGAACCAATAAGTAAAGGAATGTTTAAAATGGGTAAACAAGAAGAAAAAGAAATAACTTGGGATAGAATAGAAAGAATTGGAACTGATGTTATACTTGTTAAAAATAGTTAATTAAATTAATAAATTATGGTATACTACTATTTGAGGTGATATTATGTCAAAATTATATGATAAGTATAAAGATTATGTGGTGGTATATGGTTTTGCAATTCTTTTTTTTGTTTTTGATATAATAACAAAGTACTTTATTGTAAGATGTGGTAACGTTTTATTTAAAAAGGAAGTTATAAAGAATTTCTTTTATATAGATTATGTAACTAATAATGGTGCAGCTTTTAGTATGTTTCCTAATAATACTATTATTTTAATTATTACCGCTATAGTATCACTTTTACTAATCAATAAGTTTTTATTAAAAAAGGATTTAAACGTTTTACAAATTATGTCCTATTCTTTAATGATAGGGGGCATTTTAGGTAATTTATTTGATAGATGTTTTAATGGTTATGTAATAGATTTTTTAAGTTTTAAATTTGGAAGTTATTACTTCCCTATATTTAATTTTGCAGATGTTTTTATAGTTGTTGGGGGAATAATTTTAATTATTAATATTTTAATGGAGGACAAACATGAAAGAAGTTGTAGTAATAGATAATGATATAAGACTTGATGTATATTTAAAAAATAATAGTGATATTTCAAGAACTAAAATAAAAGAAATGATAAAAAATGGTAATGTAAAGGTAAATGGTAAACTTTGTAAAGAAAGTTATAAAGTAAAGAATGGAGATATTATAACTTATAAGGAAGAGGAGGAGGATATTTCCTATTTAAAACCTGAGAAATTAGATATAGATATTTTATATGAAGATGAATATTTAGCAATTATAAATAAACAAAGTGGGGTTGTTGTGCATCCTGCTCCAGGCAATTATCATAATACTTTATCACAAGGACTTTTATATTATTTTAATGATGGAGTAAGTAATAAGGATAGTGTAAGACCAGGTATTGTGCATAGACTTGATAAGGATACAAGTGGTGTTATGGTTGTTGCTAAAAATGATAAGATTCATGAAATGTTATCTAACATGATAAAAAATAAAAAGGTTGAAAGAAATTATCTTTGTTTAGTTTGGGGTGTTTTAAAACATGATAGTGGTTGTATTGATGCTCCACTTGGAAGAGATATTAAAAATCGTCAAAAATATATGGTTACAGATATAAATGCTAAAGATGCCATAACTTATTTTACAGTTTTAGAAAGATATAAGGAAGCAACTTTAATAAAATGTAAACTTAAAACTGGTAGAACTCATCAAATAAGAGTTCACTTAAATTACATAGGACATCCAGTTGTAAATGATAATGTATATGGTAATAGAAAGATATTTAATCCATCTTTTGGACAGATGCTTCACTCTCAAAGTATAAGATTTATTCACCCTATAACAAAAAAAGAAATATATATAGAAGCTATGCCTCCTAAAGAATTTTATGATATTTTAGAACTTTTTAAGTAAAAAAAATAGCCAAGTTAAATTGACTATTTTTCTATTTTTATATTAGAAATTATTGGAAGAACTATTGGTTTTCTACCTGTTTCAGTTTTTATAAATGTTGATACATCTTTAGTTAATTCTTGTTTTATATCTTGATAAGTTGCTGTTTTATTTTTTAATTCTTTTATAATTGATTTAGTAGCAACTTTTTCTATTTTATTTATAAGTTCTTCATTTTCATTTATTAGGATAAAACCTCTTGTTGTAATCATTGGCTTTCCTAAAAGTTTTCTATTTTCAATGTTAATATTAGCAATTATAACTAATATTCCATCATTTGCCATTATTTTTCTATCATTTAATACTGCACCAGATATTTCTCCAATTCTACTTCCATCAACATATGATTCATTAACATCAAATTTACCAACATGGGAAACAGTTCCATTATCAAGTTCTAACACATCACCATTATCTAAGATAAAGGTGTTTTCTTTTGGTATATCACATTCAATACCCCATTTTGCGTGTTTTTTAAGCATTCTGTATTCACCATGTATTGGCATTAAGTACTTAGGGTTAATAAGTCTTATCATAAGTTTTAATTCATCACTCATAGCATGACCTGATGCATGGATTTCTCTTTCATTGGATGTTGTGTATACTTTAACACCTTTTAGGTAAAGATTATTTATAGTTCTTGCTATAGCATTAGCATTACCTGGGATAGCAGATGATGAGAATATAACAACATCATCAGGACGAAGTGTTATTTGTTTATGGATACCATCGGCAATTCTTGATAATGCAGCAAGTGGTTCTCCTTGTGTACCAGTACATAAAAGTACAACTTCGCCAGGTTTTAAATTATTAGCAACATCTGCAGTTACTATAACATCTTTGGCATCAATATATCCACCTTCGATTGATATATTAATGTTGTTTTCCATGCTTCTACCAAATATACATACCTTTCTTCCATATTCTTTACTTGTTTCGATAATATGTTTTAAACGGTATATATTAGAGGCAAAGGTGGCAATTATAAGTCTTCTACTTTGATGTTTTGCAAATACTTCATGTAGTGCTTCATCAACTTTTGATTCTGAAAGAGAAAACCCTTCATCTAAAGCATTAGTTGAATCTGCCATAAGAAGTGTTACTCCTTCTTTTGAAATTTCTGCCATTTTAGCAAAATCACAAACTGGTCCAATAGGTGTTAAATCCATTTTAAAATCTCCTGTTTGAACGATATTGCCATCTGGTGTTTTTACATATATTGCATGAGAATCTGGAACAGAGTGGGTTGTTCTAAAAAACGAAATTTCAAAATTTTTAAATTTTAACTTATCATTACTTGTATAACTTCTTAATCCTTTATAGTTAATGTTTCTTTCTTCTAATTTTTTCTTTATAAGCGCATAGGCTTGATTAGGTGCAAAAATTGAAGGAATATTAACATTTTGTAATAAAAATGGTATGCCTCCAATATGATCTTCATGACCATGTGTAATTACTAAAGTTTTAATCTTTTTTTCGTTTTTCTTTAAAAAATCAAAATCTGGTAAAACATAATCAATACCGTGTAATTCTTCATCTGGAAATAAAACACCAGCGTCAATGATTATAATTTCATTGCCATGCATTACACAATACATATTTTTTCCAACTTCACCTAATCCACCTAAAGCAAAGACATATGTCTTGTTAGGTTTAAATAACATAAATTTTTCCTCCTTTTTAACTCATATAAAAGAATTAACCAGTAACATTATATAATATTTTTAAAAAAAAGTCTATGTTATTTTAAATTTTCTAGTGTTTCCTTAATTAAATCAACATCTTTTATTAACTTTTTAAGTACATCATTACTTATATAATTATCTGTAAAAGGTGTACCTCCTCCTTTAGCATTTTTACTATTTATATTTGTTGTAACACCTTTTAATTTTTCTTCGATATTTTGTTGCAGTGCACTATTTGTTTCTAGTATTTGGGCTACTAAATATAAAAAATTACCTAATGCATTTTGTTCGTTTGCTGTTAGGTCATCTATTAGTGCAAAACCAATTATGCAAGCTATTATAGTATAAGTTTTTGATGTTTTATGATCCAAATTCATAAGATAAGCTCCCTAGTAAAATATATGAAAAAATCTTGTTTTTTTTCTTTCTTTAAGTTTTAATTAATATTAGGAGTGTTTGTTTATGAAAGGTAACAATTTGACTGAAAAAGAGAGTAATATATTGAAAGCAGTTTTAGAATATTTAGAAAAAATAGAGGATGAAAGCAGTATTTTAAAGGCTAATTTACTAGAAAATGAGGAAAAAGATTTTATTTATAATAATGTAAATGCTTTTATTATTGGTTTAATAGCAGACCAATCAGTAAATGCATCTGTTGCTTGGAGTTTACCATATAAATTGTCTAAAAGAATAGGTTATTTTGACTTTAATAGAATATTAAAAGAGTATAATGAAGCAAAACTTGAAAATTTAATTAGGAAAAATAAGGCATTACACAGATATCCTAAAAAAATGGCTAATTATATTTATAGTGCAATTTATGATATAGTTAATAAGTATGATTCTAATGCTTCTAACATATGGAAAGGGCAAAGTGCTGCTTCTATAGTTTCAAATTTGGAAAAATTTAAAGGAATAAGTCATAAAAAAGCATCACTTGGAACTTTAATATTAGTTAGAGATATGAATGTTAATATTTTAGATAAAGAAAATATTGATATTGCTTATGATATTCATATTCGTAGATTATTTTTAAGACTTGGACTTGTTGAAAATGATAATCAAAAAGAAATAATAGATGAAGCAAGGAAATTGTATCCTTCTTTTCCAGGTAAGTTAACAACTGCCTTTTGGAATTTAGGGAGAACTTTTTGCTTTCCTACGAATCCTTTATGTTTAAAGTGTCCTTTATGCAATTTATGTTGCAAGGCTATAGATAAGTCAAAAAACGTTAAATAAATTTTTAGTAATTATTATTTTTTCTTTAACTTTTCTATGTAGCATGGTATAATTATTTTTGTAATGTTGGAGGTATTAAGTAGTATGGATTTAATAGTATTTTTAGTATTAGTTGCTTTAGTTATATTTTTATTAAGAGATATAAAATGGGTTACATATTTAATTGGAATTGTTGAAATATTTTTAAGACTTGTAAATTATATTGCAAATCATTTAGGAATAGATGAAGTTGCAGATTTTGTTAATAGAAATATTCCAGGTTCAATTTTTGAAATATTAGCTAAATATTCAACTGGTTTATTTTATGATGTTTTATCTTGGATATTAATAGTATTTTTTGTATGGTTTTTAATTTATTTAATAAATTATTTATTTAGAGCAAAATAGGGAGTTTTAAAATGATATATTTAGATTATAGTGCAACAACACCAGTTGATAAAGATGTTTTAGATACATATGTTAAAGTAACTAATAATTTTATTGGTAATCCTAATTCTTTACATAAACTTGGAACAGAAGCTAAAGCTTTAATTGATGCTTCAACAAGACAGATAGCAGATATTTTAGGAGTTAATAGTGATGAAATTATTTATACAAGTGGAGCAAGTGAAGCAAATAATACAGCGATAAAGGGAATATGTTTTAAATATCAAAATAGAGGCAAACATATTATTACAACAAATCTTGAGCATTCCTCTATTGTTGCACCTTTATCATATTTACAAAACTTAGGATTTAGTGTTTCATTTGTTAATTTGGATAAAAATGGTAAGGTTGATTTAGAAGATTTAAAAAATAAATTACAAGATGATACTATTCTTGTAAGTATCGCAAGTGTAAATAGTGAAATAGGTATAAGACAAGATTTAGATGAAATAGGTAAGATTATAAAAGAAAATAGTAGAGCCTTTTTTCATAGCGATATAACCCAAAGTATTGGTAAGGAAAAGGTATCATTAAAATATGTTGATTTAGCAAGTTTTTCAGCACAAAAGTTTTATGGTTTTAAAGGAATAGGTGTTCTATATAAAAAAAGTAATATAGTAATTGAACCTTTAATACATGGTGGAAAATCAACAACTGTTTTTAGAAGTGGTACTCCTCCAACTGCTCTTATTGCATCAACAGCTAAAGCTTTAAGGATTGTTTATGAAGATTTTGACAAAAAATATAATTATGTAAAAGAACTAAATTCTTATTTAAAGGATAATTTAAGCAAGATGGATAATGTTTTTATAAATAGTAATGATTATTGTATACCACATATAATAAATTTAAGTATAAAGGATATTAAACCTGAAACTATGCAACATATGTTAGAAGAATATAATATATATATTTCAACTAAAACAGCTTGTAGTATGAATAATGTATCCCAGGCAGTTTTAGCTTTAACAAATGATTTAGATAAGGCAACACATAGTATAAGGATAAGTTTATCTTATAAAACTAGTAAGGAAGATGTATTAGAATTTTTAAAATGTTTTAAAGAATGTATGGAGAAGTTAAAATGAAAATAGTAAAAATTACTGCTTTATGGTGTAATAGTTGTCTTGTTATGAATAGAATATTTAATGATTTTATCAAGGATAAAGATATAGAAGTATTAAGCCTTGATTATGATATGGATGAAATAGAAGAGTATAATGTTGGGGATATATTGCCTGTTTTTATATTCATGAAGGATGGTAAAGAAGTAAAAAGACTTGTTGGAGAACATAAAAAAGAGGAATTTATAAAAGCAGTGGAGAAAGTATTATGAAAAAATTTATAAAGATATTATTTGTTGTTATTTTATCTTTATTTACTTTAAATGTAAGTGCAAAGGATGATAGTATACAGCTTTATTATGGATATTCTTGTCCTCATTGCAGGAGGGAAAAAGTATTTTTGGCAGAGCTTAAAGAAAAGTATGATTCTTTAGCCATAGAAGAGTATGAAGTATATAAAAATCGTGATAATGAAAGTAAAATGCTTGATGAAAAAGAAAGACTTGGTGTAAAGCAAAATGGAGTTCCTTTTTTAGTTATTGGTGATGATTATGTACTTGGTTATATGGAAGAGTATAACGAAAAAATAGAAAATTTAATTGTAGAATACTTAGGTATTGAAAAGATTGATGATAATAATACAAAAGATAATAATGATAGTAAAGAAGATAATAGTAATAGTAATGATGATAATAAAAAAGATAATGTTAATAATGAAAATAAAGAAGTTTTACCTTTTCTTGGTAAAATAGATGTTAAAAACACTTCTCTTGTTTTAATGTCTATAGTTATAGGACTTGTTGATGGATTTAATCCATGTGCTATGTGGGTATTATTATTTTTGATAAGTTCTTTACTTGGCATGGAAAATAAAAAAAGAAAATGGATACTTGGTATAACTTTTTTAGTGGCATCAGCCTTTGTTTATATGCTTATTATGATGTCGTGGCTAAAAATAGCAGAATCATTTAGTGCGTCAGTTATAATTAGGACAATAATTGCTATAATTGCTATAGTAGGTGCTTTATTTAATTTATATGGTTTTTATAAATCAGTAAAAGTAAAAGATGTTGGATGTAATGTAACAAGTGTCAAAAAACGTAAAAGTATTTTTGAAAAGATAAAGAAGTTTACAAAAGAACAAAATTTTATTCTTGCATTAATTGGTGTTATAACACTTGCTGTTAGTGTAAACATTGTGGAACTTGCTTGTTCTGCTGGCTTACCAATGTTATTTTCTAGTATACTTGCTATAAATAATATACATGGATTTACAGCATTTATTTACACACTTTTATACATACTATTCTTTTTGCTTGACGATATAATAGTATTTGTTATTGCTATGCTTACTTTAAAGGTTAGTGGTATTTCTAATAAATATAGTAAATATTCTAAACTTATTGGGGGTATTTTAATGCTTATAATAGGAATATTATTAATTGTAAAACCAGAGTGGATAATGTTTAATTTTTAAAAATGTTTAAAACTATCAAGTGTATGTGATAGTTTTATCTTTTAAATTTAAATTTTATATATTATAATTATTTTAAGGAGGAATTTTTTATGAAATCTTATAAAAATGTTATTTGGGGACTGTTTTTTATAGTAGTTGCTGTTTTAATTTTTCTTAATTCCTTTAATATTGTGAAAGTAAATTTACTATTTGATGGTTGGTGGACTTTATTTATAATTGTACCTTGTGTTATTTCATTATTTACAGAAGGTGTTAAAGTATCAACATTTATAGGAATTTTAGTTGGAGTATTATTACTTTTAGCTTCTAATAATTTATTTAGTTTTGCTGTTTTCTGGAAGATTCTTTTACCTATTATTTTAATTGGTATTGGTTTATCAATTATGTTTGATGGTAAATTTAGTAAAGAGATTAAAACTATAAATAAAACTAAAGAAGGTATGCCATATTATAATGCTTCTTTTGCAGGCAATGATATAAATTATGATAATCAAGATTTTAAAGGATGCACTATTGATTCTATATTTGGTGGTGTAAAGTTAAATTTAGAAGGTGCTAATATAAAAGAAGATGTTGTTATTAATGCAACATGTGTATTTGGTGGACTTGATATAAAACTTTCTAAAGATGTTAATTTAAAGGTAAACAGTGTTCCTATATTTGGGGGAGTAAGTGATGAGAGAAAAGATAAAGTATTCTCTAACAATAATCATACTATTTATCTTAATATAACATGTATATTTGGAGGAGCTAGTATAAAATGACGTTAATACAAAGGATAATAAAATATTTAGCAATTTGTTTTGCAATATCTATAATTATTAGTATTGTATCAGGAATTATATTTGCTTTTTCAAGTATTACAGGCATAGGTTTTGATGATGGTTTTGATAGTATAAAACATTATAGTATTTCAAAAAATATAGATACACTTGATATTGATTTAAAGGCTACATCTTTAAATATTGTATCAGGAGAAGAATTTACTTTTGATACTTCAAGTAAATATATAGAAATTTATGAGGAAGGTAACAAACTTGTTATCAAAGAAAAAAATCATAGCTTACTTAATAATAAAATGCTACAAGTTGTAACAATTACTGTTCCTTTAGGGTATAAACTTTATGAAACTTCTTTAGAAGTTGATACTGGTAGTGTAAAAGTAGAAAAGCTAGTTACAGACTTTTTTGAAACAGATTTTGAAGCTGGTAAGGTAACTATTAATGATTTAACGGTAAATAGAAATGCTAAGATAGAAACTGGGGCAGGTAATGTTACTATTAATAATTCTGTTTTTAACAATTTAAGTTTAGATGGTGGTGTATCAAATATTACAATAGATGGTATATTTTATGGTAATACTAAGTTAGATCTTGGTGTTGGCAATTTAAATATGAATATAAAAGATGACATTAAAGATTATAAATTTATCATTGATAAAAGTGTAGGTAAGGTTTTAATAGATGGTAAAGTTTTGGAAGATAAAGTATATGGTAATGGTGTAAATATTACTTATATTGATGCAAGTGCAGGTAATATTTATATAACAAATAGTAATAATTAAACAAAATAATGAATTAATTTTGTTTAACTTGTTTAAAAAATATGTAAAAATATGGAGGTAATTTATGTTATTTAATGTAGCAAATTTAATTAATAATGCTTTTGCTTCGTATGATTATGCAATTTTAGAGGCTTTACATAAGTTTTTAGAGGCAACAAATGGTTTCTTTACACCTTTTTTTAAGTTTATAAGTTTACTTGGAGAAAAGGGAATATTTTTAATACTTTTATCTATTATTTTAATGCTTTTTAAAAAGACAAGAAAACTTGGAATATGTATTTTTGGTGCTATTGGCTGTGGGGCAATATTTACAAATATTATTTTAAAAGATTTAATTGCAAGACCAAGACCTTTTATAGATACTTTAGGTGTTTATAATACATGGTGGAATGATGCTGGAAGTGTTATGGAAGATGGTTTTTCTTTTCCATCAGGACATGCAACTGCTGCTTCTGCTTTTGCAATGAGTGTATTTTTGATTTGTGATAAAAAGAAAGGTTGGAGTGCTTTTATATTTTTAATCTTAATGGGTATTTCAAGAAATTACTTAATGGTACATTATCCATCAGACATTTTAGGAGGCATAGCATCAGGCTTTACAGCTTCTGTTATCGCTTACTTTATAACTAAATTAATTTATAAAGTGGCTGAAAAATATAAAGATAAAAAACTATTTGATTTAATACTTAATTTTGATATTTTAGATTTATAATAATAAAACATATAAAAAATATTTAGAATTTTAGTCTAAATATTTTTTTAAGTATTTGTTAAAGTGATTAATTAACACATCACCAGTTTCATTAGGACGCCACATAAAAAAGTTTTTGTTATATTTATCAAATAAAAAAGTTATTTCTCTTACTCTTTTTGGATCTCTTGTAACATCTCCTTCAAAGACTACCCAAAATGGGAGAATTTCTTTACTTTTTATTTTTCCAATTTTGCGACATGCTTTTAATAATCCTGGTGTGAAGAATTTGCAGAATCTTTCGTGAGCATTACCTCTTCCTGCACTTGGATTTTTTCCTTCAACCCAGCCATCTTGTCTTTTTATCTCTCCAAAAAGAATTTTACCTGTTTCTTTATTTTGAATAGCAAAATCAGGACAAATGCCCCATTTTGTTTTCTTTAAATCAATATTTGGATTATAAATTGCTTTTAAAACTTCATCATCAAGTTTTACATTTGCATATAAATCTTTTAAAAATGTAGGCTTTTTATATAAAATATATTTTGTATTTTTAAATTCTTTTTCAAAAACTTTATATAAGTTTTGTTCTGCTTTTTCTGCCTTTTTACCACTTGTACTTTCCCAGTTTGCTCTTTTACTTAACTGTAATTTACCCATACAACCTCCATTAAATTATTTAAAAATATTTAATAATTCACTAATTGTTATTTTTAAACCGTTTGCTATTTTGTATAAATTTTTAATAGTAATATTATGTTTACCATTTTCGATTGCGGAATAATATGTTCTATCCATACCTATTTGAAGAGCAAAGTCTTCTTGACTTATTCCCATATTTTGTCTTAGAGATTTTATACGATTTCCTAATTTTTCTAAGTCCATTTTGCATCACCATCATTAATATAATATACACTTGGTATATATTACAACGGTATATATACAACATTTTTATGTATTATTGACTAAATATTAATAAAAATGTAAAATGATAATGAGGTGAAATTATGGATAATAGTAGTAAAAATATTACAGCATATTCAATATATAACGTGCAAGGTAAGAATAGAAAGAAGGTTAATCCTTTAGATGAACTTTATCCAAAATTACCTAATAAAAAATATCAAATTATTTATATGGATCCTCCTTGGGATTATGGTGGTAAATATCAATATGATAAAACTACTATAAAAGATTTAAATGTTGGTTTTACTAAAAATATTTTTTTAAGTTCAGCATCTTTTAAGTATCCCACTTTAAAACTTAAAGATTTAATGCAACTTGACGTTTTATCTATTGCAGATAGTAAAAGTTGTTTACTTTTTATGTGGACTACAGGACCACAGTTTGAAAATGCTATAAAACTTGGAAATTACTGGGGATTTGAATATAAAACAGTTGCTTTTGTGTGGGATAAAATGATTCATAATCCAGGTAGATATACTTTATCACAAACTGAATTTTGTCTTGTCTTTAAAAAAGGTGTGATACCAACTCCTAGAGGAGCTAGAAATGTAAGACAACTTATTACTTTTCCAAGAGAAGAACATAGTAAAAAACCTGTTAAGGTGATAGAAGGTATAAGTAAAATGTTTCCATTTCAGGAAAAAATTGAACTATTTGCAAGAGAAAATTATAATGGATGGGATAACTGGGGACTTGAAATACCAGATAATAAAATAGATATTCCAACAAGTATTGATTTAGAAAATAGAAAGACTAATAAGTAGTTTTGTTATTAGTTTTTTTATTTTATAATTCTTGAAAATTATATCCTTTTATATTATAATATTAGTGTTGAAAGGAGATTTATATTAAATGAAAAAGAAAATATTAACAATGTTTTTAATGATAATATCTTCTATTTTAATTGCTTTTATAATATATACCATAGTTAATAAGAATTTTGGTAAGACAGATAATGAAAAATTTAGTGATGAATATGGTATTACAACTGATAATGTATTTGTTTATAGAACTCAAGATGAAATTTTAAAGATATTACAACATGGAACAGGTATTGTTTATTTAGGGTTCCCAGAGTGTCCTTGGTGCAAAGCTTATGTTAAATATTTAAATGAAGTTGCAAAAGAAGAAGAAATAGAGAAGATTTATTATTATAATATATTAGATGATAGAAAAAATAATACTGATTTTTATAAAAAACTTCTTAAGGCTTTAAATGGTAATTTATTATATGATGATGAGGGTAATGAAAAGATATTTGTGCCTGATGTATCATTTGTTGTTGATGGTAATATAATTCATCATGATAATGAAACATCAGTTATGAAAGATAATATAACTCCAGTACAATACTGGACTAAAGATAGAGTAGAGAGCCTAAAGGAAAAATTAAAATTATATATGCAAGATGTAAATCTTGGTTTATGTACATCTTGTGAAGGAGAGTAGTATTTATGAAGTATTGTCCTAATTGTGGAGAAAAAATTAAATCAAATGATGCTGATGTTTGTTTAAATTGTGGTAAATTACTAAATAATAGTAATCCAAGTGTTGTATTTGGAAAATCAAAGATAGTAGCTGGTATTTTAGGTATATTTTTAGGAGGATTTGGTATTCATAACTTTTACTTAGGTTATAGTAGTAAAGGTTTGACACAGCTTCTTTTAACAACAGTTGGCTGGATATTTTTAGGACTTGGTCCAATAATTGCAGGCATTTGGGGTTTTATAGAAGGTATAGATATATTACTTGGTAATACTAAAGATAGTAATGGTAATGATTTGATATAATGTAAAGATACGTAAAGTTATTTTGCGTATTTTTTGTTTAAAATGTCTAATTATGTAAAATTTATATTATTCTTGCGTTTTACACTTTCATATTGTATAATTTAATTAAGTAGTTAAGAGGGTATGATATGAGAAAGATATTTACTAGTATAGATATAGGTACTGATACCATAAAAATTGTTTGTTTAGAATATTTTAATCATAAATATAATTGTTTGGCACGAAGTATAGTACCATCACAAGGTGTGAAACAAGGACTTATTATTGATGCTACTAAAGTAAGTAGTGCTATAAAAAAAGGAATAAAAGAGATAGAAAGTAATCTTGGTACTAAAATAACTGAGGTACTTGCTATAGTGCCATCAACAAATGTTACTTTTGATATTGTATCTGGTAATGTAAATCTTCCGGAAGATAATAATAAAGTAACAGGTGAAGTAATATTTAGTTGTTTACAAAATGCTTTAAAAAACAATGTAAAAGAAGGATACGAAGTTGTATCCGTTATGCCTATTGAATATAGGGCAGATAATACTGTAATAAAGGACCCTTTTAATATAACTTGTAAAAAGTTAGAAGTTAAAGCAGTTGCATCATCTGTACCAAAGAAAAACGTCTATTCTGTAGCTTCTATTATAGAATCATTAAATTTAGATGTTATAGATATTGTATTTTCATCAGTTGGTAATTATTACTCTGTTAAAACACCTGATTTAGATAATAAAGTTGTTGCTTTAATAGATATTGGAGATGAAACAACAAAACTTGCTATATTTAATAAGGGTATAATGATAAAAGAAAAGATAATGCTTATGGGTGGACGTAATATTGATGAAGATATTGCTTTTAACTATAAAGTAGATGATGCTAAAAAAATAAAGGAAGAGTTTGCTGTTAGTAATAGAAAGTATGCTGATAGTGATGAAGTTTATACTTGTATAAATAGGGTAGGAGAAAAGATTAATATAAATCAGTATGATCTTTCTCAAATTATAGAATCACGATGTGTTGAAATACTAAAAAAAGTAAAAAATGAGATAAATAACTTAACAAATCGTGAAATAGGTTATATAATTATAAGTGGTGGTATAACTTCAATGTTAGGTTTTGATGCGATAGCGGAGGAGTTATTTGCTAGAAATTCTTCAGTAATCCATTTGGGTATTATTGGTATTAGAGAAAATAGATATGCTGCTTGTTATGGCATGATAAAATATTTTAATGAAAAATTAAAAATGAGAGATAAAGAGTATACGATGCTTAGTGAAGATAAAATAGAAGAGATGCTTGATGCCAGAAAGAAAGTTACGTCTGTTGGAGTTTTAGGTAAGGTCTTTAAGATATTTGAAGGAGATGATAAGTAATGTTTGATTTATCGATGATGGATCAGTTAGCAAAAATTAAAGTTGTTGGAGTAGGAGGCGGCGGTGGTAACGCTGTTAACCGAATGATTGATGCTGGTGTAAGAGGGGTTGAATTTATTGTTGTAAATACAGATTCACAAGTTTTAACAGCTTCAAAAGCAGAGAAAAAGATTCAGTTAGGAACAGGTCTTGGTGCGGGAGCACGTCCTGAAATTGGAAAAGAAACTGCTATAAAAGCCAAAAAGGAAATAGAAGAGGCTCTAAAAGGAGCTGACATGGTATTTATAACTTGCGGAATGGGCGGTGGAACAGGAACTGGTGCTGCTCCAATAATAGCGGAAATAGCTCAAAATCAAGGTGCTCTAACTGTTGGTATTGTAACACGTCCTTTCTCATTTGAAGGTAAAAAGAGAATGGATAATGCAACATATGGTATTGAAGAGTTAAAAAAACATGTTGATACTTTAATTGTTATTCCAAATGATAGATTAAGAGAAATAATTGATAAATCAACACCAATGCTTGATGCCTTTAAAGAGGTTGATAATGTACTTCTTCGTGGCGTACAGTCAATATCTGATTTAATTGCAGTTGTTGGACTTGTTAACCTTGATTTTTCAGACATTAGAACAGTCATGGAAAAAGCAGGTAATGCTATTATTGGTATTGGTATTGGCATGGGTGAAGAAAGAGCTATTGAAGCTGCAAGACAAGCTGTTTCATCTCCACTTCTTGAAACATCAATTCATGGAGCAACAGATGCTATTATTAATATAACAGGAGGGGCAAATCTTACATTATTTGAGGCAGAACAAGCAGTTGAAGTTGTACGTGCTGCATCTAATACAGATATTAATATTATATTTGGTTCTGTAATTAATGAAAATTTAAATGATGAAGTTATTGTAACTATTATTGCAACGGGTTTTGACAAGAAGAAAAATGCAGGCAATTTATATAAAGAGGGAGTAACAACACAAACAAGAAGAGATACTACTTTAGATGATACAGATGATGATGACGGAAGTCAAGGCGGAAATTTTGAACCAAGTGAGATAGATATACCAAGATTTTTACAACATAAAAATTTCTAAAAATTTTAAGCAGACTTTATGTTTGCTTTTATTTTTAATATTTATTTGGAAGAGTTGATATTTATGTACGATATAATAATTTTGTTTTTACTTTTTATAATTTATTCTTTTTTAGGATGGATAATTGAAACAGCTGCTTGTTCTATATATTATAAAATAGTGGCTGATAGAGGTTTTTTAATTGGGCCAATTTGTCCTATATATGGAGTATCTGCTTTATTTATGATAATTGTTTTAAAAAGATATAACAAAGATGTAATTGTTCTTTTTGCTATGGCTTTTTTACTTTGCAGTATTTTGGAATATATAACAAGTTACATTATGGAAAGATTATTTAAAACTAGATGGTGGGATTATTCAAATAGGGTATTAAATGTAAATGGAAGGGTATGTCTTCGTAATTCTTTTTGCTTTGGTATACTTGGAGTTTTACTTTTATATTATATAAATCCCTTTGTGTTAGATATTTTATATAAAATTCCTGCTTTATATCTTAATATATCAGCTTTAATACTTTTTATAATATTTGTTACTGATTATATAGTGTCATTTTTTATAATTAGTAAATTTACTAAGAAAGTTACTTTAATAAAAAAAGATTCTAGTAATGAAATAAATAGTAAGATAAGGCAAGAACTTTTAAGCTTTAAATTTCATCGTAGACTTATTAGAGCCTTTCCAAGGATTAATATAAAAAAATAATAGTTAACCTTTTGTTAACTATTTTTAAATGCAATATAATCTAAATATGCTTCTTCATCAAGTGATGTATTAAAGTCTTTAAATATAAAATCTTTATCTTTTGTTTTAATTAGATTAGTTATAAAGTACTGTGTAAACTCTGGATTTCTTGCAAGTATAGGACCAAGAATATAAGTACCATAAAAGTTATTTTTATATATACCATATTCTAGTATTTTATCATTTTTATACATATTATCTTGTTTATTAATAAAGCCAAGTAGGTTATCTTTTAGAAAAGTACAAGGAATATTTACTTCTTTTACATCTCTTTCCTCTTTCTCTTTAGTATAAAAGTTAAATAGTTTTAAAGCATCTTTTTTATTACCATCTTTATCTATTATATAGTTTCCAAATAAAGATAATGAATTTCCTGTTACAAGTAAGAATTTATTATCTTTATAAAATTTATTTATATTATTTTTATATTTTAAGATGTTATCTAATACAATTTTTCTATTTTCTTCAGTTCCACTACCCATATAAATCATGTCTAGTTTATTAAAATCTATTTTATCATCAAGTGATAATTTTTTAATTGTTACATTTATTCCTTGTTTTTCAAGATTATATTTTAATACTTTTATATTACCATTATCTCCGTAAAGGTTCATAAGGTCATAATATAAGTGTCCCACTACTATATTCATATATCTTCCTCCATAATATCATTAAATGGTTTTACATAGTCAAAGTTTAATATGGCATAAATATCACCATTTGAATTTTTTATTTCCTCTTCGGCATCATATAAATCATAAAATACTTTAATTTTATCTTCATCAAAACCAGCATATTTCATTCTTAACGCTATGTCATATTTTTGAGGACCACAACAAATTATTTTATCTACGCTTCCATCATTTAATAGTTCAAAATCAATATCATAAAGCCAAGATAAATCATCAAAGTTATATCTTCTTGATATTTCCATCCACCCTAAAACTAAAGTTTTGGTGTTTTTATTTTGTGATGTATAGAAAACAGATTGGTTATAGGTAGAGGCATTTTCTGCTTTATTGTTTAAAACATATACATTTCTATTTTTATATTTATACTCATTAAATAACTTTTTATTAAGTGCTATTTTAGACATACTTTTAGCTATTCTATTACAGTCTAGTTTATTAAATGCTAAACATGCAAATGCTGATATAGTATTATATATATTAAATAGCATGTTATTATTTATATTTACTTTATATTTATTATTTATTTTGATTTCAAACTTATCATAATCTATTACTGTTACTTCATAATTTATTTTTGGTCTTTTAAAATCACATGAAGGACATTTATAATCTCCAAGTGTTTCAAAATTATAATAGTTGTAGTCTAACTTTTTTAAACATTTAGGACATCTATAAATATTTAAACTGTTAAACTTTTCATCGTTATAAGAATATTTGTTTTTACTAACTCCATAATATAAACAGTTATATTTATTTTCTAAGGCAAACTTTTGTAAATAGGGATCATCCCCATTTATTATAAGATTACAACCTTTAATTAATGATTTTTCAATTTCATTATATATAAAGTCAAAGTGTCTTTGACGAGGGGGTTGATCTCTTGTTATATTTGTTATTACAATACTTGTTGGTTTGATATAAGGAATAACATATTTACAGCTTCTTTCATCAAGTTCAAATACACATACATCACTATTTACATAACCTTTCATGTTACAGTTTTCAATTAAAGTTGTAATAATTGCTCCAAGCTGATTTGAACCCTTACTATTATATGCTACTTTAAATCCTAAATCTTTATAAACATCATTTATCATCTTTGTTGTTGAACCTTTACCAGATGATCCTGTTACAACAATTATATTTTTAGGTAATATAAAATCATTTAAAATATTTTTATTAAATTTATACGCTATAACACCTGGAGTTGAACTTCCTCTGCCTATTAATTTACATAAAAAAAGTGTTACTTTTCCAATTAAGATACTAAAAAACTTTTTTATCCTTTTCATACTTCAAATCTCCTTTATAAAAAAATTATATCACAAAATATAATAAATTACTTGTAAAAGTTTTAAAAATTAGTTATACTTTATATATAGGATATGAAAGTAGGTGTTTTTGCTATGAGATTTTCTTTTGATAAGAAAAATATAGGTATTAAAATATCAATACTTTTGTCAATGATAGGAGTTATTGCAATCGTTATTGGGGCAAGTTTTGCTATATTTAATACAGTTTTAGAATCTAGTAAAAAACAAGTTATAAAGGTTGGTAGTATTGCTCTTAAATTTACTGAAGTAAGTAGTGGTTTAAGTACTTTAGAAATTGGGGAAGCAACAGATGCAATAGGTATGGCAAGTACTAGTTATTATGCTTTTAAAATAACAAATATAGGTACAGATAAAGCATATTATGAAATAAAATTATTAGATGATACTTCAGTTACTAATAGTAATGCTTTATTAACAAAGTATTTAAGAGGTAATGTAACAGTTGATGGAGTTTCTAAAACACCTGTTTCTATTACTGAGAACAATAGAATAATCTATCAAGATGTAATAGATAAAGATGCTGAAAAAACATATAACTTAAGATTATGGTTTAATTTTGGTAGTCTTAGTGATACAGAAAAAGAGGCTTTACTTGAAAAGCAAGCTTTCTTTAAAATAAAAATTGATGCCCAACAAGTTACATCTTAACAAAGTAAATAGTTTATGCTATTTATTTTTATTTTGTAACTTTTTCTTGTATAAATAAACATTTTAGTTTATAATATACATTGTTGAAAGGAAGGATACTATTATGGAAAAAAAACAAAACGTATTTGAAGTAGAAATTAAAATAGAAAAAGATGAATTTGATAAAGCAATGGAAAAGGCTTTAGATAAAAAAATTAAGACAGCCTCTGTTGATGGTTTTAGAAAAGGTCATGTACCAAAAGATGTATATTTAAAGAAATTTGGAAAAGAATCTTTATATATGGATACAGTAGATATATTATTACCAGATGCTTATAAAAGAGCACTTGATACTAATAAATATGAACCAATTATTGAACCTTCTGTTGACTTAACATCAATAACAAGTGATGGTTGTACTTTTAAATTTACTATTACAACTAAACCTTCTGTTAATATTAAAAAATATAAGGGTTTAAAAATAAAACAAGAAGATGTTAAAGTATTAAAAGAAGAAGTTGATGCTGAAATTAATAATATGCTTAAAAGATATAGTGAAATTAAAGTAAAAGAAGATGGAGCAGTAGATAAGGGAAATATCGCTATAATTGATTTTGAAGGATTTAAAGATGGTAAGGCATTTGAAGGTGGTAAAGCTTCTAATTATTCATTAGAAATAGGTTCAGGAAGTTTTATACCAGGATTTGAAGATCAACTTGTTGGTATGAAAAAGGGAGAAGAAAAGGAAATAAATGTTAAATTCCCAGATGATTATCCAAGTAATGATTTAAAAGGCCAAGACGCAACATTTAAAGTTAAAGTAAATGAAATAAAAGAAAAAATAGAAAGAACACTTGATGAAGATTTCTTTGCTGATTTAGCACTTGAAGGTGTTAAAGATGAAGCATCTCTTAGAAAAAATGTTGAAGAGTCATTAAAAGGTTCTAAAGAAGTAGAAGCTGAAAATAAATTTGTTGATGCTTTACTTGAAGAAATAGAAAAATCAACAGAAGTTGATATACCAGAAGAATTAGTAGAACATGAATTACATCATATGGTAGAACAATTTAATGAACAATTAAGAATGCAAGGTATGGATATTAAATACTACTATGAAGTTACAAAAACAAATGAAGAAAAGTTAAAAGAACAAATGAAGCCTGAAGCATTAAAACGTATAAAATATAGATTTATTCTTGAAGAAATTAAATCATTAGAAAACATTACTGTAACAGATGAAGAAGCAGAAAAAGAAGCAGATACAACTGCTAAAAGTTATGGTATGAAAAAAGAAGATTTCTTAAAAGCAATAGGTGGATTAGAATCTATGAAATATGAAGTAGAAATCAAAAAAGTAATTGAATTTTTAAAGGAAAATAATAAATAATATAAGAATTAGGAATATATCCTAATTCTTTAAAAGTATTATAAGGAGGGGATTTTTATGAAAATACCAACTGTTTGTATAGTAGGAAGACCAAATGTTGGAAAAAGTACTATATTTAATGCTTTAGTGGGTAAAAAAATATCTATAATTGAAGATACTCCAGGAGTTACAAGAGATAGAATATATGGAGAAGTAAATTATAAAGGATATAAATTTAATCTTATAGATACTGGTGGTATAGATATAGAAAAGGATCTTTTTAATGATAGCATTAAAACACAAGTTTCTATTGGAATACTTGAAGCTGATAAAATTATTTTTGTTGTAGATGGAAAAGATGGATTAACTAAAAATGATTTTGTTGTTAGAGATATGTTAAGAAAATCAAATAAAGAAGTTATTGTTGCTATAAATAAAACTGATTGTAAGGAAGCAAGTGATAATTTATATGATTTTTATGAACTTGGTGCTTATACCTTTATAAATGTTTCAGGAGCTAATAATAGAGGGTTACTTGATCTTTTAGATGAGGTTGTAAAAGGCTTTAATCTTTATGAAGAAGATGATATAGTAGCATGTAAGGTATGTGTTATTGGAAGACCAAATGTTGGAAAAAGTAGTTTAGTTAATGCCCTACTTAATGAAGATAGATTAATTGTTAGTGATGTTGCAGGTACAACACGTGATGCGGTTGATATAAACTTTAAATATAATAAAGAAGATTATGTACTTATAGACACCGCAGGACTTAGAAAAAAAGGCAAAATATATGAAAATATAGAAAAATATAGTCTTCTTAGAACAACAAGAGCTATTGAAAGAAGTGATATATGTCTTCTTGTTATAAATAGAGAAGAAGGTATTATAGAACATGATAAACATATCGCAGGTTATGCTAAAGATGCTGGAAAAGGTATAATAATTGTTGTTAATAAGTGGGATGTTGTAAACAATAAAGAAGAAGATATGAAAAAGTTTACTAAAGAAATAAGAGAAGAATTTAAATTCTTAGATTACGTTCCAGTAGTTTTTGTATCAGCTCTTTTAAAACTTAGAATAAATACTATCATGCAAAGTGTAGCTCTTGTTAAAGAGTCAATTACTAAAGAGGTTAAAACAAGCACTTTAAATGATGTTGTAAGAGAAGCTTATGACCTTAATATAGCACCAAGTTATAAAGGAAGAAGACTTAAAATTTCGTACGTACACCAGTCAGGTGTTAAACCTCCAAAATTCACATTCCATGTAAATGATAAAACATTAGTACATTTTTCATATGAAAGATACTTAGAAAATAAAATAAGGGAAGCCTTTTCATTTACAGGGACACCAATTATTTTAGAATTTAAAAATAAAAATGATTTATTATAACCAAAAAATCCTTTTAACATATAATATGTTAGGAGGATTTTTTACTTTATGAAAATAACTGATAACTTATTTAAAAAAATAGAAAAGAAGACAAGTGTATCAAAAGATACAATACTTGACCTTGCTAAAACACTTCAAGATAGTAATATGAAAAATGAAGATGCTTTAAGAAATGTTATAAAAAAGCTTAGCTTAATAACAGGTAAAGAAGTATCAAAAGAGAAAGAAGATAAAATTATAAGTACTATTGTAAATGATAAGGTGCCTGATATTGATAATATGATATAAAAAAAGCTAGATAATGATATGAACTCTAATAGTTTGATATCATTAATCTAGTTTTTTTTGTAATATAAATCCTTTTGTTTCCTTTAGTATTCTTTCTTTTTCAATTAAGTATAAAAGCTCTTCTTCAGTACTTTTAGAAACAGTTTTATTTTGTTTTACCTCTATTTCTATTAATATTTTTTCAAATTCTATCTTTTTTTCAACTAGTAATATTTCATCACTTAAACTAGGTGTTAAATTACTTGAAAGATTTGTTATTTCATCTTCAAGGTTTTTTAAATGATCTTTATAATACATTCTCTCATCCATTGTCATAACCATATTCCTCCTTCTTTTTCTTCCTAAAATAATAGTACAAAATTTTGCTATTGTCAAGGAATTTTCATCAAAAATATTATATGCTTAAAAATGTCTTTGTTCGCTTTACTTTTGCCTAGAATTACCATATAATTTATAAGTGAGAGGAGTTTTTGCTTGTGTATAATTATATAATAGGAAAAGTAACAGAAGGAGAGGGCAGTTTCATTACTTTGGAATGCTCAGGTATTGGATATTTTATAAATGTTCCTAACCCTTATTCATTTGAAATTGGAAAAGAATATAAAGTTTATTTATATGAACATATAAGAGAAGATGAACATAGTTTATTTGGTTTTAAGGAAGCTTTAGAAAAAGAATTATTTTTAAAGCTTATAAGTGTTAAAGGAGTAGGACCTAAAATGGCACTTCCTATGCTGGCAACAGGTAGTATATCAGGTATTGTTGATGCTATAAATAGGGAAAATATTTTATATTTAAAAAAATTTCCTAAAATTGGGGAGAAAGTAGCTAGGCAGATAATATTAGATTTAAAAGGAAAACTTAATATTTCGGGAGATATAACACAAAATGATACACTTGAAGAATTATGTGAAGTATTAAAAGGACTTGGTTATAAAGAAAAAGAATTTAAGAGTGTAATAAATAAAGTTGATGCTTCAAAACCTATTGAGGAACAAGTAAAAGAAGCTTTAAAACTATTATTAAAGTAAGGATTTGATAAATATGGATAAAGAAGAATTTGAAACTAATATAAGGCCTTCCAAGTTGGATGAATATATAGGTCAAACAGAAGTTAAAGAAAATATGAAGGTTTTTATAGAGGCTGCAAAAAAAAGAGAGGAAAGTTTAGACCATGTACTTCTTTATGGACCTCCAGGACTTGGAAAAACAACTATGGCGTATATTATTGCTAATGAATTAGGAGTTGGTATAAAAACAGCTAGTGGACCTTCGATTGAAAAAAGTGGAGATCTTGCTGCCATACTTTCAAACCTTGAAGCTGGGGATGTTTTATTTATTGATGAAATACATCGTATGCCAAAATTTATCGAAGAAATATTATATCCTGCTATGGAAGATTTTACGATTGATTTAATTATTGGAAATGAAGGTTCAACAAGAAATATAAAAATAGATTTACCACCATTTACTTTAGTTGGAGCAACAACAAGGGCAGGAGATTTATCAAGTCCGCTTCGTGATAGATTTGGTATTGTTAATAAACTTAGATATTACACAGAAGATGAACTTGTTTTAATTATTAATAGAACAAGTAAAGTGCTTCAAACAGAAATAGATGAAGAAGCATCAAGAGAACTTGCCAAAAGAAGCAGAGGAACACCAAGAATTGCTAATAAGCTGTTTAAAAGAGTAAGAGATTTTGCTTTAGTTGAAGGAGAAGGTATAATCGATTTAGATATAACAAGAAAGGCACTTGATAGATTAAAAATAGACCAAATAGGACTTGATGAAACAGATAAAGAATTAATACTTACAATTATAGATAAGTTTAATGGTGGACCTGTTGGTATTGATACTCTTGCAACATCAGTTGGAGAAGAAGTATCTACAATAGAAGATATGTATGAACCATATCTAATAAGTATTGGCTTTATTAAAAGAACATCAAGAGGTAGAATTGCAACTGAAGAAGCTTATAAATATTTTAATAAATTTCATCAAAATTCATTATTTTAAAAAAGTATTTCTAACTAAACAAAATAGGTTAAAAATACTTTTTTGTTTAGCATAGAGTACAAAATACAAATTGTTATAAATAAACTATTTCTTGTATCTAGGCTTAATTTATTATATAATATATAGGACGGAGGATGTTATATGGAAAAGTTAACAAAAGAGGAAGTCTTACATGTTGCAAATCTTGCAAGATTAGAATTAACAGATGATGAAATAGATGAGTATGCTATTAAATTAAAAGAAATTTTAGATGAAGTTGATAAAATAAAGGATGTTGATGTTGAAGATTGTAATCGTTTAATAAGTCCTAATGATAATATATGTGCTTTAAGGGATGATAAAGCAGAAGATATGTTAAGTGTTGATGATGTTTTATTAAATGCCCCTAAAAAGATGGCTGATTATATAGAGGTTGGGGGTGTATTTGAATAATGAGATTTTTAGATTTACCAATAGTTGAGATTAATAAATTATTAAAAGAAAAAAAGGTTACAGTTACTGATTTAGTTAATGAAGCTTTTTTAAGAGTAGAGGAAAATAAAGATTTAAATTGTTTTATAACTTTAAATAAAGAGGAGGCTTTGAAAAGGGCAAGTGAACTTGATAAAATGGAGGTTTCAAACATTTTATTTGGTATTCCTATAGCTATTAAGGATAATATTGTAACTAAGCATTTAAGAACTACCTGTGCTTCTTTAATTCTTTCTAATTTTAATCCTATTTATGATGCTTTTGTTGTTGATCTTATTAATAAAAATAATATGGTTATTATAGGTAAATGTAATATGGATGAGTTTGCTATGGGTTCTTCTAACAGAACTAGTTATTATGGACCTGTTTTAAATCCACTTGATAAAACACGTATACCTGGTGGTTCATCAGGTGGTAGTGCTGCTTGTGTTTCTGCAAATATTGTACCTTTATCTCTTGGTAGTGATACTGGTGGTTCTATAAGACAACCTTCTTCATATTGTGGTGTTGTTGGTTTAAAACCTACATATGGAAGAGTATCAAGGTTTGGCCTTATTGCTTTTTCATCTTCATTAGATCAAATTGGTCCTATTTCAAGAAATGTTTATGAAAATGCTTTATTACTTAATATTTTGTGTGAGAAAGATGAAAGAGATTTAACTAATATTAAAACTCCTACTACTGACTTTACTGCTAAAATTGGAGATAATATTGCTAATATGAGAATTGCTATTCCAAGTTTTTATATAAGTTCTGTTGTTGATGAAAATATTAAAAATGCTTTATTTAAGGTTGTTGATATTTTAAAGAAAAATGGGGCCACTGTTGATATTATTGATATTAAGTATCTTGAAGATGCTGTTTGTTTATATCAGGTAATTGCTCTTGGGGAAGCAAGTAGTAATTTAGCTCGTTTTGATGGCATAAAATATGGTTATAGTAGTAGTGATGCAACCAATATAACTGAAACTTTTAAGAAGTCAAGAAGTCGTGGCTTTGGTAAGGAAGTTAAAAGAAGGATGATGATTGGTTCATATTTATTAAGTGGTGCTAATGCTAAAACATATTATGACAAGGCATTAAGAATAAGGAATGCTATGAAGTGTGAGTTTGATAAGGCTTTTAACTCTTATGATTTAATAATTGGACCTGTTACTACATCTTTCCCTTGCAAACTTGATGAGTATAGAAATGATGCTAATAAAGGGTTTATGGATGATTTATTAACAATACCTGTTAATATGGCTGGTTTACCTGCTTTATCACTTCCTATTGGCAAGCTTGATAAGTTACCAATAGGTATGCAAATTATTGGTAATAAGTTTTGCGAACAAGATATTTATAAACTTGCAGCATTTATTGAGAATGCTACCAAGGAGGTTAAGTAATGATGAATAAAGATTATACTCCTACGATAGGAATTGAAGTACATATTGAGGTAATGTCAAAAACTAAAATATTTTCTCCTTCTGTAAATGGTTATAGTGATTCTGTAAATAGACATGTAAATATAATTGACCTTGGTATGCCTGGTGTTTTACCTAGTTTAAATAAAGAGGTTATATATAAAGCTTTAAAGGCTTGTCTTGCTCTTAATTGTACTATAAATAAACGTATGCATTTTGATAGAAAGTGTTATTATTATCCTGATTTACCAAAGGGTTATCAAATAACACAAAATGAAACTCCTATTGGAGTTAATGGAAAACTTAAAATAGGTGATGATAAGTACGTTTTAATTGAAGAGATGCATATTGAAGAAGATACTTGTAAAAGTTTACATGTAAATGGGTATACACTTTTAAATTATAATAGAAGTGGTGTTCCTCTTATTGAAATTGTTACTAAACCTTGTATAACATCAAGTAGTGATGCTATGTCTTATCTTGAAAATTTAAGAGAATTAATGCTTTATCTTGGTGTTAGTGATTGTAAAATTGAGGAAGGTTCTATGAGAGCTGATGTAAATGTTTCTGTTTCTAAGACTGATACTTTAGGTACTAAATGTGAAGTTAAAAATATTGGTTCTATAAAAGATGTTGGAACTGCTATTAATGAGGAAATAAAAAGACAAATTGATATTTTAGAAGGAGGAGGCACTTTAATACCAGAAACTAGAAGATTTGATTCTAAGTTAAATACAACTGTTTCTATGAGAAAAAAGGAAGTTGGTAATGATTATAGATATATTCCAGAACCTGATATTCCTTATGTTGTATTAGAGGATTCATATATAGAAAACGTTAAAAAAGATATAGTAATGCTTCCTAGTGAAAGAAGAGAAATATATACAAATAATGGTATATCAAATGTTAATATAGAAAAATTAATTGCTAATAAGGATTTAAGTGATTATCTAAATAAATTTATAGATAAGAATATTAATTTAAAAATAGCTAGTAATATATTACTTGGAGATATAACATCATATTTAAATAAGAATAAACTTTCAGTATATGATACTAAAATAGATAGTAAATTTATAGATATTGTTAATTATTTAGATAGTGGAAAGTTATCAAGTAAAAACTTTAAAGATATTTTACAAGACTTAATGGAGAGTGATTTAAGTTTAGATGAAATCTTAAAGAAAAATAATATATCTTTAGTTAGTAATAGTGATGAACTTATGAAAGTTGTTACTAAGGTATTAGATGAAAATAAAGCTTCTGTAAATGATTATAAAAATGGTAAAGATAATGCCTTTAAGTATCTTATGGGTATGGTAATGAAAGAAACTAAAGGTAGTGCTAATCCTGTTATTGTAAATAAATTGTTAAAAGATTTACTGTCAAAAGATGTAAATTGATAAAATCTATAATATAAGTTATAATACTATTTATAGAATAAGGAGTTTTGAATTTATGGAAAATATAAAAAAAATAATTAAAGAAAACAAATATACTTCTATTGGAATAGTTGCATTTACTTTTATCGCTATTGTTTGTGGTGTTTTATATAATTTAATGTTTGCAGGTAGTGGAAAACCTTTATATGGTAATAGATTAGATGGTATTTCAAAGGTAAAAATAACTGATGATGAGATGAATACTATAATATCTAAATTAAAAGAGGAAGAAATAGTAGATACGGCATCATATAATATAAAGGGAAGAATATTAAATGTTCATATAACAGTAAAGGATGATACAAAACTTGATGATAGTAAAAAGCTAACATCTATTATTGTTAGTGATATAAAAGAAGAGCAAAAGAAGTTCTATGATATTCAAGTATTTTTAAATATTAATGGTGAAAATGTAGATGGTTATCCTACTATTGGATACTTAAATAAAAACAGTAGTAATTTTAAGTATACATCTGCAACATATGAAAAAGATGATAACAAAGATAAGGAGTAATACTTTTATGAAATTAAGAAAAAAGAAAAAGAATGTAAAGGGACTTATTTTTAAACTTTTAATTGCAATAATTGTTATTTTATCTGTTGCAGGAATTATTTATTATTTTTTAACTGTTGAAGATGAAGATAATAATTTAACTCTTTTAGAAAAGCAATGGGTTGAAAGTAATAAATCTGTTTTAGTTGATATAAATGTTCCTAATGATACTTACATATATGCTAAAGAAGGGGATGGCGTTATATTTGACTTTTTAGATTATGTAACAGAAAGTGTTGGACTTTCCTTTAATAAAATGCCATATAACTATACATCTTCAGTAAATTATGATGGATTATCTATTGCTTTATTAAAGCCAACTGATGCTATTTTAGATAATGATACTTTAATGCTTGCTGATAAATATGTTGTTTTAGGTAAAACACTTGAAGATATAAAAGATGTAAGTGAATTATCAAAAAAAAATGTTGGCATTTTAAAAGATGATGAAACTTTTATAAATACTTATTTACAAAATAAAGGTATTTCTTTAAAAACTTATAATAATGCAGAAGATTTAATTGCTGATTTAAATAATGCTACTTTATCATATATTATTTTACCAAGATATAGTTATTTAGATGTTATAACAAATAATTCTTTATATGCTAATTATGTAATTGGAGATTTAGAAGATAAATATGTATTAAGACTTGGTAATAATGAAAAATTAAATACTATTATAGAGAAACTTTTAAATAATTATAAAGAAAATAAAATGACTTTAAGTTTTGACAAGAATTTATTAAAGTTTTATAGTGCTAATAAAAACTTTACTGAAATATCAAAGTCAACATTAAATAAAAGGGTTTATAAATATGGTTTTACTAAAGATAATGCTTATAATACTTTGAAAAATAATAAATTATATGGTATTGCTGGTAAATACATTGAAACTCTTATTAATATGACTGATATAGAGTTTGAATATATAGAGTATAAATCAGTAGATGAATTAAAGAAAGCATTAGATAGTGGTAAACTTGATATGGCTTATGTTGATTTTGCTTATGATAATAGTAATTATTTAAATACTAATTCTGCTATTAAGGAAGAATTTGCTTGTTTAGCAAATAAATATTATGATATAAATAATAAATATGGTCTTGTTAATAATAAATTATATTTAATGAAAGATGGATATTTATATGATTATGTTAGTAAAAATATAAATAGTAGTATTAAAACAATAACAAGTTATAATAAACAAATAAGTAGTGATGGTATACTTTTACTTGATAAAAATGATTATTTACTTTTAAAAGATGATACATTAAAACAATATAAATATCTATTTAGTGATAGTTTTGTTGGAGCAAATAAATTTGTTGTTAAACAAAGTGAAGATGTTTTATATAATTTAATAGATTTTGTTTTATATAATACAAATTATGATGAATATAAAATAGAGGCTTTAAATGAATTAATTAATGTTAATGAAACAGAAGGTAGCTTTAAAGGTATTTATATGATAGTTGTTGGTATTATATTATGTCCTATTATTATAATATTTGTTGTTATGTTATTACTTAAAAATTCTAAAAATGTTAAGATTACAAAGAAAGAAAATGTATTAAGATATAATGATATGCTAACTAATTTAAAGAATAGAAATTATTTAAATGATAATATAAATAACTGGGATAATACTAAGATATATCCAAGAACTATTGTTATGATTGATTTAAATAATTTAAAATATGTTAATGATAATTATGGACATGAGGAAGGTAATGAGTTAATTAAAAAGGCTGCTGCTATATTAATCAATAATCAACTTGAGAAAAGCGATATTATAAGAACAGATGGAAATGAGTTTTTAATATATTTAATTGGTTATAGTAAAACACAAATAAATAGTTATTTGTCAAAACTTTCTAAGGAATTTGATAAGTTACCATATGGATTTGGAGCTGCTATTGGTTATAGTATGATTGATGATGAAATAAAAACAGTAGATGATGCTATAAATGAAGCTACTATTGAAATGCGTATGGATAAAGAAAAGAATTATAGATAAGTTATGAAAAGTGAAATAAAAAGAATATATAAAGAATTTAAAAAAATTATTATGTTGCCAGAGATGCAAGTATTGCCAGGACAATTAGCATTTTATATTATAATGTCTTTTGTGCCAATACTTGCTATTTGTGCTATTATAGTATCTCATTTTATTGAAAGTTTTAATCTTACTAATCTTATATATACATACCTTCCTGATAACTTAGCTTCTATAATTATTCCATTTTGTACTTCATCTTATGGAAATAGTGCAATATTTTTCTTTTTTGCCTATTTCTTTATGGCTATTAATGGACCTAAATCAATTATAATAACTTCTAATAATTTATATAAAATAAAAGAGAATAGTGTATTAAGAATAACTTTAAAGTCCTTATTTATGACTTTTGTTTTAATAACTTTACTTGTATTTATGATATTTATTCCAATTCTTGGTAATGTTATATTAAATTATTTAACAAAATATATTAATATTCAAAATTATCTTGGTATTATAAAATTTATAAAGGTTATTGTAACATTTACTTTTATTTATTTAGCTATTAAACTTTTGTATACAATGGCTCCTAGTAAGGAAATAAAAAGTGAAGAAACAACACTTGGTGCTATTTTTACAACAGTAAGCTGGGTTATAGCAACAGAGATATTTTCATTTTATATAACAAATATTGCTAAATATAATGTTTTGTATGGTAATTTTGCTAATATTTTAATACTTCTTTTGTGGATTTATTTAATTGCTTATCTTTTTGTTGTAGGTATGGCTATAAATATTAATAAATATAACCTTGGTAAGGAGAAGAAGTTATGAAAAAGATAAAGGAATATTTTAATGATTTATTAAAGTTAATGAAAGATGAAAAATTACTTACTTGTTTTATATTTGGATGTTTAATAAATGAAATAATTGTTAGGATGTTAACTGTTAAAAATATATTTAGTTTATCTCCAATATTTGGGGATTTAATTGCTATTTTCCTTTTTAGTGGATTATATTTTGTTATAAAACCTAAAAATAGATTTAAATATATTTATACTTTAACTATTATATTTTCTATAATTGGTATTGCTAATATTGTATATTATAGTTATTATGATAGCTTTATATCAGTAACATTTGCCTCATTTGCTTTTACAAATACTGAAACTGGTGATGCTAATGTTGTTGGTAATCTTTTACGTCCTTCATACTTTATACTTTTATGGTTTCCTATATTTATGTTTGTTTTTCATAAGAATATACCAAATAATAAAAAGTTATTAAAATCAAAAATAAATGATAAAAAAATAGATACTTTATTACCTAAAAAAAGATGTATACAGATTAATTATATTAATTTTGCTGTTTCTCTTTTATTACTTATTTTGGGACTTGATTTAGTTGATTATGGTAGATTTTATAATCAGTGGAATAGGGAATATTCAGTTACTAAATTTGGAGTTTATCTTTATCAGTTAAATGATATTGTAACAAGTATTTCTCCAAATGTTGCACCACTTTTTGGTAGTGATAAGGCTAATAAAAAGATAGATAATTATTATAAATATAAAGGTAATACGACTTCTAAAAATAAATATTCTAATATATTTAAGGGTAAAAATGTTATAGCAATTCATGCTGAAAGTATGCAAACACTTGCTATGGAGGCAAATTTTAATGGAAAAGATGTTACTCCTAATTTAAAAAAACTTGCAAGTGATGGTATTTTCTTTAATAATTTTTATTCACAAGTTAGTATTGGAACATCAAGTGATACAGAGTTTTTAGTTGCTACTTCTATGATGCCTGTTAAAATTGGTACAGCTTTTATAAATTATGCTAATAGAAGTTACAATTCAATGTATAAAATACTTAACGAAAATGGATATTATACTTTTTCTATGCATGCTAATACGGGAGAGTTTTGGAATAGAAATAATATGTATAAATCTTTAGGTTATCAAAAGTTTTATGATAAAAACTCTTTTGTTATAGATGAAAAAATAGGTTTTGGACTGAGTGATAAATCTTTTCTTTCTCAAGCTGTTAAAAAAATTAAAGAAATCTCTTTAACAAATACTAATTTTTATGGTACAATAATTACGTTAAGTAATCATACTCCTTTTGAAGATACTGATAAGTATGGCGACTTTCCTGTTACTTTAACTGTTGATGGTATTACATATCCATATCTTGAGGGGACTAAACTTGGTAATTACTTTAAATCAGCACATTATGCAGATAAACAAATTGGTATGTTTATTGATATGCTTGATAAGGAAGGAATACTTGATAATACAGTTATAATAATTTATGGAGATCATGATGCAAGAATTGAAAAGGATGAGTGGAATTATTATTATAACTATAACTATGAGACAGAAGACGTTTTTGAGGAATATGATGAAAGATATAAAAATATTGATTATTACTGGTATGAAATTAATAGAAGAGTGCCTTTTATAATATATTCTAAAGATGAGGATTTTAAGAAAAATTATAGTGAGGTAATATCTAGAGTATCGGGTATGATTGATATTTCTCCTACTATCTTAAATATGCTGGGATTTAATAATCCATATGCTCTTGGAAGTGATTTATTTTCTAAAAATGAAAGTATAGTTGCTTTTCCAAATGGTAATTTTATAACAGATAAGGTATATTATAATGATAGTAAAAATGAGTATAAGTTGTTAGAAGATGTTCCTATTAAAGAAGATTATATAAAGTCGTGTAAAGAATACACTGATGAAATACTTGATATTTCTAATAGTATTGTTGTATATGATTACTTTAATAAGGATGAGAAATATAAAAATGAAAATGAGATAGGAGAGTAAAGGTATGAAACTAAAGAAAAGTATAAGAAAAAAAATTAATATTGCTATCATCGTAGTTGTAGTTATTGCTGTTTTAGGTATTATGTATTTAGGTTATAAGAGATTTTTTAAAAAAACAACAATTATTGCAAAACCAAAAGTGGTTGATACAATTAAGGAATATGGGTATGAACTTGAGGAAGATCAAACAGCTCTTTATAAAAAATTATACAATGAATTAAGCAAAGAATTAAAAAAAGAAAAAATAGATGAACAAGCTTATGCATCATATGTTGCACAACTTATAGTTTGTGATTTTTATAATCTTAATAACAAAATATCAAAAAACGATATAGGTGGAGTGCAATATGTAAGACAAGATCAACAAAAGAATTTTATTTTGGAAGCTAGTGAAACAGTTTATAAATATATAGAACATAATGTATATGGAAATAGAAAACAAGAGTTACCAGTTGTAAAGGATGTAGAAGTAAAAGATGTTACAGAAACAACTTATAAGTATGAAGATATTGATGATGAAAAGGCTTATAAAGTTAATGTTTTAGTAACATATGAAAAGGATTTAGGGTATCCAACTGAAGTTACTGTTGTTTTAGTTCATGCAAAAGATAATGATAAAAAATTGGAAGTTATAAAAATGTATTAAGAGAATAGTGATTTATTTCATTATTCTTTTTGTCTTATTATATATTTTTAGGGAGGATATTATATGATAGAAATTAAAAATTTTACAAAATCTTATAAAAAGGATAAAAAGATTATAGACAATCTATCACTTACAGTAGATGATGGTTGTATATTTGGTTTTATTGGCCCTAATGGGGCAGGAAAAACTACTACTATAAAATCAATTTGTGGTATTATACCTTTTGATGATGGTGATATTTTAGTTAATGGTGCATCAATTAAAAATGACCCTCTTAAGGTAAAAAAACAAATTGCATATGTGCCTGATAATCCAATTTTATATGAAAATATGACTGCTATTAACTATATCAATTTTGTATGTGATATGTATGAAGTTCCAGGTGATGTAAGACGTAAAAATATAGAGAAATATGCTAAAATGTTTAATATAGAAGATAGATTAAATGATGAAATAGCTTCATTTTCTCATGGTATGAAACAAAAGGTATTAATAGTTTCAGCACTTTGTCATGAGCCTTTAGTTTTAATTATGGATGAACCTTTTGTTGGACTTGATCCTAAGGCAGTATTTGATTTAAAAGAAGTATTAAGGGAATTTAGTAAAAGTGGCAAGATAGTTTTTTTCTCAACTCATATTTTAGAAGTTGCGGAAAAGTTATGTACTAAAGTTGCTATTATAAAACATGGTAAATTAGTTGTATCAGGTAATATGGAAGATGTTGTAAGTGATGAATCTTTGGAAGAAGTATTTTTGGAGATTGAAAAGTAGTTATGAAAAAATTTATTTCACTTTTAAAAGCTGTTTTAACAGAGGATATGGATTTAATAAGAGTAAATAAAGATTTAAAAGGTACAAGAAAAATAATTACTGTATTTATATTTGCTTTTATTATAATGTTTGCTTTCTTACAGATTTTATATCCGCTTTTTAAACAAATGAATAGTATTAATTCATGTTACATTATATTAAATATGATGTTTTTATCAGTATCACTTTTAACATTACTTCAAGGAATATATAAATCACTTGGTATTTTATTTTCCTCAAAAGATGATGATTTATTATTTTCGTTACCTATTAAAACTTCTTATATTATTCTTGTTAGAATATTAAAATTATATATATTTGAAGTGCTTTACAACTTATTATTTTTACTACCAACATATGCTCTTTATATATATTTTGTGCATCCTAATATATTATTTTACATAATAACTATTTTAATGACACTTTTTTTACCTATAATACCTATAGTTATATCTTCATTTTTAGCAGTTTTAGTAAAGTTTATAGCTAAAAAATTTAAAAATTATAAAATAATGCAAACAATAATATCACTTTTATTTACTTTAATAATATTTTTTGTATCATTTTCTATAAATAGTTTTTTAGATAAAATTGTTTTAAATGCACAAAAAATAAATAGTTTAATAGTAGGTATTTTCTATAATTTTAAACTTTATAATAATCTAATTACAAGGTTTAATATACTTGATTTTATAAAACTATTGTTAATAAATATAATACCTGTTTTAATATTTATAGTAATAACTAATAAGTATTACTTTAATATAATTAATGCTTGTGTTTTTACTAGTAAAAAGAAAAATAAAAAAGTAAAAATAGAAAAGTCAAGTAAAATAAAAGCTCTTGTTATAAAAGATTTAAAGAAGTATTTGGCAAGTCCTACCTTATTTGTGAATTCTTTATTTGGTATTATTTTACTTTTAGTAATTACTATTTTTATTAGTTTTAATAAAAGCTTACTAATAAATTATTTATCTAATTTTTATAATAATGATGTAGTACAAGTTATTAATAATATACCTTTAATATATTTATGTTTTGTAATATTTACTTCTTGTAATACTTATATAACATCATCTTCTATATCACTTGAAGGTAGTTACTTTTCTATGTTAAAGACTTTACCAATTAGTAATAGTTTAATACTTTTATCTAAGATTATAATGAGTAATTTAATTGTTGTAACATCTATTTTAGTAGGTGATTTAATATTTTTTATAAGTTATAAAGTTAATATTACGGATACTATATTTATTACTTTAATATCTATTATATTACCAGTTTTTATGTCTATAATTAATTTGTTTGTAAATTTAAAGTTTCCTAAAATTAATGCAAATAATGAAACAGAAGTTGTAAAACAAAGCACAAGTTCATTTATAAGTTCAGTAATTGGTATGTTTTTAAGTATAATTTTAATAGGACTTGTATTTATACTTGATAGTTTTATTTTAAAATTTATGCTTTGTATTATTTTACTTATATTAAGTTTTATAATATGGAAAGTATTAGTTAAATATTCAGGTAAAAGATTTAAAGAAATAGAGTAAATAAAAAGAATTTATATTTTAATTTTATAAATTCTTTTTATTTTATTCTACATAACTATAGACAATTTTATTAAATATTCTAAGTTCCATACCATAAATTTTAATATTTACTAAGTCATCACTTTCTTTAATTATATCTCTATAGTAAGTAACAGAGTAACCAAGTCCTTGATAAGTAATATTATCGTTTTCTAATACTTTTTCATTTAAGGTAATAAGGGGTTTTGCTTCTTTAAATTTGTTATTATTTAGTCTTATTAAATCAGTACATACATATAATATGTATATTAAGATAATACTTATTAAAATAATTATAATTTTATTTTTCATAAATCCTCCATAAATAAATGATAACAAAGGTTTATAAAAATAGCAAGTTTTTAATTTATAAAATACCTTTTAATTTATAATATAATGTTTTATAATAAAGTTACTAAGGATGTGGTATTTTATGAAAAGTAAAGAAAATGACACAATAACTATAGTAGGGTTAATAGTTATATATGTGTTTTTAAATTCACTTTGTATAAATAAATTTAGTGTTTTATCTTATAAGACAACAATTATTAATTTTATTTTTTTACTTTCTTTAATTTTATTTGTAAAAAAGAAGGGATTATTAAAATATTATGGATTTGTTAAGGTTAGTAAATATAAAGAGTTTTTATATTATATTCCTTTAATTATTATATCAACAGTTAATTTATGGAATGGTTTTAATATAAATAATACTTTTAGTGAAATATTATTTTATATTTTAACTATGTTTTGTGTAGGCTTTTTAGAAGAGTTGTTATTTAGAGGCTTTTTATTTAGAATGATAGAAAAAGAGAACTTAAATCGTGCTATTATAATATCATCTTTAACGTTTGGACTTGGGCATATTATTAATTTAATAAATGGGGCAAGTTTAGTGCCAACTCTTATACAAATATGTTATGCTGTTGTTTTAGGATATTTATTTGTTACTATATTTCATAAGGGAGGAAGTATTTATCCTTGTTGTATTTCTCATGCAGTTATAAATGCAACTGCTATATTTAGTATAGATAATAATATTTCATCTTATGTTGCTCCAGTTATTATATTTGTTTTAGCTGTTCTTTATGCTATATATATAAATAAAAGGATAAAGTAGTATGTTATATAGAGAAACTTATAATTCAAAGATTGGACCTATTTATTTAATAAGTAATGGTGTGTATTTAACAGGTTTATATTTTAAAGGCTCAAGGGATGATATATTACATAAGGATACTTATATTTTAAATAAAAATTTAAAAATATTTGATGATACAAAACGATTTCTTGATATTTATTTTGATGGTAAAGAGCCTTCTTTTACACCTTTATATAAATTAGATAATTTATCACCTTTTAGAATGATGGTTACAGATATTTTACTTAAAGTGCCTTATGGTAAAGTTGTAACATATGGTGATATTGCTAAAGAAATAGCTAAAAGAAGAAATATTAAAAAAATGTCTTCCCAAGCTGTTGGGGGAGCTTTAAAAAATAATCCTATATGTATAATTGTACCATGTCATAGAGTTATTGGGGAAAATGGCAATTTAACAGGTTATGGCGGAGGTATAGATAATAAAATAAAGTTATTAGAAATTGAAGGGCATGATAAGAGTTTATTTTCTATGCCTAAGGGTAGGTAGTTTATGAAAAGATGTTTTTGGTGTAATTTGAATAATCCTTTATATGTAAAATATCATGATGAAGAGTGGTGCATTTTAAGTGATACAAGTGATAGATATTTACTTGAAATGTTAATACTTGAATCATTTCAGGCTGGACTTTCTTTTGAGTGCATTTTAAATAAAAGGGAAAGTTTTAGAAAGGCTTATGATAATTTTGATATAGATAAAATAATAAATTATGATGATGTAAAGATTAGTGAACTTTTAAATAATAAAAATATTGTTAGAAATAAACTTAAGATAAATGCTAGTATAAATAATAGCAAGATATTTAAAGGTATAACAGAGGAATATGGCTCTTTTTATAATTATTTAAAGACTTTTACAAATGGTAATATTTTTTATGAGGTAGGCAAAGATAATTCTAATCTTTCTTTAGCTATCTCTAAAGATTTAATAAAAAGAGGTATGAAATTTGTTGGGAATACTATTATTTATTCATATCTTCAAGCTATCGGGGTTATTTATTCTCATGATAGGGATTGCTTTTTATATAAGGAGTAATGTAATTTTTTGGTTTTTGATATTTTATAAAAAATTAAAAGTTTAATTTTAGCGGTTAACTAAAAATTATAATTGTTAAACTAGGTGATTTATTGTATAATGTAGTTGATAATAGAGAGGGTGTTAAACATGAAAGTTAATGTAAAAAAGGAAGATAAAAATTCTATAGCTGTTGTAATTTTTGTGATAGGTATACTTTTATCTCTTTCTATTGGGATATTTATTGCTTTTTTTAAAAGTGAAAAAACATCTTTAGTTGATGTTTTAAATTTGTTCCAAACTCTTCTTTTATTTGCTATTTGTTTTTTTTGCATTAGTATGAGTATTTTTTGTTATTTGTTTAAAAGTCCTAGAGCGTATAGAGCTAAATTAGTTAGTAAAAAAACTGAGATATATGATGGCAAGCAAATAACATATATGGAATTTTATGTTGAAAGAGATAAAAAATTAAAGCTAGATATAATGCCTTATACTTATAAATGTTATACAACTTTTGAAAACAATTTAATTGTTGGAAATGATTATGTATTGAAAATTAAGGAATTTAATTATGAGCCTAAAATGGTAGAAGAATTTAATAGCAGTTATGAAAATTCAAAAAGTAAAGTTATAGATAAAATATCTAATACAACGCGTAAATCCGTAATATTTTATCTTTTATGCTTTCTTTTTGGTTGTGAAGTCTGTTGTGATATTGTAGGTATAATATATTATTTTGAATCTTTAGAAATTTGTATGTCTTTTGGGATTCGTCTTGTTTTGGTTTTAATTTTTGCATTTAAATTAAGTGATTTTATAAATGCTTATTATGCTACTTATCAAAGTAATGAATATTCTAACTTAAATTCTCAAAAGATAAAACCTATAAATAAGGATTTTAATTTGGAAGTAAAATTAGAACCTAAAAAGGAGCCAGAAATAGAAAAAGAACTTGATATAGAAAAGGAACTAGAAAAAATAAAACCTACAAATACAAATACTAAGGATGAAGTTGTTGGAAATATGCTAATTAAACAGTTATTTGTTTGTTTATTAGTTATTCCTGCTATATGGTTTTTAATAATTTTAAAAATGGATATACCACGAGAATCAATTATGAATACATTTTTAATGATTTCGTTTGTTGAACTACCAATAATTATAATGATTTTATATACTATAGGATATGATGATAGACTTGTTAAAAAATATAAGGTAAATATTTTAGAAAATATAAATATTGATAATGTAAAAAAGTTTAATATATTTAAATCAACAAAAATTGCTCTTTTTTCTCAATATTTTATAGTGGACCAAAATAGAAATTTAATATTAAAAATAAAAAGGAGTTCTCTTATAGGAAATAATTTTGTTATATGTGATTCTCATAATATAAAGGTAGGAGAGATGAAATATTATGGTATTACTGGGGAGTTTTTTATAGATATGGTAAATGAAGAATCATTTACTGTTCGTCGTGATTTTGAAAAACGTTTAAATTATCAAGTTGTTGGACGTAACTATTATGTTAAAAGTGATACTAATTTAATTAGAAGTATAATTTGTGATGATAAGGAAAATGAAATTGCTTATATAACTGCAACTTCAAAAGATGATGTGACTTGGCATGATTTAGATAATGCGGAAGTTAATTTAAATAAAAATGAAAATAATAACATTGATATTATGTTAATATCTTTGTGTATTACAATGAGGAAATTTAGAAAATGATAAAAATTGGTTAAAAATTTAGAAAAATGTTTGAAGCTTTAGGGTATCAACTAGTAGTCGTGGTGATTTTGCTAATAATTGGAATGATTCTTATAGACATTGGTGTTTTAAATCTAAAAACAGTGTATTTGATTCATCGTTAACAAAAAATTCAAAATAAAAACTCCATTCTTCCTACATAAACCTTTCACGTACTTAACGTAAAGCTTCGGCTTGAACAGAGTTCTTATGTGGCAATAATATCATTTTTAATGATAATTGTCAATATTAGTATACTCTTAATTAGTGTTTTTTATGCAATTTTTATTTGTTATTTTTCATTTTATATTATATTTTTATTTGCAATAACGTTACGAAAAACAGTTAATAAAGCTATTTAAATAAGATTATTTGTATATAATATGGTTTGCAATAATTAATTTCTATATTTTTTACTATTTCTATGGTATTATGTATATGATAGATAAATAGTAATTTTTTGAAATGGAGGATTAATTATGAAAAAAACAATTTTAACTATTTTATTATGTGGAGTTATGGTATTGGGATTAACAGGTTGTGGTAAGTCTAGTGTAGAGGATGCTAAAAAAGATTTACAAGAAAGTCAAGAAAAGTATGGATCTGTTGAAAAAGAAACTGCTGATGTTTTAGTTGCAAAATTTAATACTGAAATTGTAGATAATAGTACATTATCTCCAGCATCAACTGATTATTTAACTGAATATAATAATCAGTACTGGTATGGATTAGTCGATGGTGTTTCATTAGTAGTTGTTCCTGAAAAATATACTGGAGATAAAGCAACTGATATTGTAGATTATATGCTCATTTATGTAGATAAAACTAGTAAGTATGGTGATGATGCACTTACATATACTAAACATTTGATAAAAGCAAATTATAATGAAGCAACAGGAGATGAAATTAATACCTTATTAGATGAAGCAAAAACTAAATCGACTACTGGTAAAACAGCATACAATGGAAAAGGTATTTCTGTTGGCTATTTAGACAGCAATGATTATTATCAATATCAAGTATTAAGATTTTATAAATAATTAAATTTAACGATTAGTTAAATAAATAGTAATTTAATAATTTAAAAAATTTCATTAAAAGATATTGACTCTCCCCTTAGAGTAGGTAGTATAAATAATTTGAGGAGGCAAGATATGTATAAAATAGGAGATTTTTCTAAAATGTCTAAAACCACCATAAAGGCATTAAGATACTATGAAAAAGAAGGACTATTAAAACCTGTTTTTATAGACCAAAATACGAGTTATAGGTATTATGAAAGTAGTCAGTTAGTTGATATTTCAAAGATAATATCCTTAAGGCAAATAGGTTTATCAATTAAAGACATTAAAAAAGTTTTAGATGGACAAAATATGTCGTTAATTCTTAATAAAAGAAAAAATGAAATTGAGAAAAATATTGCTAATTTTAATATTGAGCTTTCTAAAATAAATTATTTATTGGAGGAAAATAATATGAAAAATGAGATTTTTATCAAAGACATTCCAAGTTACATTATTTATTATTGTGATGGAATGATAGAGGATTTTAGTAAAATTACAGAATTTGTTTTACAAGCAGGAACAGAATGTGCAAAAGCAAATCCAAACTTAAAGTGCATAAACCCAGATTATTGTTATATCAGTTATTTAGATGGAGAATACAAAGAAAAAGATATTAAGATTAGATATGCACAAGCAGTTGAAAAATTAGGCAATGAAACTGATAAAGTTAAGTTTATGAAATCAAATCCTATTACAGCAGTATGTATTTATCACAAAGGAGCTTATAATAATTTAAGAGATTCTTATAATATTATTTTAAAGTACATTGAAGATAATGGATATGAGATAATAGATAATGCGAGAGAATGTTATATTGATGGATGTTGGAATAAAGAAAATGAAGAAGATTATTTAACAGAGATTCAATTTCCTGTTAAGAAAAGATAAATATAAATTACAATTTGTTGATTGAATTAGTTTGAAATACAACTAATCTTTTTATATAATAAAATTTATATTAAAAAAAAACTAACTATTTCTAGTTAGCATTTATTACTCTCAGAAGTAAATTTTCCGAGTTTCCTATCAATTTGGAGCCAATGTCGTAGGTATCTACAACTTTTTTCCAATATACGAATTGATACATAAATATCAATCACTAATATTAGTATAACATAAAATAAATATTTTTTTAACTAGTTATTTAGTTTCTTTGATTATTTATGATGAAACTGAATTGTAAGATATAAAAAAATATGTTATAATAATTATAATCTTTATTATTATAATGCTAATGATAAAATGAATGGAGGTATTTAATGACTAAGTATTATTATACTTGTGAAGAAGACAAGATACTTATAGAAAAATCATTTCATAATATTGCTTATATTATTTTTGGAAAGAAAAATGCTGATAAGATTAATGCTTTTGAAGAATATTGGGAACAAATGGTTTCAAATGTAAATGTCTTTCCACAAGGTAGCTTGCATGATAGAATTAACCATAGCACACCGGGAATATGTAGATTAGATGATAAAACAAAAAAACTTATAATTGAAATGTTAGGATATAAAGGGGCAAGCAGTACACAATCAAATTGGATAAAACACGAGGGTACTCATGAATTTTGTCATTCATTTGTCAATTTATTACCTCAATTAATGTCTGAACATGAAGATGGAATTATTAAAGATGACATTCGTTGTGAAAATCATATGGGCATGATTAAAGAAACCAATCCATCAACAGGAGATTTAGTTGGACAACATTATTATGGAAAAATGTTTAACGAAACTATGATGGATATAATTTCATCTATAGCTATAAATTATTTTGATTCAAACAACAGTTCAAAAACTGTAAATGACATTTTAAATAACAATTATAATGACTGGGGAAATGAAAAGACAGGATATTCTATATTTACTTCTTTAACAAGACTCGCTATCGCTGCTTTTTCAAATGTTGCTAATCCTGATTATGATAGTGTTGTTAAAAGTGGATGTGGAATTTTTGATGTTAAAACAAAATTAAAAAATGGTGAACAACATCGAGTAAATGATTTTTTATATGGAATAGTTTATGATCCATTGCATATTGAAGAAGAATTTGATAAGTATATGGGTAATGGGTATTATAGAACTTTTTGTGAATATTTAGATAGACTTTTTACATTATCCCTAAGTAATCAAAAATTACCAAGTGATGAGGTAAAAAGAGTAATGAATATTTTGCCAGATTTTTTGAATAAAAAAATAAATTATTATCGAAAGAATAATTTTATAGATTTAAACACAGCAAATCAAATTGTTGGTAATTTTAATAAAATATGGAATTCAATGCAAAAAGAATATGGTGCATATTTTTCCCAAGAAGATATTGACGATATTGCAAGACGTGCTGGTAGAAGGATGTGAGTTTTAAAGATGATTACATTCTAATTTCGTAATCATCTTTTTCTTTGTCTAAATCATGCTCTTTGTTGAATTTATAAGTTTCGTTTAATTCTTTAATTGTATCATCTTCAATAACACCATGTTCGTATAAATCTTTTGAGAAATCACGATATTTATCTCTATCTTTTCTATTAAATAATCTGTTTTTTATAAATTGAATAAGCCTTATGAACTTATTTTTGAAATAATTAAGTTCTGCAAATAAAGAATTATTTTCTTCTTTTAATTCATCAATTTCATTATCTTTTAACTTATTTTTTTCAGTAAGACTTTTAACTCTTAATTCCAATGCCTCATTATTTTCAGTGAGTATTTTTATTTTCTTATTGTTTTCTTTAATATTAGAGTCAACATTGGTAAGTGTTGTTGATAATTTTTGAATATTCTTATATTCTTTATTTGTATTTTCTACTTGGCTGATAAAACTATTGATTTTATCTTTACGCTCTTGTGTTATAACATATTTATCTTTTCTACCAAATGCTAATTTTAAATTATTAACAATCTCTTTTGTTTCTTTTACATTATTATCTAGCAAGTCAGATTGTTGTTTGGCTTTATTTAAACTTTCTTGATTTTTTTCAAGCTGTTCTTTCATTTCTAAATAATTGTCCATTTCAGTAATATGATAATCATGATTTCTGCCTTTTTTCTTGCCTTTTAAAGTGTTAGTTAGGTTATATTCTTTATTAAAGGATTCAATACATAATGTGCGCATTTTATCTTGTAATTTTCTTAAACTTTCTTTTGTAAATACATCTGATTTACCAACTTGTTTTTTCATACCATTTTTATTATTAAATTTTATAGGAATGCCTACTATATGCAAGTGTGGACTTGTTTCATCATAATGAATAATAGCACTTGCTATCTTAAAAGTAGGTAATATAATTTCTAAATCTTCAATTTGCTTTTTATAAACATTTGTCATTCTTCTTTTAAACTTATCATCTTTTGTATCCCAATACTTTTTATCTCCAAGTTCAATTATTATTTCACAGGCTAAATCATTTTTCTCATTATTACTTATATGAGTGAAATAATCTTTGATTTTTCTATCATCTCTTACTTGCTTTAGATTATATTCTTCTTTCGATTCATCAAATTCTTCCTTATATAATTTTTTGACATCATCAACTAATGAAGAACTGCCTTTAATAATTTCAATGTTATTTTGATTGTTATCATACTTTCTATAATTATGTTTATCTACTTTCGTTAAACCTGCCGAATTTTGTATGGCATTATTTGATAGAGATGTGGTTCCACTTCTATTAGATTTAGCACTACTTCTTGATGTGTTTCTTTTATTTTTATCACTACCTAAATGAAAAGAATATGCTAGTTCTATAATAATCACGCTCCTTTATTAAAGTATAATTTGGCTTGATTTAGTTTTTCAAAAAATTCTTGACCCATCATAGTTCCCATATTATCAATATAGGTACAAACAATATAATGTAGTTCACAGTTTTCGGCATACACTAAATATAAGTCTTTTTTCTCATCTAATAATTTACATTTTCCATATTTTAAGTTATAAAATTCTTTCTTCATAAATAATCAACTCCTTTGTTTTTTAGAGATATATTTTGTCAAAGCCAAAATATTTAACCCCCTAGGTATTTTGTCATACTAACAAAATAACCTCGTGGGCTAGGGATTCCCTAGAACCCTTTTATGACTTATTCCATAATGTTTTAAAACTTCGTAATAAAACAAAATTACATAAGTCTTATAAAATGCTATCGCCACTTTCATTGCTATACAACAAAACGTGCCACGCATTTTATTCTTCTTCATACAACAATTCTTTCTTTACAGGTTTTACTCCAATTTCAATAGGAACAGGTTCTTTCGTATAAATAACACAATCATTAGTTTCATCAGGTATATAATCAAAAGCAGTATTTATATCTTGCATTTGAAACTCATCTCTACCACGAATATAAATAATTCCATATTTATATTCTTTCATTTTTATATCAGGATCTATTTTTGCATAATCTTCCATAGGGAATATTCTGACTATCGCTCTGTCATCGTGAATGAAATTAAAATAGAATATTCTATCTTCTACATAATAAGTTGCTTCTTCAAAACCAACATCATAATACTGTCTTAATCTCATTATATGTTCACCAATTTCTTTTTCAGGTAAGTAATTACTAAACCTAATTTGACCTACAATATTACCAAAAATAACAGGTGTCTTAACATCAATATAACCAGCATCAAATAATTCATTACAAGGCTTACATATTGATTCTCTAAAATTGATATTATCTACATAAATATAATTGTTAAGAATACCTAATTTAATATTATCAACATATTTCATAATAAGTTCTGATTTTTCTTCTCTTGTATAATCTTTCCAAGTTTTAGTTCTTTCTTTATATTCCTTTTCTAATTTAACTTTATTTATATAATCAATATCTCTTTTTAGTAAAATATCTTGTGGGGTAAAATTAAGAGTTTCACAAGAGGTTGCTTCATCAAGTTCATTTTGTAATTTTTCAAGAGCAGATTCAACTAACTTTCTTTCATCGTTATATTCTTCTAAACTAAACACACCATTTATATAAGCTCTTTTAATTCTTTCTAGTTTGTCTTTTTGCTTATTGATATCTTTCTTTAATTCTTCTTGTGGTTCATCAAATTTTTGCTTAATCATTGGTAAGAAGAACTGATTTACTACTGAATCATATTCTACAAGTTCATTTACAAAATCATTAAAATATTCTTCAACTAAATTTTCCTTAAAGTTTATCTTACAATCATGGCAGTAATAGTAATAATAAATATTACCATTTTTCTTTTGAGTTGCTTTACCACCTAAAATTCTATTACATTTAGGACATTTTAATTTTTGTAAGAATAGATATGTTAAAGTTCTTTGATAACTTTTAGAATTTTTTTTCTTTTGAACTTGGCATTCTTCCCACATTTCTTTACTAACAATAGGTTCAACAACATTTTCATAATAAGTAGGATGTTTCGTCCTTTTACCATGAACAAAATCACCTTTGTATATTTCATTTTCTAAAATTGCAACAATAGAAGAATCTCTCCAATTTGTTTTACCCAATACTTGTTCTTTATTAAATAGTGTACTTATCTTTTGATATGACATTCCTTTATGATAAAGTTCAAATATTCTTATGACAACATCTTTTGTTAAATGGTCTATAACTAATTTTTTATTTTCATGTTTATAACCGAGTGGTGCTTGATGTGGTATGTGTCCTTGTTTAATAGCACCAGCTAAACCAACCTTAGTTCTTTCACTTGTTCTTTCTATTTCTTGTTGTGATACACTCATTAATATTCTTGAAACCATTTTGCCATTAGCATTAGTAGTATTAATATCATCGTTAACACAATCAAGATAAGCGTCATTTTCCTCAAGAAATCTCATAAGTTCTTCCCAGTCAAAAATACTTCTTGTTATTCTATCTTGTTTTAAAGCAATTATAGTGTTTATTTTCTTTGATTTAATATCTTCTTTAAGTCTTTCAAATTCAGGTCTATAATTGCCTGTTTTAGCACTTATACCAGCGTCGGTATAATAGTCTTTAATAACAAAACCTTTGAATTTACAATATGCCTCTAATCTTTCTTTTTGTTCTGGTAAACTAAAACCTTCTCGTGCTTGATCTTCAGTACATACACATAAAAGTGAAAAAAATAATCAAAGTATTATATAATCTATATCGGAGCACATTTAAGATATACAATAAAATTATAAAGGAGTTATAGAAAATGAAAAAAATTACTAAATTAAATGATTTAAGATTTAATATTACTGAAGATATGAATAATATGTTTATTGAAGTTGTTATGTTAAGACAAATGCTAAAAGAAAATAAATTAAGTAATAAAGATAGAAAACTTTTAGAGAAAGAGTTAAAAGAATTAACAACCTTATTTGTTATGGAGTTTAAAAAAAACAATGTTGAAGAAAGAAAACTTTATAATAAATTAATAAATAAGTAATTAAATAGAGATAAGAACTTTAATCTTATCTCTTTATTTATACTATTTATTATAGGTGGTGCATTTACTCATTTAAGTAATTGTATTTACTATTTCTAAACATTTCAAATAATGTTTTAGGTATTCTTTTTTCTTTTGCAAATAGAAAGGGGTTTAAGATGTAAATATTTTTATTTCCCTTTCTTTTTGTTTGCAATATTTCTAATTCTCTAAACTTTTTTATGGCTCTTTTAAAAGTGCTATCTTCACATTTAACTATTTCTATAATATCTTTACTTGTCATAAAGTCCATAAATCTATTATTACATTTTTTAATAACTATTCCATTATAAATACCATAACCTAAATTAGATACCATAACTAATAATATTTTGCTTTCAAAAGGTGTTAAATCTACATTAACAAGTTCCAAACAGGGAAGACAATAACATTTAACAAAAGTCTTTTTTTTATTTAGTTCTATGGTAGCATTAAGATAATTAGTTTTCTTTTTTTCAATTACACTTAAACTTTGATTATCATAAACATCAATTATAACTTCGCCACTATCGGCGTCTATAACAAAATATTTAATATTATTATCACTCATAAAACCCCCTTTAAAGTGTCATTAAATGCTACCAAGTTTATAATTATTGGTAGCAAGTATGACACCTTTATTTTTATAAGAAAACATTATAAATAAAGGGTAAAATAGCAATTTAGATAATTTCTTCTATCTTTATCTATTATTCTAATATTCTCTTTTAGCCATAGCATAATTTTTTTCAGCATACAAACAGCCAATACAATTACGACTAAAGCCTTGTAATTCTAACTCTCTAAAAAACTTTTCTCCAAACAAGCCTTTACTATTTAACATCTTTTGTAATTCTTCTTTTAATACTTTTCTTACTATTTCCTTTATGTGTTCGTCTTCCTCATTTATTAATTGTTGTCTTCTTTGTTGGTCTTTCTTTTCATTTTCCCATTTTTCCATTAACTTTAAAAGGTCGTATTCTATTGTTTGCTCAAATGTCTTTTCAATATCAGTTAAATCAAAAATATCTTCAAACTTAATTTTGTCTTTCATTTCCTCCCTCCAAGATTATTTTTTACATTATAATTTTAAATTGACTTGATAGTTGTTGTTAAGTCTATGCTTTTTTATTTTGTATGTAATCAATTAAATCACTTTCTTTAATTAAATATCGTCCACCAATTCTATAAGCAACTATTTGTTTATCTCTTACTAATTTTTGAATAGTCTTAATTGATAGTGCTAACATACAACTAATTTCCTTTGTAGTGTAATATTTCATTTTCTCATACCTCCATTATCTTAAAGAGTGTCTTTATTACCACCCTCTACTTAAAAGAAGATAATTACAACTAAAACTACATTAAAAGAACTATGATTTAACTATAATGAATTATAAGGCACAAAAAAACACCTCTTATAACTCAATTTAAGAGGTATTTAAGAGATGTTTATTACAAATAACTTATCTATCAAATAGGGCAATAAAAAGCCCCATAAGTCAATTATTATTACTATAATCAACTAATAGGGGCTATGTTTAGTAAAAGTGGTCTTGACTTTTCAAAAATCGGTCGCCACCTCGTATATAGATTTACTTATTGCTTTTCAAATCTTTATCTAATGGATAAGTTAAATAACTTGTCTTTATTACTGAGTTATCACTTAATATTGTGTATTGTTGTCCTATAAACTTAATATCTTTACTAAACTTTTTATATATTTCACTTTCTTTTAATTCCAACTTGCACTCTATATCTTTATATTTGCTACACTCATCTGTTTTTACTTCATCTAAATAATAATAACCTTTATCACTTACAATATTTATTATTGTATTATCTTCTAATTGATAGTATTTACCACTATTACTTGTATAATTACTTGCTAAATTTATATGTTTTACATTTCCATATTTTTCTAATGACTTGTATATTTCTTCTTTCTTTAATTGTGATATTGTAGAACCACTATAATTATACACTTGTTTATATATATTGTTGTTTTTAAAAACCAATACATTTATTTCTTTATTATCATAGTTATAATCACTATCAATTATTTTTCTTATGTCTTTATCTGCTAAATATATTTGTGAATAATCACTTGTCCGTTGTTCTTCTAAATCTCTTATATCATAAACTTTATTATCTTTGCTAAAGATATAACAATCTTGTATATTTTTTATATCAATGTCAATTTCTCTTTTTTTACAATTTTGATTATTACTATATAATTCATAGAAAGATATATCATATACTGCATTATCTTTTGTTACAAAATAATCACTTTGAAAATTTTTTATATTGTTATAATCTATATCACATACAAACTTATTTTCTTCAAAAGACATATTTAAACACCCACTATCATAACAATTTAAATATTTCCAACTTTGTGTTTTTACATACTCCATTAAAGTTTTTGCATTTCTTCTTTCGTTATTCATCATACTTTGTTTTATCTTTATATATCCAAAAACACCACCAACTAATATAAGTATAACAATTAGTATTATACCTATAATTTTAAATATTTTTTTCATATCATTACCTCACTTTCTTATAAAAAGAATAACATTCTATTATTTGATTTAATTGTTTAAAAAAATGTATCAACAATTTTTTCTATTTTTTCTTTTATTTTCATTTGTTCATCAAAATATTCACTATAAGATTTAGAAAGAAAACTAAAACCTTTTTTCTCTAGTTGCTTTTTCGCAATTTCTAGGTCTGCATATTTTTTTACAAGATTAACAAATTCCTCATTATTATAAATTGTTCCAAATAAAACATTAAAGTTTTCTAAATAATAATTGTTACTTCTTCCATAATCGGAGGTTAAATCTGTTGGGATTTCTCCCGTAAAAAAATCACTACAAAACCAAGCATATTCGTCAACCAAAGTTAGCAAACTATCTTTTGTATTTTCCCGTAAAAAGATGTCTGCAACATTTGCTCCGCATTTTAAGCACTTTTTATCACTAGAATCCATTTCTTTTCCACACTCGCTACATTTTATTAAAGCCATAAAATCAAACTCCTTTCAATACTATTATACCACAACCCCACCCATTTGGAGTAGTTAAATTGTGAAAAAATGTAAGATAATTAAAATGTGGTGGTGAGAAATGAAAGTATCTAAAGAAGATAACAACTACATTTATTATTGGGTAGGCAAGAATATTAAAAAGCAAAGAAAAAATAAAGGTTGGACGCAAAAACAACTTGCTGAAAAATGTTGTTTCAGTGAAAACTTTATTGGCGATTTAGAAAATGATACATTTAAGACTTGTTCTTTAAATACTTTATACCACATTTCAAAAGTATTAGGAGTTCCTATTAAAGTATTATTTGAAGAATTAGAAGAAGAAACAAAAGAAGAAAAATAGATGTATAAAAGGTGTATGTAAAAAAACATACTCTTTTATTTTGCTTAAAATTAGAATACTATTTAATTGATTTAATTAAGCACTATTTATTATTACCAAAAAAAATAATGCAAATAAAAAAGGTAGTAGCCATTATTTTTCTACTGCCTCAATGTATTGCTCCATTGTTTCTTTACTCATTGTCTTTAATTCCATTTTATTATAATTATCTTCTAAAAAATCTTTTACTATCTCAACAAAATCATTTCTTGCATTTTCATTGTCATTATAAAGAAAGTTAAATCTATAAGTTTCTTCTTCATTAAAAGCATACTTGAATAATGAAAAATTAATACAATTACCAATTTTATTATTAATAAATAGTTTTACAAGTTCAGTTGTTTTATTAGTTAATAATTGTATTTCTTTATCATTTGAATTAACATTATAAGTTATTACTTTTTTGTCATTTAATTCATTTAGCATAGGAACTAAATATTCCTCAAAATAATCTTCAATTTTATTTTCAATAGTATATTTTTTATAAATAATATCAAATATTCTATTACCAATATCTTTTTTAATAGTTAAATCTTTGCTATCAAGAAAACCAACTTCATTGTCTTTTAATAATAGTGGCGATTTATTTTCTTCAAAATCAACTTTTGCCAATAATATTGTAAGCATTACAGCATTACTTTCCATTTCTTCATAATAAAACTTTTCAACACTCGATCTTATTTTTTCGCCTTTTGGTACAACCTCTTTAATATCTATACCCTTAATTTTCCTTAAAATATAATTTTCAACAAAAGAATAAGCCTTTTTATAGAATAAATAATTATGGCTTTTGTCAGCTTTCATTAAATCTTTTATCTTTTGTTCTTCGTTCATAACTTTTATTGTATTTACTGATTTCATAATTAACTCAACCTTTCAAAAAAGTTTTTATTTCTATCAATTATATTTTGCACCTTATCAAAAGCCAACTGATAGTTATTTTCTATTTCTTCCTCATTTTCTATTAAATTATAGATTTCTATTAAATCTTTAACAATTTTATTTAATAAATCATTTTTAATTTTAATAGTATTAGGCTTTTTTGCAATTATTCTAAAGTTTTCTCTAAAGTAATAATAATCAAAATTAGCAATAAACTTATTTAATGAAACATCTTTACCTTGTTTTTCTATTCTTTTAATTGTTTTAAAACATCTTTGCATAAATATTTCGGTATTTTCTTCAAATAAAGTATTGTCGCAAAAATCAATATTTAAAGCACTTAAATAAGCACTATAATAATCTTTATAACTAGATTTTTCACTTAAGTTATAATTACTAATATCTTCGCTTGAATAGAAGTAAGCAAGTCCATTATTAGCACTAGCCACCATATCGTAAATAAAGGCTATTTCTAGTATTTCATTATCGCTTAAGTCAATTCCATAGGTATTATTATAATCTTGCTTGTATTGGTCTAAAAATGCCTTATTTTCAACATACAAATTATTAAACTTACTAATAAAGATTTTGTAATTACTATCTTTATTTTTTTTATACTCAATTTTGCCTTTAATGACATTATCAAAACCAACATACTCTAATTTATTCATTAATTCTTCAACATCTTTTTTTACTTGGTCTAATTTATTAATATTCATTAAATAGTCATACCACTCAATAAACTTATTAAATAATATTCTTGAATTGCTATCTAGTAGCCCTTTAATTGTTCTAGTGCTGTATTGGTATTTTTCACTATCGTTATCATTAGAGCCAAATAAACATTTTTCAAGTTCAAGTTCTATTTCAAATATTTTATCGTTTATTGATTTATTACTATCAGCAAAAATAATATTGTTAATCAAAATAAATGTCTTATAGATGTTTAGCATTATGTCGTATTGTTCTTTATATTCTTTTCTAAAATTATCAATACCTAGTTCTTTTTCAAGTGTTTTAACATATTTAGAGTTTCTAAAAATGTCGTCGCTTAAGGTATTATGTCTTTTTCCCATAATGTAGCCCTCCAATAATATTATACCATAGAAAAAGGCTATCTTTAAGACAACCTTTGTATTTTAGTTTTAAAGTTTTATCTTTGTTTCGTCAAGATAATAACTATCTTTATCGTCAATAACCATAACTTTTTTATTATCAAGAGTTCCAATTACATAATAGCAATTATCAATAGCATTTATTAAGTCATTAATAATATCATAACTAACAATGTAATCTTCGCTTTCGTCTAAATTATCGCCAAATGCGTCATAAATAGTTTTACCACCTTTAATAGTGTCATAAATAAATGCTAAATGGCTGTAAAACTCGTGTTCTGCAACTATGCTATCAATGTTATTATCAAGCATTACTTTATCAACTTGTCCTTTCCAAGTATTAAATATTGGTATAAATCTTTCTAAACTTTTATTCATTTTTAATCATTTCCTTTCATATTTTTTAATTCATTATCAACAAAATCTTTAATTTCATTATCGCTTACACTTAAATAGTTAAACTTAATTAAAGCATTTTCATATAATTTATCAAGTAAATTATCATTTTTTTTAATGCCTTTCTCGTTATAGATGTAATCTTCAATAAATGTTCCTATGTATTCCTCATAGTCCATTACTGCTTCTTCAAGATAGCCAAAGCACTTACTACTATCAAACCCCTTTAGATAATTTTTTTCATAACCAAATGTGTGTTTTTCCATTTTAATCAATTCCTTTCATTTCTAAACATTTAATTTTTACAAAGTTTCAAACGCGTTATCTTTTCTCTTTGTGCTTTAATTATAACAAACAATATCTTCAAAAAAAGGTGCACTTTTTTATAAATAGTGTTCCATTTTAAAAATAATAAAAGCCTTATATTTATTGATATTCAGGCTTTTTAGATACCTATTTTTCGACCTAAACAAATAAATATAATGTTATAGTTTTTTTATATTTTTTTCTTTAAATATATTTTTTCTTTCATTATTATAACACATACACGCATAGGAAAAGTATCACAAAGTATCATAGAGTATTAAAAAATATCATAAATAATTATAACTTTTTTTGCTTATTTTACTCGAAAAATAGGTAGTATTTTTTAAGTCAGCCCTTATTTTATGGGCTTTTTTTCGTTTTAATTTTGGAACATTTACAGCATTTTTATGAACGAGATTATGTCTATTTTTAAATGCTATATTGTAAGTACCTTAAGGAAAGAGAAAGGATTTAATAAAATTCTTATGTCGGCATAAGTCAAAGGTGAACTTATGAAAATAACAAGTACATTTAATGAAAATGGTAAAACTTTACAAGAAATTTTGGAACAATTTTTAATCGCATATTTTAACGAGAAAATCACTGAAAACCTTGAGAAATAAGGGTAAAAGTGGTATAATAAATATGTATATTAAAAATGTGTTCCGTTAAATATGAAAGGAGAAAAAATTATGAACGGAGCATTTAAAGTTGGTATATATTTAAGATTATCATTAAAAGATTTAGAGGACGGAAAAAGTGAGAGTGAAAGCATTTCTAATCAAAAAGATTACATTATGGAATATGCTATCAAAAATGATTTAGAAGTAGTTGAAACTTACATTGACGATGGAGTTAGTGGAACTCAATTTGATAGAGATAGTTTTAATCGTATGTTAAAAGATATTGACGACAAAAAAATTAATATGGTAATTACTAAAGATTTAAGCCGTTTAGGTCGTAATATGGCACAAAGTATGATTTTTGCTACTGAATATTTTCCTAAAAAAAATGTTAGATATTATGCAATAAGTGATGACTATGATAGTTTTGACAAACATAAAGATAATAATAAATTGATGTTAAAAGCAATGCTTAATGAAATGTATGTTGAAGACACATCAAAAAAAGTAAAAGCAACTCTTAATTCACAAAAAAAGTTAGGTAAATTTATGGGTGGAACAGTTCCTTATGGCTATAAGAAAAATATTCCATACGACAAACACGAACTTATTATAGACGAAGAAGTAGCACCTATTGTTAGAAGAATATTTAATATGGCTAAAAGTGGTATGGGAATTAAAGCAATTAGTGATACTTTAACTGATGAAAACATACCAAGTCCAAGTGTTTATAAAGGAAAAGTCTATAAAAATCCAACTATGACTTATGGTTTATGGCAAAGTTCTACTATTAGAGATATTTTACAAAACCCAACTTACATTGGTAATTTAGCACAAGGCAAACAATATAAAGTTAGTTATAAAATGAAATATCGTAGAAGAAATGCAAAAGAGGACTGGATAGTCGTAGAGGGTGCTTGTCCTGCTATCATTGATAAAGAAACTTTTGATATCGTCCAAAATATGGCTGATAAAAACAAAAATAATTATGGCAAAGAAATTCCATATTTATTTAGAGGCTTTTTCTACTGCAAAGAGTGTGGTCATAAAATGGGTATTGATAGAAGTAGATACACCAAAGCCAACGGCGAATATGTTGAAAAAGAATATTGTATTTGTTCTCTTTATAAAAAATATTCAAAAAGAGGTTTATGCACTAATCATAAAGTTAATTACTATGAACTTGAAAATGAAATATTAAAAGATGTAAGAAAACAATGTAAGAAATATGTTAAAACTAATAATTTTGAAGAATTACTTAAACAAAATGATAAGACTTTAAAATTAAAAGTAGATTTTGAAAATCAAATTAGTAGACTTGAAAATAATATAAAATTACAAGACACTTACATTGATAAGATTTACAAAGACAAGTTAAAAGGTATTATTGACGAAGAAATGTTTTTAAGACAATATAATAATCTTACTCAAGAAAAGACTAAATTAAAAAATGATAAACACGATTTAGAACTTAAATTATATCAATTAGAAAATAAATTAAATTCAAAAGATAATTCACAATACATAAATATAATAAATGAGTTTTTAAAATTAAAAACTCCAAGTAGAGAATTATTATCAACAATAATTGATAGAATTACTATTGATAATGATAAAAATATTGAAATTAAATATAATTTCAAATCTATTTTTTAAATTTTTTCTCACTTTTAAGAGTATGAGTTGATACCCTCATATAAAGACCACAAACTTTTTTTACATCATCCAATTATCATCATCTCCTTTACTAAAAAAGAGCGAAGTAGTACAACTAGGCTTATTTGTACTGCTTCGCCCATAAATAAATCAGATATAAGTTTTTCTAATTTAATTATAAACTATTTTCGACAAATTTACTAGTTGGTACGCTTTAAATAATTTTCTAATTCATTGATTTTAATTTTATTACCAAAGTTTTTGATATAAACATCATTAGAATAATTAAAAACAAGAAACATTATATTATTGATAATTACTTTGTGAGGTTCAACATAAGCCAAATTAGATTTATCAATTTTTCTAATACTTCCATTTATAAATGTAGGAGTAGTATTACAAAAATCACAAATAAACTCTAATTTCTTTTTAAGCGATTCATCAATAGGTATTTCTTGTTTGATAATATTAATCATAAACACCATCCTTTCTTTAGGATGATTTCTTTGTAAAACACAAAAAAATCAATCTTTCGATTGATTCTATATATCAAGTTCAAACTAAATAGTTCGAACAGAAACGTCAATGGAGCGGATGAGGAGAATCGAACTCCCGTGGTTAGCTTGGAAGGCTAAAGTTCTACCACTAAACTACATCCGCATATAAACTACAAGGATCTTGTAGGCATTTTTAATTATAGACTATGGATAGTATTTTTGTCAAGCACTTTTATAAAAAAAGTACAAACTTTTTACCTTCATTTTAGATAATCCTTTGTCAAAGCACTAAATTTGTCAAAATATATTTACAAATGATATAAATAAATGCTAAAATATATTTGTATACAAAATTAAGGAGGAAGAAATTATGAAAAAATATCAAAGTTTAATTATAACTATCTTTGTTGCTGTATTAATAATATTTGGCGTATTTTTCTTATCTAAACTAGGAGAAGATAAATATTTTAAAGAAGCATCATATGGAGATTATAAAACATCTAATTGGAATGATACTTATGTATACATTGGTTCAAAAGAGGATAAAGATACACTTAATTATATGAGAAGTATAGCAGAAGATAATTCATTAAAATTTAAATATATTTACACAGAAAATTTAACAGATGAAGAAAAAGAAGAAGTATTAGGGGATAAAGAAAATGTTTTAATTACTGTTGATGGTAAAGAAAAAGATATATATGATGGAGATTTTTCAAAAGCTAATATTACTTCATATTTAATGGAAAAAGATCTTTTACCAAAACAAATAGTAAAAATAGATATGAATGATTATAAAACATTATTAAAGAGCAATGTATTTGTTGTATCAGTATTTAGAACAGGATGCGGATATTGTGAAAAGTTTAAACCAGTTTTAAATTCTGTAATGCAAAAATATAACATAGTATTCTATTATGTTGATATAGCAGAATTTAGTAATAATGATTACAACACATTATTTGATAGTGCTGCTTACTTTAAAGAAAATGAAGATAACTGGGGAACTCCTACTACAATAGTATTTAAAGATGGAGAACAAGTATCAGTACAAGGTGGATATACTGATGAAGAAACATTTGTTAATTTCTTAAAAGAAGCAGATGTACTTTAAAAAAGATTAAAAAGTAGTAATTATTTTGAATTATTACTTTTTTTTGATATAATTTATATGTGATGTAGAAATGAAAAAAATTGTAAAAAATACTTTATTAATATTAGTTGCTATTTTAATTTTAGAGTTTGTTGTATTTATATTTAAAAATTATCATGAAAAAAACTATAAAATAATAAATAAAGATGAGTCATTTAATGTGTTTGAAGTTTATAAAAATAACAAATATTACTTTAAAGTAAATTATAAGAAAAAAGATTATTATTTTAGTTATGATAATAAGTTTTTTAAAGCTAAAAAGGTTCTAAAAAACATTATATACTATGAAAAAGATGATTTATCTTGTATTTATCCTGTCTTTAAAAATAATAAACAATTAAATATTATATGTAATTTTGATGATAAGCTTTATACATATTCATATTATAAAAATGAATTAAAAGATATGATAACCCTTATAGATAATAGTGGGTATGATATTTCTAGGTTTAGTGATAATGCAAAACCTATTTCCTATGATAGTAATACTGTTTATAAAGATAATATATTAGATAACACTTATATTTATGTTTGGAAATACAATGGTTTTTATACTTTAAATAATGAAAAATTAGCTAAACTTAATCTATTTAAAGAAGATACATATACTAATTCTTTAGGAGTTTCTACTTTTAAATATTATGTTATGCCAAATTACGATCAAAAGTATGAATATAATAGTTTTTATATAATTAATATGACAAATAATAAAATTCGAAATATTATTTTAAAAAAGAAAAAAGTTATTTCAAGTGATTATTATATAAATGGGGTAGTTAAAGATAAAATATATATATTTGATAGTGATAAATTAAAGCAATATGTTATAAATCCTAAAAAGGGTAAGATAGAAGAAACTGTAAATAGTGAAAATAAGGGATTATATTATGATGGGGAATTTAAACGTATAAATATATATGATTTTAAAGAAGAAAAAAAGATTTTTAAAGAAGATATAAAATTACCTGATAAAATAAAGGATAAAGAAGTAATAGGTAGTTATCTTGATAATTATTATTATAAAGAGAATAATAATATGATACTTTATAATGAAGTTTTAGATAAAGATATATATTTATTTACAATAGATGATAAGAATAGTATATTAATAGATAAAGATACTATATATTATATAGATAATAATACTTTATATTATTTTAATATTAATACTAATAGTAAAAAAGTAATTACTTATGATGAACTTTTATTTAATAAAGTAAATAGATATTCTGTTTATTCAAAGTAATATATTTATTAATAATTTTAGGTGTATAAAATGTAAAATTTTATACATCTTTTTCATATAATTTTATTGAAAGGAGAAAATAATGGAAATATATATTGTAAGGCAAGGTGATACTTTAGAATCTATTGCTAGTTTTTATAATATTCCAGCATCCGAAATAATACGTGCTAATAATTTACAATATCCATATACACTAACTAATGATATGGCATTAAATATACCAGTATCTATTACAAATATTTTTGATTATTACAACATAAAACAAGGTGATACTTTATATTCTATTGCAGAAAAAAATAATATTAGTGTTAATAATTTATCATCAATAAATGGTCTTGATGTAAATGAATATATTTATCCAGGACAGACAATACTTATACCAAAACCAAATGTTGTAACATATATTACAAGTATGGGAGATACTTTAACAAAAGTTGCGGAATTTTTTAATACGACAAAACAGGATATTATAAATAATAATAGTAATATTTATTTGCTTCCAGAACAATTAATTGTATTAAGAAAAAGATAAAAAAATTACTTCAAAAACTAATGCTAAATTAGTTTTTTTATTGTATAATATCTTTTGAGGTGTTTTATATGATGTTACTGCCAGCAGATAGTTATTATGTTGTTAATAAAAGTATAATTAGTGATATAGATAAAAAAATAATTATTGATTTATATCAACCAATAATTGGGCATAATGCAGTTTGTCTTTATTATACATTTTTAAATGATTTAGAAAAAAACAACATTATAAGTACAACATATAATCATCACCATCTGCTTAGTATTATGCAACTTTCATTAAGCGATATAAAAGTAGCAAGAGAAAAACTAGAAGCTGTGGGACTTTTAAAAACATATGTAAAAAAGTCAAATATAAATAATTATGTTTATGTTATATATTCACCATTATCTTCAGTAGATTTTTTAAACCATCCAATATTTAGTGTTGTTTTATATAATAATGTTGGTAAAGCAGAATATGAAAGGATTGTTAATAATTATAAAGTTCCTAGAATCAATTTAAAAGATTATGATGATATAACAGCTTTGTTTGATGATGTTTTTGCAGTTTCTAAATCAAATGCTTTTATTACAAATCAAGATTTAATAGATAAAAATACTAATAAGATAAAGTTTAATAATAATATAGATGTTGAATTTTTAGTTAGTAGTTTAAATGGTATTATAAGTGAAAAAGCATTTACTAAAGAAGTTGTTGATTTAATAAATAATCTATCATATGTTTATAATTTAGATTCATTTACAATTAGTGATTTAATTAAAACTAATATAAAAGAAAATGGTATGATAGATAAGGAACAGTTAAGAAAAGCTTGTCGTAATTACTATAGGTTTGAAAATAATAATAATTTACCAACACTTGTATATAAGCATCAACCTGATTATTTAAAAACACCAACTGGAGATACTTCTAAAAAATCGCTTATGATATATACTTTTGAAAATGCTAATCCATATCAGTTTTTAAAAAGTAAATATAAAGATGGTAAAGTTGTTGAAAGAGATTTAAGAATACTTGAATCTTTACTTGTTGATTTAAAACTAACACCAGGAGTTGTTAATGTTTTGATAGATTATGTATTAAAGGTTAATAATCAAAAACTTAATAAAAATTATATCGAAACTATTGCAGCTCAGTGGAAAAGACTTGGTATTGAAACAACACTTGAAGCTATGAAAGCTTGTAAAAAAGAATATAAAAATTTAGTTAAAAATAAGCAAACAACATTTGTTAATGTAAAACAAAAAGAAGTACCAGAGTGGTTTGATAAAAATATTGAAAAACAAGAAACTACTTTAGAGGAACAGGAAAAATTAAGAAATCTTTTAAGTAATTATAATTAATATAAATAAAAATAAGCACTTATATAAGGGTGCTTATTTACATATATAGCCATTATTTTTTAAATAATATTCATTAGTTTTTTTATCTTCTAAAACTATTGGTAATTTGAACTGGGAATTTTTATCATATTTTTTAAAATCTATTATAACATTTTCTTTTATAAAACCTTTTCTATCATTCATTTTAATATTATAAGTAAGACCTTTTGTTTCATTAAAATTATCTAAATAGTTTTTTTCTTCTAAATAATCAAGTTCTATTAAGGCGTCATCTTCATTATATGTTATATCTTTATTCCATTTCATAATATAGGGATAATCATCTTTAAATGTTATTTCAATAGTTTCTTTTTTATTATAATTATCCTTTTTACATATAAGTTTATTTGAGCATCCTAAAGATAAAAAACATAATAAAAATAAAGTTATAAATCTAGTATATCTTTTCATTTGCCAACCACTTCCTATGATAATTTTAATATATAAAGTATAAAAAAGCAATTATTTTATTTAATATATTAGTAATATGTGTTAAAATATTTTTTAAGGAGTTGTTGTTTTGATGGATGTTAAAACCTTTAAAAAAAATGATGATAGTTTTATATGTGTAAATTGTTTAAGAGAAGTACCTAAACTTAATTATACATCAAGAGATCATTGTCCATATTGTTTATATTCTATGCATGTTGACATAAATCCTGGTGATAGGTTATGTAATTGTCATGGGATATTAATGCCTGTTGGAGTATGTAAAGATAAAAAAGGTCTTTATAAAATTATTTATAAATGTAGAAAATGTAATGCTTTAAAAAGGAATATCCAAGCACAAGATGATGATATTAATGAAATTATTAAGATAAGTGTAGGTAGGTAAGTTATGGAAAAAATAAATAAATTTTTAAAACACGAACAGTATAATTTATTGGGAGAGTTAAATAATGCTAAAAGTGATCCAAAGTTTAATGATTTTGTAAGTAAGATAAATGTTAGTGATAAAAAGCTATCATATAACACTTCAAAATTACAAGATGCATGCCGTGAATTTAATAATTGTTTAAACTGTAAAGGTTTTAATTTTTGTAAAAATGAAGTTAAAGGGTTTATATATACATATGATGTAAATAATAATGATATAAGTTTTATTTATAGTCCTTGTAGATTTAATAAAGAAGATAATGAATCAAGTAGTAATGTGTCTTTATATAATATATCTTCCAAATTAAGGGAAGCTAAGGTAAAGGATATTTATACTGATGATAAATCAAGAATAGGTATTATTTTATATATTAATGATTATATTGAAAATTATTTTAAAAATAGAAAAAAGGGGCTTTATTTATCAGGAAACTTTGGTAGTGGGAAAACTTATCTTGTAGCATCTTTATTTAATGAACTTGCAAAAAAGGATGTTAAGTCAGCGATTGTTTATTTTCCTGAGTTTTTAAGAAGTTTAAAAGCGTCATTTAATAATAGTGAGGATTCAACTTACAGTGATAGATTTAATTATATAAAAAAAATACCATTATTACTTATTGATGATATAGGGGCTGAAAATTTAACTAGTTGGGGCAGAGATGAGGTTTTAGGAACAATACTTCAGTACCGTATGGAGGAAGATTTACCAACGTTTTTTACTTCTAATTTAAATATAAATGATTTGGAAGTTCATCTATCTATAACAAATAGTAATGCCGATAAAATAAAGGCAAGAAGAATAATAGAGAGAATAAAGTACTTAACAACAGAAATGACTTTAATTGGAATTGACAGAAGGAAATAGGTTTTAAATGTAGACAAAAATAATAAAAGTATGTTAATATATTATTGTATAGTAACATACTTTTTTTGTGTTTTTCTGGTTGAAAGAAGGTTAAAAATGAAACGAATATTTAGGATTACGGAGGGGGCAAATAGATTAAAATCAATCATTAATACTCTTTTAATAATTGGAATATTACTAATTTTTGTTGGAGTAAGTTATGCAGGTATAACTGGTATAAAATATATTGGACTAAATGAAAACAAAATAAATAACTGTAAGATAGATGTATCCTTTAAAGAAGGAAAAGGCATAAGCCTTACAAATACTTATCCAATGGATTATGTAGATGCTAAAAATTATAGTCCATACATTTTTTATATAAAAAACAATAGTAGTAGTTGTGATAACTTAAAATATAAAATAACTATGGAAAACACATGCAGTGGTGATGTAATAGATGA